>JAZRUG010000026.1:0-133268 GCA_045652425.1 Eubacteriales bacterium
ATAAACAATAAATATGACGCAGAAGATATTATTCAAGACGTATGCCTCACTGCCACTATAAAGTTCGATTCCTTGAAAAATCCGTCAGCCTTTAAGTCGTGGCTTATTGGTATCGCGAGCCATAAATGCAACGACTATTACAGAAGAAGCGCTAAGGATATGAATATATCTTTGGAATCCTTGTCTGAATCGGCACTGAGCACGGGCAGATTTGGAATTACCGAACAAAGTGTTGTACGCGATACGTTGGATTCTCTCGGTGACAAAGAAAAACAGATTCTGTATTTGTATTTCTTTAATAATCTGTCGCAAGAGGATATTTCAATGAAACTTGGCGTTCCGGTAGGCACGGTCAAAAGCCGCTTGCATTATGCGAAAGAAAAATTCAAGCAAACCTATTCCCCAATCACCGCTAAAAAAGGAGAAGATACCATGCTTAAAATTCCGAAAATTTTACCGGAATATAAAATTGAAAAATCCAATCTTTCCCCATTTCCCGTTGTAAATGAGGAATTGCAGGGGTGGCCTATAATCCCTCGACTCAATGAAAAATCAACATGGGGGCTTTATGATATGCCCTCGCGAAAAAGAACAGAGTACACCGAAATGAAGGTAATCGGAAAAGCGCAAATACACGGAATTGACGGCGTTGAAATATCTGCAATTCAATATGGCGCAGAAGATTATTACCGCACCGGTTCTATAGATAAGCAGGAACGCCGATTTGTAGCACAGCTTACCAATACCCATTCGCGATATCTTGCCGAAAGCCACGAAGAAAACGGCATACGAAAACTATACACCTTTCTTGACGGTGATGATTTTATGAACAATTGGGGATTCGGAGAAAACAATTGCGGAAAGGAAATTAATGTTGTAGCAAAAAATCAACTTAAACGTGACGGAAATGTAATCGAAGGACACACCGCAAAAGAAACGGTCGATGTAGTAGGACGGTACAATATTACAATCAATGAAAAAACATATGATACAGTTTGTGTAATGGATATACAGTGTTTTAACGACGGAGTCGCTTCGGAAGAATATTTGGACCAAAACGGACGGATAGTACTTTGGCGCAGATTCAACAAAAATGATTGGGCTTATAAACGTTACGGTAAATTATGGACCGATATCCTTCCTGCCAACGAAAGACTTATTATTAACGGCGAAATATATGTTCATTGGTATGATTGTGTAACCGATTATATATTCTAAAAAAACGGGGCTATCCATTTTTTTGTGAAATAATTATAAACCATCATTTACAAACAACAAAAACTATGATAGAATAAAACCACAATAAAAAAAGGGTGAGCAAAACAATGCAAATAACAAGCCTTATCGAAAACACGACAGAAAACGAAGAACTTACAGCAGAGCACGGACTGTCGCTTTATATAGAAACCTGTCGCCACAAAATTCTTTTTGATATGGGACAGTCGGAAGTATTTGCAGAAAACGCAAAAAAACTCGGTATTGATTTAACCGAGGTTGACATAGCAATTCTGTCGCACGGTCATTACGACCACGGCGGCGGAATTAAGCGTTTTCTTGATATAAACAAAAAAGCCCCCATATATATAAATAAATACGCATTTGAAGAACACTTCAACGCAGATAAAAAATATATAGGCCTTGATACTTCCCTCTCCGAAAGCGATAGAATTATTTTTACAGACGATATCTTTAAAATAGACACCGGATTAACACTATATACCTGCAATAAAAACAACAGACCGTATGACGTAGGCGATTTTGGTATGTCGGTTAAATCAGACGATAACTTTTTGCCCGAGGATTTCAGACACGAACAATATTTGCTTATAGAAGAAAACGGCAAGAACGTTTTAATAAGCGGTTGTTCGCACAAAGGTATAATGAATATTGCAGATTGGTTTAAACCCGACGTACTTATAGGCGGATTTCATTTTTCGAAGTTCCCGCTCGACGAAAAATTAGCCGAATACGCAAAGACTCTCGCCGCCTTTGATACGACCTACTATACCTGTCATTGCACCGGAATTGAACAGTATAATTTTATGAAAAACTATATCCCTAATCTACACTATCTATCAACAGGAAAAAGCATTACCTACTTTCTTTAAGGAAGAAAGTAGGCAAAGAACCTTTTGATAATGGGTTTGTGCTACCAATATTAATACATTCGTAGGGGGCCACGTCCTCGACGCCCCATTTTCTGAAAAAAGTGAGCAAAGAACCTCGAATATCGGGTTTGTGCGAACTTAATTATACGGTCATCCTGAGCGAAGGCAGTGCTAACTGCCGAAGTCGAAGGATCCCATTATCTGTGCACAATAATTATGGGATTTCTCGATTCCGCATCCTTCGGTCGCTACACTCGAAATGACCACTTAATATCATTTGCAAAAACACCCAAAATAGCCGATACTGAAACTAATCAGTATCGGCTTTTTTTCAAAGTTTTTGAGGGCATGGGAACTTTTTTCAAAAAGTTCCCATACATTTATTTTACTATATCCTCTGCATATCTTACCGCTTCCATAGCGTCTTTTGCATATTTGTCAGCGCCCATTTTATCGGCATATTCTTGAGTTAACACAGCACCCCCAACGACCACCTTGCACCAAGGAGCATCTTTCTTTAGAAGCTTTATGGTTTCTTCCATAGCGGGAACTGTCGTCGTCATCAATGCGGAAAGTCCCGCCAAGGGAGCATGTAATTCAACTACCTTTTCAACAACTGTTTCGGGCGGAACGTCTTTACCCAAATCAACAACGTCAAAGCCGTAGTTTTCAAGTAACATTTTTACGATATTTTTACCTATATCGTGTATATCGCCGTGTACCGTTGCGATAACAAATATACCTTTGTTTGCCGCCTTTTCTCCGTTTGCCATATATGCTTTTATAACTTCAAAGGCACTCTTTGCCGCTTCGGCGCTCATAAGAAGCTGTGGCAGATATACGGTCTTGTTTTCAAATCCGACACCCACTTTGTTAAGCGCGGGTATTATTTCATTATTAACAACATCAAGCGGGGCTACCGATTCAAGCAAGGCTTTTGTAAGCTCTGCCGCTTTATCTTTCAAGCCCTTCGCTATTGCTTTTTGAAGCTCGGAGCTGTATTCTTCGGGCGTTTTTTGCGTTTGTACAACAGGAGTGCTTACCGCAGTTGCAAAAGTTTCCGAGTTAGCGATATAGTCAGCGCAATTTTCATCAAGCCCCTTTAACGCTTTAAAAGCATAATAGGTCTTCATCATATCGGCAGAATATGGGTTCATAATAGCCGCCGACAGTCCGTTTTCAAGACAAAGAGCAAAGAAAACACCGTTTATAGCATCTCTGTATGGCAAACCAAAAGATACGTTTGAAACACCAAGGGAAGTATGACAACCGAGATTATTTTTTATGTAGTTCAGTGACTTCAAGGTAGCGAACGCCGCCTTGTTGTCAGCACTTACCGTCATTGCAAGAGTATCAAAAATTATATCTTTTTTAGAAATACCGTATTCTTCTGCGGTTTTCAGTATTTTTTCTGCAATAGCAATTCTGCCCTCGGCAGTTTCGGGAATACCGCTTTCATCAAGTGTCAAAGCCACGACAAGTCCACCGTATTTTTTAACCAAGGGGAATACGGCTTCCATACTCTCTTTTTTACCGTTAACGGAATTTATCATAGCCTTACCGTTATAACGGCGGAGTGCGCTTTCCATTGCCGTAACATTTGCAGTATCTATCTGCAATGGTAAATCTGTTACCGTTTGAAGTTCGCAAACTGCACTTTTCAGCATTTCAACTTCATCAATATCGGGAAGTCCTACATTCACATCAAGTATGTGAACTCCTTTTTCCTGCTGATTTACACCCTCAGTGAGAATGTAATCCATATCTTTTTCAATCAACGCTTGTTTAAAACGTTTCTTTCCCGTAGGATTAATTCTTTCGCCGATAAGAATAGGCGTATTTCCAAACTCAACGCTGTGTATATACGAAGAAACGACCGTTTTATTTTTATCCGAAAGTGGTGCGGGTTTTAAATCGGTTGTTTTATCATTAAGCAATTTTATGTATTCGGGCGTAGTACCGCAGCAACCGCCGATAACCCTTACGCCCATTTTAACAAGGTCGCAAACTTCGTCCGCAAACTCTTCGGGAGTTATATCAAAAACAGTCTTTCCGTCTACTATTCTTGGAAGTCCCGCATTGGGTTTCAAGATAACCGGAACAGAAGCATTATTTATAAGCTCAACAGCAACGTTTCGGAGTTGTTTTGGACCGAGTGAGCAGTTGGCGCCCAAAGCATCAGCGCCCATACCTTCAAGCATAGCCACCATAGCCGACGGAGTCGCCCCCGTCATAAGTTTACCGTCTTCGCCGTATGCATTTGAAACTATAACGGGAAGATCAGAGTTTTCTTTCGCCGCCAAAAGAGCCGCTTTAGTTTCATAACTGTCATTCATCGTTTCTATAATAATAAGGTCAGCGCCGTATTTTACACCAAGCTTTACGGTTTTAGCAAAAACACTAACGGCATCTTCAAAATCAAGGTCGCCGAGAGGCTTGAGAAGCTTTCCCGAAGGACCGATGTCAAGAGCGACGAATTTTTGCTTATCTGACACGCTTGTTTCTGCCGCTTTTCTTGCATTAGCTATAGCATTTCTTACAATATCGTCAAGTTCATTTTCATCAAATTTAAGAATATTCGCGCCGAAAGTATTAGTACAGACAACGTTACTTCCCGAATCATAATAGCTTTTATGTATATCAACAATAACTTCGGGGTGAGTAATATTCCATCTTTCCGGATATTCACCCGCTTTAAGTCCGCGCGACTGAAGGAGAGTCCCCATTCCGCCGTCAAGACAAACGATATTATTCTTTAAAAACTCAAAAAAATTCATATTTTACCTCTGAAAGCGCAGTCGAGCTTTTCGCACAGACTGCATTTATTTAAAGCAACTTTGTTTGGAGAATCAGTAACACCAACAAAAAACGTAACAGATTTTGACGGCGACATAAGCATACTGTCATTTAATGAAAGCCCAATATTCTTTGGACAGTCGAGTATTCTGAAGACCTCTTTTTGAACCGTTAAAGAAAGGTCGGAATAGCCGGGGCTGAAACGAGGTTTCAGGAATACTCCGTTTTCTTTTTCAAAGTCAGCACAGAAAGCGTCGCACAAGGCTTCTATTCTTTCAGCACCTATAGCCTGAAACATAAGAGCCTTCGATGGCGATATTCGGCTATATTTACTTATAAGCCTGTCTATATCGACACCTACCGTCGCGCCACACAGTACTACTTTTTTGCAATTTTTTAAATTTAAAGAAAGCCCGTTAGATTTTACGTTAAACAAACCGAAATCACAAACGCCGCCACTTATATTCAAATCAAGTTCCGTATAGCACACCTTATATGTAAAACTGTTTTCCGCCTCTTTTATACAGTTATTTACAAGAACCTCAATATTACTATCGAGAGTTTTGCAACCCGCATAACGTAAAACTTCTTTTTTACAAATAGGTGGAGCCTCAAAGGCTTTAATTAAAACTACACTCATTTACCCAAAATATCCGACAGATTGCTCTGTATTTTTTCTGCGACATCGGGTTTATTCATTGAATACACGTGAATGTGCGTAATACCGTTTGCATAAAGGTCGATTATTTGGTCGGTTGCGTAAGCAATTCCCGCCTGCTTCATAGCTAATGGATCATGACCAAACTTGTCCACAAGGCTCTTAAAACGCTGGGGCATAAAAGAACCTGAAAGTTTAATTGACCTTTCAACCTGTTTTGCATTGGTAATAGGCATAATCCCAGGAACAACGGGAACTGTTATACCTGCTTCACGAATCTTGTATAGGAAATTGTAAAGCAAATTATTATCAAAAAACATTTGCGTTGTCAAAAAATCGCACCCTGCGTCAACCTTTTCTTTAAGGTATTTTATATCTGTTTTCTGGTCTTCGCTTTCAGGGTGGATTTCGGGATAACACGCACCGCCGATACAAAAATCTTTATCAACAGACTTTAGTTCGCGCACAAGGTCGATAGCGTGTTTGTAATCCCAATTGCTTCTGTCGGCATTTTCAAGTTCTGCGGGAATATCGCCTCTAAGGGCCATAATATTCGTTATTCCCGCATTCTTTATGTCGGCGATTCTCTGCTTAACCGTTTCCTTTGTAGAAGACACGCAGGTAAGGTGGGCCAATGTCGGCACGTTGTACATTCTCTTTATATTCTTTGCAATATCAAGAGTGTACTTGCTCGTTCCGCCGCCTGCGCCATAGGTAACACTCATAAACGAGGGATTAAGCTTTGCAATTTCTTCTGTTGCGACCTTTACGTTTTCAAAACTCGTTTCGGTTTTAGGCGGAAACACCTCGTACGAAATAGAAAGAGTATCTTGATTAAGCAAATCAATAATTTTCATATATAATCACCTTTTTTAAAAACAGTTAATAAGGTAATTATACACCCATATATAAATATGTGTCAAGTTTTTTTGGAACATATATCCTTATCACCTTCAAGAAAAAGCGTTTTGAAAACGATAACCAAAACGGGAAAAGAAATAAGACCAATAAAACCGCACAGTTCAAGACCTATATACATTGAAAAAAGAGTCATTAACGGGTGAAGCCCTATACTCTTGCCGATGATTTTCGGACCGAGTATTTCGCGCACAACGCTAACCACCGCAAATATGATAAATAGCCCAAAACCTTCATAATATCCCCCCGACACAATTTCCACAAGTCCCCAAGGAACAAGTACCGTACCCACTCCAATAATCGGCAAAATGTCCACCACGGCTATAATCAAAGCTAACGTAAATGCATATTCGGTTTTTAGTATCAAAAAACCTGCGTAAAGCTGCAAAAACGTTATACCGATGGTTAAAAGATAACCCTTTAAAACACGCAAAGCCGCTTGTTTCAGCTTAACGCGGATATGTGAGATACTGCGTTTGGTCTTATCTGAAAATTTTGAAAAGATATAAGAATTTATTTCTTCATAGTCAGCACAGAAATAATATGACGCCATAATAAGAACAAGCGAAACGAAAAGAAGATTTGGCAATATTGTTATGACTTTCGTAAGCATCTCGGGAACGTTTGCCGAAGCATCGGTAATAATATTTTTCGCAACACCGCCGAAACTTTTTAACATCTCTTCTTCACTGCCGAACGTTTTTAAAAAAGGTATTTTGTCAAGTATTTTATTTACAAATTTTAAAGTATCACTTATCCAAAGTTCAAAATTTTTGTTTACGTATTGCACAATTCCTTGAAATTCAAACAAAAGCTTATCAATAACAAAAAACAAAAAAGCGCCTATAATCAAAAGTAATAGTATGACGAGAAAAATACTCAAAACCTTTTTGGATATTCCCGTTCTTTTATGCAAGATTTCTGCAAGAGGGCGAATACACAAAGCAACACACCAAGCCACGATAAAAGGCAAAAGAAGTTTGAGCAGATATTTAAAAAATACATATATCAGAACCGCGCCGATAAAAACATAAAAAGACAGAACAAGTATTTTTTTATATTTTTCTTTAGGTAAAAAATCCATAGAAAAAATCCCCCTTTTTTATATTATATAAAAATACGGGGGATTCCATTCGATTAATATATATTTTACTCGGCTTCGGTGAATATTTTTTTCATTGATTCGTTCATAAATACACCTTTATCGCTTACAATAAGATATTTTACTGAAAGACTGTCAGCATATTTTTCGGCTACTTCCTCTTCGCCCATTACAAAAAATGCGGTTGACAATGCATCGCACAAAGCACCGTTTTCGGCAACGATGACAACGCTGTGAATACCGTTGTCAACGGGAAGACCGCTTTTCATATCAATAATATGGTTGTATTTTTTGCCGTCTATTTCATAATGCCGTTCATAGTCTCCCGAAACAGAGAGGAATTCGTCTTCCAAGGATATATAACCCAATATTTTATCCGTATCGACGGGATTTTTTACCGCTATACGCCACGAGTTACCGTCGGGATTTTTCCCAAAAACTCCGATACTGCTTGAAAACGAAACCATGCCTGAACTAACACCGTTATTTTTCAATAATTCAATAGCCTTATCACAAGCATAACCTTTTGCTATACCGCCGAATTCCAATTTGGTATCCTTATTGTTTTTCTCAAGAAAACTGCCGTTAAACTTTGGTTCAAGTTCTATTGAATCAACAGCGTTTTTTATTGCTTCTGAAGATGGATATACCATAGCCTCACTCCAAAGGGAAGTAACCGCCCCAGAAAATACAGAAAATGCCCCCTCCGTCTGTTTGGTAATATACTGTGATATTTCAATAAGTTCAATTATATCAGAAGAAAGGTCAGCTCCGTTTTGAGAAGCGTTATATTCAGCAGTTCCACCCTCGGTGTTGTGCCTTGAAAAATCTTTGTCTAAATCTTCAAGAAGCTCACGGCATTGTTTAATTACACCTTTGTCGGTTGTATCAACCATAATATTTGCAAACGTATCCATACAAAAAAATGCTTCCTCTTTGTATGCTCTGCCGCAAGACACAAGAAATACACACATAAGTATGCATATAAGAAAGGTAAATCTTTTCATTGTTTTTTCTCCGCAAATTTACTAAAAGAAATAGCCAAAAGCCCCGTTATCAGCCCCGTTATCACCGATACCGGAAGTAACCACTCAAGATACCAAAAAATTGCGCTGTCCTTAAAGAATAACGCCGCTACACATATTTGCCCTACGTTATGCAAAGCCGCGCAGCCTACGGATATACCGATAAAACTTATATTTTGTTTTATCAAATATTTTGAAATCACAAAAAAACAGAATGAAAGCAAACCGCCGCCGAGGGAGAATAAAAATGAGATAGGCGTACCAAAGAGAAGCGCAGTCAAGGCGACCTTTGCCAAAGTTATCAAAAATGCATCGAGTGCGCCAAGATAATAGAAAGCAAGCATTATACAAATATTCGCAAGTCCAAGCTTAAATCCGGGAACAGAAATAAAAGTATTAAGGGGTATAAGCAATTCAGCGTAAGAAAAAATGAGTGATGCGGCAACAAAAAGACCGCCGTATGCCGCCCTTTTAGCCGACGATATAGTCATAACCGCTATTCCCCTCCCCAATTATTTTTATAAACAAACGCGCAGGAACACATGCTATAGTCTGACCGACACGGGATATTTTTCCACAGTCAACGCAGACTTGTTCGGGACATGTTGAATTTTCTACCCAAACACAACCGTTTTCTATTACAACGGTAAAATTAATATCATTACTTTCAACGTCAAATCTTACGTCTTCAGCAAGATTATATATTTCTTCGGTTTCACCAATGGTTACAACTACCGATTCACCTTCGGTAAAACCAAAAAGGCGGAAGCAAAACACTCCCGCCGTTATAAGCAGTATTAAGGAAATAACGATAATATCGCCTATTTTCAGCTTCTTCATGTAACACCTTTTAAAAAACGTATTTACAAGAAGAATTATACACTTTTTATTATTTTATGTCAACCGATAATTAGAGCAAAGTTAATCAAACGCTCTATTCTCACCCGCGACTATAGCATTGTAAATCTCGGATAAAAGATTCCACGTTGTTGACGTTACAACCCCCGTTTCTTTTATTTGAAAAAGCCGCTGAAATGCCTTAACTGCACTTTCGGTTTGCCCATCAAACTCCCCACTCAAAGTTAATTCGGGAAAGTTCGGGTAGTTTTCAGCCACTTTGGTAAGATATTTTTGCAAATATCTTACTTCTCTACCCACACTACCTAAAACCAATATATTACCGCCGTAGGGGACGGCAGTATCCGAAAAAGCGCTGGGCGGAAGTGATGAATACAGACCGTTATAAACATCAACCAAGACTCGCCACAAAGGCTCCGTTACTACACCATCGGGTTCAAAACCAAACATTTCTTGAAAAGCGACTACCGCTTGATAGGTTTTTTCGCCAAATACCCCCACAATCTGTAAAGGAGGTATACTTGGTTCAAATGCAGAAATAAAAAGCAGATAATACTGCAATAATTTTACTTGATTTCCGACATCCCCATACTTTAGTTCTGCCCGAAGTTCAGTGGGAATGTCAGAAAACTCCCCCATTTGAAGCACCAAATAATTCAGCCTGTAAATAGTATCAAGCACGTAAAGAAGCTTGTAATATGTATTTTTTTCAACGTTTCCGGAAACCGGAAGGTCAAATATTCTTTGAAATTCTGAAACAGCCAAAGCAGTTTCATCGCCGTACACACCGTTTGCGGTATCAATATAGGGGATTCCCTCATAGTTTGCAGATATTCTGTTAAGAGCGATTTGAAGACCGCTTACGTTAGGCCCCGACTGCCCTTGATACATAGGATAATCAAAAAGAAAGGAATTTTGAAGTCCTCTGACGGTAGCATTTCTTACTATACCGAATTCACGCCCGAAATAATACTCTAATATTTCTTCGCAGGTTCTGCCGTTTTCAGCCATATCTATACTGCCCTCGACAGAAATCCCCCGACACCGAACCCCCTCATAACATATTTCAGCATTGATAGGCCAGATACCGAAATCTCCTGCAATATACTCGTTAAATATTCTGTCTGCGGTTTCATTAACGTTTGAAAAGATAGCGCCGTTATATTCAAATGCCAAATCTGTTTCAGGGTTGTCGGTTATATCGAAGCCGTAACCCATTTTTCTGTACTGTCTTTCTGTTATTTTGTAAAGCGCCTTGCTTATTTGAGCATACATAATAGCGCAAAGCGCCTCTTCGGGAATATCGGGAGGGAGTGTCGTTGAAGCAACTGATTTTATGTAATCGGGAAATGATACCGTAACGTTTTCCGCAATTTCGTCTGCACTCCCTAAATGGACTGTTATGTAGGCAGGTATTTCGGGCAACCCATACTCACTATTCATTATACGCCTCCTTCATAGCCGGCGGAATGGGAAACATATTTACGTTTTGTAACGTTAAAATGTCCTTTACAATGGGAATATCCTCATATTCCGCCTCAACAAACCCACTTGCAAAGACCTTAATACTGTAGCCGTCGCCTTCATTTAACGGAATAGGCTCTGTTTTTCCGCTTAAATCCGTTAGATATTCGTATAATTCTTTACCGTCCTTGCTGATAACGATTCTGCTGTTTTCCACAGGTGAAGCCCCGTTGGCATACCTTACGTTTACGGTCAAAAGACCTATATCCATACTATCCGTGTTTTGCATATAATCCATATTTTCACCCCACGTTTCTTTTTTAATATTATATGAGGCAAAATATGAAAATGTGATTTATTGTGGGCAAAATAAACGATTTAAGATAAATGATAAAAAAACTTGCAAATTCTATCCGCTAAAAGCAATCAAACTTGCACAACATTTACTCTATACAAAAATATAAAGCAAGTAGAATCAATACACAAAAAAGCCTATGTGATATAATCACATAGGCTTTTTAAAAAGTCAAATATTCAAATTAGTTCTTTTTGAAGAGTGTAAGAATATCGTTGAAATCGCTGTCGGAAATACCGTCGCCGTTAGGTTCAGCTTCAGCGGTTACGTCAACATATTCATTCTTGAAAAGACCTGAATTATCGTCATTCTGCTCTGCAGTAAATGTTGCTTCAACTTTTTCTTCAACAGGCTTAACTGCCTCTTGAGCTCCAATCTTCTTTGCAGATTCAAATCCGGTAGCAATAACTGTAACCTTCATTGCATCTTCAAGGTTGTTATCAAATGCAGCACCCCAGATAATCTGTGCATCGGGATGAGCTTCTCTCTGAATCATCGTTGCAGCAGCATCAACTTCATCAAGACCGATATCGGGAGATGCAGTAAAGTTAACGATAATACCTCTTGCACCCTTAATAGATGTTTCAAGCAAGGGACTGGAAATAGCCATCATAGCAGCCTGTTCAGCCTTATCCTTACCGTTAGCCTGACCAACACCCATGTGAGCGTTGCCTGCGTTAGACATAATAGCAGTTACGTCAGCAAAGTCAAGGTTGATTACGCCGGTAACATTAATAAGCTCGGAAATACTCTGAACACCCTGTCTCAAAACGTCGTCTGCGATAACGAATGCATTGAGAAGAGTAATTCTTGTTTCGGAAACCTGCTTAAGTCTTTCGTTGGGGATAACAACGAGAGAGTCAACGCACTCGCCTAACTTCTTAATACCTTCTTCAGCAAGTTCCATTCTCTTCTTACCTTCAAAAAGGAAAGGTTTAGTAACAATACCTACAGTAAGTATACCCATATCTTTTGCAATCTTTGCAACTACGGGAGCAGCTCCTGTACCTGTTCCGCCACCCATACCTGTGGTAATGAATACCATATCGGTACCGATGAGAAGATTCTTGATTTCTTCAGCGCTTTCTTCAGCAGCTCTGAAACCAACGTCGGGGTTAGCGCCTGCGCCTCTACCCTTCGTAAGCTTTTCGCCAATAGAAATTTTATGTGTTGCGCCCGACTTTTCAAGGGACTGCTTATCTGTATTAACTGCAATAAATTCTACGCCTCTTACGCCTGCTTCAATCATACGGTTAACAGCGTTTGTACCGCCACCGCCGACACCTACAACTTTAATTATAACGCCGTTGCTGTTTGCTTCTTCAAACTCAAATGCCATTTTTTGCTTCCTCCTGTATATAATAAATCCTTATTGTTTACGTATTATGTTTCAAAAGTCCAAATTTTTGCCGATATATAAATAATGATAATACTTTTCAAATAAATAAGCAAGAACTTTTTAAATTGTTCACGATAATTTTACAATTTTAATCAATATTTTTTCAATAAAAAGGGTTAATTTTCTAAAATTACCGAACCGACGGTAATATCGTGGGCATCAACCTGCCCCTTTTGAGTAGGCTCAAAAGTATTTATCATAACCTCGGCAAATGTAAGTTTCATTTCCGTTTCGCTGTTATCACCGAGGTATATCTTAAAACGGTCCTGATACATTACGTATATATTATATTTTTTTGTAACATCAATAGATGTAAGGTCTTCTCCTGCTTCGTGAGCATTCAGAGCCTGAATAAAATTATAAATATAATCAAATGTAAGTTCTTTATTAAAAGAGATATTTTCACCGACAATTGCACTTTTAATTTCCGAAAAGAATATTTGTGTAATTGGATTTTCCTCGGTACTCGGCATATCGGTCGTACGCTCAAGGACACGGAGAGTATCTGAAAGAATATAGTATTCTCCGCATATCTCGGTAAAATACTTTGGCTTATCTTCGGAAACCTTAAAATTTAAAGTGGAGGGAAGCTTACGTCTGATTACCACGTCACTGACGTAAGGATATTCCGCAATTATCGAACTTTTGGCAGTTTTCTTATTAATCGCGTAAAGATTCTGCCCAACAGCTATTCCGCTTTCGTCAATTAACTGCTCTTTCGTATATCGTTCGTTACCTTTAACTTCAATATGCTCGATCTTCAAAAATAGCGCCATAAAGATTACAACGAAAATAAAACATAGTACGATTGAGAGTAATATATAATTTATACGCCGAAAAATCGTTTTATACCGTTTTTTAGCCTTCAACCTTTCAAGAGTATCTCGGTTAATAATTTCGGCATTGGATATTTTCGGATTATTATACGTTTCTCTGTCCATATCCTGCTTCCTTTTTATTTTTTATTATCCACAAGCTTTCTCACACCGTTATAAATAAGCTCGTTTGTATTTTCAACAGCAAAGTTTCCGATATTTTCTCGCATTTCACGCAGTCTTTCATCATTACCGAGTAATTCTTCGACCGCCTTTGACAACACACCCTCGTCGAGATTCTTTTCTTCGTAAACTACCGCAGCGTTTTTCTTTTCAAGCTCAACGGCGTTTTTATACTGGTGATTATCAGTTACGTTAGGCGACGGAATAAGTATACACGGCTTTTTCATCATTGCAAGTTCTGACAAGGTCATAGCTCCTGCTCTCGCGATTACGAGATCTGCCGCCGCCATCTTCTTCGGCATATCGTAAATATACTCAACAAGCTGCAAGTTTTCGTATTTATCAAGTCCGTATTCACGGAAAGTATTTAATGCGCTTTCTTTCTCTATTGCCCCCGACGCGTGTATATGCAACACCTCCGGGTGTTTCGATGAATAATCTCTCATAACTTTAAGCATCTCACCGTTTACGCGCATAGCGCCAAGGCTTCCGCCGTATGACAACAACAGCTTCTTATATCCGCCTTTAATTTCTTTAACATCACTTTCTATAGCTTCAAAGCCGCTTATAAGTGGGTTACCTACTCTTATAGCCTTTTCGGGATATTTCAATTTTTTTACCGTTGCTTCAAAGTTCGTATATACAACGTCTACGTATTTTTCGAGCATTCTTACGGCAACTCCGGGCAACGCATTCGACTCATGCAACACCGTCGGAATCCCCAAATCAGCCGCCGCTTTTACAACAGGCCAACATACGTACCCTCCCGTACCTATAACAACGTCGGGTTTAAATTTTTTCACAAGTTTCTTCGCCTTAAAAACTGACGTGATCGCCAAATATGCAGTCTTTAAATTAGAAAGAGACAAACTGCGGCGCAACCCCTGTATTTCGATATGATATACTTCATAGCCAAACTTGGGAACAAGCTTATTTTCAATTCCTCTGCCCGTACCGACAAATGCAATTACGCTGTCCTTTTCTTTTTCACGAATTGTATTTGCTATGGCAATGGCAGGATTTACGTGTCCTCCCGTTCCGCCGCCCGTCATAAGTACTCTCACGTATCTTTTCCTCTCTCTCCGTATCAAAAAACTCTTTTAATAATTCTCTTTATATGAAAATCTCGAAATAGATAATACAATTCCCATTTCCCACAACTGAATTATAAGCGATGAACCGCCGTAGCTGAAGAAAGGTAATGAAATACCGGTATTGGGAATAGTATTTGTTACAACGGCAATGTTAAGAACTGCTTGAATTGCAATCTTTGAAATCAAGCCTATTACAACCAACTTTGAGAAAGTATCGGGTGCCTTTTGCGCTATAATAACACCTCTCCAAATCAACGCTGTAAACAAACAAATAGTCGCTACAGCGCCAACAAACCCTAATTCCTCACATACAATAGCAAAAATAAAGTCATTTTGAGGTTGTGAAACAAACATATGTTTTTGCAAACTGTTACCAAGTCCGACACCAAAGAAACCGCCCGAACCAACTGCATTCATCCCCTGAATCGTCTGCCACGTTTCCGACTGGCTCGAATAATTTTCGGGATGTCGCCAAATATCAATTCTCGCTTTTGCGTAGGGTACCAACATTATAATACCAAAAAGCACGGAACCAAACAGTCCTGCCGCACCGAAAAGCCAAGTCAATTGTCCTCCGGCAGTGAAAATAACACAAGTACCGATAAGGAAAAGGATTATTACACCGGAAAAGTGTTTTTCCAACGCTATCAAAACACAAATCCCAATTACAATAGCGTAAGGGATTCCCAGTCTTCTTACAACCGGCTCAAGTCTAAACGTATTTCTGTCAAGATAACCCTCTCTGTCTGAAAAATACTTTGCAAGTCGGAGTACGATACCAAGCTTCATAAACTCTGAAGGCTGTACACCTATACTCGTTCCGGGAATATAAAGCCATCTCAACGCTTCACCTTCGGCTGTACCGAAAGCAAGAACGGCAATAAGGGCGCCTACAACACCCCAGAAATACCAGTTTGTAAACCTTTTTATAATTCTGTAATCAAGAAAATTTGCTATCAGCAACATTCCGGCAATACCAAGAGCAACGTACAATATCTGCTTTTCAATGAAAAAATAACTGTTGCCTTTAGATGCCAAAGCATAAGCGTAACTTGCGCTGAATACCATTACAGAGCCAAAGCAAATCATAACTATAACAAGAATAAGGAAAGTTCTGTCCATATCTCCCTTTATTCTTACTATATCATTGTCTTTGACTATATCTCTTTTAATCAGAGGGCGTTTTTTTCTTTCGGTTACCTGTTTCGGATTACTCCTTACAGCCCGTCTTTCTCTTGGTTGAACGTTCTTGTTCATATTACATCATACCCCAATATGCCAATATACAGAACAATGCGGTAACTAAACTAAATATACCTACGATCTTTATTTCACTCCAACCGCTTTTTTCAAAGTGGTGATGAATGGGACTCATTTTAAATATTCTCTTTCCGGTAAGCTTAAATGACGCTACCTGAAGCATAACCGACAATGTTTCTGCAATATAAACTATACCTGCAATTACAATAATCAAGGGATTGTCAACGAGAAATGCAAGACCTACAACGGTTCCGCCAAGATATAGAGAACCGGTATCACCCATAAATACTCTTGCAGGATAGAAGTTGTACACCAAAAAACCTATGCAGCAACCTACTGCCAATCCCGATATAATAACGCCGTCGTTTAATCCGAACACAAATGAAGCTATAGCAAAAAATCCGCCTACAATTGCAGTTATACTTGCCGCAAGACCGTCAATTCCGTCGGTTAAGTTAACGCTGTTCACAATACCTGTTATAAGAACTAAAGCAAAAACGTAATAAAAAATTCCAAGTTCCCATTCTACGTTAAGAAAAGGAATCCTTAAAACTGTAGTCAGTCCGCCCTTCCACACCATAAAGAATAGGTAAAGAGCCGCAACAACAAGCTGTAACAAATATTTCTGTCCAGCAGTCAACCCTTCGTTTTGTTTTTTGAAAAACTTTGCATAATCGTCTATAAAACCTATAGCTCCGCACAAAAAAGCAAAAATGAAGGTTATACATACACGCCATACGTTTATATCGGCTTTTCCAAGTAATGCCCAAACAATTACGGCAATAAATACGATAACTGCCGCAAATATAAATCCAAGCCCTCCCATAGTAGGAGTTCCTTCTTTTGATTTATGCCAACGGGGACCTATGTCAAGTATTTTCTGTTCCATCTTAATACTTTTCAGTATTGGTATAAGTATTCTCTCTGCCAAAACTGTAAGAGCGAGTGATGCTATCAATGCTATAACAAAATACAAATACATTTCTATGTCCCCTCTTATTTTACTAGATATTCAATAACCTTTTCAAGAGCAACTGCTCTGCTCGCCTTAAACAGCACAATATCTCCCGATTTAAGTTCTTTCTTCAACATTTCAGCCAAGCCTTCGGGTTCACTTATCCTGTTATATCCAACAATGGAGGATTCATCAAGCCCCTCTTCCAAAGCACCGACTGCAATTTCGAGCGCAGAATCACCGTACGTATAAAGACGGTCAATCTTTAATTCTGCGGCATATCTGCCCACCGATTTATGAAGCTCGTCAGAAGTATTCCCAAGTTCTCTCATTTCGCCTAAAACTGCAACCGTTCTTCTTTCTTTACCGAGTTCAGCCAAAACCGAAAGAGATGCCTTCATCGATTCGGGACTTGCATTATAACAATCTTCAATAATAGTATAATTGTTATTATCATATATCTTTTGGCGCATTCCCGACGGTCTGTAATTCATAAGACCGCGTCTTATTTCATCATCGGAAAGTCCTGCGGTTCTGCCGACTGCAAATGCCGCCATAGCGTTATAAACGTTATGCTGCCCTATCGTTGGAATTTCAATATCTGTTACTTCTTCGGTCATATAGCGCATATCAAAAACAGTTTTCTTTTCCAAAACGCGAATATTCTTACCGAAAATATCTACCTGTTCATTCTTTATACCAAACGATAAGCTTTTGGGGAACCCGTCTTTTTTATCCCAAAGCAACGGTTCATCTCCGTTATAAACCAAAACGCCGTCAGGCCTTAAGCCTTCTATTATTTCAAGTTTTGCTTTCGCGATATTTTCTCTGCTTCCAAGCGCTTCAAGATGCGCCGTACCTATATTCGTAATAACGGCAGAATCAGGATGAGCAATATTCGTAAGCTGTGATATTTCCCCGAGTGCGCTCATTCCCATTTCCGTAACGACCGCCTTATGCAAACTGCTCAATGCCGCCAACGTCAAACTTATGCCGTAAACGGTATTAAAGTTACCGCCCGATTTATGAGTCGGATATCTTTCTGCAAGAACGTAAGAGATAAATTCTTTCGTTGTCGTCTTTCCTACGCTTCCCGTAACACCTACGGTAAAAGGAGCATATTTCTCACGGCAGGAAGTTGCAATATCGGAAATAGCCTTTATAGTATCTTCAACCAAAATATAGTTACCGTTAAAACCATCGGGGAGTTTTTCACACATAACGCATACGGCACCGTTTTTAACTGCACTGTCAATATACTTATGTCCGTCTGTATTTTCCCCCTTAACAGCCACAAAAAGCGTTTTTTCTCCTATTTCGCGGGAGTCAATGGATATTTCCCCTATTTCAATATCGGAATTAGTCTTTCCCGAGCATAGTTCCGCCAATATTCTACTGTCAAACTTTTCAGATAATCCGATAATCATTTCCCTTTTAACCTCTTACACACCGCCTCGGCGGCTATTTCTTTTTCATTAAAATATCTCTTCCCGAGACTGTCTATTTCGTAATTCTCATGACCTTTTCCCGCCAACAAAACTATATCATTTTCTGTTGCGTTCATTATGGCATATTCAATAGCTTTCCGTCTGTTTTCTATTACAACGTATGGTCTTTCTTTATCTATGCCCTTCATTATTTCTTCTATAATATCTGCAGCATTTTCAGACCGACTGTTGTCCGACGTTACAATAACAAAATCAGCAAGTCGAGAGGCTATTTGCCCCATAACACGCCGTTTTGACTTATCCCTGTCACCGCCGCATCCAAAAAGCACCGTTATCCTTTGTTCTTCTCTCTTAAAATCCCGTATACAACAAAGCACCTTTTCCAAAGCATCGGGAGAATGAGCATAATCAATAAAAAGTGAAAACGGTACGTCGCCCAAATCAACTTTTTCAAGTCTTCCCGAAACGTTTTTTACGGATATTATTCCATTTTTTATAACATCAGAATCTATCCCGTCTGTAAAAGCCGCTGCACTTGCCGCCAAAGTATTATATACGTTAAATATACCGTTTAAATACGATTTTATTCTTATATCTTCTTTTGGTGTTACAAGAGTATATTCAAAGCCATCAGTGCCCTTTTGTACATAATCCTTTATATAAAATTGAGCGTTTGAATCAATGGTTGAATAAGTATATATCCTTCCACCAGAAAGGCTTGACACCTTTTCAAAAAACGAGTCGTCTGAATTATATAATCCACATGAAGCGTTTTTGAAAAGTTTTGCTTTTGCCAAAGCGTAATCATTCATATTCTTGTGGAAATCAAGGTGTTCGGGTGTAAGATTTGTAAATATTCCGTAATCAAACTTTACGCCGTCTAACTTATCAAGAAAAAGCGAATGGGACGATGCTTCCATAACCACTCTTTCAAAACCGCTGTCAAAAGCATTTTTTAATATTCTGAAAAAATCTTCGGGATCGGGAGTAGTTAAATTTCCATCAAGTGTACCTATTGTCTTAACCTTTTGACCTGCGCACGAATATATTTCAGACAATAATCTGCAAGTTGATGTTTTTCCGTTAGTTCCCGTAACTCCTACGAGTTTTAATGCCCTTTCCGGATTCCCGTATGTTTTAGCGCACATACGCGCTAAAACCGCCCTTGTGTTTTCCACCTTTATATAAGGCAATTCAGACATAATAACGGAATCTGTTATATTTTCAACTACAAGCAATACAGCCCCTTTTTGTTTTGCTGAAACAGAAAAGCTGTGTCCGTCGTTGCGTATTCCCTTTATACATACGAATATATATCCGTTTTTAACCTCATCAAGTCTTGACGTTACGCCTTTTATTTCTATATCGAAATGCATAACGTTCGTCTGTAAAACTTCAACACAGTCAAGATAGTTATATAATTTCAAATGTGTAGCCCTCCGAATGTTTAATAATATAGTCATTTAAACATCCGTAAGCTATATTTTCTGTCTTTTTAATCCGTACCGTCAGTATGTCTTAACTGAATGGTTATCAAAGTTCCCTTGGGTACCATAGTATCTGCTTCAAGGGACTGGTTTACTACTCGCGCACCAACACCCTCGTCAAAGTTCAAAGCTCCGTCAACCTTTATATTAAATCCTGCATTTGTAAGCGTTCTGTTCGCCACGGTAGCCGGCATACCTACAACGTTTGGCACTTTAATTTGAGTGGATTGCTCCGGTGTTGCGCTTCCGAGGAAAAGTATAACCTTACCGGCACTCATAAGAACTGCGCTGCCTCCGGCAGGAACTTGAGATACGACCGTCGGACCGTCTCCGACTATTTCATACTCAAGGTGCTGGTTTCTTATGTTCATAATCGCTTTCTCTACAGTTGAACCCGTATAATCCCACACCTGAACGTGAGCTCGTTTTTGTTCTTCTTCTTCGAGGTTACTTTCTATACCCATATAAGGCAAAACTTCTTCAAGAAGAGCTGAAATGTAGGGTGCGGCAACCATACTACCGTAAATATTGTTTCCAAGAGGTTCATCGCACAATATCAAAACGGCTATCTGCGGATCGTCTGCGGGTGCGTATGCAACACACGAACCAACATACAAATACGATTCGCCTTCTTCGTTAAGAATATCTCTCTTTTGCGACGTTCCCGTCTTTGCTGCAACTTTGTATCCCAAAACGTAAGCGTTCTTCGCACCGCCGTTTCCCGATACACCTTCTTCAAGAACCGTCGAAATGTAATCAGACGTATTCTTGCTTATAACCTGTCTTTTTACGTTCGTTTCGTATGTTTCAACGACGTTTCCATCCTCATCCAATATCTTGTCAAGCACATGAGGCGTTACAAGATAACCGCCGTTTGCAACTGACGCTATAGCGGTAATCTGCTGTATAGGCGACGTCTTAAACGTCTGACCGAATGAATAAACAGAGAGTTCAACGTTATTCAAGCCGTTTCTTCCAACGTAAATACCGCCCTCTTCACCACGCAGGTCAATTCCCGTCTTACCGGTATATCCAAACGAAGTGAAATAATCGTAAAACATATCTGAACCGATTCTATGGCTTATCGTAACCAACGTAGGGTTACATGACTGCTGAAGCATTTCAGAGAAAACACGTGTTCCGTGTCCCGTTCTCTTGTGGCAGTGAATCGGCTTGGGATATCCGTCAACCTTAATATAGCCTCTGCACGTAAACTGTTCTAACGGATCTATCAAATTTTCTTCAATAGCCATTGATGCCGTTATTACTTTAAAAGTAGAACCCGGTTCATACAGCCACGAAACAGCTTTGTTATTCCACGACGAGAACAATAATTCATTATACTTTTCCGTATATTCCTCGCTGTCCGTAGACAAACCAAGTTCTTCAAGTTTTGCCTGATAAACCTCGCTTAATTTTCCCGGAGCATTTAGGTCATACGTAGGATACTGCGCCATAGCAAGTATTCCGCCCGTATTTACATCCATTACAATACCCGTTACACCGCCGCCGGATACTGCTTCTTCATAAGACAGTTTTATTTGCTTTTCAAGGAGCTGTTGTATACGCATATCGATAGTTGTTACAACATCATAACCGTCTTGCGCGGTAATATAGCTTTCATATTTAAACGGCATATCCATACCAAGTCCGTTTTTTGCCGTTATATATCTTCCGGGCGTACCCGTCAAGTATTTATCGTACTGTAATTCAACCCCGTAGCTTCCGCCATCGGTTCCCATAAACCCGAGAACGTTTGCCGCCAACGAATCGTAAGGATAATATCTTTTTGTCGTCGCTTCAAGGTGTACTTGTTTTGAAAGTTCGTTTTCCTCGATAAATGCCCTTACTCTGTCGGCATCTTCTTTTTCTACATTTCTCTTTACAGTTTCATCTGCTCTGTTTTCTCTCAATGCTCGGTTATATATGGTGTCGTAATCCACGTTCAAAAGTTCGGAAAGATTACGGCAAATAAATATCGCCTGTTCATTATCTACTATATCAACGGGGGATATAAACACACGCCACACGGAAATGTTTGTAGCAAGTACAACGTTGTTTTTATCAAGAATCTCTCCGCGCTCTGCAGATACGGTACTGGTTCTCTGTACGTTGTTTGATACGCTTCGCTGATATTCTTTGTGGTGTATAACTTGCATCCAAAAAAGTCTGCCCACAAGAACCGACCAAAACAGTATAAAAAACAACAACAAAGCAGTGCTGCGTTTTTTTATAAACTTATTCATTTTTCCGTTCATATTTTCTTCCCTCCCCGAGAAGCTTTGCAACATTCTGCCCTTATTAACCAAAAGAGAGTAAAGAGTATATTCACAATACACCACTCTACCCTCAATTACGCAAAAACGCCTTACGATTAAATTTTATTCAGCTTTAATTGATATATTCCACCAATGCTCTAAAATTCTCACCAATGGAACTCATAACCGTGTTTATCAGACTGTCTTCTGTGGTTTCGGGCTCTACAACCTCGATTTTGTCTTCATTGCCGATAACAACGTATTGTTTCTTAACTTCATCGGCTTTTACCATTCCTAGTTTATTCACAGCAGCATCTTCAATGACTCTAAGGTCATTCTTCAATTCAACATCCAATCTTAACTCTTCTTCTTGCTTTTGCAGTTCGGACAATCTGTTCTGTAACGCCGAGATATCCTGGGTAAACTCATTGATCTGTGCCATGGTAAGCATCATGAACATGAACAGGACAGTGCAGATAACTGACACAAACACTACAGACGTCGGGAAAGGCATATTTTTCTTTGCCTTGATTGTCCGAACTTTCGGCGCATCGTTTACAGCAGCAACGACTTTTATATTATCTGATTCAAGCGCGTGTCTTGCGACTGCGCGTGTTTTGCTTCTTGTTTTTGCGGCAATATTCTTTTTTTCGGCAATATTCACGTCTCTTTGAATATTTTTCGCCTTTTTCTTCTTTTCTTCGTACGACTTTTCGTAAGTCATATTCCGCATCCCCCTAATATTTTCATCCCTAATTATTCCTCTGATAAATCGGGTTCCCTATTCCCGAAATATCACTACACCTTTTCGGCTACTCGAAGCTTTGCGCTTCTTGACCTCGGATTCTCTTCAAGTTCTCTGTCCGAGGGTAATATCGGTTTTCTCGATATCAATTTCAACGAAGGTCGTTTCCCACACATACACACCGGAAAATCCGGAGGGCACGTACATCCTTTTACAAGACCGGCAATCGTCTTTTTAACGATTCTGTCTTCGAGAGAATGGAACGAGATCACAGCAAGTCTTCCGCCGACTTTTAACCTTTCGGTCGCCGCGGTTATTGCAGGTTCTATAGCGTCAAGCTCTCCGTTAACCTCTATTCTTATCGCCTGGAAAGTTCGCTTTGCCGGATGAGGTCCGTCTACCCTTGCCTTTTGCGGTATTGCGTTTTTTATTATATCCGTTAATTCCGCGGTAGTTTCAATAGGCTTCTCCTGTCTTGCTTCTTCAATAAAACTTGCAATTCGAGGAGCAAACTTCTCTTCGCCATAATCATATATAATCTGCTTTAACTTTTCTTTAGAATATGTATTAACCACATCATAAGCCGTCAAAGCATCGGATTTATTCATTCTCATATCAAGGTATCCGTCATTATTGTACGAAAAACCTCTCTCTGCCGTATCAAGTTGATACGATGATACACCAAGGTCGGCAATCACCCCATCAACAGTCTCAATGCCGAGATTATCAAGCACACTGCCTAAATTCCTGAAGTTATCTTTCACGAAAACCACTCTGTCGGAATAATCCGCCAGTCTTTTTTTTGCCGCTGCAAGTGCATCGTCATCTCTGTCAAGACAAATATGCATTCCACCATCGGTCAGCCTCTTCGCTATTTCGAACGAATGGCCTCCTCCGCCCGTGGTCAAATCAACGTATACTCCATCGGGTTTTATATCAAGTCCGTCTATACACTCGTTAAGCAAAACGGAATAGTGTGAAAATACGATATCCATTTAGAATCCAAGTGACATAAGTGTTTCTGCAAGTTCTTCGGAATTCATATCGTTTTCTGCAATCCACTTATCTTCATCCCATATTTCAACGTGGTTGCCCACGCCGATAACGTAAACGTTCTTATCAAGTCCCGCATAGGCTTTGTGTCCCTGACTAATAAGAACTCTGCCTTGACTGTCTATCTTCGTTTTAACCGCCGACGCCATAAGAGTTCTCTTTACACGTCTTGCTTTCATTTCGGGAAGCTGGTTAAGTTTTTCGGTAAATGCATCCCACGCTTCTTTGGGATATACGGCGATACAGGTATCAACGCCTTTTACAACAAAAACTTCATCACCAAGTTCTTCACGCATCGTCGCGGGAAGAAACATTCTGTTTTTCGGGTCAATCGAATGTTTATATTCGCCCGTAAACATAAATTCGCCGATCATTTACCTCACCTCCATCTTCGGTTTTTCTATATAAAATCAAGTTATCAATCAGCAAAAACAGCATAAAAAAACAACTGTCCGTAAAGCAAATCAAACCGATATCCGCCATATAGCAGACATATCGGTTCACTCAAACGCCACTTTACTGACATTTTGCTACACTTTACACCACCACTATTGTACACTATCTCCCCATTTTTTTCAATAGTTTTTTGATATTTTTTAGAACTTTATCATTTTAACAACTACAACCCACCTCATTTTGTATACATTGCACAATCTTTTCTTCATTTCGTCAAAAATAACCCCTATTCTCTTTATCTTTTTCTCGGTTTTGACTATTTTTGGAAACAAAAAGAAGACGTATTTCACTTAATTTTAAGCAAAAACGTCTTCTTGTTATCACCTTTGGGGAGATTATTATTTCTTCTTATTATTTATATATTCATCAACGCCTTTTGGTACGTACGGAGTTACATCTCTTCCGTATTTTATCATATCGCGCACGAACGTTGAGCTTATATGCTTATATTCGGGCAACGACGGCATAAATATCGTATCAAAATTGCCGATACTTCTGTTTATAACAAACAAATCGTACTCGTATTCAAAATCAATCGTATCGCGTACACCCTTGATAATAAAATCAATATTGTGCTTCTCTGCGTAGTCCACAACCAAAGTATCTGTTATATCTGCATGAACGTTGGGCAAGTTCTTTACGGCTATCTTCATCATCTCAAAGCAATCCTCGCCGGTAAAAATCCCCTTACCCTTTTTTTCAGTATTCTGAAATACAACAACATATACTTCATCAAACATTTCCGAACATCTTTTTATTACATCGTAATGTCCGATAGTTACAGGATCAAAACTTCCGGGTATCAACACTCTCTTCATAACTCTTCTCCTTTTTTACAAAGCACCGTTATATATACTCTGCCATACTTATTATGTTTTATAGTTTCAAGACCATCGCAGGTATATTCGATATCATCTTCACTTTCACATACAACCTTCGCATTAGTATTCAGCAAATCGTATCTTACTAAACTCTCTAATATCTCGGGCAAAATCTTCATCGAATAAGGAGGATCAAGTATAACTATATCAAACTTCTCTCTTCCCTTCGCCCCACGAAGATAGTCCTTGTAATCAACGTTTAATATCTTGCACCTTTCAATCAATTTCGTCTTTTTCGCATTCTTTTTTACTACATCCATAGCATCAAGGTTTTTTTCAACAAACGTACAACTTGCAGCCCCTCTGCTGACAGCTTCGAGTCCCATCTGACCGCTTCCGGCAAATAAATCGAGAACTTTTCTGTTCTCCAATTCAAACTGAAGCATACTGAACACCGATTCCTTAACTCTTTCAGCTGTAGGGCGCGTATCGTTTCCTTCAAGAGTATCGAGTTTGATTCCTCTGGCCACACCCGTTATTATTCTCATCATAAATCATTCACCTCTGTCGGCAGAAAAATAGTTGAACACATTTTCTGCATTTCTTTTGGATATTCCCTTTACTGCCTTTATTTCTTCAAGCGACGCCTTTTTTAATGCAGACAAACTCTTGAAATGGGCAAGTATTTTCTTCGCTTTTTCGCTTCCTATTCCGTCAATTTCTTCAAGAATTGATTTTTTCAAAGATTTTTCTTTTGAAGACCTCATTTTCGATATAGTAAAACGGTGAACCTCTTCCTGAAGTTTATAAACAAGCATATACACCTGTTTTTCTTTCGCTATGCTTATTTCTTCATCTTCTGTACAAAGCGTTCTGGTCTTATGGTAATCATCTTTCGCCATACCAAAAACGGGAATATCAATTCTCATTTTTCTTAAAACTTCTTTTATAACCGAAACGTGTCCCTTTCCTCCGTCGAGCAATATAAGGTCGGGTAGCTTTTCAAACCCTTCGTCACCTTGTCTTGCCCGTTCAAAACGTCTCGTTACCGCCTCCGCCATGGAAGCATAATCGTCTTGTTTATCAGTTATGTTCTTTATCTTGAACAAGCGATATTCGCTCTTTTTCAGTTTACCCTCTTCGGCAACAACCATACCTGCGGTTATGTTTTCTTTACCATAGTTTGATATATCAAAACTCTCTATTCTTTCGGGCACTACTTCAAGTCCCAAAATCTGCGCAAGTTTAACAAGAACCGCCTCGTCTGCCTCTCTGCCCTCTTTATACTGATATGCATGTCGGGCAGCGTTTTCATATACCATATCACACAGCTTCTTCAGTTCCCCTCTTTCAGGAGTCCTAATAACAACCTTACGCTCGGCAATAACCCTCAATGCCTCTTCCAAAGCGTCTTTTTCTTCACCTAACCCAAAGTTAAGCAACACTTCTCGCGGTACGTCGCCTCGCTTCGAATAAAAATCATACAAAAATGACTGCAAATCAGTGTTATTAAGCAGCTCGTCAGGGGTAAATATATAGTTTTCGCTATTTATTATACGACCTTCCCTAACAAAAAACACTGCAATACAAGAAACAGCATCATCTGTATAAAGCGCAAAAATATCGTGCTCGGAATCGGGCGAACCAACTATCTTATGTCTTTGCCATACTTTAGCCAAAGCCTCTATTCTGTCTCTGTACACAGCCGCCGCCTCGTACATAAGCTCTTCGGAAAAATATTCCATCTTTTCGGTAAGCTTTTTCTTTACTTCCGAAAAACTTCCGCGCAAAAACAGCACTATCTGCCTATATATATCCTTATATTCCTCGCTGGTAACGTTCCCCGTACACGGAGCTACGCAATCGTTTATCTGACAGTAAAGACAAGGTCTTTCTTTTCCTATCTCCTTTGGAAAGACACGACTGCACGAATGAACCTTAAAAGTCTTTTGCACCGTCTTCAAAACACCGTATGCGGCGGATATAGTCGAATACGGGCCAAAATATTTCGCACCGTCGCCCTTGCGTGCATATACCACATCAGCCTTCGGATAATCATCGTTAAGCTGTATGCGTATATACGGCATATTCTTGCCGTCTTTTAATTTTATATTATATTTTGGAGAATACTGCTTAATAAGCTGACTCTCAAGCGCCAAAGCCTCGTTTTCGGTATCAGTCAATATATAGTCAAAATCACGCACCTTTGACACCATCATTACCGTCTTCGTGTCGTGCTTACTGTTCTTTCTAAAATATTGGCTTACTCTGTTTTTCAGCGCTCTTGACTTGCCTACATATATAACCTTACGCTTTTCGTCGCGCATTATATAAACTCCCGGAGAAAGCGGCAACTTCAACGCTTTGTCAAGTAAATATTCTATATCTTGCATTATTGCTCGCTTCTCCTTTCGTGCATATCTACAAAAAAGACGGACAATGCACAATAAAGTCAATGTCCGTTTTTCAGCAAAGTATTATTTTGGGAAATCAGTCTCCAAAGCCTGTGTTAACAAGCTCAATCAAACCGTCAACAGCCTCGTTTTCATCGGGACCGTCAGCGATAACGGTAATTGTCATACCCTTAACAATACCGAGCGAAAGTACGCCGAGAAGACTCTTTGCGTTTACGCGGCGCTCTTCTTTCTCAACCCAAACAGAACACTTAAATGAATTTGCCTTTTGAATAAAAAATGTTGCGGGACGTGCATGCAAACCAATGTTATTGCTTATCAAAACTTCGCGTGAGATCATCTTTTTGTCTCTCCTATCAAAATAAAAATATACTGTAATTTTCTTTAGTTGTTAACATATCTATCAGTATTATAATACAAAAAACTAATAAAATCAAGTGGTTTTATTATATTTATTCAACTGCACCTATTCCGCCTGTTTTTTTACCTCAAAAATTAGTCCTTTTCCCGAAAAATTTGGGGTATAAGTCTCTATTTCCATACCGGCAGCAACATACTTCGTTCCATTTGCCATAAATCCGCCGTCCGTAAAATCTCCCTCAACTTGTACTGTAACCGTTACGTCTTTTTTAATTTCATCAGTTCCCAGCACCCATTTACCGTCAGCGTTTTTATAATATACTTCGGCTTCCTTAAAAGTTACTTCAATTATCTTTCCGAAAATCTCACCATTATCAAAAAACACCGTATCGCCCTCAACTGCTCTTTCAGCAATATCAGGCGTAAGCGAGGAGTATAAAACCGAAACCAAGCTGCGTTCATCAACAACAACCTCGTTATTCTTTTCGTAAGCCTTATAATGCACAAACGTTCCCGCAATACACGCAGCCACCGTAAGCACTATCAATACGTCGATAATGCTTATTCTTATTTTTTTTCGCGCGCTTCTCTCTGAACCTGTCATTATTCGCTCACCTCGCTTATGGATACTATAACCGTTTCACCTGTATAGTAAGGGAATCTTAATTCAGCTCCCTTTCCTATATTCAACATATATCCGTTTACATTGTACATCCCATTTTCATCAATTATCGCTTTTGCGCTTATTCTGATCTTTACGTCAATTTTTCCCGGATATAATTCTTCAAATCTGTTGTTTTCATTATCGTAACCTGAATATACCGAGTCGGTATATTCAACGTCTATAACCTGTCCTATTTCAGAAAGACTCTCTTCTTCGGTAACAAGGTCGCCTATGTTTATTTTACCTCTCAAAATAGCAGGAAGCTCATTTTGGCTGACAGTATAAATAATATCGACTGAATTAACCTCTTTTTCATTCTTATTTATTTTACCGTCGTAAAAATATAAGAATAAAATCGCCGCTACCGACACTACGATAACCAATATAAGCAATATATCAATTATATTAAATCTGTATTTACCCTTTCCTCTGTTTACAGAACTCAAAACAATTCCCCCTTGCTGTAATTCATTTCTTCGGTTTCGTTATAAAGCGCATTGCTTCGTTCGGTATCGCTCACACACGAAGCAATTCCAAGCAATATCCAGAACACAAGCGACAATCTGAAGTCAACACCGCTTACCGCATCTTGTCCTAAACTCAAAAATGACACTATTCCCGACATTGCACCTAAAGATATCTTTCTTCCGTTAACACTACAGCCCCTTGAATATAACGTCATATTCTTTTGCAGACACAAGAACATAACTGCAACAAACAAAACCACGGACGATATATAAAAAATATCTATATGACCATGTATCTCTTTAAATAACGTTCCGTGTATAAAGTGCGTAATATCACCGTCAAATATATTGCCTAAAATAACTTTCGGCATATTAATAAATACAAAAGGCAAGGCACAAAGCAACGCCCCTATAATAGCAAGTCCGCGCTTTCCGGAAAACACAAGATAAAACACAATTGCAAAAAGGATACTTACCCAAGCCCTGTATTCACCCGCAAAAAATAAACATACACAAGCGGCTATTATTCCAAAAAACGCCACCGAGCCTTTTCCGCCCTGCTTATTTGTAATTATTATCGGAAGTACCGTTACTATATAAGCAGCAAATCCCGCAGACGAGCCAAACACGCTTGCCATTTCAACAATGTCTGCCGAATCAAAAACATACGTCAAATAATCGATCCCGAAAATTGATGCAATATAAGTAACAAGACCATATAATACACTTAAAAAAAACGAAAATACAAACGATATCAGTAATCTGTTTATCCATTGCTTTGACTTTATAAGATTAATAACCAAAAAGAAGATACAAACACCGGGTATGCTCTGTACAAACTTTTCGGCATTCAAAAACACAAGTACGGAATATGCCAATACGGCTACTGCCAACGGATCGAATTTTACCGTTCTCTTCCCTCTGATATACTTCAGCAGAAAACACACCGCGATATAAACTATCATTACTTTCAAATAATAGTTCGATAAAAACGGCAACATAAACACTAAAGCTACAATACCTGTTTCGGGAATATAAAGAACTGTTGCTGCCAGTATAAATATGCCTATAAGAGTAATGAGGATTATAGGTCTTACCCACCATGAAAACAGACACAATATTAATCCCAAAGGGAGAGCGCTTCTGTTGTGTCCGCTTTTATCAGAATATTGTTCAAACTCCTCTTTTTTGCATCCAAGCCAGTCAAACAATATCCATTGCGTTAATTTGTTTTCACACACCGCTTCATTTAAAGCTGAATGGGATATTATAAGAGGAATAGCTATTAAAATAAGAAACAGCGATATAAACATATCAAGGAATGACAAACTTTCAGTTTGCAAACCGTACACTTTTAACAACTGTAACAATACGAACCCTACGCCCGTCGTTATTGAAAACAATCCGTATACACTTAACTTTGTAAATAGCCAACTATTAAGATAACCGTTTATTTTCTCAAGCAAAAAACTGCGAGATACAAGTTTTGATACCGTTCGTTTTATTGGTCTGAAAAAAACCTTTCCCAAATCAAAACGGCTGAACAATCTGCAAATAAAACTATCTTCGCCGCGATTTGCATTGTAAGACGTAAGTATCTTTCCTACGATACTGCATTCCGCTTTGCTACATAAAAAAGATGCAATTACCGCAAAAAATTCAACTATCTTGCTACGCGCAAAAAGTGCGCTTATGGTTTTCTTTTTTGTTTTCTTGTTCGATACCAACGTCTCCCCCCCTAAATCCTAAAACAATACTATATTAAATCAGGTCTGTTCTTTTTGGTTAATTCAACTGCCGCCTTGTAGCGCCATTTTCTTATTTTTTCGTGATCGCCCGACAAAAGCACGTCAGGAACCTTTCTGCCCATAAAATCAATAGGACGAGTATATTGCGGATATTCAAGCATACCGCCCGCAATGCTCTCGTTTTCAAAACATTCGGGATCCGACAATACTCCGTCAATCATTCGGGATATGCAGTCAACGAATATACAAGCAGGTAACTCACCGCCGGTCAATACGTAATCACCTATGGATATTTCGTCATCAACTATCTCTTCGACTATACGTCGGTCAACGCCCTCGTAATGTCCGCAAAGGATTATTACCTGGTCATATTCAAGATATTCTTTTGCTATGCTTTGTGTAAGAACACGGCCTTGAGGGGACATATAAACGGTTTTTCTCTTTTTACCGTCAGTGTTGTCAACGATATTTTTCCAACAACGGTAAATAGGTGGGGCAGCCATAAGCATACCCATACCGCCACCACATGGGGTATCATCAACGTTTCTGTGCTTGTCCTCGGAAAAATCTCTTATGTTATGCGAATGTATTTCAACAGCGCCCTTGTTTTGTGCGCGTCCTATTATGCTTTCTTCGAGAATATTGTCGGTCATCTCGGGGAAAAGCGTCATTATGTCAAACCTCATCAAACATTCCCTCTATGGGCTCTATAAGTATGCCCTCTTCCAAGGATATTTTCTTTACGAATTCGCTGACGGCAGGAATAAGAACCTCGCCCTTATCGGTTTTCACGGTGTATATATCGTGTATGCCATATTGGGTTACGTCTTTGAGTTTACCGTAAACCTTGCCCGTATCAACGTCTGTTACGTTGAGTCCTATAAGGTCAGCGATGAAAAATGAACCGTCTTCACGAACTATATCGTCTCTGTCCGCGTAAATAACCTCTTCTCGAAGAGCGTTAGCCTTGTCAAAATCGTCGATGCCTTCTAATTTAAGCAGTACCATTTCTTTATGAACCGACGCCTTTTGAACATTTACAGCGATATACTTTCCGCCTATTCTACGGTAAATAACGTTAAGCTCGGTCATTACTTCGGGATAATCACACCACGACTGCGCCTTTACGTCGCCTCTGAATCCGTGTGTATTTACAATCTTGCCTATCTCTAAATATTTTTCCATACAGTACCGCCCATTTTTCTATCTTTCTTTATATTATATCATACATTTGATAAACATTCAAGTATGAAATAAAACAAGGTTTGTTTTTTTACCGGAAAGCGAAATGTTTTCTCTTGGAAACTTTTTGAAAAAAGTTTCCAAACCTTCAAAAACTTTAAAGAGACGCACAAACCGATGTATAATTTGTAGGGCGCGTGCTTGCTCCCTCCCGTTTTAAAGTTTTTGCGGTTTCCAAAGGGGCGGTTCATAAATATTGCTTTACTATATTTATTTAAAATATTATTATCTTCTTTTCTTGTTTCATTGCATAATCAAGCGCAATTTTTGTTCCGCTGTTGCGGTTTTCGGGAGTATATCTTTCGTCATAATAAACGATACAAAATCGGCTGTTGTCTATCATTTCGCAGTTTCGTTTAACATAAACCGCCCTGCCTGCGCCTTTTATCTTTTCGGGGTAATACGTATCATCATATAAAGTCAACAAATACGATTTATAAACATCGCTTATATACGGAAATTCTGCTCTGACATATATTCTTTTTATGTATGGGTATTTCTCTTTTAATATCGTAACAATCTCCAGACACAAGCTGTCAAAACGGCTTTTGCTCCCAAACAAAAACGTATTAACGTTATTTTGAGTAATCAGTCTCTCAATAGTTCTATATAAGCCTAATTTTAATCCTTCGGTTTCGTTAATTGTCCTGTGCCCGAAAAAACAGCAAGTATACATTTCATTCTTAAAAGTCATAATAATTATCTCCTTAAATTTTATGAATATACTGTATATCTATTCGAAACATTATAGCACATAATTCATTTAAAATAAATACATAATATGTTTATTTTGAGGTGGTTTTATGGCTATCAAAAGTGTTTCAATTAGAATTGAACAAGAAATGTTGGATAAACTTTCCTATATTGCGGACTATGAAGGCAGAAGCGTAAACAGTCAAGTACTCGTTTTGATTAGGCAAAACATTAAAGCATTTGAAGAAGCCAACGGTTCTATTGACGGTGATATAACTCCCGCATCCAATGTAAAACCCACTCGCAAATAAAAAAATCCACCTGCAAAAAATAGCGGGTTCTTGTTTCCATATACACTTCTCCAAAGTAAATATTTTTTTACTTATTATACATCATCTTTCACACAAAGTAAATATATCTGCAATCGGAGACTATAATAAATTGCTCGTTTTTTCAGTAAAATATAAGTATAAAGAAAAAAGGGGCAATAAAATGAAAACAGAATTTTCAGATAAATATATTACTCTCGGTTTAAAAATTGCATATTATAGAAGAAAAGCGGGTTATACGCAAGAACACTTCGCAGAACTTATAGGCAAGAGTGTAAGTTTTGTCGGTCAAGTTGAAGGCACCGGCACTGTACGCGGTGTATCCCTCGAAACCTTATTCAAGATATCACAAGTATTGAAAGTATCCCCCTCTAAATTATTGGAAGAAGATTAATTGATATTAAATAGAAAGCCACCTGCAAAAAATAGCGGGTGGATTTTTGTTTGTGCAAATTTGTTCGTTTTCCTATGGGCGTCGAGGACGTAGCTCCCTACAAGTTTGTGCGTATTTATTAATAACAGCGGTTATCTCTGTGCAAAAACATCAAAATAGCAGGCACTATATCTTGCCTCCTCCTGACGGGGGAGGTGGATCGACGTAAAGAAAAATAGGTATTTCCTACGTTTTTGATTAAGCAGTAAGTAGGAAATACCTATTTTTTAGTCGAGACGGAAGGAGAGAGAATGTATGACTTTCCACAACTCCACCGCTGTTATATATTAACGTAAAAACAAAAAGGCAGTACATAGCGTGTTTGTTGTTCTAAACTTTATGCTATCTCTCCTACCTCCTTGGCTAAAAATCGGATTTTTCTTCGGTAATAACTCAACTGTTGAAAAATCCGATTTTTTTCGCCAATTCCCCCTCCCCCGTCAGGAGGAGGCAAGATATAGTGCCTGCTATTTTGATGTTTTCGGACAGAGATAATGGGATCTTTCGACTACGGCAGTAAAAAATGCCTACGCTCAGGATGACTATTGTTTTTTGATTGTGCGAACATGAATAAGTATGTCATTCTGAGTGGAGCGACTGCAAGGAGCGTAATCGAAGAATCCCATAATTTTAGCACAGAAATATAGGGATTGTTTATGCAAATTTGTTTGTTCTAAACGGCTTACCGCCGCTTCGCTACCCCGTCAGGAGGAGGCAAGACAATGTTTCTGCTCAATCATTGTAAATACACAGAGATAAAGAGATGCTTTCTTATACTCACGCCGCTTCTATCCTCACAGGAAAGGGCTTACAATGTACCTACTCACTTTATATATGTGCATAGGGGGAATTTTGTGCAAATATAAAAAGGGCGGATATAAAATCTGCCCTTTTGTAGTCTGATAGTATTTTTATTTACTTTCTTTTTTCATATCCTTAAGCTCTTGCATAAAGCTTTCAATATCGTTGAAGTTACGGTAAACCGAGGCATATCTTACATAGGAAACTTCGTCTATATCACGAAGCTTCTCAAGCACTCGTCTGCCTATCTCCGACGTATGTACTTCCGTCTGAAATGCATTCCTCAAATCAACTTCAATCTCCGTTATAATTCTATCCATATCTTCGGGGGTTATCATAGAACGCTTATAACAAGCTTTATCAAGACCGTTCAGTATCTTACTGCGGTCAAAAAACTGCTTCGTTCCGTTCTTCTTTATAACAATAAGCGGCACTTTCTCGTGTACCTCATACGTCGTAAAACGTCTTCCGCACGAAACACATTCTCTCCTTCTTCTTATCTCCGAATCCGTCGGTCTGCTGTCAATAACTTTACTGTTCGTCTCTCCGCATACCGGACATTTCATATTTCCTTCCCCCTCTTTCTAAATTCTCTTTTACAGCCCTCTAACAACACATTTACCGCCGTTTTCAACAACACTACGGGCTGTTTCTTCTACATAGGCTCTCGGGTGCGGCACTCCCTCTCCCTCAACCTGTCTGTACTGCTGTAAATAATAATCGCTATCCCCTACTATTTTCTTCGATATATCCAAAATATCCTCTTTGCTCAAATCAGGACAAAACGTCGTTCTGAACTCGTGCCAAACACCGCTTTCTTTCAAATAGGTTACAGTTTCAAGCACTTTTGAAATATCAACATCACAGCCTGCAACAAGAGAATACTTTTCTATATTCGCCTTTATATCCATAGCAACGTAGTCGATATATCCCTTTTGACAGAGCGATTTTACAACCTTGGGGTTAGTTCCGTTTGTATCAAGCTTAACCTTATAGCCCAAAGCCTTTATACTCGCAACAAATGCTTCAAGGTCAGGCTGCAATGTGGGTTCTCCCCCCGACACAACAACGCCTTTCAGCATACCTTTTCTCTTATTAAGATAGTCCATAACCTCAAGTGCGTCTACTTTCGGCGCATCTCCACCAAGAATATGCTTATTATGGCAATATCCGCATTTCATATTACACCCCGGAGTAAACACCACGCAGGATATTATACCGGGAAAATCAACAAACGATGATTTTTGAAAACCTGCTATATTCATAGTAATCACCTCTGCATTTTCAATTATATTATATCACACAAATACAACATTTGCAAGAGAAAAACAATCCCCGCCGAGATAACGGCGGGGAAAAAACTAATTAGATAACAAACTTCTTTCTCTTCATATACTCTTCTCTCTTACCTTTGTTGTAGTTCTGAACGGGACGGAGATAGCCAACAACTCTTGACCATACCTCTGCATCCTGTCCACACTCGGGGCAATTAAAGTGTTCGCCTACTATATATCCGTGGTCGGGGCAAATAGAGAACGTAGGAGTAATTGAAATATAGGGCATCTTGTACTTATCAAACACGTTCTTGATAAGGTCCTTACATACCTGAATATCTTCAATACGTTCGCCGATATAGAGGTGGTAAACGGTACCGCCTGTATAAAGCGACTGAAGCTCGTCCTGAAGTTCCATACATTCGAATATATCGTCCGTATATGCAACGGGAAGCTGACTGGAGTTTGTATAAAAGGGTTCTTCCAAACCTGCCTGAATAATATCGGGATACATATCGTGGTCAAGCTTTGCAAGACGGTATGTCGTACCCTCTGCAGGTGTAGCTTCGAGGTTGTAAGAATGGCCCGTTTCTTCCTGGAACTGACTCATAAGCTCACGGAGATAGTTCATAACTTCAATTGAGAAGTTCTTACCCTCTTCCGAGCCAATGTCAACACCGAGGAAGTTAAGACAACATTCGTTCATACCTACCAAGCCGATAGTATTAAAGTGGTTTGTCCAATATTCACCCGTACGAGCCTTAATATTTCTGAGGTAGTAGGTTGAATAGGGATACAAGCCCTTTTCCGACTGATGTTCAATAATCTTTCTCTTTATTTCAAGAGATGTCTTACCAATTCTTGCTATCTTTTCAAGTCTTTCAAAGAACTCTTCTCTTGTCTTACTGAGGTAACCGATTCTGGGCATATTAATGGTATAAACACCGATAGAACCTGTCATGGGGTTTGAACCGAACAAACCGCCGCCTCTCTTACGAAGCTCTCTCTTATCGAGTCTCAAACGGCAGCACATAGATACTGCATCTTCGGGAGAAAGGTCGGAATTTACGTAGTTTGCAAAGTAAGGAATACCGTACTTACAAGTAATCTTCATAAATTCGTCAACAACGGGGCTGTCCCACTCAAAGTCTTTCGTAATGTTAATGGTAGGAATCGGGAATGTAAATACTCTTCCCTTTGCATCGCCCTCAAGCATTACTGCGCAGAAAGCCTTGTTGAATATATCCATCTGTTCCTGGAAATCGCCGTAAACCTTATCCTTGTATTCACCGTGGATAATAACAGGTTCATTCTTCAATGTGTTGGGAACCTTTACGTCAAAAGTAAGGTTGGAGAAAGGACACTGGAAACCAACACGTGTAGGTACGTTTATATTAAATACGAACTCCTGAATGCACTGCTTAACCTGTTCGTACGTAAGGTTATCATAATAAATAAAGGGTGCGCAATATGTATCAATAGAACTCCAAGCCTGAGCACCGGCTGTTTCGCCCTGTGTTGTAAAGGTTGAGTTAACTATCTGACCGAGGAATGAACGAAGATGTCCCGCAGGCTTACTTTCAACTTTGCCGCCAACACCGCCGAAACCGTCCATAAGGAGCTGTCTTAAATCCCAACCTGCGCAATACGGTCCAAAGAAACCGAGGTCGTGAATATGAGCATCGCCGCTTTCATGAGCCTTTCTTACGTCTTCGGGATATACTTCATAAAGCCAATATTTTTTCGTAAACGCTTCTCTTACGTAGTTGTTAAGACCGTTTACAGATCTCTGCATATTTGCGTTCTCTTTAATCGACCAGTCCTTGTCGCCGAGGTAATTACCGAACATATCAATAGTAGCACCGATAAGAGAGTCCATCTCTCTTGCGTGCTTTCTCTTCTGACGGTAAAGAATATACGCCTTTGCTACAGCCGCGTATCCGTTTTCGATAAGCACCTGTTCAACTATATCCTGTACGCCTTCAACTTCGGGTGTCGAATCCTTATATTTTTCTTCCGCCTTTTCTACTACCATCATGGTAAGACGGCTTGCATTGTATTCTGAGTCATACTCGCACGCGGTAAATGCGTTACGGATAGCTTTCGTAATCTTTATTTCATCAAAAAGCTCGACTCTTCCGTCTCTTTTTACTATGTGTGTAAACATTTTTCTCCCCCTATATTTCTGTCATTTTATCGTGATTGTACCTATTATAACACAACACCAAATATTGTGTCAATACCCAAACGTAACACAATATATTGTATGTATTGTGTTTTCAGCGTTATTCATCCCCCCCTCACATTCCAACCGTGAAATGCTTTATTCTATGCCAAAAAACAAGATTTTTATACCGCTTTTTCGACACTTTTTTTACACCAAAAAAACAGCCCTCCACTATATGTAGGCCAATAAAAAATTTTACTTTTTATTTTTGTTGATTTTCACCATACTGTATGGTATAATTGGATAACAAATATTTTTTTGAGAGGTAAAATATTATGATCAAACATATTGTAATGTGGAAATTTAAGGAAGAGGCAGAAGGCAGAACAAAGCTTCAAAATATGGAGCTTGTCAGAGACAGACTTTACGCTCTCGTTCCCATAATTCCCGAAATTAAAAAAATGGAAATAGGCTTCGATTTCAGTCAAACTCCCATGTCCTACGACATGATGCTTTACACTGAATTTGAAACCAAAGAAGCTCTCGACGTTTACGCTGTTGACAGCGAACACGAAAAGGTTAAGAAAATCGTTGCCGCAACAACAGAAGCCCGTGTCGTTCTCGACTACGAAGTATAATTTTCTTTCCATTAAATAACAAACAAAGAAGGGGGAATAAGTATCAATACCTCAAACACCATAGATTCATACAAAAAAACAATTGATGCTGTTTCCCTTGGTCTTTTGTTTCATATTGCGCTGTTCCAACTCACACCATTCTTCACCCAATTAATATATTCGCTTTTCCGCAAAGCAGGTTTTGATGAAAACTCGGTTGTCTACGCTAACGTCTGTACTTGTGTGGATATTATACTTTACTTAATTGTATTTCTTCTCCCTGCTTTTTTCATTTTCAGATATACTCAAAAAACAACTTCTGTTATATCCCTTAAATTTGTTTGCCCGAAATGTATAATCGGGCTCGGAATAACAGCAATAGGATGTATATCTGCATCGGGAAACATAACAAATCTTATAAAATTTCTCTTTAATAAAATAGGTGTAGGTTTCATAAACTATTCGCCTGATATTCCGCGCAATCTTTTAGGGTTAGTTTTACTTTTCGTATCGTCTGCAATAGTCCCTGCTATAGTTGAAGAAATACTGTTCCGCAAGGTTATTCTTGAAAGATTTATCCCCTTTGGAAAGGCTTTTGCAATTATTTTTACAGCGTTCCTTTTTTCGCTTATGCATACTAATATTTCGCAGTTTTTGTATGCCTTCACTGGCGGAGTGTTCTTGGGATATTTAACCGTAAAAGCACGTTCCGTTATTCCTGCAATGATTTTACATTTCTTAAACAACTCTCTTTCATTGATTTATCTTTTAATAAGTGAATTCACAACCGGCAAGGCTGATAACACGCTTCTTCTCTTTGATATTGCCCTTGGTATATTCGGTGTAGCTTCACTGTTGTATTTAATCAAAAAGAATAAGAAAGAATTTGTGAGCAATATATCCAAAGCGTTATCTATCCCCAAACCTTTTAACGTATTTCTTCTCGGATATATTATTTACTGTCTTTATTTATCGGCAAGGTGGATATATATTATATGAATGATTGTATTGAAAAAAATGATGAATATTTTATGAGCCTTGCTATAGAAGAGGCAAAAAAGGCAGCAGAAATAGGCGAAGTCCCTGTCGGTGCCGTCATCGTATGCGAGGGAGAAGTCGTATCAAGTGCATTCAACACAAGAGAAACGGGAAAAAACGCGCTTCACCACGCAGAAATAAAGGCTATTGACAACGCTTGTAAAACACTTCGCGGTTGGCGGTTACATAAATGCGATATGTACGTTACACTTGAGCCCTGCCCCATGTGCGCAGGCGCTATTGTAAATGCAAGAATAAAAAGAGTTATCTACGGCGCTTTCGATACTAAAGCGGGGGCATTCGGAACCGTATTTAATATGAACGATATTCCGCTGAACCACAAGCCGGAAATTGTTTCGGGGGTTTGTAAGGAAGAGTGCGCAAAACTCTTGTCCGACTTTTTTGCAGAACTACGTAAAAGAAAGTAAATTTTTCGGTAAAATATATGGAAGATATAAAAATATTATATGAAGATAAAAATATAACCGTATGTGTAAAGCCACCGCTCATTTTATCTCAACAAGATGAAAAAGGCTCTGCTGATATGGTGTCGCTGTTAAGCGCACAGACAAAGGTTCAGCACAAATGCGTCCACCGACTTGATTTCGGTGTCGGTGGAACTATGGTATATGCAAAAAATGATGTCGCCGCATCAAAGTTATCTGCCGCTATTCAAAACAGAAGCTTTGAAAAAGAATATTTGGCTGTTATATACGGTATACCCCAAGAAAAAAGCGGAACTTACAAAGATTTGCTTTTTAAAGATTCAAAAAAGAATAAAAGTTACGTTGTCGACCGTGTTAGAAAGGGTGTAAAAGAAGCGAGTCTGGAATACAGGCTTCTTGACACAAAAGAAACGGAAAAAGGCCCTCTCTCTCTCGTTTGGATAAAACTCCACACGGGAAGAACGCATCAGATCCGAGTTCAGTTCGCATCAAGAAAAACTCCTCTTTTAGGCGACGGTAAATACGGAAGCCGAACAAATGAAAAGGTTACGGCACTTTGGTCATACAGAACAACATTTCCGCATCCCTTGACACAAAAAAATTTATCATTTGAAAGCCTTCCGGATAACCACTTTCCTTGGAATCTATTTGAGCTTTGTGTGTAAAAATACGCACAAGGCTCTTTTGTTTGCAAAAAAATGAACAAACAAACGATTTTTTATTGACTTTTTCTCAATTAGATACTATAATTTAACTGTCTAACAGAAAAAAAGAACGTTTAAATATACGTTCAATTTACGAGGTGAATATTATGCCAAGAAGAAAGAAGTTAAAGGACGTCCGTATCGGTATTTTCGGTCTTCATCGCGGACTTTCTTTCGTAAAAAATCTTAAAAGAATTAAAGGTGTAACCATCGTTGCTGTCTGCGAAAAGCTTGATACTGAAATTGAAAAAGCAAAAGAGTTCCTTCCAGAAGAAACACTTATTTTCAAGAACTTCGATGAGTTTTTCGAAGTCGAAATGGATGCTGTTGTTCTCGCAAACTATTTCCATGAACACGCAAAATACGCCATCAAATTCCTCGAAAAAGGTGTTCACGTTCTTAGCGAAACCACGGCTGCGCCTACTTTAGGCGAATGTGTTGAACTTTGTCAAGCGGTTGAAAAGTCGGGTTGCAAATATATGCTTGCGGCAAATACAAGCTGGATGCCCGGTGTTAGAGAATTACAGACACTCTACAAAAAAGGTGTTGTCGGCGACGCTATCTTCGGCGAGGCTGAATACCTTCACCCTTGGGAATCCGAACCCACCGGCTTCAACAACAGAAATAAAAACAGTTATACACACTGGAGAAAATACCTTCCCCGTACATACTACAATATGCACTCTCTCGGTGCTTTGATGGAAATTACCGGTTCCGTTCCCGTTAAGGTTTCCGGCAAAGCTTGTTTTACACCTAAATTCAGCGAATCTATGAGCCAGCCTTATATGGGCGACTCTTCTTCGGTAACAATTACCGAAATGGATAACGGCGCTGTATTTACGTCTACCGGTTGCGCTTCCATTGGCCCCATCAGCAAATGGTTCAGAATAGCAGGTAACTTGGGTAACATTGAAACTCTTCGTTTCGACCAGTGCGGAGTTCGTATAGATCCTATGAAATGGCTTGTTGAAGAAGGCGACGAAACAAACGGCCAGAAGATCTACTATCCCGAAGACGCAAGATCAACAGGCTTGTTTACAGATAGAGAAATTAAATACGCAGATCTTCCCCAGGCTACAAAATCCGGTCACGCAGGACACTGCGACTTCTGGATCACCCTTTACTTTATCAAGTACCTCAGAGGTCAAATCGAGCCATTCTTTAACGTATACAGAGCAACTGCTCTTTCCGCTGCCGCTATCCTTTCTTGGAGAAGCGTACTCAACGGCGGTAAGGAATACGATATTCCCGATTTCACAAACAAGAGAACAAGAAAGAAATATCTTAAAGACCGCGTATCTCCCTTCCCCAAGGAAGACGGTTCGGTTGATATCCCTTGCTCAAGCAGAGAATATAACCTCTTTAAAAAGTATAACGTTGAATAAGATAGTCAACACAAAACTCACGGCGATTACAAAAATTTGTAATCGCCGTGAGTTTGATTTCACAAACAATTTTACTGATTTATTAAATATTCATTCGGCGAAATTATACCTACATCACAAATACTGTCAACACTCCAAAAACCTTCCGCGGTTCCTGAAACCGATATAGCCGCCTTTATTCCACCGTATTCAAATCCATTTTGAATAACAAAACCATAGATATACCGTTTCTGACCATTACTAAATAAATATGAATAATTCTTTATTTCAGAACTTTCCCATTCATACGAACAATCATATGTCCACCCCATTTCATCCCCCCCTATTGCCGAAGCAATAAAAGGAACAGTTGAATTTTCACAGTACATATATAATGGTGAATCATCTTCTTTCAAAGCAAGATTTGTTTTTTGAGCCCCATTTTCATCAAAAGAAAAAATAAATTTATATTCTACCGTGGAAGCTGATGAATAAATAATACCATTTAAAAAAAATAACACACCAAGCATAGAAATAGCTATAATCTTAATTATAATATCTAATCTTTTCATCATTTTCTTATGTAATCATTAGCCGATATAACATTACTTTGAAAAACCCCGTCAGGATTCCAAAAACCATACGCTGTTCCAGAAACTGATGTATCACCTTTTATAAAGCACATATCATAACCATTTTCGATAACATAGTTATACATAAATCTTCTATTTCCCGAAATGAATAAATATGTACGTTGCATATCTCCTGCAACACCATATTCATATGAACAATCATGTTCTGTATAATTACTGCCATCTACTCCCCAAGCAGAAGCTATATACGGAGTTGTAGTAGATGTACAATACATATACATGCTGGAATCATTATTCTTTGTTCTGATACCAGTTTTATTTACCGTTCCTGCAAGGAAAAAAACAAAGTCATTTATATCATTTTCTGCATAAATATCCACTACAAACATAGAGACCAACATTAAAACACTCATTACAATTGTTAATATTTTTATTAAATATGCGCTTTTCATATTAAAATTCTCCTTAAAAGTACATTAGTAATTTACAAAACTCAAATTATTATTTCTGTTCATCTTTAACCTCTCTGTTTAATTTTACAACATGCTTTTGAGGGTAAAGCGAAAAAGTCAGTTCCAAATCCAATTTATCCAAAAATACACCTTTATCATATCCAAAATTTGACCCATATACTGCATAAGGAAGATTAACAATTATTGTTTCATTAGGTTCAATGGTTGGTTTTAAAGCTTCTGTGGAACCACCGTTCATATCTTGAAAAAAGAACAAATCAAGTCCGGTCGTTCCCGTAGGATCTCCTAAATATATTTGATATAACTCAGGAGTTACAGGTTTTGAAGTTATATTCTTAATCTCAAGAGAGACTAAACACATACAAATATTTTGTTCATCTGTATAATTTACCAAATAATTGTTTATATGGTACTCTTCACAAAATGAATTTAAATTCCACCTTTTAGTAGTAAGCACCTTTATTTCATATGATTCAAATGTAAATGTTTCTCCTACAGAATAAAAATGTTCTATAGGATTAGGATATTTTTGATGCAAATTTATTACACTGCATACACATATTGTTAAACACACACAAACAAATATAAATACTGTTATCTTTACATACTTCATATTTATGCCTCCTTATATATTTGCCTTGTAATTATCCCCCCTTCAAGTTCATAAACTATATCAGACAGTTCAAACAATACCTCCGAATTGTGACAGGCAATAATCACCAAAGCACCACGCTCTTTTTGTTTAATAATAAGCTCCTTTATCATTAATACACTCTTTTCATCTAATGCATTAAACGGTTCATCAAGAATAATTATGTCCGGCCTCTCCATTAAAGCCGCTGCTATTCCAAGCTTTTGCTTCATCCCTAAAGAATACTTACGAAAAACCCTTTTATCACTATGTTCAAGTCCGACAGCATCTATCGCCGCACATACATCGGAATCAGTTATCGTATTTTTCATTGACGCAAGCATTTTTAAATTATTAAATCCCGTAAAATTCGGAAGAAAAGCAGGATTTTCTATTAATGCACCAACACTTCTCGGAAAAGAAACATCTCTTCCAAGCACTTCATTATTTATTGAAACAGTCCCAAATGTTGGATAAATAAGACCGCATATTGCTCGGAGAAGCATTGTTTTCCCGCTTCCGTTTATTCCTTTAATTCCATAAATATTTCCGCCTTCAAGGCTTAAATTAATATTATCCAATATAGTCTTTTTTCTTATTTTTTTTGAATAGTTTTCAATTTTTACACTTATCATTGCTTTCCCTCCTTTTTCAAGCTTTTTCTATATAATCATATTTTCTTGTCATTAATATACCAATAAAAAACAATATAATTACCAGAAGCCCATCAATTATAAGTGCAGCTACAGGATCAATATATTTAGCATTAATAGACATACCTTCCTCAACAATTTTTTTACTGCGTAATATCATTGAGTAGTTTCCTATCAAAAAATAAGAAAAATAATATGCCGATGCACACACATATGCTATTACACAAATTATACTGTATATCGGCTTTAACCAAAGTGTAAGTATTGTTTGTGCTACAGCCAAAACAACAGAAGTAAATATTGGAAGCACTATAACCCCTACAATATAATCTGAAATATTTAACACACTTACATCAATTAAGGAAAGACAACCGCAAACATCATAATTTAAAAATAACGAGGGAGATTTAAATGCTAAGGTATATAACCATATCGTTGCATACCCTACTAAATAAAAACAAAAAACTGTAAATATACAATATATCACTTTCCCAATCAGCCAATAACTTTTATGAGTCGCCCGCATAATATACTGGTGTCCGTATGTAGTCATATCCCGAGATATATAATCGCCTACCAAATAAGTTATAAACAATTGACATGAAAGCCAGGTAATTGGAATTTCAAATTTTATACTCGGATTTGATATGTGTTCCTTCATACCTGAAAATACAAACAAAATAACATCACCAAAACTTGCTTTATTTTCAATTAACCCTAAATTAACCATAGAATTATAATTCATATCAAAATATAAACAAAAAAGCAAAAACATTATAACCGTAAGCAAATATTTATATCTATTTAAAAAAAAGCTATTATGTACATCTCGTTTTATTTGTGTAAAAAATTCTGTGAAACGAATCATTCTGTATTACTCCACCTCGATTCACTCATAAAGTTTCATCTTTTTTCGCTCCCCATACAAACAACAATACAGTTGGAACAAGTATCAAAACAGCCTCAATAACTATAACTAAAAAAGAAATGTCAAAAACTCTTTGCGAAGGAGACAAAAAGTTAAACGGAGCATATTTATATAGTCCAACAGCAGAAAAAACAGTAAAGCTAAACAAATACGTTATAAAAGGAAAAACAAGCGGTAAAAATCTGTTTCGAGTAGCAATTCCTATTGCAACCGAAAAAGATGCAAAAAGACCGCCATACACAAAATCAACTAACAAATATAAAAATGTATATATTAAAGGGTGCGAAAAATATAGTGAACTCCACATAGAACTGGTGAAAATCGGAGCTGTTCCGGTAGCTGCCTGCGGATAAACAGACGGACAGGTTACAGCACACAAAAGCATGTTTAAAAGCAAAGGAATAATAATAACAATCCCTCCACTAAAAAAAGCCGAAATAAATCTTGCTTTGTAATATTGCTTTCTTTCCCCCAAAATAAACATATGCCTTAAATATCCAGAAGTTCTATCACTTACTAATGTATCGCCTATAGTAGCTGTAGCAAGCAACGGAAATATCATATAAAAAGTATATGAAAACAAACTGTACCATTCTCCGCCCATCCAATACTCATACCAAGGTTGAGGATACCTTACACCTATTCCACTCCAATTAATCAATGGAAATCTTTGCTTAAATCCTACTGTAAAATATTGAACAACTGCAAGAAAACCTCCAATAAAAATAACCCCTAAAAAACGTTTGCTATGTATAATTCTTTTCACTTCAAGTGCTAAAAACCTATTCATACATACACCTTTCTAAAGTCATCCGCAGGGGAAAACGCCCTGCGGATAACAATAAAAAAATTTAATTTCTTATGTAATCATCAGCAGATATAATACCGCTTTGATATACGCTATCAGGACTCCATACCCCTCGCGCTGTTCCCAAAACAGAAGTATCTCCCTTTATAAAACATAAATCATACCCATTTTCAACAACATAATTATACATAAATCTCTTATTTCCGCTTACAAACAGATAAGTACGTTGTACATCTCCGGGAACATCATAATCGTATGAACAGTTGTGCGCATTGTACGCTATATCGTCAACTCCCCAAGCAGAAGCTATATATGGAGTACTGGTATAAGTGCAATACATATACATACTTGAACTATTGTCTTTGGGTCTAATGTGGGTTTTATTCTGATTACCAGCAAGCATAAATTCAAAATCAGTATCATAGTTATCTGCAAAAGCCACTACTGCAAATATTGATGTCAGCATCAAGAAAACCATAACGAATGTTAAAAATTTTATTGTCTTGTTTGTTTTAGTCATTTTTCTTCTCCTTTTTTAGTATATTTTTTTAAACTATCTTTAGAAAGCTATTAAAAACATTGGACTCACCCCTCTCTTTATATTAATATAACAGTATACACATAAAATTATGTACGAATTTCAAATGCATAAATTCTTTCATTTTTGCGATCGCAGTTCATCTATTATTACCATTGCAGCCATTTTGAGTGGATAAACCCCATTCCCGGGAGGACACACAGCTAAACAACACTCAAAATAATCAAATGCCACTACAGGAACTGCAAAAACATATGACGATGTAAAAGAATCACCTGTTTTAAAATTATAATAATTTGATGCATTTTTTTCACTGTCTCCCGGTTGAAACGAATGGAACAAACAAACAAATGAACGATAATATAATTCCCCTTTATCCAAAAAGAAAATCTCCATACCAGGACTTGTATTTATCAAACCTATATCTTCGCTACTTGTATTTGTAACTTTGAGTTCTACAACCAAATAGGCATATCCATCAAAAAGTTTACCGTCATTATCATGAAAAAATTTGGTTTTGGACAAGCCTACCCATATATTATCCGGTATATCAAGTTCCGATTCATTATATACCAAATAAGATTTTAATACTTCTGCTTGAATACTCTCCCTTCCGGTCCCTCTTTTATATTCAAACATATTTGTTTTATCTTGTTGAGCTTCTTTATACAAAGCTTTTAAATTCCTATCAAGTTCCGCATCACTGCTTTCTTCATCTTTTGCTCTTTCAAGGTGATTCCTATTAAACTCCTTGAAAAAATTATAATCAGGTTTTTCTTTTACATTTTCTAATGTTTCAGATGTTTCTGAGCTATACTCTGTTCCCAACAAATTTCTTATTTCGCGCTTTGCATTATTATACATATAGCCAAGTATATTTTTCTGACTACTTACAATATGCGAAACTAATACTGCAATAACAACCAACAGCACTACAGTAATAAAAATATTTTTATAATTTTTCAATTTATCACCCTTGCTTTTTTTCAAGACCAACCTCTTTTTTGTTTTTCAAAAAACTATCCAACACCACCATTGTTGAATATTTCGGGATAAATGTACCACTTCCACCAGGGCTTACAACCAAACAGCATCTAAAATATTTAAATGCCGAAACAGGAACTGTAAAAACGTATTTTGATACAAATGATTCATTAACCTCAAACCCATACAATTTAGCTGCATTTTTTTCACTATCTCCCGGTTGATAAGAAAAATAACAACATAAAGACAACCAATACCTCCCTGCATTTTCATCAAGAAAATGCAGCTCCATAGCAGGATTCGTCATAATTAACCCAATATCTTGATTGCTGGTATTCGTTACTTGAAGTTCGACTACACAATACGCATAACCTTCTCGTAATTTACCATCGTTAGTATAAAATGCTTTAGATTTAGATAACCCTACCCAATTATTCGTAGGTATGTCGAGTTTTGAAGCATCATAAACCAAATATGAACTTAACACTTTTGCTTGAATATCTTCTCCATTACAAACACTTTTGTAATTAAATATACTTGTGTTTCCCCCCTCCTCCGTTTCCTTGTACAAAAGTTTTAAATTTTCATTTGTTTCTTTAGTCGTAATGTGATTGTAATCGGTTTTATCGTTTAAAATATTTTGAATCTTCTTATTATAATCGAAAAAGACTCCATATTCTTTATCATCAATGATGTTATTTTCAGATTCTTCACTGTCTTTCAAATTAATACTACTATCATTTTCTTTATTGTTTCCAATCTCATCAATTTTTTTTGAAAAAAATACTAATCCTAATATAACAAACACTAATAACCAATTGATATATTTGTTCAAATTATTTCGCATTCAAAAAACTCCTTGTTACTACCGTGTTTGTTTGGGGGATAAATGATTTTATACAAATCCCCCCCTACGCTTTCATTATAAGATATATTTTTTTACAATTCATCCAATTTGCGCAAAGAAACTGAAAATAAACGTAAACATAAAATTAATTTTTTACTTTCTTCGCATAAAAAAGGGCTGTCTCATAACATTAACAAACAGTGAACACTATGTGCAACTATAACAAAAAAATCAAGGTCATTTAAGTGATGTCCTTGATTTTTTTATTGCTTTTGTTTATGATTTTATCTCAAAAATTGTATTTGAGACAGCCCCTTTTTTTATTCTCGATTTTTAATAAGTCAGACGATTAAATTAACACAAAAACCTTCAAATTGTTTTGAATTAGGATTCCAATATAAAAGCAAATCAACATGATTATTCGGAAAAACTACAAACAAGTCTTTTTCAATCCGCTTTATTGTTATATTTTCAATATAATAACCATGAGGCAAGTCATTGTTTAATTTACTAATACACGATAAATACCATGAAATAGAGTTTTTTGCTCCACCATTCTCTCTACCTAATTTATATGCTGTTATTTTCTGATTCAGCAACAATTCTGCAGACAAAATATCATTTCTATCAAAATCCCCTCCTGAATCACAATGAAATGTAACAAACTCTTCCTTTTCACAATCGTACGAAAAATCCAAATTATAGGTAAAATCCCCAAAATATAAAGTGCAATCTTTTACAAACAAAAAACTTTCACCGCCACAGTATATATTCCCACTGAAATCCAAAGATAAACCTTCATCAACCCCAAAGGTTTCTGTCAAAAAGAACAATACTTTTTCTTTAATTTTATCTACAGACTCTAAATCTATGTCTGTATAACATTTATCTGTATTAAAATACTGCCAAGGATAAATATCATTTCCATACTCCCCCGGATATTTTCTGTCAGGTTTTGAAACATTACTATAATATGTTCTATTCTCATAATCCGGCAAAAAAAAGCTTATAATTGGAAAAAAACTTAATGCAAACAACACAGAAAGCGCAATAACCATACAACTTAAACAAAACTTTCTTTTATCCATTACTATCCTCCGTATTCATTATAATACAAACTTTAGTTCCCTTATTGAGTTGGCTTGAAATATGCATAGTAGCATTATGTTGTCTGACTATTTCTGCGCATAATGTAAGTCCAAGTCCTACCCCATTCTCCTTTCTTGACCTTGCTTTATCCGCCATATAAAACGGCTCGATTGCCAGTTGTATGTCACTTTCCGACATTCCTATTCCTTCATCTGTTACACTCAATATAACTTTATTTCTTTTGGTTTGACTGGTTTGACAATTCAGAAATATAGTAGCTCCCGGTAATGAAGCTTTAATCGCATTGTCTATCAAGTTATAAAAAAGAGATTTAAAAAGTTCCTTGTCTATGTTAATAACAGTATCATCAAACTCAACATTTAATTGACACTTTTTTTCTTCAAGCATAGGTTGCATAATTGTTTTTATTTCATGAAAAAAATCAGATATCGCTACTTGCGAATAATCTAACAGTACATGCTCTGCGGTTGATAATTCCAAAAGTTTACCCGACAATTTTTTTAACCTGTTTGCTTCTTCGGTTATTATGTCCGAATATTCGGCTATTTTTTCTTTGTTAATATTCTTTCTTATACTCATTAAACTTGAAAAACCAATAATTGACGTAAGAGGTGTCTTCATCTCATGAGCAAAATTATCGATAAATTTTTTTCTCCCTTCGGATATGTTTTTAAGCTTTTCAACATTTAATAATACGCTTTGAGACAAGGCATTAATATTCTTCGATAATATTTTAAATTCATAACACCCTTTCTCTGCAAGCTTGTATTCATAATTACCGTTTGTAATCTCCTTCACCCCTCTATTTATCAGCGACATAGGGTATAAAAGAATGAATAACAAAAAAGTCATCACAAAAGCTACTGTGAGAGCCACTATAAAATTCACTTTATTCAACATTCTCAATTCCTTGTCCCACGATTCGTAAATTGATGAAATATCATGTTCAAAGGCTAAAATTAACTCTGTATCGTCAACCAAAAAACTTGAGACTCCGCGAATCACCTTTCTCTCTTCATCTGAACAAACACAAAAAACATCCTCTTTCCCGTCTTGTATCTTATCAAATAACACTATGTAATTCGACTGTTCAAGTGCTGTGTTAAATATACATACTCCATTGTATGTAAAAACACCTATACCAGAAAAGAAATCCCCCGTATCACACAATGCAGTTCCTACTATATTTGATATGTCAAACTCACTTAACAATAAAACACTATCGGTTTCTTCTTTAATAATTGCTCCCTCTACGATTTCCCTAATGATACGTTCTTGACTAAGAACACATTCATTAATTTTTTGTTCAATTGTACTGCGACGACTTTGCTCAAGTGTCATTAAAGAAGAAACAGAAGTAGCAATCACAACAAGTATAAGTATTACAACAGCCATTTTTAGCCATAGATTCATTATTCCTTCTCCAATCGATATCCAATTCTTGGGATAGTAATAAGTTTGTTTTGTAAATTCAACTTTCTGCGAAGATTTTGAATATGTGTATCAATAGTACGACTCTCAACAACAAATTCTGTATTCCAAATAGCTTTAAACAAACACTCCCGAAATATAGCAATATCAACATTTCTTAAAAAAAACACAAAAATATCAAATTCGGTAGGAGTTAAATTAACCACTTTATCTTTTTGAATAACAATATGCTTATTAATATTAACCGAAATATCACCGTATTTTAAAAGTGAATCTTCTCTGTTCGTTCTTCGCAAAACTACTGCTATCCTAGCTAATAATTCAAGCGGTTCAAATGGTTTAACTATGTAATCTTCGGCACCTGCACGTAATCCGTTGACCTTATCATGAACATCTTGAAGTGCAGTCAAAAATATTATAGGAATATCTAAATGCTTTACCTTATCCTGTATTTCAAAACCATTTACCCCGGGAAGCATTATATCAAGAATTATCAAATCAAATCTATCCCTATTAATACATTCCAATGCTTCAAACCCATCGTACGCATTAACATATTGGTAATCTGACAGCATAAGTATATTAGCAATAAGATATGCTATATTTCTATCATCTTCAACAATCAATATCTTGTTCATTTAAACCTCTTTTTTTTTGTTTTTTCCATATATTAGTATATCATCTAATTATTCATTTTTCAAGGTTATCTATTTCAAAAACAAAAATCTGTTTTTCCCACCACTATTTGAACATAATTATTCAAAAAATTATGGATTTTTTCACTCGCATTGGATTTTTTAACTGTAATTACAGTTAATATTATTAATTCTATTGACTTTTTTTAAAATTAAAGTAAAATAAAATCAGTATGTATGGTATATATAACCACAAACACAAGAAATGAGGTATTAAGTTATGGCAAGAAGAAAAAGCATGAAGACTATTCGTATCGGCGTTTTTGGTCTTCAGCGTGGTTTGGGTTTTGTTAAACATATGCAGAGAATTAAGGGAGTTAAGCTCGTTGCTGTCTGCGAAGCTGTAGACACTCATATCGAAAAAGCTAAAGAATTTCTCCCCGAAGATGCAAAAATCTTTAAGAATTTTGACGAATTCATTGACTGCGGTTTAGATGCAGTAGTTCTCGCAAACTACTTCCACGAACACGCAAAATACGCTATTAAGGCTCTCGAAAAGAAAATACACGTTTTAAGTGAAACAACTGCGGCTCCTACATTAGCTGAATGTGTTCAGCTTTGCCGCGCCGTTGAACAGTCAAAATGTAAATATATGCTTGCGGCAAACACAAGCTGGATGCCCGGCCCCAAAGAACTCCGTAAGCTTTATGCTGAAGGTACTATCGGTAAGATCAGATACGCTCAGGCTGAATATCTCCACCCCACAGAAAATCTTCCCGGCGGTTTCCAGTGCAGAGATAAAAAAGCTTACACTCATTGGAGAAGACATACTCCCCGTACCTACTACAATATGCACTCCATGGGTGCTTTGATGGAAATTACAGGAGCTATGCCTGTAAGAGTTACCGGTGCTGCTGTACACGCTCCCGATTATATGGAATCGGTTACACACCCTTATGTTGGTGATATGGCTGCTTACTGCTTGGCTGAAATGGATAACGGCGCTCTCTTCAATGCAACAGGTTGCGCTGCTCTCGGTCCTATCAGCAAATGGTTCAGACTTTCAGGCGACCTCGGTAACATCGAAACCGTTCGTCTTGAAAACGGCGGTGTTAGAAACGTTCGTGTAGACTATATGAAATACGCTATTCCCGACGGCGATGAAACTAAAGCAAGTAAAGTATACGAACCCGCTGATGCAAGAGATTTCGGTTGCTTTACAGAAGAAGAAATCAAGTATGCAAAGCTTGACGAAGGCTCAAAATCAGGTCACGCAGGTAACTGTGACTTCTTCATTAACCTTTACTTCATCAAGTACCTCAGAGGCGAGGTTGAACCCTTCTTTAACGTATACAGAGCTACTGCTCTTTCAGCTGCAGCTATCCTCTCTTGGAGAAGTATCTTGAATAACGGCAAGGCTTACGATATTCCCGACTTCTCAGATAAAAGACGTAGAAGAAAGTACGAAAAAGATACTGCTTCCCCCTACCCCAAGGAAGACGGTTCTGTTGATATTCCTTGTTCAAGCAAAGAATACAACCTCTTTAAAAAATATAATATAGACTAATATAAACAAAATGTGTGTAGGCAAATTCTACACACATTTTTGTGTTTATGCTAAAATTGTTCAAAAAACAAATACAATTAAGCAAAATAGTCCATTGAAAAATTGCTTGTTAGATAGTATCATATAATCAAGATATTATTCAAACAGTTTTTTTCGTCCCGGCTTTTAATGGACAACAAAGAAAAGAGGTAGTCATTATGTCAATCAAACAGTATAAAAAAGAAGTACGAATCGGTGTTTTTGGATTAAGACGCGGCGCTCCATTTGTCAGAAATATGCAAAAAATTAAGGGTGTTAAAGTCGTTGCGGTATGCGAAAAAGACGACGAGATTATCGAAAAGGTTAAACCGAGCTTACCCGAATATACAAAAATCTTCCACGACTTTGATGAATTTATTGACAGCGGTATGGATGCCATAGTTCTTGCAAACTATTTCCACGAACATGCGAAATACGCTATGATAGCGCTCGAAAAAAAGATACATATATTGAGCGAAACTACAGCTGCTCCCACATTGGGTGAATGTGTACAGCTTTGCCGCGCAGTCGAAAAATCAAAGTGTAAATATATGCTTGCGGCAAACGCTTGTTGGCATAAAGACACTATGGCACTGAAAAAGCTTTACGAAGACGGTACTATCGGTAAGGTAAGATTTGCCGAAGCGGAATATCTCCACCCAAGAGAAATTGCTCCCGAGGGCTTTAACAACAAAAATAAAAATGCATACACCCATTGGAGAAGATATCTTCCCCGCACCTATTACAATATGCACTCACTCGGCGTACTTATGAATATTACAGGCGCTATGCCTAAAAGCGTTTCGGGCGTTGCCGCATTCGCACCGGATTATATGGAATCGGCTTCCTCACCTTACATTGGAGATATCACCGGTCTCTGCCTTGCGGAAATGGATAACGGCGCTCTCTTTACCACGACAGGCTGCGCCGGTATAGGTCCCATAAGCAAGTGGTTCAGAGTTTCGGGCGATAAGGGTAATATGGAAAACGTGCGTTTTAAGCGCGGTACTGTTCGTGTAGACTATATGAAATATGCTGTTCCGGACGGCGATGAATCAAAGGCTAACTATACATTTGACGCTCCCTTGGCAGATGCGTATGGCATCTTTACAAAAAAAGAAGTTGATTACGCTAACCTCGGAGAAGAAGATAAAAAAGGGCATATGGGGCATATTGACTTTTGGATTTGTCTATACTTTATAAAATATCTGCGCGGCGAAGTCGAACCCTTCTTTAACGTATATAGAGCTGTTGCTCTTTCGGCGGCGGCTATTCTCTCTTGGAGAAGTGTACTTAACGGCGGTGTAAAATACGATATTCCGGACTTCACCGATAAAAGAGGCAGAAGAAAATTCGAAAAAGATTTTGTATCTCCTTTCCCAAAGGAAGATGGTTCTGTTGATATTCCTTGCTCAAGTAAAGAATACGACCTCTTTAAAAAATATAATATTGACTAATTTTTATGGGCGGATATTATATCTGCCCGTTTTTGTTTTTTAAAAATCCCTACTTTCTTGAAAGAAAGTAGGCAAAGAACTTTGAAAAACCGGTCTGTGCCACTTGTTACAGTTTGTACAGACTTACTTTCTTCCCTTAAAAGATACCCCTTCCGTCAGCTCCGCTGCCACCTCCCCCAATGGGGAGGCTTTGGGTTCGCACAGACCAAGAGAGGCAAGTTCTTTGCCAAGCTTTCTGCGAAAGAAAGCGGAGGTTTTTGCAAAAAAGTATAGACAAAGTGCGGTGGTGTAAATTATAATTAAGTAAAGATGTTTTTGAAAGGGTTTATATTATGAACAGATGCGAAAAACTTATTTCAGCTATAGGTGATAAAGCAGACGGTATGCTTATTTCGTCGGAGGTTAATCAGTTATATCTGACAGGATTTGAATTTTCCGACGGTTACGTACTCGTTACCAAAAACAAATCCTACCTTATTACAGATTTCAGATATACCGAAGCCGCAAAACTTAATGCAGACAAAGTCTTTGAAATAGTTACTCTTGAAAAAAACCTTTTTCAAAAGCTTTTTGATGAAAACAAGGTTAATAACCTGTTATTTGAAGATACAAGAATGACTTGCTCTGTGTTAGAACAACTCAAAAACAAGCACAGTAACATTAATTTCATCCCTGCGGGAAACATAATTGAAGATTTACGCGAATATAAAGCCGATATTGAAATAGAATATATTACTAAAGCTCAAAGAATTGCCGAAAAGTCTTTAAAAATGCTTATAGACAACTTTGATAAGAATATGACAGAAAAAGAACTTGCGGCTTATCTTGAATATCTTATGAAGAAAAACGGCGCTGACGGAATATCATTTGCAACTATTGCAGTATCCGGAAAAGCCTCTTCTCTCCCCCACGGAGTCCCGCGCAATCTGAAACTCGAAAACGGATTTTTGACTATAGATTTTGGCGCTGTATATAAAGGTTATCACTCCGATATGACAAGAACTTTTTGTTTAGGAAAATCCAACGAAGATATGAAAAAAGTTTACAATACCGTTCTTGAAGCACAATCCAAAGCTATTGATGTAATTTTTTCGGGTGAAAGAAACTGTGTCGCTATTGATAAAGTTGCAAGACAACATATTTATTCAAACGGCTATGAAGGTTGTTTCGGCCACGGGCTTGGACACGGCGTTGGACTTGAAATACATGAAGCTCCAAGATTGTCCCCGTTAGCCGACAAAAATAAATCACTTGAAATCGGCGATATTGTAACAGTCGAACCAGGCATCTATATTGAAAATAAATACGGTGTCAGAATAGAAGATATGGTTTATATAGGCGAAAATGGCCCTATAAATCTAACTCTCTTTGAAAAAAATCTGATAGAATTATGAAAATAAGGGATTTTTCGTTAAAAACCCCTTGAAAAAATATTATTTTTAGTGTAGAATATATTAGATAATTATATTTTGACCAGAAAATAATGGAGGATAAACAAAATGGTAGTAGCAGGCGATTTTAAAAACGGCGTTACTTTTGAAATGGATGGCAACGTTTTTCAGGTTGTTGAATTCCAGCACGTAAAACCCGGTAAAGGAGCAGCTTTCGTAAGAACTAAACTTAAGAACGTTATCACAGGCGCTGTAATCGAAAAAACATTCAGCCCTACAGATAAATATGAAAACGCTTACGTTGAGCGCAAAGATATGCAGTATCTTTACAACGACGGCGAACTTTACTACTTCATGGATCTTGAATCCTATGAACAGCTTCCCCTCGAAGAAAGCAAACTCGGTGACAACTTCAGATTTGTTAAAGAAGAAATGCTTTGCAAGATTATTTCTTACAAGGGCAACGTATTCGGAGTTGAACCTCCTATGTTCGTTGAACTCGAAGTAACCGAAACAGAACCCGGATTCAAGGGCGATACAGCTACAGGCGCTTCTAAACCCGCAACTCTCGAAACAGGCGCACAGATTAAGGTTCCGCTCTTCATTAACATCGGTGACGTTCTCAAAATCGATACAAGAACAGGTGAATACCTCGAAAGAGCTAAACAGTAATTTTTATAAATAATAAGGAGTACTGACTATGATGATGACAATTACCGAAAAGATTGCAAACCTCAAAGGCTACCTCGAAGGCGTACAGCTTGACGAAAACAAGGCTGAAACAAAGGTTATTGCAAAAATCGTTGATATTCTCGAAGATATGGCTCTCGAAATCGAAGAAATGGAAGAACAGGTTGATACTCTCAACGACTACGCAGAAGAACTTGACGAAGACCTCGGCGACGTAGAAGATTACCTCTTCGGCGACGACGATGACTGCGACTGTTGCGATGATGACGATTGCGATTGCTGCGATTGTTGCGACGAAGAATTCTTCGAAGTTGAATGCCCCAAATGCGGTGAAGTTATCTGCCTCGATGAAGATTTTGATGCAGACGAAGTTATATGCCCCGCGTGCAACGAAACTATTCCCCTTGAAGACGAAGAATAATAAATAAAAATAATTTTATATCCCCGTCACTGACGGGGATATTTTTCCCCCTACTTTCTTTAAGGAAGAAAGTAGGCAAAGAACCTCGAATAGCTGGTTTCTTCCACTTGTTATTATTTACACAAACATTATCTCTGTATTGTAGGGGGCGACGTCCTCGGCGCCCCTTTAAGTAAGCAAAGAAATCTCCGCTTTCTTTCGCAGAAAGTAGGCAAAGAACCTCGAATAGCTGGTTTGTGCAAATAATATTAACTGCGGTAGAGGACAGCGCCCTTGACGCCCCTTTAAGAAGCAAAGAAATCTCCGCTTTCTTTCGCAGAAAGCTTGGCAAAGAACCTCGCCTCGCTTGGTTTGTGAGAACTTTCAAACAAGTAGGCACTTTGTCTTGCCTTCTCCTGTGGGAGAAGGGGGACCACAAGAATTTCATAGAAATTCGGTGGTGGATGAGGAGTCAATAATATACTTTTGTCAATAAAACACCTCATCCGTCACGGCAAGCCGCGACACCTTCTCCCACTGGAGAAGGCTTATGTTAGTTTCTGCTTATTTTTAAATTTTCGTACAGAGGTAAAACAAAAAAGCCCCGAGGGGCTTTTTTATTATTGGTATATTGTTTCTTTTGTGTAAATGTCAACGTAGTCAACAGTACCGTTCAAATTGGTATTTGCTGAATAAGTTCCAAAAAGATTTGTAAATGTAAAATCATAATCAGCAGTTATAGCAACAGATCCAACCGTTTCCCAGCCATTTGCACCTAAATAATATAACGTCATTAATTGAGTATCCGCCTTGTGCTCTAATTTCCAGGCATTTTCACTCTTATTAAGGTCTCTATAATCTGTGCTATATACAATTCGATATCCCTGAGTTCCGGAATTTTTCATATCCGGTGTCATAAAACGTAATGCATATTTATTATAAGATGAATCAAATGCAAGATGAATACAACCGTATTGAGTTTCTCCTGCAGATGTAAGCGACTGTCCTATAAGTTGAGTTCCGCCTTTCAGTTGTGCTTTCCACTCTATAGTCCAATCCATCTTATTGCTTATTTTGATCGGCTTTTCAAACAAGAAGTCAGGTCTATTTGCAGCCGTTGTTGCAGTAACCGTATATTTTTCATTATCTGTATACGTATACTGACCTGTTGCACCCTTAGCTATTGCATCGGGAGAAAGCGTCAAATCGTTCTTATCTTTCGATGAAAGAAGATTTCCTTTAAAATCATAACGGTAGTTCTTTTCTTGAACAACTACTTCCTGAACACAGTTGATTTCCAAATACTCCATTGTTCCTCTGAAGTTCTGGGTTCCGCCTGCATATCTTCCAAAGAGGTTTGTAAAGTTAAAATCATACGCCTTTGTTATTTTAACTTCGCCAATGTCAGTCCACACATTTTCCAAGAGAATCTGCAGCTTCAACATTTGGGTTTCTGCGGTATATGTCAATTTCCATGTATTGAGTTCTTCGTTATAAGACTCATAATCACCGTATTTTATAAAATACTTACTTGTGTCAGGTGTCTGGAAACGCATTGCGTGATATCCGTCAGTTTGATTGTGAGCTAGGTTATATGAAAGGTAGATACAACCATACTTACTCGTCATATCAATCGTTCCTTCAGAGTTTGCCGCCGGTGTTTGTCCTGCAAGAACACTATAATTATTAAGGTCTGCTTTCCATTCAAAAGACCAATCTGTATCACTGCTTACGCTAATTGGAGTTTCAAACAAAAAGTCAGGTCTGTTTGAAGAAGTTGTTGTGGTATAACTTCCATCAAGTGTATATGAACTTGCAGATGCGCCCTTCGCCTTTGCTTCGGGTGAAAGTGTAAGAGCGTTATCGTTGTTTTCGGTATTCAAATCGTCTGCAAATTCCCAACGATAAGTTGTAGGGATTTTCTTAACAGAGTAAACGTACACTTCAACAGATTGTGTCTTACCACTATCAGATGTTGCCGTAATCATTGCATAACCGTCTGCAACTGCTGTTATAAGACCAAACTCATTAATCGTAGCAACCTTTTCATTGCTTGAAGAATATGTAATATCTTCGGAATAAATAGGATATGCCAATGCCGATATTCTGTAGGTTGAGCCAACCTTCATTTCGATAGTATCTTTTGAAGTAAGTCTGTCTCTTCCGTTTGTATCGATAATCTCAACGTGGTCAGCTGCTTCACGTTCTACAAAAAGGCTCTTCAAAGCATAGAACGCATTAGTTCCCGCTTCTTCACCTGTTGCGTTATGTCCATTCTGGTTAAAGTGAACGTTGTCAAGACCAACGAAGTTCCAACCATACTCATCAGGTTCTTTGGAGGCTGCATAGGTTCTTGCATATTCACCTGCTTTGGTTGATACCATTATTATATCTTCGTTTTCGTTCGTCAAAGCAATTTGAGATGCTCTAACGGGAACGAGGTCCGTATGTCTGTAAAGAGCTTTGCTTTCTGCCGAGCATGCCCCACTCTGAATACGATTAAGAATCATAAAGTCATAATCAAGTCCGAAGTCTCTTATCATATCCTCATGCATCATCATATAGAGGTCATAGTATTCTTTATCTGTAATCTTCGGCTTTCCGGATACGTAAGTCATCGATTCATAATCATAAGTACTTGTTGTCGCAGTACCACCGTGCCACCAGAAGTTGCAAGTTCTTATAACTTCAAAGTTATTTTCATCAAGAATTTCCATAAGGTCTGCGTATGCTTTTTGTGTAGCATTGTAGAAGTTTCTGTTAGCACCGCCTGCTTTATAATATCCTGCATATCCCTGTCTTGTTTCTGTATCGAGCCATGACTGAATAGGCGCACCGGAATATGCTGTCTGCAAAAATACTACTTTTTCACCGGAAAGTTCATAGAACTCCTTACCTAATGCAGCTGCAGGACCGGTTCTCTTTTCATTATTCATATCATATAAGGTATTCGCAGAAACACAATTCTTATACGGATATACGTCATAACTGTATACCGCACCGTCAACACCTATTTCAGGAACTTCTTTTATATTGTCGTCAAAAGATATATAACCTGCCTGGTCAGCCTTATCATCAGCATTGCCGTAACAACCCTGACCGTTGCTCTGTCCTGTCAAAAGGAAGAGGTTTACGTGAGCCTTTTCAACCTCGGTTACAAGCAAAGTTTCAGTAACTTCGCCGCAGGTTGCAGTAATTGTAACATCTTCGGTAGAAACTTGCTTTGCAGTCATTTCGCCGGTTGCAGCATCAACAGATACTACATCGGGATTACTTGAAGTAAACGCAAATGCTTCGCCTTCTGCCAACTGCGCAACAGGCTTGAATGTATATCTATCGTCATACTGCAATTCAAATCCCGCATCGGCAGTCTTTTCAAAAGTAATCGTATATGTGTTTTCAGCGTCTTTGCCGTTTGTAACAACAACATAAGCTTTTGCACTCATAGCATCATTCGTCAAAAATGCCTGTTGAACTTCTACGGTAACACCTTCAACGCCTTTAGCCTCAACCTGCGGAACAGCAGGATGACCTGCAGGAAGCTTTACCGTATACTCAAAAGTTTCTTTTTCAAAGACAAAATCATAGGAATCATCATCAAGCGATATGTTAGTTGCGTAAGCTTTGTCAGTCCAAGACTGTTTCAATGATATCAACGCGTCATATATATCAATACCACCGTCTTCGTTAACGTCCGCTTCCGCGGGGGCTTCATCCGTTATTCCTACTAAATAATTAATTATTGCCATCGGCAATTCCGATATCATTGCCGCGCCAATAAACGTAACCGCGAAAACCACTAACACCAAAGCAATAGAAATCGCAATTAAGATTTTGTTGCTCTTTTTCATAAACAACTCTCCTTTTTTAATAAATTATATACCATTTTAATTTTGACACACCTATTGTCACACTTGCACAAAAACACACTTATTTTTTTGCCTTTTCGAACAATTCACACAATCGTATTCATATTATAATATATTTTCACCAAAAAAGCAAGACAAATATTGGTTATTTTCGGACAAATATTGCTGTGTTTTTAGCTCCATTTTTTTAATAATTTATTCATTTTGATATATAACAATCTATCCAAATTGTATCATACAAAAATCGTTCTGTCAACAAGCAATTTTGACTTATTTAATCAATTTTTTTTGAACAATATTAACAAATTTTTGTCACAGTTCTACCAACATTTCTCCTTCCCGTCATAATCCCATATTTTTCAAGATAATTTTATACATTATTCTCCGTTGACAAAACACGTAAAAAGTATTATAATTTATCTATATTAGACTATGTCTAAAAGAAAGAAGGTAATGTTATGATAATAAAAAAGAAATTAACCTTGTCCACCAAAATTATTGCCATTGTTTTAGCTGTATTGGTTTTAACAGCAGTGGTAGTTGCCATTGTGGTGTCAAATAATGACAAAGACGTTCCTACAAATACAGACGGCAAAGATACTACGGTTATCGAAGGTAACGTTACCGAAAAAGACGAAACTGCATCAACACCTGAAGCACAAGAACAAACAGAGGAGCAAACCGATGAACAAACAGAAGCAGAAACACCTGCTCCTGAAACAGAGCCACCTGCTCCCACTGTATTCTATAACCCGTTAACCGGCATTGAATGTTCTGAAGAAATAAGCAAACAACGTCCTGTCGGAATTATGATAAACAACATCAGAGAAGCTCTCCCTCAAGAAGGTATTACCTACGGAGATGTAATTTACGAATGTCTTGCCGAGGGCGGCATCACAAGACTGTTTATGCTTATCCAAGATTATGCAAACATTCCGCAAACAGGTTCAATCCGTTCATCCAGAGACTATTATCTCGACTTCGCACAAAACCACAACGCGCTTTACTTCCATGCCGGCGGCTCACCCAAAGCTTATTCAGAAATTGCAGCCAGAAACATCGATAACTTTGATGGTGTAAATATGAGCATTCCAAATGCATTTTATAGAGATGCATGGCGCAAACAGCATATGGCTTTAGAGCATACGATGGTTATAAATGGAGAAGGCATTGTTAATGCAATAAAATACAGAAACGCAAATACACAACTTAAAGACGGTTTTGTAAATCCCTTTAATTTCTCTCAAGAAAAAATCACACTTGCAGGTAATGATGCAAATTGTGTATATCTCCCCTTCTCAAACTATCAAGCTCCTTATTTGAAATACAATGCTTCGACCGGTACATATCAGCGTTGGCAATATAATAAGCCTCACGCAGATAAAGACGGAAATCAACTTGAATTCACAAACATTCTCGTATTGTTCTGCTCGCATACAGGAGCACTTGACAGCTCCGGAAGAATTGACGTTACGACAACCGGTACAGGTGAAGGCTACTACATCAGCGGCGGCAAGTATATTGATATTAAATACAACAAAGCATCTGCCGATTCGGAAATTTCATTCACCAACACAGACGATACACCACTCCTGATGAATAAAGGCAAAACATACATAGCAATTATCAAGCCCCAAAACAAATCAAGCATCAATATGAATTATAATAAGTAAAATAAGAATAAGCAGTGTACGAAAATACACTGCTTAATTTTTCTTAAAAAAGAAATATTTTTGAAATAATATCGGCAACAAGCTCTTCTGCTGAAATCTTGTTCATACCGCCGGTGCTTCTGAATATCATTTCATTATCGTTATCAACATCAAAATATACCGTACAATTGAATTCTTCATTTTCGGTTATATCATAACATAGTCTCCAGCCTAATGCAGAACACAAAGCTTCATAAGGAATTACGTTAAAATATCCAATCGGAAAATAATCTTTAAATACTTTTAATTCCGTGCCCCATTTCCCATAAAGTTCCGTACATTTACAAGTAAACTTAATTGAATGTCTTATACTTTCACCCAAGAGAATCGGTTCAACACGGCACTTCCTATCTTCCGATAATTCAACGCAAAACAAGAGTATTCCTGCTAACACAAACGTGAAAAATAATGTATCCGTATAAATATTTTTTCCAATCTCCATAATAGACGAAAGCTCTGTTTCTATCTTTAAACCGCTTTTGTTTGATATTTTAATTATGTTTTTACAAAAAAATTCATATAGATGGGTTATATCCCCCATAACTCTTTTTTCGTTGTCAAAAAGCGCAAATGCAACATAGTTTTCAATAGCACCGAAATAATACGAACGAAGTTTTTCCACTACACCGTATCTGTCGTTGTTTACTGCATTTTCCTGCAATATCAAATCAAATATATTACGCAGTACTTTGGCAAAATCTTTCTTTACCTTTGAAGAATATTCTCCAAAAATCAAATCATATTCAAGCATAGTTGGAAATATCAGAACAGCATTGGATTTATATTCAAACATCATCGCTATCTTATAGCTATCCCCTATTATACATGCAGAAAAACTAATTCCACCGTTTACTTCGGGAAATGCTGTCGTTTTCCCATTAACAAACCTTTTGGTCATATCACCATTTACTCTTGGCGAAGTTGTATATCTTTTACACGCAGTGTTTCGGAATATAATCCGCCATTCGTTACTGCATACATAAATCGGCATATTTATTTTATTTAAAAACTCAAAATTACTCATAGTTTTTTCCAATCAGTACGTTTATTACTTATATTATACCAAAAAGTAGGATGTTTTTCAAGTTTTTGGCTACAAATGTAACAAAATTCATTTTTTTACAAAAAACCCTTGTAATATTAAGCAAAATAGGTTACAATATAGTTTGGTAAATTTTAAAAAATAATTTTTTTATAATTTTGGAGGATAAAAATTATGGCAGTTAAAGTTGCTATTAACGGTTTCGGCCGTATCGGTCGTTTGGCATTCAGACAGATGTTTGGTGCTGAGGGTTACGAAGTTGTTGCTATCAACGACTTGACAAGCCCCGCAATGCTTGCTCACCTTCTCAAGTATGACTCAGCTCAGGGTAGATACGCTCTCGCTGACACAGTTGTTGCAGGTGAAGATTCTATTACTGTAAACGGCAAGACAATCAAAATCTACGCAGAAAAGAACGCAGCTGATCTTCCTTGGGGTGAAATCGGTGTTGACGTAGTTCTCGAATGCACAGGTTTCTACACATCTAAAGACAAGTCTCAGGCTCACATTGATGCTGGTGCAAAAAAAGTTGTTATTTCTGCTCCCGCAGGCAATGACCTTCCCACTATTGTTTACAGCGTAAACGAAAATACACTTACAAAAGAAGACAAGATCATCTCTGCTGCTTCTTGTACAACAAACTGCTTGGCTCCTATGGCTAAAGCTCTTAACGACTATGCTCCTATCCAGAGCGGTATCATGTCTACTATCCACGCTTTCACAGGCGACCAGATGGTTCTTGACGGTCCTCACAGAAAGGGCGACCTCAGACGTGCAAGAGCTGCTGCAGTTAACATTGTTCCTAACTCTACAGGCGCTGCAAAAGCAATCGGTCTTGTTATTCCCGAACTCAACGGCAAGCTCATCGGTTCTGCTCAGAGAGTTCCCGTTCCTACCGGTTCTACAACAATCCTCGTTGCTGTAGTTAAGGGCGAAAACGTAACAAAGGAAGGCATCAACGCTGCTATGAAGGCTGCTTCTTCTGCTTCTTTCGGTTACACTGAAGAAGAACTCGTTTCTTCCGATATCATCGGTATCACATACGGCTCTCTCTTCGATGCTACTCAGACAATGGTTTCCAAGATTGGCGACGACCTCTATCAGGTTCAGGTTGTTTCTTGGTACGACAACGAAAACTCTTACACATCTCAGATGGTAAGAACTATCAAGTACTTCGCAGAGCTTTAATTTATAACTGAATTACTGCTAAGAGGCTGAGTCAATGATTCAGCCTCTTTTGTTTTATTCCCATTTAACCTAAATCTAAAATGCATATAAATATGCCGCCTCGTTTTTGCGAAGCGGCATTATATTATATATTAATCGGTATCACTTTGAATAAGTAAAATCAACTCTCGACAATTCAACAGAACCGGCTGCTATACCCGCTTTCAGAACAAAAGTATAATCTCCGCCTTGAAGCTTATCGAAAATATCCAAAAATTCATTTCTGAGCGAACATCTCGTCTTTTGATAAAGGTCCTTGTCATTAAGCTCTTTTTCAGTTACAAGGTTGCCGGATTTGTCCAAAATACTCATAGTCACGTAACACAAGGGGAAATTGGATTTAATCGAAGCCGTTCCAAATGCACCCTTACCAAGTATATTGCTCGTTATTTCAGTGTCTAAACCAAGATAAGGAACTTCAAGCTCACTTCTCGGCGCACTATATGATTTTAAGGTAAGAGGAATATATCCCGATTCGTACAAGGTCTCAAAGGAATAAACATGGTCAACGTACCAGTTCGTATTAACGTCAGTTCTCGATTTGTCGAAAGCGTTAGTCTGTTCTATCGTCGTCAAATAGCTTCTTGTATAAATAATCTTTCCCGCACCATTTTTTTCTATCGTAGGTGCTTCCGTGAGTACACGGCAATGGATATTATAGGAAGCCATATCACTAACTTTGTAAATAATATCTCCCTTTTGCATAGAAGCGTAAGCCTCAAACATCTTATTCTTTCCGTTGGCATCACACATTTCTTTCGTATTCAAACAATCTTTTGGAACCTCGTAACCACCAACAGTATCCATCCAAAATCCAGATTGACTAGGTAACCAATTTTTATATGAGCTCTCGTGATTATCAAACTGCTGATAAGCCATAACTATCGCAGTCGTACAGGTTACTCCTGCAGATTCCTTCCACTCCAATACCTTGGGGTAATATTTGCCGTCAACAATATTATCCTCAAAATATTCTAAATTTACACCGGCATCCGCATAAGGAAATCCGGTATAAACCTTTCCCTTCTTATATTCAAGGTTTACCGTCCAAGTACCGTAATCATTGGTAAGCGCAAAATCCTCTTTCGGTGTCCACTTTATTTCAGAGCACTCTCTCATATAACCAACCATAGCATCTCTTAAGTTTTCGGGAAGGTCAAATTCAACCAACTTATAGAACTTCGCCTTTTCTTCTGCACTGAGTCTAATAGGCTCATCGGATTTAGGGGCTTCGGGCGCATCGGTTTCCGAAACTACCGCATCTGTGCTCAACTCCGTCTCATCGGCAGGGATGTCTGCATTCCGGCCGCACGCAGTTAAAAAACAGAATACTAACAAAAACGTCAATAAAACAATAGTTTTTTTCATAATACTCTACCTCGCAATAAAATATCTTATTTTTTAGAACCAAAAGCTTAATCCAACAAATTACAGATACAAGAATAAATCTGACATAATTCACAAAAATATATGTTGTATATTACTTTATCAATTATTATACAGAAATGCAACACACTATTTTATCCGTATCATATTTTATTCGCACTATTTTGACTAAAAAACAAAACACTTTACTTTCTTATAAGACGCGCAATAAAGAATCCGTCAGTCTTATGTGTATCGGGATAAAGAGTAAGCATCCCATTCTCTGATATTATACCATTCCCAAAATCAAAATCAAAGAAAGAAAAATCTTTATGCTCATTCAAAAACTTTGAAACGACTTCTTCGTTTTCACGTATGTTCAAAGTGCAGGTAGAATACACAAGAACTCCGCCTTTTTTTAAGTAGTTCGATGATGCATTAAGAATTTTATACTGAATATCGGGCAATCTTTCAATCGCGTTCTTTTCTTTATATCTCAAATCGGGTTTTTTCGCAATAACCCCAAGCCCCGAACACGGTGCGTCAACGAGTACTCTATCGGCTATACCCTTCATTTCTTCAATATAGGTACTTCCATCGTGTTCTTTTGTTTCGATTATTTCTATACCAAGCTTTTTTGCACCTTTTTGAACTAGCGAAAGCTTGTTTCCGTGAAGGTCAAATGAATATACTTTACCCTCATTTTGCATATTCAATGCAATAGAAAAGCTTTTACCACCTGGACAAGAGCAGGTGTCGATAACGGTATCTCCCTCTTCGGCGCCCAAAACCTCGGCACATATCTGTGATGCCTCATCTTGAACAAATACTCGTCCGTCTTGTAATATATCTAACGCTGATATGGGACAAGACTGCAATAATCTAACCGCATTCTTTGCATATAAACCGTTATCCGATTTTATATCCTTTTCCGCGAGATATGAAAGAACACGCTCTTTGTCGGTCTTTATTGTGTTTACTCTTAAAGTCATATCGGGCGATATATTCAATGCCGAGAGTATTTTCTCTGCCCTTTCAAATCCGTAATCCGAAAGCCACATTTCACAAAGCCACTCGGGGTACGAATACATTACAGATAAGTATTTTACAGGGTATTTGCTCTTGTCGGGATATATAATACCCTCTTTTTTCCTGATAGTCTCACGAAGAACAGCATTAACAAATCCCGATGCGCTCCTCTTCCCCTTTTTCTTGCAAAGCTCAACACACTCGTTACATGCGGCATGGTCGGGTACACTTCCCATATACATTATCTGATAAACACCCATTCTCAAAACCACAAGAATCTCTTTGTCTATCTTGGCTATATCCCTGCCCGAAAAGCAATTAATTATGTAATCGAGGGTTATTTTTCTCTCGATAGTTCCATATACAAGCGCGGTATAAAAAGCACGGTCAACACCTGTTATGCCGTGCTTTTCAATTGCAGAATCTATCTCAATGTTCGGATAACTTTGCCTTATCTCGCATTTTAAAAGCGATTCATAGGCAATATTTCTTACGTCTGACATTTATCTTCTGTCTCTCCTGCCGTTTACCAAAACTATTAATCTCAAAAGCTGCGCCAATGCTGTTGCAAGTGCCGCAACATAGGTCATAGCCGCTGCAGACAACACCTTTTTTGAGCCTTTTATCTCTTCGCTGCCAAGAATGCCGGTATTCTCCAGTGCCTCAAGAGCACGGTTACTTGCGTTAAATTCAACAGGTAAGGTTACAAGCTGAAAGAGTGCCAAAGTAGCATAAAAAATGCAACCTATATATGCCAACTGATAAAACGAAAACAATATTCCTATAAGAACTAAAGGAACAGCAAGTTTTGAGCCTATGTTCGTAATGGGAATAATCGCCGCGCGAAGTTTCATAGGTGAATATCCAACCGCATGCTGTACGGCGTGCCCCGACTCGTGGGCGGCAACGCCTATCGCCGCCACCGATGCGTTGTCATAAACGGTTTCCGATAAATTAACCGTATTTGTTCTCGGATCAAAATGGTCAGTAAGATTACCTGCTACACGATTAATCTGAACGTCGTGAAGTCCGTTTGCATCTAAAATCCTTCTTGCCGCTTCTCTGCCCGTCATTCTTCTGGCAGATATAACCTTGCTGTATTTATTAAAAGTACTGTTTACTTTTGTCTGCGCCCATAATGCAAGTAACATTGCAGGCACAATAAATATCAAATATGTGTAATCGAAATACATATATAAACCACCTTTCCAAAAAACGATATGTTATTTATTAGGCGAAAAACAATCTCCCTCGGCAATTTTTCTGCCGTTAATAAAATCGGACGCCTTCATTCTGCCCTTTCCTTCAGGCAATACTCCGTCTATACCGACAACTCCCTCTCCCGTAGCAACGTATATATTGCCTTTTTCAAGAGATACAACTGTTCCGGGGAGCTTGTCGCTATTCTTTTCGGTCAAAAATGATGAAACAAATTTTATCATTTTTCCGTTTAAAAATGCAAATGATAACGGGAAAGGAGAAGTTCCTCTGATTTGGTTATGAATAGCTATAGCGCTCTTCGAAAAATCAACCAAGCAATCCTCTTTTTCTATCTTTTTTGCATAGGTAGAAAGGCTGTCGTCTTGCTTATATCTCTTAACGTTACCGCTTGCAATAACCTTTATGGTAGAAAGCAAAGCGTATGCACCGAGCTCTGCAAGCTTGTCGTGCATAGTTTCAAAATTATCCTCGTCGCGTATGGCTATTTCATACATTTCTATCATATCGCCGGTATCAAGTCCCTCTTCCATATACATGGTGGTAATACCTGTCGTCTTTTCACCGTCTATAATAGCTCTCTGTATAGGTGCCGCACCTCTGTATTTAGGCAAAAGCGAACCGTGTACGTTTATACAGCCATATTTAGGATACTCAAGTACGTTCCTTGGCAATATCTTTCCATAAGCAACAACCACTATAAGCTCGGGGGAAAGTTCATTCAACAGTTCTGCAAACGCCTCGTCTTTCAAGGTTGCAGGTTGATATACAGGGATATTATGCTCTAATGCGCTTACCTTTACGGGCGGCGGCATAAGGGTATATCCTCTACCTTTAGGTTTGTCGGGCTGTGTTATAACACCCACGATTTCATTGTCGGTTGTCAAAAGCGATTCAAAGCACACCTTCGCAAAGTCAGGTGTTCCCATAAATAATATTCTCATATATTTTTATCTTATTCCTCTTCGTAAAGTTCATCAAGCTCGTCTTGGGTAAGCATCTTCGCATGGTCGATGTAAAGAACGCCGTCAAGGTGGTCAAGCTCGTGGCAGAATGCACGTGCGGTAAGCTCACTTCCCGTAACTTCAAACCATTCTCCGTTTCTGTCCATAGCTCTTACGGTAACGGTCATAGGTCTCTTCGTTATACCGTATTTTCCGGGAACAGACAAGCAGCCTTCAAGGTCTTCCTGCTCACCCTCTGTAGCTATTATTTCGGGGTTTATCATCTCAATAAGCTCTCCGGGTTCGGTCTCTACAAGCACTATACGGCGGAGTACGCCTACCTGAACAGCCGCAAGTCCACACCCGTTCGCCGCGTGAAGAGTGTCCTTCATATCGTCAAGTAATTGAATTATTCTTGGTGTTATTTCGGTAACGGGACGGCTCTTCTTTCTTAAAATTTCGTCGCCCACCTTAACAATATTTAATTTTGCCATTGTAAAAATTCTCCTGTTTTTTATCTCTATATGTTGTTAGGTTCCATATCCACTGTAATCTGAATCTTGTTTCCAAACGTCTTTTCGCAAAGTGCATATATCTTCGCAAACAATTGACGTGTAACGTTGTTATTCTTGCACTTTACCACAAACTGCATACGGTACTTTTCGTTAACCTTATATACCGACGCTTCAAGCGGTCCGTACACGTTAAGCGCCAAACTGTTTTTGTCATATTCATCTGCTTTTTCTTTTATCGCCGTATTAAGAAATACGCAAGCTTTCAACAATTCATTTTCCGAGAAAGCCGTAAGAGTTATTAAAAGCATATCGCAATACGGCGGAAAAACGTACGCTTTACGAAGCAGTATTTCATTCTTATAAAACGCCGTATAGTCCTGCTTTGATGCATACAAGAGTGTCTGATGCTCGGGGTTATACGTCTGTATTACAGCACACCCTTTCTTGTCGCTTCGACCTGCTCTGCCCGTAACCTGCGTTATAAGATCAAAGGTTCTCTCGTTCGCCCTGTAATCGTCAAGATACAGCGACGCATCAGCTAAAATTACCCCTACGCAAGTAACGTTTGGAAAATCGTGTCCCTTCGTTACCATTTGCGTTCCTATAAGAATATCCGCCTCTCCGTTTCTGAAACGGTCAAGCATCGTATCAAATGCAAACTTTGTAGAAGTAGTATCCGCATCCATTCGCATCACTTTTTTATCGGGAAAAAGAAGCTTTAATTCTTCTTCAACTTTTTGTGTTCCAAAGCCTAAATGCTGTATATGAACACTTCCGCACTCGGGGCATACCTCGGGTACTTTTCTTCTCGCACCGCAATAATGACAAGTAAGCCAACCGTTTCTGACTCTCGCTCTCATTGCGTCCTCGCCCTCGTCGGCAAACACTCTTCCCGGCGAATGAAAGGTCATAGATACACTGCAATGGTCACAGGTTATCGCCTTACCGCACATCGCGCACGATACGAAGTTATTATAGCCTCTTCTGTTTATAAAAAGTATTACCTGCTCTTGTTTTTCGAGCGAGTCTTTCATAGAACGGTAAAGTGTCTCGCCTATAACTGACAAGCCTGATACCTTTGCCAAATCAAGCCTTAAATCCGCTATCTTTGTTGACGGTAAAACGGCGTTTCCGTATCTTTCTTTAAGCTCGACTAAATTATACACACCGTTTTGAGCCTTGTGATAACTTTCAAGAGAGGGTGTCGCAGATGCAAGTAACATCAATGCCTTATTATACCCCGCCCTGAATCTCGCAACATCTCTTGCATGGTATCTCGGCGACATATCCGATTTATAAGTATGCTCTTGTTCCTCATCAATTACAATGAGTCCCAATCTTTCAAAAGGCGCAAATATCGCAGAACGTGTACCTATACACACGTCAACTTCGCCATTCTTTATTCTCCGCCACGCATCAAATCGCTCTCCGTTTGAAAGCGACGAGTGAATAACAGCAATTCTGTTTCCGTAAAAACTTCTGAAAAGGTCAACAGTCTGCGGTGTCAGCGATATTTCTGGAACAAGCACAATAGCCTGTCTACCCGACTCTATAACCTCATCTATAACGGATTTTATAACCCTCGTCTTTCCGCTTCCCGTTATACCGTGAAGAAGAACGGCTTTAGGTTCACCCGTTCTGTACAAGGCCGAAATTTTTTCGTAAGCCTCTTTTTGATGTTCCGTTAATATATTATCTTTTTTTGAAACTGCCTTTTCTTGATACGGATTGCGGTAAACCTCTACTTCTTCAATCTGAATAAGTCCTTTTTCGGCAAGAGATTTAAACTGAAGTCCGGTAGCACCGGTCAATCCCTTTAATTCTGCCTCCGAAAGTTTTCCGCCATTGTCCGCCAATGCCGCCATAACCGCCTTCAGTTTTTCACCTCGGAGTTTGTAAACGCCTTTTCCTTCAATATAATTTTCAACTTCATCACAAGGGATTGACAAAATTATATTTTTCTCAACCTTCTTGCCCGCCTCGCGAAAAACTATATCTTTTACAACAAAACCCCTTGACGATAAATCGCGCAACGCTCTGTCGGTCTGTTCGCCAAACTTTGCTTTTATAGTATCGTACTTCGACGACGGATTTTCTTTCAAATATGTGCAAATATTCTTTGCATTTTCGCTAAAAGAATCAATATCTACACCATCTGCCAAACTGTACACGGTATACATCTTACCGAATGCAGATACGGGTACGGCGCTTTTTACTGCATCACCAATAGTACAAAACGTTCTGTCCTTCAAAAACACGCATAGCTTAAGCAACTCGTCGTTTAAAACCACGTCGGGCACAACGTCGATTATTGATTTTACTCCGTTAAATTCAGTCTTGTCAGCTATATTAAAAACTACGGCGTAAGCGCTTTTATTGCCCTTTCCAAAGGGTACGCTTACAACCGAACCTACACAAACTCTGCTGTGAAGATGTTGCGGTATAAGATAATCGTAAAGCCCATCAATAAAGTAAGGTGCATCTAAAATATGCACCCGCGCAAACAGGTCATTCATTCAGATACACCTCCCAAAATCTTTGACTACAGATAAAAATCAGTCAATATTCTTTCCCAAGGATTCTTCGACTATCTCGTATTCCTTGCTGTGCAATCTGTTGATTGCAGTTCTCACAGCCTTTTCATCGCGGTATTCGCGGCTGATAAGCGCTGCTATACTCTTATCTGTTTCCTTGTTTGCAACAAGCTTTTCAGCGTATTCACGCTGGGATACGTATTCGTTCGTTACTATTCTCGCACACTTCGCAGTAGCAATTACAAGCTCGTAACGGTTGTACTTTCCTTTCTCCTGCAATTCTTCAAGAGTGGGTGAAATCATACTGGTGTATTTCTCGTTATTCATAAAACTTTTCCTTCACTTCCAAACGCCTCGACGTGCGTTTTATTTCTGATTTTGTAATGTTTAATATATCTAAAGCGGCATTCTTTGCCCCTTCATTCTGGTTTATAACAACGTAATCGTATTTGTCAAAATGAGCAACCTCATTTCTCGATTGAGCCAGTCTTTCTTTGATAACGTCGTCGGGTTCCGTTCCCCTGCCCCTAAGCCGCGCTTCAAGCGTTTTGTAATCGGGGGGGAGAAGAAGTATCAACACCGAATCAGGAAACTTCTCCTTAACGTTCATAGCTCCCTCAACTTCGATTTCGAGTATAACGTTCTTTTCTTCAAGCATCTTGCGAACCTTGTCGTTCAACGTGCCGTAATAGTTTCCGCAATATTCGGTGTATTCAATTAGAGTATCGTTTTTTATGTTTTCTTCAAACTCCTCGCGGGTTATATAGAAGTAATTTACTCCGTCAACCTCGCCCGGTCTCGGTTTTCTCGTCGTTGCCGAAACAGACAAAGCAAATTCGTCTGACATAGATAACAACTCACGCAAAACCGTTCCCTTTCCGCTTCCCGCAGGACCTGAAACAACTATTAGCAAATTCTTTTTTTCCATTTTTAAATCACCTTTTGCTTCCTGTCATAAAACGTCGTCGTCAGATGTGTTGTTATCCGTAACTCCGTTAAGTCTGTCGGTAATTCTTTCGGTAGGAAGCGCCGACAATATAACGTGCTCACTGTCAGTAACTATAACCGATTTCGTCTTATGTCCGCACGAAACGTCTATAACTCTTCCCTCTTCCTTCGCATCTTGTACCAAACGTTTTATCGGTGAAGATTCGGGACTGGCAATAGCTACGACTCTGTTTGATGCGACCATATTACCAAAACCTATATTGATAAATAACATAGTCTACCTCATTCAAGATTCTGAATCTGTTCTCTTATTTTTTCAAGCTCACTTTTCATATTAACAACCAAATGCGCCATATCGGCATCATTTGCCTTCGAGCCTGTGGTATTGACCTCTCTGTTCATTTCCTGAAGCAAATAATCCATATTCTTGCCAACTGCACCGCCTTCGGCAAGAATCTTGTCAAACTCGTCAAAATGACTGCGAAGTCTTACTATTTCTTCGTCTACGGCAACCTTGTCGGCAAAAATCGCACACTCTGTAATAATTCTCGCCGGATCTGCCTCTATATTATGCTTTTCAAGAACCGCTTTCAAACGGTTTTCAAGTTTTTCCGCATACGATTCAATACAAGCAGCCGACATCTTTTCAATCCTGTCAGCCATTTCCATAAGGTTTGCCTTCTTAATCAAAAGATCAGCTTTGAGCTTTTCACCCTCGCGCTCTCTTTGCGCTATAAACATATCTATAGCATTGTCAAGAACCGGCTTTATGATAAGCCAATCCTTTTCCATATCCTCCTCGGGCTTGATAACCGTAAATATCTCTCTGTTTTGGGCAACCGCCATAACAGATATATCGTCTTTAAGACCAAATACGTCACGAAGTTCAGCCAACGCCTTTATATAACTTTCAGTATAAGCCTCGTCAAGACGAAGTTCAACCCCTACTTTCTCAACAACGTCAACCCCTATATATAAGTCAACCTTGCCGCGTTTTATTCCTCTGTTCTGAATATACTCACGTACTCTGTCTTCAAGGAAGCTGTACATTCTTGATATTTTTATATTGCAGTCCAAAAATCTGGAGTTTACCGACTTAATTTCAGCGGTTATCTCCTTCCCCTCGACAGATGCCGTCGCTCTGCCGTAAGCAGTCATACTTCTTATCATTGAGGTTTCACCTTTTTCCTCTAAAAATAGTTAATATATATTATAACTCATATACATCTATTTGTCAACAAGCCTAAAGCATAACTTTTCCAAATATCTACTCATTGGAATAGCATATTTTTTCACCGCCGTCATATAATTATTCATAAATTATTTGAAAATTTGTGTTGTAATATCCGCCTAACATATGGTATACTGTTATTTAAGCGGTACAGCAGCAGGAAATGGTACGGCAAATACTATGAATAAAGACTGTTTTCAAGACCTGAAGGAAATGGCAGATATATCTCTGTCGATTTGTTCGAACATATCTGACGGCAAAAAATTCGACTTTGCGATAAGTCTTAAAAATTCTCAAAATGCAAAATTTCGTTGCATTGATTTTTCAATAAAAGAGTTTATACCACCAATCGACCGCGAAGATATAACCTATATCGCTATAAAACTTCATGAATTAAATATAAAATTATTCGAGCTGGCAAACTATAAAACATCTTTCTTTCCGAAAACAGACCTAAAAAAAGATATTGCTATTCTAAAAAACGTCTGTATTAAAATCCGCGAAGTTTTTGAAAACAATGCTTCAAATGTCGATTATACCGACGATTTCATTCCAACAGCGTCGGAATTGCAATTTAACGAAAACCGTTATTCCGCATTGTATCTCATCTATGAATATAAACTTTACGGGCTTATAAGTTTATGTACCGACAAAGCCTTTGACCTGTACAACTACCTGATACGGACTGTAATAAAAAATACATAGAGACGGACTATATTAAAATGTTTGGATACGTAAGACCGAATAAAAACGAACTTAAAGTAAAAGAATTTGAACTTTATAAAAGCACATACTGCGGACTCTGCAGAGTTATGGGCAAAAGATATTCGTATATTTACAAAATGTCTTTAAGCTATGACTTTGTATTTATGACACTGTTAAGACTTTATGTTAACCCCGAAAAAGTTTCTTTTTCTCAAAGACGGTGTATTGCTCACCCAACAAAGAAAAAGAATATGATGAACGAGAATGAAGCGTTAAAAATTACCGCTGATGTAGGCGTTATTATGCTCTACCACGACCTTCTCGACAAGATAAACGACAAAGACGGACTGAAAAGTTTTCTTTCCCGTTTTTTGTTACCCGAGCTAAAAAGACTTCGCAAAAAAGCATGTAAAAATGCGCTTATTGCAGAATTTGATGAATTTGCCGCAGGTATCTTATGTAAACTGAATGAAATAGAAAAAAACAATACTCCCTCGGTAGATATGCCCGCCGAAGAATTCGGCATTTTACTGGGCGAGGCACTCTCGATAGGACTTGAAGGAAATAACAAGAGGACTGCTTTTGAAATCGGAAAAAATGTCGGCAAATGGATATATATTACCGATGCCGCGGACGATTTGGACAATGACGGAAAGCAGAATTCTTATAATCCGCTTTTAGCCGTTTCCGAAAATATTGAAGAAGCCAAAAAGCAGTTTTCCACTATTAATATCTCACTTTTAAATATACTTTCAAACGCAGATACTGCCCTTGAACTTATGGACAAAACGGACATCGGATTATATAATATTCTTTCCAACATCTTACGACTTGGACTACCCGCTATTCAGGAAAAAATACTTAAAGACAACAACTTCACCCTAAAAGAAAAGGAGTTTACGGAATAATGACAGATCCCTACAAAATACTTGGCGTTACACGCGACTCGACTGATGATGAAATAAAAAAAGCATACCGCGAACTTGCAAGAAAATATCATCCCGATAACTATACCAACAATCCTCTTTCCGACCTTGTTGAAGAAAAAATGAAAGAAATTAACGAGGCGTATGACCAAATCCAAAAAGAACGCAGTCAAAACGGTTATCACGGCAGAACCAATAACTATAACACCTATTCCGGCGAATATATGCAAATCCGTGAGCTTATACAAATGAACAGACTGACCGAGGCTGAAACTATGCTTAACTATATCCCCTCGGCAGACAGAAACGGCGAATGGAATTTTCTTCGCGGTTGTATTCTCGAGAAAAAAGGCTGGTATTTTGACGCGCAGAAGTTTTTTGAAGCGGCGTGTTATATGGACCCCGACAATAATGAATACAAAGACGCGTTAAATAAAATAAAAAACACCGCAAACAGCTACGGGGGATACAGAGCTTCGAATACAAACGGGACAGGCTGTTCAACCTGCGATATATGCTCAAGCCTTATATGCGCAGACTGTTGTTGTGAATGTTTGGGTGGAGACCTTGTTGGGTGTTGCTAAATCAGTATGAATAAAAATAACTGTAAAAATAAAAAATCACCCGCAAAAAATATAGCATTTTCAGCTATACTTTGCGCACTTGGGGTAATCATAATGTTTCTCGGCGCCGTTATTGAAACTATTGACATTACTATGGCAGCGTTGGCTTCATTTCTTGTTGTCGTATGTATGATTGAAATCGGCGGATATATGCCCTTTCTTGTGTTTGCGTCCACGGCTACTCTGTCAATGTTACTGTTACCAAACAAAACGGTGGCTGTTATATACGTAATGTATTTTGGGTTCTATCCAATACTGAAAAAATATCTTGAAAGACTTCCGATTTTATTTAGTTGGATTGCAAAATTTATTGTTTTCAATATTGCAATAATGCTTTACTATATCTTCCTGAAAGACGTGCTTTTCCCCGATATTGACAGCATAAAGCTATACCTCGTACTCTTGCTGAACGTTATTTTCTTTACACTTGATATGGCGCAAACTCTCTTCATAACCGCCTACGTGAGAAGATTCAGAAGACTACTCGGAATACACAGATTTTTTAAATAATAAAACAACCACTCGCTTTTAAACTGCGGGTGGTTAGTTTTTTATGCACAGAGATATTATTTATCCGCAATAAAGTAACACTTCTTACAAAATAACATACAATGTAGTATAAGAATCGCATATACAAGGGGAGAAAACTATTTATGCAATGTCGAAACGGAATTTATAAAGCGCTCGGACTGATTGTGCTGTCATTCGGTTGCGGAATCCTTCTGGCATTCTTTCTTCCGACATACTTTTTGGCGGCAATTGAAGCTATAGTTATCGTAGCCGCAGGTTTGCTGTACGTTCTGCAAAAATAAGAAAGGGGTTTTACCGATATGAGAATTGTTGTTATAAGATCACCGAAGCTGTTTGTTCCACTTCTCCGCAGACTTTTTAAGGTTAATAAAAAGTGAATAAATATGGCCGATAAAAAATAGAATTGATTAATATTTACGACCTCATCCGTCTCGGCAGCAAAGTGATAGGATAACTATATTTTATATACTGCCTCGACACCTTCTCCCACCGGAGAAGGTCTTTGTTTGTACAGACTTAAAAAGCGTTAGTTATATGATAATATAATGCGTTTTTAGGTGAAGGGAAGATAGAACATTGTACCTTCTCCGGTGGGAGAAGGTGTCGTACCGCAAGTGAATTTTTATTTTCATTATTCTTTATGCGGTGCGACGGATGAGGTCGTCTATCCTTCCTTATAAATTTGCTTCAGCCCCCCGTTTTTAATGTTATACAAAACACGACATCTTTTTATTGCCTATCTTCCAAAATATATACCGTCGCTTTGCATGGTTATAAGTTTACCCATACTGCCGCCGTGAAGAACGTATAATGCCCCCTCGGTTGGATCATATCCCATTAATGCATCTTCCGCCGCCCTATATGCAAGTGCCGATGCTCTTGCATCGTATATACTTCCGTCAACCACCGAATCAAAAGAACCTCCCGAATATATAACTTGCAATACCGTATCGGGAAACTCTATATTAGCTACCCTGTTCATTACAACTGCCCCAACTGCAGTCATAGTCTGCAAATCCGTTCCCCCCGCTTCAGCTTCTATAAGCTTTGCCAAAACATCAACCTCAAACTCACTGTACGTGTATATATCAAGCCCCATCGCTTGTAATGTCTGATTGCCACATATACCGTCTGCATATATTCCGTTATATTCCTGAAAACGCCTCACCGCATCTGCCGTATCAACGTCATATACGCCGTCGCACTTGCCGTCATACAGCCCCAATTCTTTCAGTTTTTCCTGAACAAGCGAAACCTTTTCTCCGTTAGAACCGCTTTCTATTCTCGTTTCAACCGCATCGTTGTAAATTAAAGTATATACAGCCAAAACACTGCACATCACAAGCACCGTAATTATACTGACTCTTGCTCCGTATAAAAATTTTTTCATTAATTTTCCCTCTTTTCTTTTTTATTTCTTTATGTAATTATTGTTTCTCGTTATATAAAGAATAATTCTCTGTAACTTTAAAAAATATAGACAGATTTTTAAGTTTATTTGATGTGCGGAAATTTATTGACACTTTTTTTGCTTTATGATAATATATAATTATATTATTATATTTTCTAACGGAGTGAATGAAAATGAAGCTGTTCAAAAAACACACCGACTCCTCTGTTAAAACCCCAAAGGTCAATATTTTTAAAAGAATTAATTATAAAAAACTCTTTAAAACATTTTTCGTATTGGGAATTGTTGCTTGTATTATTGTTTTTGGCACAAACCTTTTTGTAAAACTGTCAACCCAAAAACTTATACGGACTGATTTTAACGAAAAATACGATTGTATTCTCGTTCTCGGCGCAGGGGTAAGAAACGGAAGTCCCCGCCCTATGCTTCAGGACAGGCTGGATTATGCTATAAAACTTTACAAAGACGGCATTGCCCCCAAACTCCTTATGAGTGGTGACCACGGACAAAAAGATTATGACGAAGTCAACGTTATGAAAAATTACGCCATAGAAAAAGGCGTACCGTCGGAAGATATTTTTATGGACCACGCAGGTTTTTCAACTTACGAAAGCATCTACCGCACACGAGATATTTTTAAAGCTAAAAAAATAGTTATAGTTACCCAGGAATATCATCTTTACAGGGCTTTATACATATCAAAGTCCCTTGGCATTTCGGCAGTCGGATACGCTTCAGATCCCAGACAGTACACCGGTCAGCTTTACCGGAATTTAAGAGAAGTATTGGCAAGAGATAAAGACTTTTTATACTGTATTTTTAAACCTAAACCTACATATCTCGGAGATGCTATTCCCGTCAGCGGAAACGGCGACTTTACAAATGATTAAGGAAACGGAAAAGTTAAAAATGAACGATAAAGAATCTATAACAAAGAAAATAAAAATTAAAATCCGCAGTCTTATAACAGAACTTGAAAATTCGGAAATTGATCCTATGGCACAAAAAGGCTGCGCTCCCTTCGTTGACGACTTACCCGAAGGAGATGACTGCAGCGAATGTATTGAATTTTCCACAGAAGGTACACTCACACTCAAAGGAAACGTTGCAGAAATTACATACAAAGAAAACGAAGAACTTGGTATGGCTGACATTGAATCAACCTTGAGATTCAAGGTAAACAGACCTACTATGATAAATCTTATCAGAAGAGGGGCGGCTCCCGCATCTCTTATGTTTGATACGGAATTTCCAAGACGCAACTGCACATACTGTATCGGCAATATGCCCTTTTCTTTCTGTATCTGTACAAATAACGTAATAAACCGTTTTAGTGAAAACTACGGAAAGATTGTTCTCGATTACGATATTGAAATGCACGGAGTCAGAACCGAGCACAATATTTTCACCTTGGAATTTAAAGAATAAGAGGTTACAAAAATGACACCGATTGAATTCGGAAAACTAATAAAAGACAATTTACACGGTGTTTTTCTCTTTTACGGCGAAGAACAATACCTGAAAATGCATTATATTAATCTCACTAAAAAAAGTGTATCACCCGACGGCGCAAACGTTATGTCGCTGTCCGGAGAGGGATTGTCTTTAATCGAAGTTTGCCAACAGCTCACTGATATGGCATCTATGCCCTCAATGGATATGAGCAACAGATTTTTGAATATATATGATATCGAGTGGAAAAAGGCAAAAGAAGAAGAACTCGATTTTTTCGAAGACTGTATGGGTGAATTATCTTCATTTGAAGACGTTGTTATCATATTTGATACCCGCCCCGAAAACTTTGACTCCGGTACCGAGAAAAAGCCGTCAAAGCTTCTTGCAAGAATAAATAAGTGTATAGAATCCGTTAACTTTGCAAAAGAATCCCCTGCACGACTTGCAGCTTGGATACAAAAACATTTTGCCGCGCACAAAATAACTGCTGATCCTAACGTTTGTAACTTTTTGCTCAAATACTGTGGCAGAGATATGACAACGTTAAATCACGAAATTACAAAGCTTGTGGCATACGTTATGCAAAACAACAGAAATACCGTTACCGAAACAGATATTCTTACGGTATCATCTTCTGTAAACGAAATAGACACCTATGATTTTTCAAACGCAATATTAAACGGCAATACCGAAAGAGCTTTTTCTATTTTGACCGATATGAAGCTCCATAAAACCAAACCCGAGCTTATACTCGGTGGAATAATCAGTGTTTATTCTGACCTCTACACTGTAAAGATTTTACTTGAAGCAGGTATGCTTATGCCTGAAATCATAAAAGAAACCGGTATACACGAATATAGAGTAAAACTTTACATCAAGAGAGTGAGCAGTTTAAGCAAAAAAGGACTTGAAAAAGCAATTGAACTATGCCACGATGCAGACGTAAAAATAAAATCGGGAAATCTTGACAGCTACAATGTTCTTGACGTTCTTCTTATCAAGCTGTCAATGACGGACAGAATAAAATGAAAAAAATTAAAATTGATATTCCCATAATTGTAGAGGGAAAATATGACGTCATAAAGCTTAATTCCATTATTGACGGTCAAATAATAAAAACGGACGGCTTTGGGCTTTTTAAGTCGGAAGAAACACAAAATTATATAAAACAGTTAGCCGACAAAAAAGGCGTTATCGTACTTACCGACAGCGACGGCGCGGGACTTGTTATAAGAAATCATCTTAATTCCATTCTGCCCAAAGAAAAAATTATACATCTTTATCCTCCGCAAATCGAGGGGAAAGAAAAAAGAAAGAATACTCCTTCAAAAGAAGGATTCCTCGGGGTTGAGGGAATTTCTCCCGACACTTTGCGCACACTTTTTTCTCGATTTGAATCAGATATAAATGAAAATAAATCAAAAAAGGTTTCAAAAACCGACCTGTATGAAGACGGACTTATAGGACAACCAAACAGCGTTGAGAAAAGAAATGCACTGAAAAAAACATTGAATCTGCCCCAAAATATATCTACAAACGCCTTGATTGATACTATAAATTTTCTTTACTCATACGAAGAATACAAGACATTTTTGAAAGAAAGTGAAAACAACCAATGACAAAGACAATAAAGGAATTGTTAATTAAATACAAAGAAGTTATAAGTTACTTATTTTTCGGGGTGTTAACGACAGTAGTAGATTTTGTAAGCTATTTTCTTCTTACGAGATTTTTGCATTTGGGAGAAGGATTTTCAAATGTATTGGCTCAATTTATAGCTATTTTATTTGCTTACGTAACGAACAAACTGTTTGTATTCGAAGATAAATCGAGCGATTTTAAAAAGCTTATAATCCAGTTTGGAAAATTCTTCTCTTTAAGACTTGTTACACTCGTTATAAACAGTGTTATGTTCGTAATAATGGTAGACAAGCTCGGTATAAACGATATAGTAACCAAAGCAATAGTAGTAGTTATAGTCATTATTCTGAACTACGTTTTCAGCAAACTCATAGTTTTCAAAGGTAAGGAGAAACAACAATGAATAAAGTTTACGAAAAACTTTTAAACTGTTATAATCAAATAAAGCAAAGAACGGATTTTGCCCCCAAAGTAGCTCTTGTTCTCGGTTCGGGACTCGGACACTTCGGTGATTGTATAAAAATCGTCGATACGGTTGATTATGCTTCAATTGACGGTTTCCCTACCTCCACAGTAAGCGGACATATCGGCAGATTTCTTTTCGGTTACGTTGAAGACGTTCCCGTAGTCGCTATGCAAGGAAGAGTGCATTATTACGAGGGTTACAGTATGACCGACGTTGTTTTACCCGTAAGACTTATGTGTATGTTGGGAGCAAAAAAAATAATTCTCTCAAATGCAGCAGGCGGAATTAATCCCCTCTTCAAACCGGGTACCCTTATGGCGCTTACCGACCATATATCTTCGTTTGTTCCCTCTCCGCTTATTGGTCAGAATATTGACGAACTCGGTTTAAGGTTCCCCGATATGACAAACGTATATGACGTAGACCTCAGAAACGTACTGCTCAAAACCGCGGAAAGCCTTGATATTCCGTTAAAACAGGGCGTATATATTCAGTTTACGGGACCTGCTTACGAAACACCTGCAGAAATACGAGCTGCAAGAGTTCTTGGTGCAGACGCTGTCGGAATGAGTACCGCAGTCGAAGCTATGGCGGCTCGTCATATGGGCGCTAAAGTATGCGCGGTAAGCTGTATATCCAACCCCGCCGCAGGACTAAACAAAAAACCGCTTACTCACGAAGAGGTTAAGGAAACTGCAGATATGGTATCTTCCCAGTTCCAAAACCTTATCTACAACACTATAATCAATATGGAAAAAATGTAATATTATGAACAAAAAACACGTTGATATTTATACAGACGGCGCATGTAAAGGAAACCCCGGTCCCGGCGGTTACGGCATAGTTCTCGTATACAGAGAAACAGAAAAGAAAATAAGCCGTGGCTTTAGAAACACCACCAACAACCGTATGGAATTGTTAGCCGCAATTACTGCGCTCGAAGCCTTAAACGAAAGTTGTAACGTCAGCCTCTATTCCGATTCAAAGTATCTTATTGACGGAATGACGAAGGGGTGGGCAAAAAACTGGAAAGCTAACAACTGGATAAAGAGCGACAAGAAAAAGGCGCTTAATACTGACCTATGGGAAAGAATGTTAAGCCTTGACAGCGTTCACACAATCGAATATATATGGGTTAAGGGACACAACGGTCACAAATACAATGAAATTTGCGACACCCTTGCAGTCGAAGCTGCCGAAAACCCTACTTTCGATGATAATATTGGAGAAATTATATGAAAATTCTCGTAGGACTCAGCGGCGGTCTTGACAGTACTTATACCGCATATAAGCTTATCAAAGAGGGGCATACAGTCGAAGGTTTAGTCCTCGAAATGCACGACTATACCGACATTGAAGCAGCCCAAAAAACAGCCGATATTTTAGGTATAAAACTTCATACACTCGACTGCCGTGAGCTTTTCAAAAAATACGTTATAAGTAACTTTATTTCGGAATATTCTTTGGGACATACCCCCAATCCCTGCACGGTTTGTAACAGATACGTTAAGATAGCCGAGCTTTGCCGATTTGCCAATGAAAACGGATTCGACAAGGCGGCAACAGGCCACTACGCGCGTATTATTTTTGATAATGAAACACAAAGATACTGTATAGCTAAAGGAAATGACGAAAGAAAAGACCAGAGCTATATGCTGTGGTATCTTACGCAGGAACAACTTAAAACCCTTTACTTTCCCCTCTGTGATATAACAAAAGAACAAATACGCGAAGAAATAAAACTAACCGATTTTGCATACCTCGCAGATGCAAAAGAAAGTCAGGAAATATGCTTCATTCCCGACAATGACTACGCATCATACATAGAAAACGAAAAAGGTGTTTTTCCCGAGGGCAACTTTATAGATGCCGAGGGAAAGGTTATCGGAAAACACAAGGGGATAATTCATTACACTATAGGTCAGCGAAAAGGACTCGGCATAAGCCTTGGTGCGCCGGCCTATATAACAAAGATAGATCCCAAAAAAAATACGGTTACCGTAGAAAAACAGAGCGACGTTAAGGCTGATACGTTACGTGCAAATTCTCTCAACAGTCAGCTTCTCCTCGCCGAAGACGGAAAAGAATATATACTTGACGTTAAAATAAGATATGCCGCAAAGCCAATGAAAGCAAACGTAAAAATCGAAAACGGTATTGCTATCGTATTATTCAACGAACCTGTCAGGGCAATAACCCCGGGGCAAAGCGCAGTTTTTTACAAAGATGATAAAATCGCCTTCGGCGGTACTATTATTTGACTTTTATTGCTTAATCTACCGAAAGGAAAATAAATTATGTCAAACGTAAACAGAGAATTATATTTAAAGTTTGAATACGCCTCATTCAGAGAGCTTGAAGAGCTTCTTCTCGCCGCGCACACACGCGAAGAAAAGGCATTTTACAGAGCGCTTTTGAACCTTAAACTTCAAATTGCTCAAGAACGTGTAGTAGGAGAACAGCTGGTATGAAAATATATACGATTATTGCAGGCGCAAACGGCGTAGGAAAAACCTCTCTTTATCAAATACTTGAAAGTTCAGACGACCTCGGAGAAAGAATAAACATCGATGAAATCGTTTCCGCAAAGGGCAGTTGGATGGACAAACTTTTGCAGATCAAGGCAGGCAGAACAGCTATGGCTATGCTCAGCAAATATATTGCAAATGACATCACTTTCCACCAGGAAACAACTCTCCCAGGAAACGTTATTTTAAAGCAAATAAAAAAAGCCAAAGCAAGAGGCTTTCAGATAAGACTTTATTTTGTCGGAGTCGAATCGGTAGATGTTTCCCTCAAGCGTGTTGAAAAAAGAGTTACCAAGGGCGGACACGGAATAGATGAAGAAACTATTCGCCGCCGCTTTGAAGCTATGCCCGAACAACTTCGCGCCATTCTTCCTCTTTGCGACACCGCTTCGTTCTACGATAACACGGTAAGATTCCGCAGACTTGCCTTAACCAAAGGCGACGTTATATTCGACAGCGATATGGACCTTCCCGCTTGGTTTACCGACCTTGTGGACAAGGGCATAATAAAATACAACTAATATTATGGATAAGTGTAATATTTGTCCCCGTAAGTGCAATATCGACAGAAATTCTTCTGTCGGTTTTTGTCTTTGCAATAATACTGCAATTGTTTCAAAAATTATGTTACACAAATGGGAAGAACCACCCATAAGCGCTCAAAACGGAAGCGGTGCGGTATTCTTTTCGGGGTGTACGCTAAAATGCGTATATTGTCAAAACAAAGAAATAAGCCGCAAACCTGTAGGAACAGAATACACCCCTGAACAGCTTGCCGATACTTTTCTTGAGCTTCAAAACCAAGGCGCACACAATATTAACCTTGTTACCCCCACTCATTTTACAAAACAGATAATCAATGCTCTTGATATTGCAAAACCAAAACTTAATATCCCTGTGGTTTATAACACAAGCGGATATGAAACGGTAGAAACGCTAAAATTACTCAAAGGTTATATTGACGTCTACCTACCCGACTTTAAATATTATGACAGTACTCTGTCTCAAAAATATTCAAAAGCGCCCGACTATTTTGAGGTTGCAATTAATGCTGTTAAAGAAATGTACGAACAGGTGGGTGCATACTGCGAAAACAAAAGCGGATTAGCCGAAAAAGGCGTTATAATCCGACATCTCGTTCTTCCCGGCTGTCGCCACGACTCTGTGAAGATACTCGAAGAAATAAAAAACATTTTACCGATTCAAGACATTAGACTCAGCCTTATGAGCCAGTTTACCCCCGACTTTGTTTCTCTCGATTTCAAGGAGCTTTCGAGGAAAATAACCTCTTTTGAATATAACTACGTTCTAAACAAGGCTATTGAATTGGGATATGACGGTTTCTTTCAACAAAAAGATTCTGCATCGGCAAAATTTACACCCGAATTTTAAAAAGGTATTTGCCGATTTTTCGGCAAATACCTACCTTACCTATTCCCTATTCACTATTCACTATTCACTAAAAAAAATGGTACACATTCCGTGTACCATTTTTTATTAATAAAGCGGATATTTTTCACAAAGTTTCTTTACTTCTGCTCTGATGTAGTCAGCCTGTGCGTCAAAGTCGGAAGCCGCAAGTTTAATAAGCTTACCGATAACTTTCATATCGTCTTCCTTCATACCTCTTGTAGTAACAGCAGGTGTACCGATTCTTACACCGCTTGTAACGAAAGGACTCTGGGGATCGTTAGGAATAGCGTTCTTGTTAAGTGTAATACCAACGGCATCAAGTTTGTTTTCAAGTTCCTTACCGGTAATATTGAAGTTACGGAGGTCAACGAGCATAAGGTGGTTATCCGTACCGCCTGATACGAGGTCAAAGCCTTCTGCAACAAGCGTTTCAGCCAATACCTTTGCATTCTTAACAACCTGTGTCTGATATTCCTTAAATTCGGGCTTCAAAGCTTCGCCGAAACATACAGCCTTTGCCGAAATAGTGTGCATAAGAGGACCGCCCTGCATACCGGGGAATATACCCTTGTCTATCTTCTTTGCAAGTTCTTCCTTGCAGAGAATAAGTCCGCCTCTGGGGCCTCTGAGTGTCTTATGTGTGGTAGAAGTTACAACGTCAGCGTAAGGCACGGGACTGGGATGAAGTCCTGCAGCAACAAGACCTGCAATATGCGCCATATCTACCATAAGATATGCGCCTACCTTCTTTGCAATTTCTGCAAAGCGTTCAAAATCAATAATTCTGGGATATGCCGAAGCACCCGCAACGATAAGTTTAGGCTTATGCTGCATTGCAAGTTCTTCAACCTTATCGTAATCTATTCTGTGTGTTACGTCATCAATACCGTAAGGAACGAAGTTGTAAACCAAACCACTCATATTTACGGGGCTTCCGTGTGTAAGGTGTCCGCCGCAAGCAAGGCTCATACCGAGAACGGTATCTCCGGGCTGGAGAAGCGCTATATATACGGCAGAGTTAGCCTGCGCACCGCTGTGCGCCTGAACGTTTGCATGTTCTGCGCCAAAAAGCTTCTTTGCTCTTTCTCTTGCGATGTTTTCTGTTATATCAACGCATTCACAACCGCCGTAGTATCTCTTTCCGGGATAACCTTCCGCATATTTATTAGTAAGAACAGTTCCCATAGCGCTCATAACGGGTTCGGATACAATATTCTCCGATGCAATAAGTTCAATACAATTCTTCTGACGGTTAAGTTCAAGCTCTATAGCCTTTGCAACCTCTTCATCATATTGCATAAGATATTCAAGATTTTCTTTAATCATTTTTTCAAAAATCCTCTCTTTTATTATATAACATTGACATTATACTATGTTTTTTACAGTTTTTCAACACAATTTGCAAAAGAAATAAAAAATTTAAATAATTAGCGTTTACTTTAGCGTTAATTTGTGGTATACTATTCGTATAAAATATTTTTCAGGAGGTTTTATATTATGTACGAAAACAAGAAATATTACAATAAAAACGACGTTATCGTTTTAGTTCTCAAGCTTCTTTTGGGTATTGCCGCAGTTGCAGCAGCTGTTGTTGCGGGAATAAAAATCTATGAAAGCATTCAGTCAAAGCGTATCTGCCGTCTTTGCGACTGCTGTGATGACGACCTTTTCAATGACGACGATGATTTCTGCTGCTGCGATGACGATTGCGATTGTGATTGCGACGACGTTGACAAAGATTTTGCTGAAACTGTTGCCGAAGTTACAAAAAAGGAAATTAACCCCACAGAAGAAAACTAATTAAACGTTTATTGAGAAATGAGCTGAGTTATTAACTTAGCTCATTTTTAATTACATAATAAACATTAAATAACGGATTAGTTTATCTATTACGACCTCATCCGTCTCGGCAGCAAAGAAATATGATAGATGAAGTCTGTATACTGCCTCGACACCTTCTCCCACCGGAGAAGGTCTTTGTTTGTGCAAACTTATTAACCTATGCTTTTATAAAAAAACAACATATTTTAATTATAGGGTAAGATTAAACATTGTACCTTCTCCGGTGGGAGAATGTGTCGTACCGCAAGTGAATTTTTATTTTCATCATTCTTAATGCGGTACGACGGATGAGGTCGTCTTTTCTGCTTATCTTAATTTGAGTCAACCATTTTTATTTTTGAATCATTCGGTAAGCCTTGAAAAAATCTATTCTTTGTGATATAATGAGAAAACGAAAAAAGGAAGTGATATAAATGCATTTACAGGAATCGGGAGAAATGTATCTCGAAACGATATACGTTCTCACCCAACAAAAAGAAAACGTTCGCTCAATTGATATTTGCGAACATATGGGTTATTCCAAACCCAGTATAAGCCGCGCTGTCGGTATACTAAAAAATGCAGGTTATATTACCGTAGACAAAAACGGTTATATCACTCTTACCGAAAACGGAAAAATAGTCGCCCAAAAAACGTATGAAAGACACAGCATTTTGAAATCACTTTTCGTAAAAATGGGTGTCAGCGAAGAAGTTGCAAGCGAAGACGCTTGTAAAATAGAACACGTTATCAGCGACGAAGTTTTCAATGCAATAAAAAAATATTTCTTTGAAATGTAAAGGGAATTTTTATGAAAACATCAACCGAAATTGCATCTATAGCTAAAGTAGTCGGAATGGAAAAAGCGGTAGAAATGGTTGCAAAAGCAGGTTTTGACCATTGGGATTTTTCTCTTTTTGATATTGCCCGCAGAGATGCGGCAACCGACGGTGTTTTAAAAACAAACCACCCTCTTGCAAATTCCGGTAGACTTGCCTTTGCAAGAGAACTCAAAAAAATAGGCATTGAATGCGGCATTACCTGCAATCAGTCGCACGCGCCCTTCCCCGTGCGTGTACAAGGCATTCGCGACTCATTGAAATACGCTATTGAATGTACTGCCGAAGTAGGCGGAAAAATATGTGTGGTTCACCCCGACAACAATAAATCCGCCGAGGAAAATGCAGAAATGTATTTTGAACTGTTACCGTTTGCAAAAGAGCACGGCGTAAAAATAGCAACAGAAAATATGTGGAACTGGGATAAAGAAAAGGACGAAGCGCTCCCCGCGGCTTGTTCTACCCCAAAAAGTTTTGTTGACCATATAAATGCAGTAAATGATCCTTTTTTTGTTGCTTGTCTTGATATAGGCCATGCCGAAATGAGAGGTCATAATACTACTGCAGTTGAAATGATACATGCCCTCGGTTCTTCCCTTCAGGCACTCCACCTGCATGACAACGACAAATGGCACGACAGCCACGCTATTCCCTTTACTATGGATATAGAATTTGAACCTATAGTTAAGGCACTGAAGGATATAAACTACAAGGGCGACTTCACGCTTGAAGCAGATACCCATATAAAAAATTTCGCCACTGATGACGTCTATAGAGGCGTATGTGAAATGGCTAATGCAACGCGTAAACTTGCAGATATGTTTGAAAAACTTTAAAATACAATTTTTACGAACCGTCAATAAAAATAATCCAATTAACCAAAAGAAAGACAGAGAACATATAAATCCTCTGTCTTTTTTCTGTTAATTGGTATTATTAAAACTTGTCTTTATTTATCGCAGATAAGTTTTTTTACTTTTCTAGGTCTACTTTGATAACCGCCATACCGAGATCATCGTTCATTGCATAGAGTTTCATTTCTTTTGGTGTCGGCAATACCGTTAAAGGTGCCGAAACCGAGCTTGAAGCAACAGCCTCTCCCTTTGAACGTACTGCAATCGTAATCTTACCCTCATACATCTTTCTTTCGGGAAGTGTTACTTTATTATGGTCGCAGTTATCGGAACCGGTTCCGACAATTTCAAACTCTTCGTTTACAGAAAACTTAACGAAGGGGGATGCATTCGGAACAACAAGTCCGTCTTCATCGACACATTCGCAAGTAAACAAGCCAACTTCACTGCCGTCAGCCTTAAATTTAAGATCCTGACGCAATACAAGTCTGTAAGGTTTCTTTGTTGTTTTTCTTACGTGTTCAACAACATCTTTTCCGCCTTTTCTGCCGATAACCTTGAGTTCACCGGGCTCGTATGCTACGTTCCACTCACCGTGGCCGTATTTTTCAATTTCCTGCTTGCCGAGAGAAACGCCGTTCAAGTATAGCTCAAGCTCTTCACAGTTCGTATAAACTGTTACAACCACCTCTTCGCCCTCAAGCCCCTTTAAGTTCCAATGAGGAACAATGTGAGCCATAGGCTCGTCTGTCCAGTGAGAAACGTTTTGATAGAAAGCGCCCTTCTTTTGCAAGAATAAGTCGATAGCTCCCGACTTTGAGCAAAGCTGAGGCCACACAGCTTCTCCTCTGTGCTCGATACTATCCCACTGATATCCGCCCATGATGTAAGATCTTTCAGTAAAGAACTTCCAGTTCTTTTCGCGCCCCAAGAACCAATGGTTTGTATCTCTGTCTTTATCTCTAACTCTACCATAGTTATTCGATTCAATAAGCCAATCTCTCGTCGTACCGGTAGCGCAGTTTTCAGATGAAAGAACGGGCTTGTCGGGATACATTTCGTGAACTTCATCATAAAAACGATGATTGTAGTTAATTGAAATTACATCACAATACGGGAATACAGTTGAAAGATGAGGATCGTTTGATTGAGCGCTCGTAATAAATCTTGTATTATCAAGTTTACGAATAAGCGCTGCCATTCTGTTATGAATACGAGGACCTTCTGCAGTCTTCTGATAATATTCTTCGTTACCTGTTGACCAGAACACAACTGAAGGTCTGTTTCTGTCGCGCATAACAAGTACACGAAGCTGTTCAAGGCTTTCTTCCGTCGACTCAAACCATCTTGTTTCGTCGAATACAATCATACCCATTTCATCGAGAAGATCCATTGTTCTTTCACAGTGCATATAGTGGCAAAGTCTTACCCCGTTTGAACCCATTTGCTTAATAAGGTCAAGTTTGTATTTTGCAACGTTATCGGGAAGAACAAGACCTGTCAAGCCAAAGTCTTGGTGCATACAAACGCCCTTAATAAGTACTTTTCTACCGTTAAGAATAAATCCATCCTTTGCGTCAATAGCAATAGTACGGAAACCTATTCTTGTGTAATCTTCGTCAGAAAGAACACCATCAACGTAAACACGGGTTACAACCTTGTAAAGATTAGGTGTTTCTGTATCCCAAATTTTAGGATTGTTTACTTCGGCTAAATATTTAAGAGTTGTCTTGCTTCTGAATTCTGCTTTACCTTCAGCTTTAGCCGTAGCAACTACTGTTCCGTCAACATCAACAATATCACTTTCAACAGCAATATTCTTATCTTCGTCATAGTCGTTTACAACTGTTGACTGAAAATCAACTCTCCAAAGTTTATCATTTACCTTTGTTGCAGGTGCATATACACCATAATGGTCAAGCGCTACGGGTTCGGTAACAACCAAATTTACATTTCTGTAAATACCTGCGCCCTGATACCACCAACCTTCAAAACGTTTGCCAAATACGTAAATAGCAAGTACGTTTTCTCTGTCAAAGTAAATATTATCTGTTATATCTACGTCAAATTCGTTAAAAGCTGAAAAGTTATGCTTCATCAAACAACCGTTAAGATAAATGGTTGCATCACCCGCGATACCACCAAACTGAAGAATAACTCTCTTTCCCTTCCATTCCTGATCAGGTTCAAAGTGCTTTCTGTACCAAGCGTTATCATAAATAAAATAACCTGTCGCACAGTTTCCTTCCTCTGTGGGAGTTTGACCTATTATGTAATCGTGAGGAATGTTAACATTCTTCCAGTTACCCGATCTCATATCAATGTCTTTGAAGCGATAGTAAGGATTAAATGCATCGTAATAACCGTATGCTGCAGGTCCTGTATGTTTTCTGATAGTCTTTGACTGTGAATATACGGGGCCCTTATCGTCATTTACCGGATAGTTTACTTCAATATCCCCTTTGTGAAACATCCAGCCCTTATTTAATGATATAACCTTGCGCATAAATAATACCTCTCTTTTGTCAGTATATATTTTTATTGTTAAATCTCAAGTTCTTCCGCCGACATAACAAAGCCATAATCGGCATAGTCAAATATATCGGCTTTTTTATCGGTGTTTATTGCTATAACTGTACCGGAGTTCTGCATTCCCGCAAGGTGCTGTACAGCTCCGGAAATACCTATCGCTATATATAATTCGGGGGCAATTACTTTACCCGTCAAACCTATCTGTGTGTCGTACGTTATAAGCCCCTGGTCAACGACTTTTCTTGAGGAACCTATATCAGCGCCTATCTTTTCGGCAAATGCCTTTATTTTGTCAACACTGTCTTTTCCGCCGTAACCGAAAGATACGACTATCCGATTTTTTGTATCGTCTTCCGTTCTTACAGTAGCCATTGCGGGCAGTGTAAGGCTTTTTATTTTTGCAATAACCTTGCCTGAAAGCGCCGGTCTTATCATATACATAAGTTCGCCGTCTGTCTCAAGATTCGTACAGTCAGCGCAAAGCCCAAGTCCAAGTCTTGCGGAAACTCTTCCTGCAATTCTCTTACTTTCGGAGTCTGTCGCCCAAAGCACAGCGTTCGGTTTTTCGTCGGTTATTTTTTTTGCAATAGTATCTTCGTCTGTTAAATCTATAACCGTTATATCATCAGACACAAGCTTTGCAAAGCTTAACGGCTTTTCGCCGACACACCATACCTTTTCAAGTTTTTTCTCACTCGTATTTGTTTTAAGAACCTTTGAACGCTCGTTTAAGAGTACTTTTTCAATCGTTGAATAAAGTTCGCCTTTTTCAAGGAAAGTACATTTTCTCTTTCCGGACTGATTTTCAAAGGTTTCGATAACCCTTGTAGGCGAACCCTTTAGTCCGCACTTTTCGGTATCAACACCTATATCGGCTGAATTCCAAACTTCAACCTCGCCCATTTTTGAAAAAAGACTCGGTAATCTCAAATCACATATTCTTTCCAAAGTCAGCAGCGCTGGAGATTTTGCTATTTTCTTTCCCTCTCGTCTTGTTTGACAAGAAACGTTACTGTCAATACCATCTATAGCCATAACCTCCGTTACAAGCGTATATCCCAAAAGTTCCGACAGCATAGGCCCCGTTTGACCTGTATCCCCTTCCATTGTCTGTCTTCCGCAGAACACATAATCGGGAGATATTTTTTCTATAGCCTTTGACAAAGCGTACGCCGTAGCCAAAGTATCAGCACCCGCAAATTTGGTATCGGAAAGAAGTATAGCCTTCTTTGCTCCGAGTCTTGTCAAGCTCTTCAAATAATCGGCCGAAGACGGCACACCCATCGAAAGAAGTATAACCTCTGCCCCATCAATACGCAAAGCACTCTCATAAGCACTCGCTTCAAAGGGGCTCATTTCTCCGTTTCTGCCCTGTCTTATACATACAACTATTTTCATATATTTTTATCTCTCTCTGTATATGGGAGCTAATGCATCGTGTATTCTCTTGTATTCGTCATAAACTTTGCGATATTTTTCGGTATTTTCCGGATTTGGAACCACCGTATCAACCTCTTTTATACACGTTTTAACCGCCTCTTCGGCATTCTTAAACACTCCGCAGGCAATACCTGCAAGCATAGCCGAACCAAGAGAAGAATCGGCGCTTTCTGTTATTCGGAGTTCAATACCGAGCATATCGGCTGTTATCTGCGCCCAAAGTCTGCCCTTTCCGCCGCCGCCGATAAGGGTTGCCTTTTTCTTATACTTCATTCCCAAAGAGTCAAGATAAATCTTACTGTCAAGAAGTGAAAGCGAAACGCCTTCAAGTACAGCTCTTGTAAAATGTGCCTTTGTATGCGTTGAACGTACGCCCGTAAAGCTTCCGCAAAGCATAGGATCTGCGTAAGGAGTGAGTTCTCCGTTCAAATGAGGCAGGAATATAAGTCCCTCACAACCTAACGGTACTTCAGCAGCCCCCATATCAAGTTCTTTATAGTTTCCGCCAAACGTATCTCTGTACCAACGGTATGATGCCGCCGCAGATTTGGTTGCAGTTCCCGGATACCAAAGTCCGCCTGTTATGTGCGAATAGTTTACAAGGTGTCTGTCGGGATATGGTTTGTCTGTTATAACGCATATTCTGCCCGCTGTTGCAAGTTTTACAGTTATATCGCCCTCGCTTACAGCCCCCGATGCAAATACTTCCATTACCGTATCAGTAGTGCCGCAAACTACGGGTAATCCCTCGGGAAGTCCGTACTTCTCTGCCGCCTCTTTCGTTACTTTGCCTATCATATCGGTAGGCGCAACAATAGGCGGAAGCATTTCAACGTCAAGTCCTGCAAGTTTGCATAACTCCTCATCCCAAGCCATCTTGTTGCAGTCGAAAAGCATACTGCCCTCGGCTTCTATGTAATCCGTGCAATATACTCCGGTCAATGCAAATCTTATATAATCCTTTTCAAAGAATACATACTTTATTCTTTTAAAGTTATCACTTTCGTTATTTTTTAACCACATAAGCTGAGGCAAAGTCCAGATAGTGTCAGGCTTGTGGTAAGTCTTTTTAAATATCTCATCACCCATTGAAGCAAATACTTCGTCAGCCTCTTTTCTGCTTCGTGTATCAGTCCAATGCATCGCAGGTCTTATCGGCTCGTAATTTTCATCACAAACCAATGAAGTATGCGTCGCAGAGTCAATAGCAACGCAGAGTATATCATTCAAATCTATCTTGCTCTTCTCTGCTAACCCCGAAATATTTTCACGTAATGCCAAAAGCCAATCCTCTGCTTTTTGTTCACAAGCCGCAGGGGTGGGGTGATACGTGGGATATTCAACGCTGTTTTCTGCAACTATATTGCCGTCTACACTTATCAAAGTCGCCTTTGTTGAGCCGCCGCCAAAGTCTATTCCAAGTAAGTATTTCATAATTTCACCTTAATATTTAAGTTCAAAATTAGTACCCGAGATACCCTTTTGTACTCCGCGTGCAATAAGCGCACCGTTATCGTTGTGGGATACTATCCACTTATTCTTTCTGAAAAGAAAAGGAGTATTTACCGTCTTTTCCAAATTGGTATTCGTTTCTGTCGGCAAACCTACGACACAGCCAAAGCCGTCCTTACTAACCTCGCAAGGACAGAAATGAAGAGAAGTTGCATACACTTCAATTACCGTACCTGCAGGTACTAAAAATGCTTTAAATGCAGAAGAATCAATCTTTCCGTCTTCCATTTCATAAGTATGCGCAAGAAACAAAACCAAATCGGTAATCGCAATATTTACTTCACTTGAAGTATGCCATTCAGCCGCATTCAGAAAATTTGAATGTCCCCAGCAGTAACCAATCTGCGTAGGAAGAGTGCCGTAAAGTTTATCTTCAATCTCATGCTTTATTTCAAGCGCTTCAAATTTGGGTTCGCTCGCTACGTACATAGAACCCTCTGCAGGAAGTTCTATAGTCTTTGCAACCTTAATTATTTCGCCGGCATCTATATCTTTTACAATTCTTCCGTAAGAAGTAAATTCTTTATCTGTTACAGAATAAATTTTATAGTCGTTTTTGTTATTTAAAATATTAAGCATTTTCATACCTCTGATTTCTCAAAATACAAAGACGGAGATATACGTAAAAAATACGCATATCTCTATCTTTTAAAAATTATCTGTTTGCAATCCAATCGTGTTCGGGATCGTTGCTTCTGTTGAAGCCCTGATAATCCCCTGCCATAAGCCAGAGGAAATATGTCTTATATCCGGGTGTCGAAACTGTCGAATGATAACCGTATGGGAATTCAACAAGTTCATCGTTCTTTACTCTGTAAGCCTCGTCTATACTGCCGTCTGAGGTGTAGAGACACTGAACACCAAATCCCTGCTTAGGCTCAAAGAGGAAGTAATAAATTTCTTCAGCTATGCACTCTGTAGGCATATTGTCTTCGTCGTGCTTGTGAGGGGGGAAGCCTGCCCAGTTACCCTCGGTAGGATATGCTTCACCGATTGTAAGAATCTTCGCATTGGAATTTCCGTCAATAATAAAGCTGGTTTCTCTCTGGAAAGGAACATCGCCGAGAAGCTTCAATACAACGTGGTCTTCTCTAAGTACCTGAGGCTCTGTCTTTTCAGCAACAGGGGTAGCGCATACGGCAATCTTTATCTTGTCTATAGCTTCGATAACACATTCCTGTTCACGAGGCATATAGAAGCTTTCTGCCTTGCGGTTTTCAAAAACAGTCATTCTGTTTCCGATGTTTTCCCACTTTTCGCCGTTAACTTCAACGTTAACGTGTCCTTCCAACATAATAAAAGCAGTTTCTTTATCTTCTGTATTATATGTAAGTCTTTCGCCTGCATCAAGCTCGATTATACCGAATTCAAGCTTCTTGAGTGAACATTCACCAATCTTGCAAAGAGGGGTATATCCCTTTGCAGGTACGTATGTCTTCTTAAAGTTCATAACCGTTCTCCTTTAAATATTTCTTTACAGTATCAAAATTAGGAACGCTTTCTCTCGCACCTATTCCCGTACACTTAAGTCCGGATACTGCACTTGAAAAATGACAGCATTTTTCATAGTCGTAACCTTGTGTTACAGCAAATGCAAAAGCTCCGTGGAACACGTCGCCCGCACCGTTTGAGTCTACAACCTCTGCGGGATATATGGGATAAGAAATAATCTTTTCGCCGTCGTACATTACACCGCCGTCTTTACCGCAGGTAATAACAACGATTTCAGGATTATACTTTTCGTACAATACCTTTGCCGCTTCTTCAGCTGTTTCACAGCCCGTAGCACCCAAAGAATATTCCTTTGAAGGTATAAGAATATCAACGTACGGTAAAAGTCTTTCGTATCCGGGATAAAGACCTCCCGCATCATAAAGCACCTTTACGCCGTTTTCACGGGCAATTTTCGCGCCCTCAATAGCCGCTTCAAGCTCGTTTCCGTCTACCATAAGAAGCTTTGCATTCTTTATAGCTTCCTTTTGTTTGTCGTTAAGTTTCAAAGCGGGAAGGTTTCCTCTGTCAAAAACACAGGTACGGCTTGTTGTTTCTGCGCTAAGCCATATTACCGAAGTAAATGAACGGTAACCGCTTTCGGTAGTTACAAGCTCGTTTGTCATACCATATTTCTCAAAGTCGCCTTTCAAGAACGCACCGCCGTTATCATCGGATAAAACGCCGATATATCCGCATTTCTGTCCAAGCTTCGATGCCGCTACAAGTCCTGTCGCAACGGGACCGCCGCCTGCAAGTCTTGTGCCGTCAGCTTTAAGTTTCGTATCTTCTACGGGGTAGCGGGGGACACTCACAAGAGTGTCCATTACACATGCCCCGATACCTACTATATTAATCATATCTTATTCAGCCTTTCCGTCTGCGCCGCAAAGCTCAATCTTTTCAAGCGCGAGCTTCTTTACGCTTTCTATAGGCTTCTTCATAAAAATGTCAATCGCAAGACTTCTTTCGGGATCTGCAAGAGTTTCATGCAAACCGTCTGCAAATGCGCAGCATACGTCAGTACCTATGTTCATCTTACGAACACCTGCCGCAATTGCCGCCTTAACCTGATCTGCAGGAATACCCGAACCGCCGTGAAGAACAAGGGGAATACCGCCTGTAGCTTCTCTTATAGCCTTAACTCTCTCAATATCGAGCTTGGGAGGCTTCTTGTAGTGGCCGTGTGCGTTTCCTATAAGAACTGCAAGACAGCATACGCCGGTCTGCTTAACAAATTCAGCAGCTTCTTCGGGAGAGGTAAATTCGTCCATAACATCGTCTTTCGCAAAGCCTACGTGACCGATTTCACCCTCAACGCCTACGTCAATGGTAGCGCACATATCAACGATATGCTTTGTAACCTTTACGTTTTCCTCAAAAGGAAGAACGGAAGCATCTATCATAATACCCGTTGCACCCCAACGGAGAGCTTTTTGAACCTCAACCTCGGAAGGGCTGTGGTCGAGGTGGATACATACGGGAACTGTAGCCTTTCTTGCAACCGCTACCATAGAGGGAAGAAGGGGATAACCAACCTGCTCGTTGATAAGACGGGGGTATATCTGAATAATAACGGGAGCCTTTGCTTCTTCTGCAGCGTTTATAACACCTAAAATAGACTCTACGTTATATACGTTAAATGCAGGAACACAGAAATTTCCCTTTTCTGCCATTGCAATTATTTCTTTAAGATTAACTAACATTGTTAAGTCCTCTCTTTCTTATGCAAGTATAAGGTCTTCAATCGAAAGAATTTCAACTTCGTTCTGCTCTACGTTCTTGAGTGAAACATATTCGGAAACACATGCTGTAACGATAGTATTCTGACCGATAGACGTTACGTTGTAAAGACGGCGTTCAGCAACCTTCTTCATAACATCAGGGATATACTGTCCCATAAGAATGTTACCTGCCCATACGGTTTCGCCACGGTTAAGGAGCATTTCCGTAAGGTCTGCATAAGACATAATAACTCTTCTTGCTTCTTCTGTTTCTTCAAGGTCACGTGACAACTGGAAGGGATCCTGGAATACAACAGTCTTGCCCTTGTTTTCAGCTGTAAGCTTACCTGCAGTAAGAAGTGCATCAAGATATGCTGTATATGTAGAAACCTTTGCAGTAACTTCAACACCGTTTTCATTATAAATACGCTTAATAACTACTGCATCTGCGGGATCATATACAACAACTGTTTCATATTCGTTGTATACCTTTGCAGCTTCTGCCATCTGAACTTTTGCTTCATTTGCAGCGCCGATAAGGAAGTCGAGCTGTGCGCCGGTTGCCTTTTCGTCGAGTGCAACTGTAAATTCAACGTTAGCCTTTTCAAGAACCTTGATAGCCTTTACTGCCTGGCAAGGAGCAATATATCTTGCATCTGCGCCGAGAACGAGAAGTGTGTTTGTCTTTGCAGAATGTTCTTTTATCTTTGCCGTAAGCTCTTCGCTTATTTCTGTCTTGCCGTATGCGTTACCTGTTTCGAGGCAATTCATAACGAGCTTCTGGATATATTCGGGAAGTTCGCCCTCAAGAGCAGCCTGAAGTCTTACTTCCTTTGTGAACATAACGGGGTCCCAACCTGTTGTACAGTCATGATGACAAGCACCGCATGTAGCACATTCATAAACGTTATCAATACATTCAGAAAGTTTAATAGCTTCTCTGTTAACAAGAGAAAGACCGAGAGCTCTTGCTCTTGCAGTATTTCTTTCAAGACCTGTAGCATTGCCGATAGGGCAGATGTGATGGCACATCCAGCAGAAACGGCAAGAATCTATATGCTGTTTACTTTTTTCAGATAAAATCATTATTATTTCCTCCTATTCAATCACCGACAAATTAGAGACCTAACTTGAAGGGGTTCATAATACCGTTGGGGTCAAGGCTCTTCTTCAAACCTTCGAATACCTGCATAGCAGGTCCGTACTGTTCTTTCATAAGTCTGCCGAGCTTGATACCTACGCCGTGGTGGTCATTTACAACACCGCCGTGTGCAAGTGCAGTTCTTACACCGCAAGTCCAGATAGCCTGGTGAAGTCTGAGTGCTTCAACGGGATCCTTCGGAACGTCTTTGCCGTCTACGATAAATCTGTCGTAAATCATTGAGCCCCATTCGTACCAGTGAGAGAAGTGAGCGATAAACTTCGCCTGAGGGAAGTTAGTTTCAATAGCTTCTTTCATTGCCCAGTAGATTTCTTCAATCTTGCCGTAAGGAGCAATAGTATCCATTGTACCGAACATCTGAGGAATATCCATCATGTGACCGGGATAGAAGAAAGTAATCTTTTCCTTCCACCATTTTTCACCGTATTCGGAACCAAGGTCTTCAGCGCCATATTTTGCAAATGTTTCAAGAAGAATCTTTTCTTCAACTTCAACCATTTCCTTAACGCCTTCGTAAGCGATGTTCATAAATGCGCCTTTTCTTTCAACGCCGACGATCTTCTTAATGAGAGAAGCAGTTTCAGCTTCATCATAAAGACGCATAACGGAAGGCTTAAACTTCTGGAGAAGTTCCTTGGAAGCCTGGAAAGCACCGTGCATATCCTGGAACAAGAAGCCACGGAAACGTCTTTCTTCGGGCTGATCGTAAATACGGATCTGAGCCTTTGTGATAATACCGAGTGTACCTTCGGAACCGATGAATATCTGGTTAAGGTCAGGACCTGCAGCATGCTTGGGAGCGCTTGAGGTATTGATAATATCACCGTTGGGAAGTACAACTTCCATCTGAAGTACCATATCGTCTATCTTACCATACTTGGTAGAGCATACACCGATACCTCTGTGAGCAAGGAAGCCGCCTACTGTAGAGCAAGTAAGTGATGAAGGATAGTGCATTGTAGCCTTTCCAACTTCGTTTGCAGCCCATTCAATATGCTTATAAATAGCACCAGTACCACATTCTATGTACATAGCTTCTGTGTTAACTTCATAAATCTTGTTCATTCTCTTTGTATCAAGCAAAATACCGCCGCATACGGGAATAGCACCGCCCTGCGTACCGCCGCCGGCACCCCAAGGTGTAACGGGAAGCTTGTAGTAGTTTGCAATCTTCATAACCTTAGATGTTTCTTCTGCATCTTTAGGTGCTACGATAAAGTCTGCCTCGGGCATTCTTTCGCCTCTGTCTGCCCACATTCTGGACAACCAGTAATAGTCAACGCTGTGTGTAAGTTTGTCAATTTCTCTGATAGAGCAATTATCGCGTCCTACCGCATCTTCAAGCTCGGTGAGGATCATTGCATCCAAAAACTTGTTTCTCTGCATAATTCTTTTCTCCTATTTTATATGTAATTATTTATTTTTTATCGTTTTATCAACAACAAGGTTGGGAACAAATTTACAGAAGGTTTCAATTTCCTTTGTATAATCTCCTTCCATTTCAGCAAAGTGGTGAATATAAGGTCCTTCAAGGAGTCTGTCTTCCCAAGCCTGAAGGTCGTCAAATTCGCCCCAAATATAAGTACCGTGAGTTTCGGGACCTTCCGTAGTATTGATAACACCCGAAAGAATCATATAGTTACCTTCATCCTGGTCAAGTCTTGCAAGTGTGTACTGTCCGTCCTTTGCTCTGAACCATTCTCTCTGGTTTACGAGACGGGCTGTGCTGTCGGGAGCTTTAACAGAAAGCGGGAACGGACCGCAGTGCCAGAGGAGCTCTGCGTTCTTGTTTTCGGGGTGACGTACGGTAAATTCACCGAGGAAGGGTTTTGCCTCTCCGAGAGAAGCTGCTCTTAACATAACCATCGTCATTGCAATGTGAACGTCGCTTTCGCAGCTTATTGTATATCCGAGGTCATTGAGTACACCGTATACAGCACAAGGTGCAAGACCGTCAAACATCTGAGGTGTTGCTGTCCAGCACTCGGCAGAAATAACGTCGAGCTTGAATTCCTCGAATATTCCTATATAAGTAACTACGAGACAAGCCATTCTCTCAAGATATGCGGGAGTAAGGTCGTCCATTTGGTAGTTATCTTTAAAGTACTGAATATACTTTGCAATTTCTTCTTTCTTATTCTCCATAGCTTCATAAAAACGGTTCTGGAGTATAGCAAGGTTTACGGGGATAATGCGAAGTCCGAACTTCGACATAAGCTCACCCTCGTTCCAAATAACCGAATAGAAAGGAGCGGGACGGATACCAACCTGACCGATACGGAGTCCGTTGAAGTTTTTGAGCATACAAGCAACTCTAACAAGTCTTGTAAAGTTTTCAGCAAATATATCCTCTTCAACTCTGCAAGTGGGAATGTGAGCGAAGGGAATATGAAATCTCTGAAGCTGACGTGAAAGACCGAACAAACCGCACTGTGAGTCGGTAGGTCTCATGCCGTCTACGTAATATTCATCATCGAGGGGAGCCCAGATAAAAATCGGTTTTCCAACCTTTCTTGCAAGGTCAGCTGCAGCTTCTTCGTTACCGAAGTTTGCGTTTATTATCAAAACAGCGTCAACGCCCTCTTCAACAAAACGCTTTGCAGCAGCATCTACAGAATCATCATCAAAAATAAGATCATTGCAACCGAGTCCCTTTGTGTCAACAAAAGAAAGTTTGTCACTCGCAAAGTTCTTTTCGATGTATTCAACGTTTTTCTTTCCTCTTTCCTCAGCAGAAACCCATGTCAAAAAGGTTTTTGCAGGACGGTTAGTGGTGTTTCTCCTCATAGGACAAAGTCCAAGTTTTACAGTGTAATTCAGCATAATATTCCTCCAAAAATAAAATACATTTCCAATGTATATTTTACATCTCTTTTTGCATCTATGTCAATAAGTTTTCGGATTTTTTTTTCATTTTCTTGACTTTTTTCTCTGTTTTTGATACAATAATGAAAATTTTTTTCACACAGAGGCGTAAAATGGAATCAATATTACATAAAATAAGAAGCAATTACAACGATATGGGCAGAAGCGAAAAAAGAATAGCCGATTACATATTAAAAAATCCGCCAAAAATAATCAGCCTCTCTATAAGTGAACTTGCCCAAAACTGCGGAAGCGGCGATGCTACCGTAGTACGTTTTTCCCGCCGTCTCGGCTTTTCGGGGTATCAGGATTTCAAGCTTCATTTCGCCTCGGAAGTCAATTCCAGCTCGGCTGTAGACAACACTATAGAAAAGACGGACAGCTGTTACGATATTTTCAGAAAAAGAATAAACGATATTTCGGTATCTCTAAAAAACACCGAATCGGTTATTGACACCGAGCAGCTTGATAAAGCCGCGAAATTTATAATGAACGCTAAACGCATAATTATTTTCGGTCTTGGAAATTCCGCCGCTATAGCAATGGATGCATCTCACAAATTTTTAAGACTCGGACTTGACGCTCAAGCAGTATGCGATAATCACCTGCAAGCAATCGTCGCCTCTCACCTTGATGAAGACACCGTTGCAATAGGCATATCGCACTCGGGCAGCTCAAAGGATATAGTTGAAGCCTTACAACTTGCAAAAAACAAAAATGCAACAACGATATGTATTACAAACTACGGAAACTCACCTATTCTTTCGGTATCGGACATAAGACTTTTTACTCAATCTGAAGAAACAAAAAGGTCTATCCTCGCTATGAGTTCGAGAATAGCCCAGCTTACCATTTTTGACGCCATATATACCTATATTGTTATAAACCAAGACAAACAATCCCTCGGAGCTATCTACAACACCGAATCGGCACTGCAAGGGAAAAAGTATTAAAAAACACACGGATAAATTCCGTGTGTTTTTTGGTTTAGCTTACTATTTGATTTATAATAGCTTGTGAGTCTGTATTATCAACAATTTCATTTCCGTCAACGTCACTCGCCATTCTTTGAAGCTCAAAGCCATCCGGGAAATTTATATCGCCTTTTTGCGCCATATTAGCATCAAATACGGTTAAAACGCCATCGTTGTTAACGTCACCTTTCAACGCGATAACTGCTTCTTCATTTCCGAAAATCAGCTTACTGCCCGTTACAACGTTTCCATCTCTTAATTCTTTAATTTCAACTGCAGTATTATTCAAAAGTTCTTGTATATCAGCTGCCGAAATGGTTTTGTCCGGTGCCATAGGACATATCGCAACATCTCCCGCATAACTGTCAGCCTTTACCGTAATTCCGGTATCAACACACACGGCCGCTATTTTCGGTATGTTTGCCACCTCGGGTAACGGCATCTTATCTACGTTGGTTACAATCAAAATGTACTCGTTAAACAAAGCAGTGCAAGAATATGAAACCGAAGCTCCTGCCTCAACCGGCAATTCATTTGCAATTTTCCCTATGTTATCTTTGCACCATTTGGTAAAGTTAGAAAAGCCATAAGTATCATCTCCGTTGTAATGGAATCTTGCTTCTCCGTAGTATTTAATCTGGGTTATAGCATTTTCTACAGACGGTTGTTCCTTGAAATTGCTCATATTGTAGAAGTAGTTATTGTAATAATTTGCTTTTGTCGAAGTGCAGTCAGGCAAATCGTACCCAACGTCATAAAAAACTCTGCCTTCCGAACGCATTTTCTCGGTAGTAACGTTAAAATACTCATAAACCACTCTACCGGTATTATTTCCTATCGGATCGTCCCACGTAGGATCTGACATATAGTACTCGCCGTCAAGTCTTACCAAATTCCACATATGAGCCTCTCCGGCAGTTCCCGTAACTGCGTGCGCCTGTATTCCGCACAGATAGAGCAAATACTGATACAACTCGGCATAACCCTCGCATACGGCTTTTCCGCCTATCAATGCTCCGTAAGCGTTATGGTCGTTTTCGGCACCCAGTACGTATTCAACGTGTTCCACAATCGCATCGTGCAATAATAATGCAATTTCATATTCGGACATACCGTTCTTTACGCCCGCATCAACTATAAACTGCTCTGCAGCCGCCTCAAATTCAGCCCTTGCTTCATCCGTGTTTACGTCTTCAAGATAGGAAACGTAAGGATAATCAACAATTTGAGTTGACGGACTATATGAAAATCCAAAATAATCTACGTAGAAAAATTGCGGATTGTCATAGCGAACTGCGTTAATTGCACAATCCATTTCAGAATAAGTTATATCTTTTATGCCAACGGCTTCAAGTACAAATAGCGATATTTCAGTTAAACCTTTTTGCGCTCCGTCAACAAGAGTGTCATATAACGCAACAAGTCTTTCACCGTTCTCCATTTCGGCAAGAGCATTTCTTCCGTACAAAAGTTCTTCATCAAAAGGGAGTTCTGTTATTTGTATCGTCGCCGAAGATACAGTAACCGCAAACACGGAAACAACCACACATATCAATGCGAAAACACTTATTTTAATAAATCTTTTCATAATGCCAATATCCCTCACTCTTCCTATTTACTGTCTGTATTCTCATTATAAACTCATTTAATCAACTTGTCAATCACGAAAACAAAATCGCATATTTTTAAATAATGTTTAAATAATGTTGCTAAAAGGAAAAAAGTATGTTATAGTATAATTTACACGTATTTTGACGAACAAAGCAGAATAATCTATTTTCCACAAAGGAGAATTACATAATAATGAAAAAAACGCAAAAATCAAAAGTATTTAAAATTTCATATATAGCGTACGTTACAGTCCTTGCAGTCCTTGTCGCTATGGCGCTCCTTTACGTAAACAACGTTCTTGAGTTATACGAAAACGAACACCCCCAGCGCCATCTGGAAAATGCAGTTTCTCTGCTCATAAGCGAGGCTGAAAGCGGAGAGCTTTGGACAAAACCCAACGTTCCCTCTATGGAAAGCGGTATATTTGAAAACGGCATCGACCAGAAAAAAGAGTTTTTGAAAAAACTTAAAGGCAATATCAAGTTATCTTCTCAAAAGTGGATAAACGAAAACGAATGTACGTACAGAGTTATTTCCGACGGTAACGAAATTGCAGAAATTAAGCTTCGCAAGGACGGAGATATTATACAAAAACTTGCTATTATAAGCATACAGAAGTACGAGCTTATCTCTTACCTCCCTTTAACCCACACCTACACACTTGAACTTCCCGAAGACGTAATAGTAAACTCGGATATTTTCGTCGAGGTAAACGGTATAAACCTTACCGAAGAACACGGCATTAAGAGCGAAGACGGCAAAACCACTTTTGAATTTGAAAATCTTTATTCCATTCCGAAAATTACAATTACCGACAAAAAAGAAAATAAAGCCGACATAAAAATGCCCGACGGTGACGGTAAGATCGAATTTGACAACAGCTTTTATACACTCACCCTTCCCGACTCCCTTTCCGTTGACATAAACGGAGAAAGACAAACCGGCGAAACACTCGACGACGGCAGAATCAATTACAGAATCCGCCTTGTAACTAAAGCCGACGTAACAATTAGCGACGTATTTGGAAACACCGAAACGTATGTAGGTAAATCTTCAATTCCGCTTACATATTACACATTTATGACGGGCGATTTTTGTACAGTAACCGTTGACGGCGAGAACGTTCCCGAAAGCTGTATCGAATATTCCGAAAACCATGAATATTCCACATTTTCAGATTTAGTAGACGGACTCCCACGTTTACCCGTATATGAAATAGTCGTACTTAAAGACAACGCAGATATTAAAATTACCGACAGAGACGGCAATTTGGTTGAATACAACAAAGATATAAGAATTCAAGACATCAGAAACATATCTTCGGGTAAAATATACGACACCGTTCCCGAAGAGGTTGCAAAAGAGGTTAACGTTTTGAAGGTTCTCGAGGACTGGAGTCTTTATATGACTTGCGACCTCAACTTCAACGATATTTCAAAGTATTTTATAAAAAAATCTCATCAATACGAAGTTGCACGTCAATACAGCTACAGCATTGACCGTACATTTACAAGCAATCACCGTTTGGGTAATCCCCCCTTTGAACAAGAATCGGTTTCAAACTTTAAGTGGATTACCGAAAACTGCTTCGAAGTAGACATCCGCTTTGTAAAACATATGATAGTTCTCGGCAGAAGAACCGACGATGAAATGAACGAAAAATGTTATTTCGTAAAATATGATGATACCAAAGACAAAAAAGACAATCCCACGTGGAAGCTCGTTGCTATGAAGGAGATAGTAAATAATGCAAACTAAAATAACTCCACCCGAATATAAAACGGAAAACGAGATAGATTACTCAAAACTTAAACCTCGTCGTCCGCATAAACCTAAAAAACAAAAAAGAGTCGGGAAAACAATTCTTCAAACCCTTGCTTTTTTGTTTACGTTCATTTTTGCAATAGTACTTACTCTCTACTGCGCTTTGGGTATGCTTTGCGCAAACCGTGTTTCAAAACAAGAAAAAGCAGAAGGCAAAATCTCGGAAATATTATATATTACCGTTCCAACTTTCCTCGAAACCGGCGCTTTTAAGTTTATTCCTTCCCTATATCTCTCTTCAGATTCAATCCAAGCTATCGTTGACAAAAACAAAATGAAGGATATGGATGCCAACGTTGACGAGGGCTTAATTAACCTCGGCGGTACAAAAACTACAGGCAAACTCGATATTGATATTACTGCAACGGAAAACAGCCAAAACAACACTTCAACAGAAAATGACTCCCCTATAGAAATTCACGAGGTGTCCGACGCTACTTATTACGGTACTATGATGATAGTCAAAGATCCGTCGCGTATAAGCTTGGCAACAATATACCCCTGGAGAGAAATCGGCGTAACACTCGACCAACTTGTAAAAGATAACGACGCTATCGGCGGTATAAACGGCGGCCTTTATAATTCAAACAAAAATACGGGCGGTTCACCGTACGGTGTTATAGTATCAAACGGAGAAATACAGTTCAACAAACCTCAACAATTTGCAGGGCTCGTACTTATAGGCTTTACCGAAAACAACGTTCTTCAAATAATTGATATTTCAAAAATGAACGCTAAACAGGTCGAAAAACTTATAAAAGATAAAAAAATACGCGATGCGGTTACTTTCCAGGATGAAGCATCTGATGCAAATAACCATTTCGTTCAGCTTATTATTAACGGTGAAGTCCGCGAAATGAACGGTATGGGAAGCGGTCTTAACCCCAGAACTGCCATCGGCCAAAGAGAAGACGGCGCAGTTCTTATGTTTGTAACAGACGGACGTGGCAAAAACGGTCACCTCGGCGCTTCAGCTTCTGACCTTATCAAAGTAATGAAGGACTTTGGAGCTGTCAATGCCGCAAACCTTGACGGCGGATCTTCATCTTGTATGTATTACAACGGCGAATATCTTATGACAAGCGTTACGTTCTACTATACGAACGCGTCTTGGTTCCTCCCCGCAGGTTTCGTAATTAAGTAAAAATGTGTACGGAAATCCGTACACATTTTTTATTCAAAAAGGGTTTCGTTATTTAAAAAATCTTTAAATCGTCTCATACTGCTGAAAATATATTTATCTTTTTTCCAAACAAGGCTTATATCAACGAAAACGTCGGGGTACATCGATATTGGCACGATTTCAGGATTCTTTTCTATAAGTTTTTTAAACATAAAACCTACGGCAGTATTACTTGATATTATACTCAACATAGTTGAAAGTTGCGCCGTCTGCATAAGTATATTGGGTGTAACCCCTTCCTTTGCAAACCATTTCTTTATCTCGGCAGTTTGGAAAAAACCGTCCTCAAACATTACCAGCGGTACGTCAGATAGTTGTTTTGGCGATAATTTTTCTTCATTTGATATTTTGTTTTGCTTTGTCGTTCCGCATACGATTTCCAGCCTTGCAACGTGGTGTGCTGATAATCCCGATTCTGTCTGCTGATTATGCGAAATAAACGCCATATCAAGACTGTCTTCGGTTATTCTTTTTATCATTTCCTGTCTGCCACATTCCACTATTTCAAGGTTTATATCTTCGTTTCGGTTAAGAAATTTACCGTAGATAATAGGCAGTATAAGAGATCCGGTCATAGGCGGAACTCCAAGTATAAGCGTCTTTTTCTCGCGCCCCATATCTTTCATTATCTTCTCGGTCCTCTCCGCCCTTTCGAGCAGATCTTTACTCATTCTAAATAAATGCTCACCCTCCGAAGTCAACACCATTCCTCTGTGATGCCTCCTGAAAAGCGTTATTCCAAATTCACGTTCAAGATCTTTTATAGCGCTTGACACCGACGGTTGAGCTATATGCAGATAGTCTGCAGCCCCCGATACAGTACCAAACGTACATATCGCGTTAAAATATTTTAGTTGCATCAAATTCATCACATCACCCCAACTATATTATATAGTTTTTATCTATATTTGTCAATAAAATATATATTTTACAAATAACTAAACACAACCTATAATTGTATTATTATGTTAAATCGTGAAACGGAGTATTGATATGAAAAATTATAAAATAGCGGTAATCGCAGGAGACGGTATAGGTCCCGAGGTTATAGACGAGGGCGTAAAGGTATTAAAATGCGCAGCCGAACTCGACGGTTCGTTTGACTTTGAATTCACCTACTTCCCTTGGGGCTGTGAATTTTACAAAAAAACAGGCAAAATGATGGACGATGACGGTATTGAACAGTTAAAGAAATTCGACGCCGTATTTCTTGGCGCAGTCGGCGCTCCGGGGGTTCCCGACCACATATCCCTTTGGGGACTTTTACTCGCTATAAGAAAAGGTTTTGACCAATACATAAACCTCCGCCCAGTTAAGCTTTTAAAAGGCGCTCCCACACCTTTGAAAGATGCAACCCCTGAAGATATCGATATGGTATTCGTTAGAGAAAACAGCGAGGGCGAATATGCGGGAAGCGGCGCTTGGTTATTTAAAGATAAACCTAATGAAGTTGTCATTCAAGACGGCGTGTTTTCAAGAAAAGGCTGTGAACGAGTTATCAGATATGCATACGAACTTGCACGTTCTCAAAACAAGTCGCTCACCAGCATAAGCAAGGCAAATGCACTTAATTATTCTATGGTATTCTGGGACCAGATTTTTGCAGAAGTAGGCAAAGAATATCCCGACGTAAAGACATATTCATACCTTGTTGATGCGGCAAGTATGTTTATGGTAAAAGACCCCAAGAGATTTGAAATCGTAGTTACGTCAAACCTTTTCGGGGATATACTCACCGACCTCGGCGCCGCAATTGCAGGCGGTATGGGACTTGCCGCAGGAGCAAACCTCAATCCCGAAAAGACGTATCCTTCTATGTTTGAGCCTATCCACGGTTCTGCTCCCGATATTGCAGGCAAAGGCGAAGCCAACCCCTTGGCTACCGTTTGGTCAGCATCTCAAATGCTTGACTTCTTCGGCTATACCGATTGGGGAAAATTGATTATAGACTGCATCGAAGAAGTCCTCGTTGAAAACAAAACTCTCACTCCCGACCTTGACGGAAATGCAACCACATCCCAGGTTGGAAACGCTATTATCGAAAAAATAAAAAACAAATATAATAGAGGTTAAACACTATGACAAACGAACAGGAAATGAAACTTCAACCCTTTCAGTTACACAAAAACCTTTATTTTATAGGAGACGAAGAGGTATCTGTACACCTTATCAATACCGAAGAAGGTTTAGTTATGATAGATACCGGTTTTCCGTTTATGCACGACCTTATATTGAACAATATAAAATCTCTTGGCTTCGATCCTAAAAATATTTGTGCAATATTCCATTCACACGGACATTTTGACCATTTTGCAAATACGCAAAATTACGTAAAAATATCAGGTGCAAAAACGTATATCAGCCGTATTGATAACGATATTTTAAACGGTAAGAAAGATTTATCTTGGGCAAAAGAATTCGGAATTGAACCCCTTCCCTTTTTCGACTGCGACGTGTTGCTTGAAGACGGTGATACTTTCACTTTCGGAAATGCCACAATTAAGTGCATTCTCACCCCCGGACATACCGAAGGCGTTATGTCATTTATTATTACGCTTGACGACAATGGAGATAAGTGTGTAGCCGCTATGCACGGCGGTATCGGCGCAAACAGTATGACTGCCGCTTATCTCACAAAAAACGGCTTGTCTCTCGACTTACGCGAAAAATTCAGAGAAGGCTTAAAAAGACTTGCTCTCGAGGACGTTGATTTGGTTTTGGGTAATCACCCCGAGCAAACCAAAACTTTGCAAAAACTGATCAGAGTCTTGAACGGCGAAACCGATCTTCGAAACAAAGAAGAATGGCCAGAATTCCTTGCTTGGAACGAAAGACGTATCAACAAATTACTCAAAGATGAGGCGGAAAAACAAATTTAACAATTACAACTAATAAAAACTTTACTCTTTTCAAGAAAAGACTATACTCTGATATGCGGTAGTATATTTCAAAATGTTATTTACAAGAAACCTTTATTGTACTATCCTACAAATATGGTATTATTGGTACAAATTTTGTTTGTTTTGTTATATACAATTAATTAAAATTGTACAACTTTCTTAAGAAACAAATCAATATCGTGCCTTGTATTTGAGAGTAAAAAAGTATATAATAAATTATATAAATACGCAATTGTACACAAGAGGTATTACTATGGACAAATCTATTGTACTTCCAACCGCCCTTCAAATATGCGTTGATGATGTGGGTTGGTTCACCGGTGCCGACGACAGATACTTAAGCAGACCATCTCGTACAGGTATGACAAGACGCCACGTTGCAGCAGACTATACCGCAATTAACGAAATCGGAAAAGCTATCGGACAGAAAATTATGTGTCCCCTCGTTTTAGGTGAATGGGACAAAGACAACATTTTGCGCGGAGAAGTCGGTGTCGTTTATGCACCTCACACATGGGACAGAGCTTCACTGATTGATATGAAGCTTGCTAAACAATGTTTTGAAGCCGCTGAAAGTTCTGAATATATCGAATACGCTATCCACGGTGTACTTCACGGCAATTATGATGCTGACGGAAATCAAATAACAGAGCTTGAATGTTTTGAATGTAAAGATAAGGGTGTTGATTATTCCGGATATAGAGACGGAAACGACCTTTTAATTACGCAATCAGAGGAAGAAATAGCACATCGCTTTGAGCTTTTCTTTAAGCTTTACGATATGTGGGGCTTCAAAAAGAAAATTCGCTCCTACGCAGCTCCAAACGGACTCCCCCAAAACCTCAAAGGCGACGATATGCTTGCTCTTGCTAAGGTTTTGAAAAAGAACGGCATTAAGTATTGGGCAAACAGCTCACGTAAACCTGTAGGTTATACCGACTTCAGAGACGGCATTCTCTATATGGAAAAATGCACAAACTGCCGTATACCTTGGAATGCTTGCGACGTTGACCCCGACTACGTTCAAGACTTCGCAAAAGAAACCGATGAAAACACGGGTACCGTAATGAGCACACATTGGCCCAACTTCCTTCGTTTTAACGCACAAAACAATCTTCAGAACGTTGATAAATGGGCAGCATTCTTTAAGAGACAAAGCGAAATATTCGGTCTAATGATTTCCAAGGATATTGCTTTTGCAGGCAGCCAGTGCGTATATCATACTTACAGTAAGGTTGATTTCAACGATAAAGTTATCCGCATTGACATTTCCGAATGCCAGGAAAAAGGCAACGATTACATTTCAGGCGAATTCTACATCAGCTTGAAGAACGACCTCGTTCCCGAAAGCATCAAAGGCGGAGAGTTTGAACTCTACGAGACACACAACGAGTTCAAAACCTACAAAGTTAAGCACACCGACAGTATTATTGAGATTACGGTTGCTTAAAGATTATTTATCGAAATATTGTAAAATTAACAATATATTAAAAAAAGGAGAAAACTACTATGAAAAAATTTGCAAAATTTTTAGTTTTGGCGTTGGCTATAGCAGTTATGGCATCTGCATTCGCACTTGTTGCATCTGCTGAAGAAGCAGCTGTAGTTGACCCCAGAACTCTCACTCCCGGAAGCGACAGAGTTATCTTTATTAAAGACGCTCCCAGAGATGAAAACAACGAAGTTGTAGGCGAACTTGCCGGCGACGGTACAGGCACAGACGCTGACAACCCCTTGAAACCCACAGAAGACCACGAAAGATTTGACCCCACTGCAGAAAGAAAAAGATGGCACGTTCTTCAAGCTTTCTATCAGGCAGTTGAAATGCTCGCTGATACAGGTGGTACAGTCGTTATCTGCGGTCCCGTATTCTTTGGTATTAACGAAGTTGGAGACAACGGCGCATCATCTGTAAGAGATATGGAAACCGTAAGATTTAAAGATAAAGTTATCAAGATTACATCAGTTTACAACGGTGTTGACTACCGTAAAACTGCAGATGCAAAAATCACATTAAAGACACCTGCAATGCTCAATATTCTCGGTTCTACAATCTGGGAAAACATTGACTTCTACACAGACGGTACAGACCGTGCAGTATGTTTCGGCGATTATCCCACACTCGTAGGCCAAGGCATTAACTGCTATCCTACAGACGAAGCTTTTGAAGGCGTTGCACAGAACTACTTGAGCCTTTCCGGCGGACACAGATATAACGCAAGTTCAAAGAAAACACCTACATTGGTAGTTCAGTCCGGTACGTACAACAAAATCACAGGTGCTTCTTGGGGTACTGTTGCAACTAACGCTCAGGAAAACTGCAACGTAAACCTTACAATTGAAGGAACAACAACAGTGCTTGGTGCTATTTCCGGTACAGTTAACTCTAAGTCTCCCTTCGGCGGTAACGTAAACATTACAATTAACGACGGTACATTTGAATGTGATATCAACGGTGTTGGTGCAACAGGTATGACAAACACAGACGGTATCGTTAAGATGGTTATCAACGGCGGTAACTTCAAGAACGCTTGGTCCATCAACCAGTCAGCAATGGGCGCTATAAACAATATGCCCGCATCTTGCTCACTTGACTTCTCAGGTTGGAAGGGTGACACACTCGGTCTTGCTTATGCAAACGGAGTTGTCACTGATATCACAGATATCAAATATCCTGCAGGCGTAACAGTTGACCAGCTCAATGAACTCCTCAAGAATGCTCCCGTTGAAGAAGAAACAGAAGCTCCTGCTGCAACAGATGCTCCCGCAGCTACAGATGCTCCCGATGTTGATGAAACAAAAGCTCCTGCTGCTACAGATGCTCCCGCAGCTACACAAGCTCCCGTTGTTGATGAAACAAAGGCTCCCGAAACTCAGGCTCCTATAACAACTCCTGACAGTGAAGATGGTGGCTCTAACACAACAATTATCATTATCGCAGTGGCTGTAGTTGCAGTAATTGCAGGTGTTGTAGTTGGTATCGTTCTCGGCAAGAAAAAGAAGAACTAATTAAAACCGATATAATTAACCAAAAAGCGTTTGCGGCAATTGCCACAAACGCTTTTTGTTATATAGCAGTTAAGAATACCTCTCTGTAAAGGTAGTACAGAATCAATAATTATAACAAACCGGAGCCTTTATCTTTGCACAAACATTAGAGTATGCTTGTAGGGCTCGGCATCCTCGCCGAGCCGAGAAAACAAACAATTTGTACAAACAAGGAACGGGCGATTCGTGAATCGCCCCTACGCTATAATAACAGCGTACAAACCTGTAGGGCTCGGCGTCCTCGACGAGCCGTTATATACTTTATTATTTCTACAAATAAAATTAAGGGAACTAAATAATAACAGCGGTATAATTAGTGCAGAATCTTTCATTTTTTGCGGCTCGTCGAGGACGCCGAGCCCTACAATATAGAGATAAAGTTTGTATAAATAATAGTAGCACAAACCGGCTATTCAAGGTTTCTTTGCTTACTTTCTTTCCTTAAAAGAAGGTAAGTATGTACAAATAATAAAGTATGTACAGACTGGCTATTCAAGGTTTCTTTGCCTACTTTCTTTCCTTAAAAGAAAGTAGGTAAAAAAATGTGTGTGGGCAATCGCCCACACACTCGTTAATTTTATACTCTCTGGAAGAGTGCGGATACACCGAGACCGCCGCCGCAGCAAGAAGAAATGATACCCATTTCGCCACCATTATCAATAAGCTGCTGAAGGGCAAACAATGCAACTCTGCCGCCCGAAGCACCGTTAGGATGTCCGTATGCAATAGCGCCGCCGTTGGGATTCCACTTAGCCATATCAATTGACTGACCGCCAATCTTTTCCATTTCACGAATAACGCTGAGGTTCTGAGCCGCAAATGCTTCGTTACACTCATATACGTCTATATCCGAAAGACCGAGTCCGTGTTTTTTCATAAGCTTCATGTTGGAATATGCAGGACCGATACCCATAAGTTTAGGATCACAACCAACGTCGCATCCGCCTACCCAACGAGCAATAGGTGTGTAACCCAATGCCTTTGCTTTTTCTTCACTCATCATAAGAAGCATAGATGCTCCGTCGTTTCTGCCACTCGCGTTACCAGCAGTAGTTACACCGCCTTCGTTAACGGGACGAAGCTTCTGAAGTCCTTCAAGCGTACTTTCCGGACGGGGATGTTCGTCTTTTGCTATAACAATTTCGGGTGTCTTCTTTGTTGCGGGAATTACAACGGGCATAATTCTCTTTGCAAGGAAGCCGCTTTCATCGGCAGCCTTTGCTCTCATCTGGCTGCGAAGTGCAAACTCGTCGCATTCTTCACGTGTAACACCCCAAGTCTTTGCCATAAGGTCGGATACCTGAAGCATAATAAGATTATCCTCTGCCTTAGGTGCAAGAGAAGGAGCTATAGCTGTGGGAGCTATCATCTTATAAGGCTCTGTAGAAGTTGAGAATTTAACAAAGCGCTGGCTGAACGTTTCACCGCCGCCAACAAGAACCACGTCTGCATCATCAAGCATAATACGGTATGCTGCGTGGTTAATAGCCGCAATTGCAGAGCCGCACTGCATCTCAACTGCAACAGCAGATGATTCGTAAGGAAGACCTGCCTGAAGAGCTGCAAAACGCGCAGGGTTAGGACACTTTGCATCGCCGTTTGCCGTACCGAAATATACTGCATCAAGATCCTTGGGGTCAAGATTTGTCTTCTCCATAAGACCTTTAATTACCATTGCCGCCATATCAACTGTATGGAACTGACGGAGGCCGCCGCCAAGTCTTCCAAAGGGAGTACGGAGGCCGTCTACAATTACTACGTTTTTCATGAATTTTCAACACTCCTGTATATTGTTTATTATTAGCTCGAGTAGCAAAAAACCTACCCTATGTTTCCATTATACTATAACACAAAAATAACGCTTCGTCAATGGACAAATCCTACTTTTTTCGTTTATATTTAGCACGATATTAACAAAAGAAAGAAAATATGTTGACATATTTTAACGATATATATATAATTAATATGCGTAATTGCTTATAAAATCTTATTATGTTTATTAAAAACCACAAGGAGAAACCGCTATGAGAAAACCACTTGAAGGAATTAAAGTCGTTGACCTTACCACCTTTGTTGCAGCCCCTGTTGCTGCACGTATGCTCGGTGATATGGGCGCTGAAGTTATCAAAATCGAATCCCCAAAAGGAGATGGTTGGAGAGGCTTCGGCATAAGCTTTAACAGACGCTTCAATGACGATGAAAACCCTATCTTTGATATATACAACTCGGGCAAGAAATTGATATCAGTCAATTTAAAAAGCGACGAGGGAAAAGAAATTATGTGGAAGCTTTTGGATGATGCCGACGTATTTGTAACAAATACCCGTCTTGATGCATTGAAACGTCTCGGTCTTGCTTACGAAGATCTTAAAGAACGTTACCCCAAGCTTATTTATGCGCTCGTTCTCGGCTACGGCGAAAAAGGCCCCGATGCCGCTAAACCCGCTTTTGATACAACGGCATTCTGGGCAAGAACAGGCTTCCCCCGAGATATGTCTCCCCTTACAGATTCCTACATTCCTTTGACGTCTCCCTCAAGTGTTGGCGATACCGTTACAGCATACAATCTTACAATGCAGATATGTGCTGCGCTTTTGGGTAGAGAACGCTCCGGTAGAGGCGAATGCGTAAAAGCAGGCCTTTATCATACCGGCATCTTCACTATGGGTACAATGGAAATTGCTACACAAAAGCCTTGGGGAATGGAATATCCCAGAGCACGTAACTGGAGTGCACAACCCAGCGGTTGTTGGGAAACAAAAGACGGAGAATGGTTCTATGCTGCTACAGGTGACGTTCCCACCAATCTACCCAAGATATTTAAAATGATTGGCAGACCAGATCTTGTCGGTGATGAAAGATATGCCACACTAAAAGCAAGAGCCGAGTCTAACGGAGAGTTTTACAGATTGCTTCGTGACGCTTTTAAAACAAAGACTCTCGACGAATGGCTTAAACTTGCAAATGAATATGACCTTCCTTTTGTGAGAATGAATCATTTCAGCGACGTTACTACCGACGAACAGGCTTGGGCTAACGGCTATCTTGAATATATGACCTGTCCTAACGGCGAAACACTTACCATGCCTACACCTCCTATTGAAATGGAATCAGTCGGCGAAATAGTTACCAAACCCGCACCCAAGGTTGGCGGAGACACCGAAGAGGTTCTTCTCAAAATGGGTTACACCAAAGAACAAATTGCCGCAATGGAAGAAAGCGGCGCTGTTTACACAGGCGAAAAGAAATAAGCTAATCTGTTTTTTAAAAAGGATGTTTTGCTATGAGCAAACCACTTGAAGGAATAAAAGTCGTTGACCTCACCACCTTTGTTGCAGCCCCTGTTTGCGCCCGTATATTAGGCGATTTGGGAGCTGAAGTAATTAAAATCGAACACAAAAACGGTGACGGTTGGAGATTAAGCGGTAAAGGCTATAACCGACGTTTTGGTGACGATGCAAACCCTATTTTCGATATATATAATTCGGGTAAGAAATTCATTTCTCTTGATTTGAAAAATCCAAAAGGAAAAGAAATATTCGATAAGCTTTTGGGGAATGCCGACATATTCGTAACCAATACACGTCCTGCTGCACTTAAGCGTCTCGGTATTGCTTACGAAGATATTAAAGAACGTTATCCCAGGCTTATATATGCCATTGTTCTCGGATACGGCGAAAAAGGTCCCGATGCTTCAGAACCCGCTTTCGATACAACTGCGTTCTGGACAAGAACCGGCTTTGCGCGTGATACGTCTCCCCTTAATGACGATTACGTACCGGTTAACTTACCGTCCGGCGCAGGAGATTCCGTTACAGCATATAATCTTACATATCAAATATGCGCCGCACTCTTCAGCAGAGAACGTTCAGGCAAAGGTCAATGTGTAAGATCAGGTCTTTATCATACCGGCATATTTACAATGGGCACGATGGAAATTGCCACACAAAAGCCTTGGGGATCAAGATATCCCATAAGACGTTCTGAAGGCAGCTACCTCGGCGGTTCTTGGGAAACAAAAGACGGTGATTGGTTTTATATAGCAGTCCCCGGTGCCGGTTCCTTGGAAAGAGTACTCAATTTTATTGGCAGACCCGAGCTTATCGACGATGAGGATTTTAATGAACTGAAAAATAATCGCAAGGGAATTTATCAATTCTTTGCTGACATTTATAAAACAAAAACTCTCGCCGAATGGCAACAAATTGCAAAAGAAAAAGATATTCCTCTTTCAAGAATGAATCACTTCAGCGACGTTACGACAGATGAACAAGCTTGGGCCAACGGATACCTTGAGCGTATGACTTGCCGCAACGGAGACGTTATAACCATGCCGACACCGCCTATTGAAATGGATACGGTCGGCGAAATAGTTACCAAACCCGCACCCAAGGTTGGCGGAGACACCGAAGAGGTTCTTCTCAAAATGGGTTACACCAAAGAACAAATTGCCGCAATGGAAGAAAGCGGCGCTGTTTACACAGGCAAAAAAAAATAAATACATTAAAACCATAAATATTAAAGGAGAATAACTATGGGAAAATTAACTAACAAATACGCCGTTGTTACAGGCGCAGGTAAGGGTATAGGCAAAGCTATTGTTAAACGCTTACTCGAAGACGACGTAGCAGGCGTTGCTATACTTGAAATGGACATCGCTCTCGCAGAGGCTACTGCAAAAGAATTCGATCCTACAGGAGACCGTGTTATCGCAGTTAAATGTAACGTTGCTTCCCAGGAAGAAGTTCACACTGCTTTTGAAACCGTATTTGCAAAATTCGGCAGAGTTGACATTCTCGTTAACAATGCAGGTATCACAAGAGACGCTATGTTCCACAAGATGACTGTCGATCAGGCAAAGCTTGTTATGGACGTTCACTTCTTTGGCACGTTCTACTGCTGTCAGGAAGTTATCCCCGGAATGAGAGACCGCGCTTACGGTAAGATAGTTAACATTTCATCTACGTCTGCAATGGGTAACGTTGGTCAGTGTAACTACTCCGCTGCAAAATCTGCTATTGAAGGCTTTACAAGAACTCTTGCTCTTGAAAGCGCAAGAAAGAATATCACTGTTAACGCTATTGCTCCCGGTATGATAGCTACTGATATTCTTAATACTATCCCCGAGGATATTATGAAACAGAAGATTGCTTCCGTTCCTATGCAGAGACTCGGTGATCCCTCCGAAATTGCTTCCGTTGTTTCATTCCTTGCAAGCGACGACTCTTCTTGGATTACAGGTAATACACTCGTTGTATCCGGTGGCATTAAGCTTAAGCCCTAACAGTTTTTTGAGAATTAAAAAGAATTTTCTCGCCGATTTCTAATTTGATATATCATTGTTCCTTTAAATTTATTATCTCTATTTCGTACTCTTTGATGTAGCGATAACATCTCGGCATAAAAATTCCCTCCTTTGGTTTTTCTTAATTATACCATAGGAGGGTTTTTTATTATCCGTTTTCTAACGGTTCAGTTCAAACATACGGGAAAATTTAATTTACTTCTGAACTTTCGTGATTTTGTTGTAAAGCTTGGTTATATCTTTCAAAATATCGGTATGGTTGAAATCTTTGAGGTAGATAATATTCGTTTCTCTTATCATACTTAAATTTTCTATAGGTAAAATAGTCATTTTCTGTTTTCTTACTTCGTCCATACAAGTTGATTTCGGCAAAATAGACACCCCGAGATTCTTTCTTATAAGAGTCTTAATAGTATCAATATTGTCAACCTCAAGGATAACGTTAAACTCATCAATTGACCTGTTTATACTTTCAAGACTGCTGATAAACAAGTTTACCGTCCCCGACATCGGAAGTCTTAAAATAAGTCTTTGCTTTTTCAGTTCCTCAATAGTAACCATAGACTGCGTGGATATGGGATTCTCGTTGGCAACCGCGCATACAAGATAGTCGGTATCAAGCAATACAGAATTAATATCCGCATTACTCGAAACACCTTCCACAATTGCAAAGTCTATTTCATAATTTTCAAGCATACTATAAAGATTTTTTATGGAGTCTGTGATAATCGTAATAATAATATCAGGATTATCGTTTCCGTATTTTGCCAATACCTCGGCAATAACGTTACTTTCCGCAGTATGAGTAATACCTATACGCAAACGCTCAATATTATTTTCTCTGTCGGAAAGAACTTCCTTCATCCTGTCGTAAATCGCATTTATTCTCATTGCATATTTTACGACAATTTCCCCCGCTGCAGTAAGCCTTAAATCGCCTTTTTTGCGGGAAAAGATAGTAATTCCAAGCTCTGTTTCAAGCTGTTTAATGTGGTGGCTGACAGCGGGCTGTGTAAGAGACAGTACCTCTGCGGCTCTTGTAAAGTTTCCGTATTTTGCTACCGTCAGCAACGATTCAATTTTAGGATCGACCATAACATACCTCGGTGTTCATTACATTTTTTTATGAAAAACTAAATAAAAATAATTTTTCTTTTTATTGATATTAGTGTATCATATAAAATATATAAATGCAATAGTTTTTTATTTTATTTTTAAATTAATTTAATCACAAGAAAAGGGGGAATTAAAAATGCTGAATACTCTGTTTGGACTTGCAGACGGTTCTGCGGCAAGTATTATTTTGTCGGTAGCATTGATGCTCGTTCTGGGATATCTGACCACGAGAGTTACAAAACTTATAGGTCTTCCCAACGTTTCCGCATACATAATAATCGGTATTTTAATAGGTCCCTTTTTTATAAACGTAATACCAAAAAGTGTAATAGCGGGAACCGATTTCTTGGCAGATATCTCCCTTGCGCTTATCTCTTTTTGTATCGGTGAATACTTCCAATTTTCCGCATTTAAAAAGAATGGCATAAAATCCCTTGTTATAGCGGCTATTGAATCATTGTCAGCATCAATCATAATTTTTATTCTTACATATTTTATATTAAGACTCAACCTTGCGCTTTCAATCGTACTGTCGGCTTTAGCATCTGTTACAGCCCCCACCTCGACAATGATGACGATAAGACAAACAAAAGCAAAGGGCGATTTTGTTGACACACTTCTTCAAGTAATTGCAATTGACAATATTATCGGTCTTTTTTCATTCAGTATCGCCGTATCTGTGGCGGCTTCTATTTCGGAAAACGCCGAAACGGCGGGACTTGTTGAATCGATAATATTGCCGGTAGTTAAAAATATACTTATGATAATTCTCGGCGCAGGAATGGCATTTCTGATAATGCTTCTTATGCCACCCGGAAAGAAATCGGCAGACAACAGATTGATTGTTTCATTAAGTATATTACTTCTTTTCTGCGGTGTATGCGTTGTACTTGACGTTTCCCCCTTGCTTGGTTGTATGGCGATGGGAACGGTTTACAGGAACGCATCGGGAGATGAAAATCTCTTTAAACAGTTAAACTATTTCAGTCCCCCCTTGTTGCTTCTCTTTTTCGTACGTTCCGGTATGAATTTCAACCTTGATGCGCTTTTGTCAAACGGTGGAAGCAATCTTGGTATATCTCTTTTGGTTATAAGTATTCTCTACTTTATCGTAAGAATTATCGGAAAATACTGCGGTTCTTTTTTGGGTTGCATTATGATGAAAAAGCAGCCAAAGACCACGAATTATTTAGGACTCGCTCTTATTCCTCAAGCAGGAGTTGCAATACCGCTCGCCGCACTTTGCTACCGTTCGCTCGGTGGTGAGCTTGGTGATACGATACAAACGATAATCGTTTCGGCAGGTATTATGTACGAACTCGTAGGCCCCGTACTTGCAAAACTTGCCCTCTTTAAATCGGGTTCATACTCGAACAACCTTGACGAAATAACTACCGTAGCTACGTTTGACGAAAACGGAAAGCCGCGCTCACAGGTAGATATTCTTATAGAACAACTACAGCAAATACACGATGAAATACAAAAAGACCGCGAAAAAATAAACGAAAATGAAAAAGCCTTTACCGAAGCGGCTGAAGAACAGCAGTTCGAGGAAAGCTTTGAAATATTTAACCGCGGCAGATTCTTAAACAGGAGATGATTAGTTATGTTTAATATTGAAGGAATAGCACTTATTGATCCAATTGCAAAGCTTTTGGGAAACTGGTCGGTTGAACTTAACGTTTATTCGGCAACCTTGCGCATTTTACTTGCATTTATTCTTGCTGGAACCATAGGTATTGAACGTGCAAGAAAACGTCATTCGGCAGGACTCCGTACCTTTATTCTCGTTGCTCTCGCCTCCTCTATGGCGATGATAATGGATATTTACTGCGGAGTAAACGGTTATTTCAAAGGACTTGTAGTTATATCCGCGGCAACAATAGTAGGTATTGCAATAATCAGCTCCAACTCGCTTCTCTACAGCTCAAAGAACCAGATAAAAGGATTAACTACTGCTGTTGCGCTTTGGTCAGTAGGCTTTATCGGTCTCGCTATGGGTGCAGGTTTTTATACGGTAGGACTTGTAGGTTATCTGCTCGTATTCTTCTGCCTCGCAATACTTCCCGACGTTGAAGCATATTTGAAGAACCGTTCAAACCATTTTGAAATTCATCTTGAATTAAAGAACAAGAGTGATTTGCAAGATTTCCTTACAACTATAAGAAAGCTCGGACTTAACATCGATGACATTGAAGCTAACCCCGCATATCAGAATTCGGGACTCAGCGTTTATTCAATTTCGATTACCATAACAAAAGAAAATCTGCGTAAGTATAAATCTCACGCAGCAATAATTGAAGCATTAAGCTCACTTGAATATATTTCGTATATTTGTGAAATAGTATAGCCAAAGAATGTGTGCGAGTTCTGCCCACGCACACTGTATTTTATATTCAAAAAAAAGCCTGATAAATTCAGGCTTTTTTGTTTTGTCTTCTTATTTTTCTTATATCACCGAGCATTTTAAACGTATCACGTATCATTCTTACCTTTGATTCGCTGTTATCGTTATGCAATATCTTAACCGGCATTTCTGCAATTTTGTAACCCTTGTTCTGCGCTTTAATCAAAGCTTCAAGGTCAAATGCAAAGCTATTTATCGTACATTCGGAAAATATATCGTGCGCCGCATTTTTATTGAAGCACTTAAACCCACACTGTGAATCCGTCAGTTTAAATCCGGAAGCAAAAGCAATTATTCTAAAATAAACCTTTGACATAACTTTTCTTATAAAGGTATAGCCCTCGTAGCTCTCGGAATTTAAATTTCTCGAACCGGTTACGATGTCAGCACCTGTATCTTCAAAGCACTTCACCGCATCTCCGATAACGTCTGTTCCATAAGCAAGGTCGCAGTCGGTAAACAGAATTATATCCCCTTTTGCCGCTAAAATACCCTCTCTTACTGCCCCGCCTTTTCCCTTGTTGGTTTCATAACTGACAACCTTTATGCAAGGGTTTTGGGAGCATAGTTTTTGAGCTTTTTCAAGCGTGGAATCTAAACTTCCATCATTTGAAAATACTATTTCATAACTGTCAACGGCATTTCTTAAATAGGACACAAGAATTTCCGCTGTTTTTTCTATTCTTTTTTCTTCATTATAAACAGGGATTACAACAGAAACCATTTTACTTTTCCTTTTTATATTGCAGCTTCGTACTCTTCTTCATAAGTTTCATCCGTCGGCCGATTCATCGGATCTAATTCGGTCTCGTCAGGAGTTTCTTCGGGAAACGTTTCTTCGACAATATCTTCCGTAGGTTCATCAGGAGTAACCATTTCCTCTTCAATTACAGTTTCACTTTCAGGATATACCTCGGTGTCTTCCGGCTCAAAAGATTGCAACGGAAGTTCAAGATCATCAAGCGGAACACTATCGTTCGGGTTAGCCTTGTTAAACTCATCACCGTCGGGGAGATTTATAACGACGTCAGGACTCTTTTCAATAGAAACAAGTCTTGACTGTAATGCATATCTTGCATCCGGAACACCGGTTACACAAGTGGATAACGTCAACACTCTGCTATTTGGTGTGAAATCTCTTGTGTTTCTGCTATACATAGCGTTGGAATTCATTTCATTACACCAATTCACAAAAGAATCTGCTGACATAAATCCTATCTGACAGTATCGGTAGGTTGACGTGGTTCTGTATACTGCAAATATCTCGTATCTGTAAACCGCATCAAGCGTGTAAATAGTTATATATCTGTTTTTTGAGAAGAAGTCTTGGTCAAGGAACTTGAGCATATCAGAAAACATTACGCCCTCTTGAATCATATTGTGTCCGTATAATACAAGGTTCGGGTTTTCAAGAATGGTCGTATTGCATCTGTAGTCGGCAAACACAGAGCCGTTTATGTTATATTCAAGCATTACGTTATGGTCAAGATAATAGTTATTATCCGTTCCCTTAACACAAGCAAAACTTATTCCCGTTCCATCAACCTGTATCCAGCCGAATATGTCAGGGTTAGTCTTTCTATATTCCGTAAGTTTTTCTTTATATTGTGCAAAAAATGAATTATTGGTATCAACAATCGAATATTCTCCGTTTCCAAATCCGGGCCTTGCACTGCCGTATTTGGGCAATTCTTTATCGAGAATAGCAGGAGAAAGAAAACTCATAAGCCCTTTTCTGTCAGAGTCACCTAAAAAATCACTATTCATTTCAGAATAGAATTTTTCAGCACGATAACTGTCAATTAAGTTAAAGGCTATCATTCCGGCAGAAACAAGAAATACTGCCAGAAATATTGCCAACAGAATTGAACGTAAGCTTAACTTGTTTTTATCTTTCGGATTTACCTCATCCGTCGGTGCCGTATCATTCGAGGTAACATCAGACAAAGAAGAATGGAAAGCATCGACTTCTGCCGGTTCATTATTCAATTTTTCGGCAACTTCGGAAGCCTCTTTTTCTTCCAAAGCCGTTTTTTCACCCTCTTCTGCCGAAGAAGAAAGTTCTTTTTCCTCGGTATTTTCAATCTTCTCAATATCGTTATCGGAAGTTTCAGAGGTTTCAATACGGTTCTTATCGTTGTTTTCCATTTTTTCTCCTTGTTAATCGTTTTTATTTAAGTTCAATAACCGACTCGTCCCAAGCTTCAGGTTTTTCATATCCGAGAAGATTTACAACGGTAGCCGCAACGTTGGAAAGACCAAAGTTGCCTTCCTTAACCGTATATGCGTCTCTGTCATTGTTATCGTAAATTATCATGGGAACGGGGTTAAGCGTGTGGCTTGTCTTGGACTTGAGCGAACCGTCTTTATTTGCTTTGGGAGCGCCGGTCTTTTTGTCCATTTCATACATTTCATCGGAATTTCCGTGGTCAGCTGTAATAATAGCTGTACCGCCAACCTTGTCAAGCACTTCAAGAATACGCTTTAAGCAAATGTCAAGAGCCTCAAGGCTTATCTTTGTAGCGTGGAAGTTACCTGTATGTCCGACCATATCGCCGTTGGGGAAATTCACTCTCAACACTTTATATTTCTTGCTTTCAAGAGCTTCAATAAGTTTGTCTGTTATTTCAGCGCACTTCATCCAGGGACGCTGTTCAAATGGAACGACGTCTGAAGGAATCTCAACGTAGGTTTCAAGTTCTTCGCTGAATTTTCCACTCTTGTTTCCGTTCCAGAAATATGTAACGTGTCCATATTTCTGTGTTTCGGAAAGGGCAAACTGGCTAACGCCCGAATTTGTAAGATATTCACCCATAGTCTGTGTGATTTCGGGGGGATTTACAAGATAACGGGAAGGAATATGAAGGTCACCGTCATATTCAAGCATACCCGCATACATAACGTCGGGAACGCGCTTTCTGTCAAATTTCGCAAAATCTTTTGCATCAAATGCAGTTGAAATTTCAATAGAACGGTCGCCTCTGAAGTTAAAGAAAATAACGCTGTCTTTATCTTCAATGGTACCTACGGGTTTTCCGCCTTCAGCAATAACAAAGGGAGGAAGGTCCTGGTCAATAACACCGGTTTCTTCTCTGTATGTTTTAACTGCTTCTGCAGCAGAAGCAAAGTATCTTCCTTCACCGAGAACGTGGGTTTTCCAACCCTCTTCAACCATAGACCAGTTAGCTTCATATCTGTCCATAGTAATCTTCATTCTTCCGCCGCCGGAAGCTATCTTAATATCAAAAGAGTTATCTTTAAGATTACCGATAAATTCTTCAAACGGTTCGATATATTCAAGAGCCGAGGTTTCCCCAACGTCTCTTCCGTCGAGAAGAATGTGTACACGTACCTTGGCTATTCCACATTCCTTCGCTTTTTCAATCATAGCTTTAAGGTGATTGATGTGAGAGTGAACATTACCGTCAGAGAAAAGTCCAAGGAAATGCAACGTAGATTTATTCTCAAGAACGTTCTTCGTAAGTGTCTGCCAAGTTTCACTCGCGAACATCTTTCCGCTTTCAATAGATTCAGATACAAGCTTTGCTCCCTGGCTGAATACCTGTCCCGAACCGAGAGCGTTATGTCCAACTTCTGAATTACCCATATCGTCATCTCCGGGAAGACCAACCGCAGTACCGTGAGCTTTAAGTACGAGTGTAGGATATTCTTTCATAAGTCTGTCAAGTGTGGGGGTATATGCCTTTGCAAAAGCATTACCGTCGTTATCGGGAGCAATTCCAACACCGTCCATTACAATTGTAAGTATCGGGCCTTTCACTCCCTCAAATTTTTCGGATTTCTTCAAAATGTTTGCCATGTCTGTTATTCCTCCGCCGAAACGTATTAATAATTTTTGTCCTCATCCGTTCTATTATACAACAATCAATCAAAATAATCAATCTTTTTTTCAATCTTACTTTCATATATTATACATAATCTTTTTCGCTTTTATATTATTAAATTGTAAATCATAATAAAATATTGTGTGAAAGTTGAAATAATATTGTAAAATTATGCAATCTGTGGTAGAATATAGTTTAATCAAACAAGACGAGTGTGAAAAAATGTCAAATACTTCAAAAAATAAAAAGAAACCCAATCCCCACGAGGGACACAGGGCAAGACTTAAGGAAACTTATATAAAAAGCGGAATTGACGGACTACACGCACACGTAGTTCTCGAACTACTTCTCTTCTTTGGTATTCCATACAAAGACACAAACGAAATAGCCCACGAGCTTATAAACAAATTCGGTAGTTTTTCAGGGGTTCTCGAAGCAGACTACGCTGCATTAAAAAACACAAAAAATATGACTTGGAATGCAGCTTTGTTAATACGGTTGGTTGCAGATATATCAAGACTTTATTCCACGGACAGACTTTCAAAAAACGAGGTGTTCAACACTCGCAAAAAAGTCGGAAAGTATTTCTTCCAAAAGTATTTGGGAATAAACGATGAAACGGTATATTATTTACTTTTCGATAAAAATGACCATATTATCAGTTGTACCAAATTAAGCACGGGAACTCACTCCGCCAGTGAAGTAAGCATACAGAAGATTATAAGAGCTGCAAGCATAAGCAACGCTACAAAAGTTGCTCTGGCTCATAACCATCCCGACAACACCGGCGTTTCTTCAGATGATATAATTCTGCATCGCCGTTTAAGTTATTATCTAAAAACCGTAGGTGTAAAACTCTTCGACACCTACGTAATAACATCGGAAAAGGCTATCAGTTGTCAAGAAACTGCTGCCGCATTGGAGAACAAAGCGGTTAACAAAAAGAGAGTTAAATAAAAACTGACGAAGCACTCTTTTTTTAACAAAAAACATCTTGAATATACACTTTACCAAAAAAGGAATGATAAAAAATGAAGGTAGTATTACAGAACGTAACAAAAAAATTTCCCTCACGAAACAAAAAAGAAAAGTCTGACGTTATAGCAGTTAACAACTTTTCTTTTGAGATTCCCGACGGCAAGCTTATCGGGCTTCTCGGCCCCTCGGGATGCGGAAAAAGTACTGCGCTTAATCTTATAAGCGGTCTTCAAAAACCTACAGAAGGTAAAATCTTTTTCGGCGACGACGATATAACAAAAGTTCCGCCCGAAAAAAGAGGCGTCGGACTCGTATTCCAGAATTACGCCCTCTACCCTCATCTTACTGTAAAACAAAATATAACCTTCCCTCTCGAAAACCTGAAAGGCAAAGAAAAGCTTACCAAGGCGCAAATGAACGAAAAAGCAGAGGAAATTGCAAAACTCGTGCAGATTGACGGTCTTCTCGACAGAAAACCGTCAGAGCTTTCAGGCGGTCAGCAGCAACGTGTAGCTATCGCAAGAGCTTTGGTAAAAATGCCCCGCGTCCTCTTACTCGACGAGCCTCTCTCAAACCTTGACGCAAGACTCCGTCTCCAGACAAGAGAAGAAATAAAACGCATACAAAACGAAACGAAAATAACTACCGTATTCGTAACTCACGACCAGGAAGAAGCTATGAGCATATCCGATATGATTGTAGTTATGAAAGACGGTGTTATTCAGCAAATAGGCAAACCTCAAGACGTATATGACGAGCCTGTTAACCTCTTCGTTGCAAAATTCCTCGGTACTCCCCCCATTGGCGTATACGAGGGCAGAACGGAAAACGGTAAGCTCTATATTGGAAATGATTGCATTTTTAACGTCGATATTGATGAAAACAAAGATTTTACCGTTGCAGTCCGTCCTGAAGGATATATACTGAACGAAAACGGTGCCTTTGAATGTAACCTCAAAAGCGTTGAAATTATGGGCAGAGATATCAGCGTAGTTATTACACACGATAACGCGTCTGAACAGGTTATACGCGCTATAATCAGCGCGGAAAACATCGTTGACACTTCAAAGCCGACGGTTAAATTCGACCTTAAACCCTCGAAGGTTTATCTCTTTGACAAACAAAGCGGCGAAAGAATTTACTACACCGCAAAGTAAAAAGGGGAAAAAGTTATGGATAATCAAAACAAAAAGGCTTGGCTGTACCTGCTTCCCGCGCTTATTTTTCTTGCGGTATTTATGGTATATCCTCTCATCGACGTTTTCATATACTCCTTTGAAGAAAGTTACAATTTTGCATCTCAAACGTATAACGGCGTAGGTCTTTACAACTACTCATACGTTTTGCACGATCCTTATTTTCTTCAGGCTTTGAAAAACACGTTTATTTTAGTTGCGATAACTGTTCCCTTGTCAACGATTATCGCCCTGTTTATATCCCTTGGATTAAGCTCTATAAAAGCTATCCGCAATCTTTTTCAAACAATATATTTTCTCCCCTACGTAACAAATACGTTGGCTGTCGGACTTGTATTTATGATACTCTTCCAAAAAGCTCCCCAGCACGAAGGCTTGGTAAATACAGTTATCAACTGGTTCGGCGGCCCGTCTATAGACTTCCTCGGCGGTCCGTACTGGGCAAAAATGTTTGTTCTTTGCCTATATACTATATGGGTAGTTATGCCTTTTAAAATACTTATTCTTACAAGTGCTTTGGCATCTGTAAAACAAGACTACTACAACGCCGCAAAGCTCGATGGTGCGTCAAGCTTCAGAGTATTCAGAAAAATAACTCTCCCTATGATATCGCCTATGTTGTTCTATCTTATAATAACCGGATTTATCGGCGCCTTCAAGGCTTACAGCGACGCTGTCGCTCTGTTCGGTCTTGACCTTAACTCCGCTGAAATGAACACTATAGTCGGTTACGTATACGATATGCTCTACAGCGACGGCGGAGGATATCCGTCTTATGCGTCTGCTGCGGCTATTATACTGTTCGTTATCGTACTTACCATCACGTGCATTAATCTCATCATAAGCAAGAAGCACGTTCATTATTGAGGTGATACCATGAATAACAGCGTTCAATATGAAAAAATAGAAAGAAATGCAAAACTTCGCAAAAAAATCGTAAACGGTTTCACCTATATAATGCTGACAGTTTGGGCAATAGCAGTACTGTTCCCTTTTTATTGGATGATACTTACTTCCTTAAAAAGTTACAGCGCCTATAGCTCCGAAACTGTCCCGAAGTTCTTTACTACTTCCCCCGCATTTGAAAACTATACGGAAGCTTTTACTGCCGTTCCTCTCGGTCAATACTTTTTAAACACCCTTATTTTTACACTTGCAACAACGGCAATTATGCTCTGTATCGTTATCCCTGCGGCATTCGCCTTCGCAAGAATGAATTTCAAGGGAAAGAATGCAGTATTTACCCTTATTCTCTCACTTATGATGATACCTAACGAGCTTGTTATCATTACGAACTTCACCACGGTTACCAACCTCAATATGCGTAACACGTTCGCAGGTCTTATTCTCCCTTCGGTTATGTCAGTATTCTACGTATACCTTTTGAAAGAAAACTTTTCGCAGATTCCCGACGAACTCTATTATGCGGCAAAAGTCGACGGTACGAGCGATTGGAAATATATGTGGAAAGTTATGATTCCTATTTGTAAACCTACGATTATAACCATTACAATACTAAAAGTTATCGAATGTTGGAACTCTTACGTTTGGCCAAGACTTATCACGGACGAACAGGCGTACTATCTCGTATCAAACGGTATACAGGAAATACGAGAAAACGGTTTTGGAAGAGATAATATTCCGCGTATGATGGCGGCGGTAGTCGTTATCTCCGTTCCTCTTATAATACTGTTTATCATATTCCGTAAGAAGATTATGGAAGGCGTTGCAAGAGGAGGTACAAAAGGATGAGAAAAAAAATACTTTGTTTACTGCTCGTTTTATTGCTTACACTTCCGTTAATCACTTCGTGTCACGGCTCTTTAGCTTCAAATAATACGCCTACTGACACCCCTAACGAAAACGAAGAAACACCCTCTTCGGACAACGAAAAGAAAGAACTGTATAACCTCCCCGATTCCTTTGATGAATCAAAGCAATACGAGCTTACGTTCTGGGCAAAAAACGACACCAATATAACTCAAACAGAGATATATAACAAAGCCATTAAGGATTTTGAAGCCCTTTACCCCAATATCAAAATAAAGCTCCGTCTTTACAACGATTATTCAAGAATATACAATGACGTTATTACGAATATTGCAACCGATACGACTCCGAATATTTGTATAACCTATCCCGACCATATAGCAACCTATTTGACGGGTAAAGATACAGTAGTTCCCCTTGATGCTCTGTTTGAAGATGAAAAATACGGTCTCGGCGGAACAAGCCTTAAATTTGACGGTCCGGAAAAGCAGGAAATCATACCTCAATTCCTTGATGAATGCATATTAAATAACAACTATTACGCACTCCCATATATGCGTTCAACCGAAGCTTGTTACGTAAACAAAACTTTTGTCGAAAAGCTCGGCTTTACCCTCCCTGAAGTTATGACCTGGGATTTTATCTGGGAAGTATCAGAGGCAGCAACAAAAAAAGATGCTGACGGAAACTATATTGTAAACGGTCAAAACGTTATGATCCCCTTCATCTACAAGTCAACTGACAATATGATGATAAGTATGCTCGAACAGCTGGGCGCGGGTTATTCAAAGATTAACGGCGACATTCTTATCTTCAATAAAGAAACCGAAAAGATTTTGTATAACGTATCAAGCCACACAAAATCTGGTGCATTTTCCACCTTTAAGATTTCGGGCTATCCCGCAAACTCACTGAACGCAGGTCAATGTATTTTCGCTATTGACTCTACAGCAGGCGCAACCTGGATGGGCACAAAAGCCCCCTTGGTTGATATAAGCGAAGACAGAATAGTTGATTTTGAAACTGTAGTAATGCCAATTCCGCAGTATGACACCGAAAATCCGAAAATGATTTCACAAGGTCCTTCAATATGTATATTTAATAAAGAAGACACTCAGGTTGTTCTCGCATCTTGGCTCTTCTGTCAGTTTATGCTTACAAACGACGTGCAAATCGCATACTCACAGACAGAAGGCTATGTGCCCGTAACTTCAAAGGCTCAAAATTCAGACGAGTATAAAGACTATATTTCACGTATAGGCGAAGACAATCAGCTTTATTACGATATTAAAATAAAAGCTTCTCAACTTTTGATGGACAATGTAGATAACACTTTCGTTACACCCGTATTCAACGGCTCCGCTTCTCTTCGTAACGTGGCGGGACAGCTTATTGAAAACGTAACGAAATCCACCCGTCGTAAAGAGACCGTAGATGATGCCTTTATGAAAAATATGTACAACGACCTTATTTCGCTGTATAAGCTCAATACGTTTGGTGGAAAAATTATTACCGACACCGAAAACACAGAGAATACCGACCTCACAAAAGATATTACCGAAGGTCCTCTGCCCAAGGCGTCGGTCGCTCTTCTCTCAACTCTTGGTGTAATTTGGATAATTTTAGGTTTATCCGCGCTGTATAATTGGAAAAAATCAAGAAAATAGTTAATTATTCTTGACATTTTATTCTAATTCTATATAATGGTACTTGTATGAAAATTTTTTTCCAACACATTAAAAAGGAGATTTGAAAAATGAAAAAGTTTCTCGTACTTTTAATGGTAGTTGTTCTTGCAGTACTTGCTCTCGCAAGCTGTGGTACTACCGAAAAACCCAACGTTGACAATGATGTAGACGTTGCTGAAACAAAAGAAGATGAAAACAAGTTCGACCCCGCTGCTAAATCCGAAGGCGTTATGACTTACGCTGAATACGATGCAGCTGCTATGGACGCTAAGGTTACTATCGAAGCTTACGTTCAGGGCAAACAGTCTTGGTGGGATAACAAAGCTACAGTTTATGCTCAGGATCCCGACGGCGCTTACTTCTTGTACGAAATGGCTTGTACAGAAGCAGATTACGCTAAACTCGAAAACGGTACTAAAATTAAAGTAACCGGTACTAAGACTGCTTGGGAAGGCGAAGTTGAGATCGTAGACGCTACTTTCGAAATTGTTGAAAGTGAAAAGTGGGTAGCTGAAGCTACTGACGTTACAGCTCTCCTCGGTACTGATGACCTCATCAAGCACCAGAACAAAGTTGTATCTTTCAAGGGTATGACAATCGAAAAGGTTGAATTCAAAAACAACCAGGCAGGAGAAGACATCTACGTTACAGTTGCTAAAGACGGCAAGTCTTATAGC
>JAZRUG010000027.1:0-94999 GCA_045652425.1 Eubacteriales bacterium
TTTAATTGCAATATCTCGTTTTCATATTGTTTTATATGTCTGTATTCTCTGGGCATAAAAATTCCTCCTATGGTAGTTATCTCTATTCTACCATAGGAGGTCCCTTTTTTCTACTGTACGTTTTTACTGGACTTGTGCAATAAACTATAGCCCATTATTTCATTTACCTATTGTAAGCTTATATATATCGCCCTTGGGAACGCCCCTATCTTTCGCTACTTTTTTAATAGCATCCATTTTTTTCATTCCCGAAGAAACATAGAATTCTATATGCTCTTCAATCGAAAGGTTTTCCCAATCATTATTTTCAGAATTATTAACAGCGCCCTCGACAACTAAAACATATTCCCCTCTCGGTTCTTTAGTTTTATAAAACTCAACAGCTTGATAAATTGTTGTACGGCAAATATCTTCATTAAGTTTTGTAAGTTCTCTGCAAAGAGCGATTTTTCTATCACCAAAAACCTCAGCCAAATCATCAAGTGTATTTTTTAGCTTATGCGGAGCTTCGTAAAAAATAAGCGTTCTGTCATCTTCCTTTAGATTTTCAAGGTGTCTTTTTCTTTCGCCCGACTGTGCACTCAAAAACCCTTCAAAAGCAAATCTTCTTGTATTAAGCCCCGATAATACCAACGCAGTTGTGAAAGCATTCGGCCCCGGCACACACGTAACTTTGATATTATTTTCAGCGCATAATTTAACTAAATCTTCACCCGGATCGCTTATTGCAGGCATACCGGCATCGGTTACAAGAGCAATTGTTTCGCCAGCCTGTAATCTTTCAGCAATTTTTATACCGGCTTCTGCTTTGTTATGCTCGTGATATGTAATATATCGTTGCTTTATACCGAAATAGGACAAGAGTTTACCTGTATTCCTAGTGTCTTCGGCCGCAACAAAATCGACGTTTTCAAGCACCTTTAAAGCTCTCTCGCTTATATCGGCAGTGTTACCGATAGGTGTAGCAACAAGATAAAGAACTCCTTTTTCAATTTTATTTTTTTCATCAACAAAATCATAAGCGTTTGTATTCATCGGACATATCACACTCCATATAAACTCTCTGCATATCGGGAGAATTATCTTTATTATCAGCAGTTTTACTGTTAAATATTATAAATGGTTTTGTATTAAACAACCCCGATGAAGCGCCTTTTTTAGCCTCTATGAGCATAAGGCAAGCCCTGGAGTCAACATAAGGGTAAACATAGGTTAATCTCTTAGGTTCAAGATTATACTTTCTCATGGAACAAATCAAATCTATTGCTCTGTCTGGCCTGTAAACGCAGTAAAACAATCCGCCGTGTTTTAATATTTTGCAAGCTGCTTTACAAAAGTCATCAATTCCACCCTCAACCTCGTGTCTGGCAGTATTTTTTCCAAGGTCAATATTCGCTTTTCCAGAATCGGTTCTCATATATGGCGGGTTTGAAAAGACAACGTCAACCTCACCACCGAAATGCTCGGAAGATAAACTTCTTATATCATAATTTAATGGTATTATATTTGAATTATTATATTGAATGTTTCTTTTCAACAAATCAGAATATTCATCTTGTACTTCTACGGAATAAATTGTTCCAAACTTTTGAAATTCTTCGCAAAGTAGTGAAACAATTCCCGTTCCACCCCCAAATTCCACGGCAGTCTTTTTACTCATTTTACGAACAAACGACGCAAGTAAAACCGCATCGGTACCATAAGCAAAACCGTCTATTTTTTGAATAAGCGATATTTTATCATCAACAGTATCTACTCGCTCATCATTATATATTAAATTTTCTTTTGATTCCACTTTCAACACCGCCTGAAAATAAATATAAAAAATTAAGATAGGAAATCTACCTCGATGGCAGATTTCCTATCAAAATCCGGCAAAATGATATGTAACTCTATTCACCGATGGATGCAATAATTATTCAGCCTTAGGAGCTTCTACAGGGCAAGAACCTGCACATGCACCGCAGTCAAGGCACTGATCTGCATCAATTACATACTTACCGTCCTGTTCGGAAATACATTCTACAGGGCAGTCAGCTGCACATGCACCACAACCGATGCATGCTTCTGTGTCAATTTTATAAGCCATTTGTGTACACCTCCATAATGGTATTATTACTTATTAATCAGCAGATAATGACAAAAAAACACATCTAATCACATCTGCAGACATATTATAACATACATATTTCAAAAAAGCAAATGATTTAGAAATATTTTTTAAGATTCTTCAAGTTTTTTTAACTCGTCATCAATTTTTTCTTCTTTTTCCTTTTTGCGCAAATACCCCTTAACTTTCAAAACGTCTCTCGTAAACGTTTTTGGGGGTTGGTCGGGATTAGCGTTAAGTCTTACCTTAACCAATCCGGCTAAGGGACTTACTTCAGAAACAACACCTTCACCGTCGGGCGTATCAACAATCGAATCTACTTTAGGTGTCTTTTTGAGTTCTTCTTCATATACGTCGGATTCATAACGCAAACAACACATAAGTCGTCCGCAAGTGCCCGATATTTTTGCGGAATTTAAAGAAAGATTCTGTTCTTTTGCCATTTTTATTGATACTTGAGCAAAATCGTTCAGAAAGGTCTTGCAACAGAACGGACGACCGCAAACGCCGAGCCCTCCCATCATTTTAGCTTCATCTCTTATACCAATCTGTCTAAGCTCAATTCTTGTCTTAAAGACAGCCGCCAAATCTTTTACAAGCTCGCGGAAGTCTACTCTGCCCTCTGCCGAGAAGTAAAACAACAACTTATTGTTATCAAAAGTATATTCAACCTCAATAAGTTTCATTTCAAGCTTATGCTTTTCGATTTTTTGCAAACAAATATCGAAGGCTTCTTTTTCTTTTAAGTTGTTTTGTTCGTGGTGTACATCGTCTGCCGGAGTAGCCTTTCTGACTACCTTACGCAAAGGCGGAACTATTTCCGTATTTGGAACAAATTTGTTACCAACAACAGTTTGACCATATTCAAGCCCTCTTGCTGTTTCGACAATTACGTTTTCTCCCTGTTCTATTTTGAGAGAGTTGGGATCAAAGTAATATATTTTACCGGTTTGTCTGAATCTGACACCTATAACCTCAACTTCCTCCGGAAGTTCTACAATTTCTTTTGTTTCCATTTATTTCTCCATGTCCCGACAGCTATATTTTTTCATTTCTTTTCCGCCGCTGCCGAAGCGAAAAAGTTTATAAACGTTAAATACTTGCCGCATTTCTGAATTTACACGCGATATAGTTAAGAGTATTGTTGAGGTTCAGATTTGACATAAGATCCTCACGTGCGCGGCAAAGCTCACAATATAAGTTCATTACACCTGCTGATGTGAAATTCGAGGCAACGTTTCTTGCATAATCAATATCCCCGTAAAACATCAACGAAACTTCATCTTCTGTCGTCTTTTTTACTGCCATAAGATCTCTTACAGCATAGGTAGCATACAAAATTATATCAAGAAACTCTTCTTTTGTTTTGGCCATACGCTGAATAAACAAAAGATAATCAGAATATTTCATCTGTTCAGCAGTCAATTGTATAAAGTTTCTTGCCTTTTCATGTTTAGATTGTGATTTAATCGATTTGGTATCAGCAATAAGCCTTTCAGCCTCGCCTATTTTTCCTTCAGCGATACGTACAATCAATTTAAACTCATCTTCATTTGAAGAAAAAAGACTAGAAGCCTGTTTATTATATTCAAGCAAATAATTTTTCAATTCTTCATCAGAAAAAATTTGCATTTTCAAAACAGGTGCGCGAGATTTTACAGTAGGCAAAATATTTGAAGAATTCTCGCAAAGCATAAAAAAATATACTCCGCGTGGAGGCTCTTCAAGAACCTTCAAAAAAACATTCTGCGCCTGAACCGTCATAGTTTCGGCATTACTTATAATATATACTTTAATATCCTCTTCGCTGGGTTTTACGTATACACTCGAACGCAATTCGCGAAGTTGCTCAACACCGATAGTTTTTTTATCGTTTGGAAGTTTTACTTCAATAATATCAGGGGATACTCCTTCTGAAATTTTACGGCACGATTCACACATCATACACGGTCTTTCGAAGAGCGACTGACAAGCCAGTAAACACGCAAGACGACGAGCCAGCGTATGCTTACCGCTGCCCCGTCCGCCTTCAAAAATATATGCATGTGCCAACTTGCCGTTTTCTGCCGCAGTACTAAAAAAATTCTTTAGTTTTTCATTACCGTACAGAAATAACTTATCATTTTCCATTTACAATATGTGCTTTCAAATTATCAGTATTTTATATGTGTTCAAATCTCTCTACATCAACAACAAACACGGTAGCTCCACCGACAGTAACTTTCGCAGGAAGAGTAGATATAGAAGCAGGATTGTATACAGGATCAGCAGGTACAGGAACAGTTCTCTTTTTGGAAAAATGACTGATTATTTCAAACACCTTATCCACCTCTTCATCTTTAACACCGATAATAAATGTGGTATTACCGCTCATCAAAAATCCACCGGTAGATGCAACCTTTGTAACCATAAACCCCGACTTAGAAAGTCCTGTATTAACATAATTGGCGTCATCATTATTTACAATCGCTAACAAAAGTTTCATATTTTTGTCTCCTTGCTATAAATTACTTTGTTTAATGAAGTTATTAACTACACACTACTATTATAACAAAAGCACTCCGAATTGTCAATTTTTTTGTACACATTTTATAATTTTTTTAGAGGAAATATCTATGTATATCGTCAAAAAAAAGTATTTTATCTTAATATTAACATTCACGCTTGTTTTGGCGTTAATTATATCAGGCATTTTTTTGTCAGAGAAGAATCAAGAAAAAGCAAAGAATGAAGAGAACGAACAAACACTTTTCTTGTTATTAAATAATATATACGCTTCTCTCCAAACTATTACAACTTCGTTTGATAAATCCATAAAAATCGGAACATTTGAAAATGAAAAAAACGAAATATATACACAAGCATACTCCATAAAAAATCTTATATATTTTGCAGCCCCCGATATGCAAAATACCGCCAAATGGTTTTCTACACTTTGCGAATACTCAAAAACCGATATGAACGACAATCAAAAAAACACTTATTATAGGGAAAAACTTTTGGAATCAACCTCCTATTTACTCAACATTTGTACAAATCATAAAAGTGAAAAAAGCATAAAAGACATAGAAGAATTATTCAACACAGAAGAAATAAAGAAAAAACATAAAATTCACTCCAAAGACGATGAAGACGATTACCCATTACTAAACAATCAACTAAAGGCTGATAGAAGCACTATAACGGAATTTGCAAAAAATTTACTGAATTTTCCCATAACCCCAAAGCTATTTTACGGCAATTATAAAGCTCCGAAAGCTATGTCATTCTCGCATTTGTCATCCTATGCAGAAATATTTCAGTCGGGCAAATTTCTACACAGGATGGCTGTAGAAAACAGCACGCCTAAAAACGAAGTATCCGATTTAACAATACAAGATGCAGCCAAACATTATTTAACATTACATGCATCTTATACAGAAAACTGTGTACAAGTCTTTTCGAAAACTACAAATAAATTAATGTACTTTGTATTTTGTCCCGAAGAAACATCTGGAAATACAGTAATATTAAACTATGACAAATTGATAAAACTTGCAATAAATTTAAATGACAACTCCCTAAAAGCATTTGATGCATCCTCCTATCTAAAAAACCACCGAAAGCAAGAAAAAGATAATGACATATTTTCTTTTTCACTCCTCGCCCTTCCAAAAGAATTAAGCCAATCTAAAATTATATCTAAAAAATTCGCATTATTCGGTGATAATAAATATATAGAATACTGTTTTTCGCCGGACGGTCAAAACAAATACTATCTACTATACCATACAGATAACTCAAAAGAAATATACACGGAAAATGAATACTTCAGAATGTTAAATATAAATTAATATAACTCATTAACAAAAAAAGCCACACTTTCAGTGTGGCTTTTAAATCAAAATTATAATCAGTCGCTAACGTAAGGCAAAAGAGCGATCTGGCGAGCGCGCTTAACAGCGATAGTTACCTGACGCTGATGCTTTGCACATGTACCCGTAATTCTTCTGGGAAGAATTTTGGAACGTTCGCTGATATATTTTCTGAGACGAGCTGTGTCTTTGTAATCGATGTGTTCAATTTTTTCTGCGCAGAACTGGCAAACCTTTTTTCTCTTGCGGTTGTTCTGGCGGAAAGACTTCTGTTCTCTATCCATTTTTGCATCCTCCTGTAAATTTCTGATAAGCATTGATTTTCAATGCACTTCGAATGATACTGCCTAAATTAGAAAGGCAGATCCTGATCTCCGGTGATAACCTCAAAATCAGGTGCTGAATCCGTAGAGTAAGAGGGCGCACCGAAATTGTCGGACGAATTCTGATACTGATTATTATCAGATTTGCTGTCAACAAAATTAACTTCGTCAACTACAACCTCTGTAATATATCTCTTGTTGTTCTGTTGATCAGTCCAAGTTCTTGTCTGAAGCGAACCTGTTACACAAATAGAGCTCCCCTTTCTGAAATATCTCGTGATAAATTCAGCTTGGTTTCTCCACGCAACACAGTTGATAAAATCACTCTGCTGATTAGCCTGTCCTTCTGCAGATTTTGCAAAACGCCGAGTTACAGCAATAGAAAATGACGTAACTACTATGCCGCTTGTAGTTGTCTTAAGTTCGGGATCAGCCGTAAGACGTCCGCCGAGAATAACTTTGTTAAAATTAAAATTCGCCATGGTGTTTTACCCTTCCTTCTTACTTCTTACTTTCCAGCCTTAACTACGATGGAACGCATAATTCCTTCGGTTATACCGAAAATACGCTCAAGTTCAGAAACGAATTGAGCAGGAGCGTTAAACTTAACGAGCACATAATAACCTTCATTAAGGTCATTGATAGGATATGCAAGTCTGCGTTTGCCCCATTCGTCAACTTCTTCAACTACGCCGTTGTCAGCAATAAGCTTTGTAAACTTTTCTACAAGAGCCTTTACTTCCTCTTCACCTTTCTGAAGATCAACAACGAATATAGTCTCGTAAGACGCATTCATTTTCTCCATTTGATACACCTCCTTATGGACTTTGGCCGTATGTCTTGTGCATACAGCAAGGATGAAATCATTAAACGATTTCGACACTTAATAATACTATATATAACATAATTTGTCAAACCATTTTGAAAAAGTTTACAAAAAAGCAACATTTTACTTATACATAGTTATCTTTTTTCTTGAAATTATTTTTGTTTGTTTTATTATTCTTTTTGTCCGAATAATTCTTCTTCGAAACAGTAGAACGGTTATCTTTTTTTAACTTATTCTTGTTCGAAGGCGGAACAAGGCAATCTTTTGTGAATCCGATAAGGTCTGTTCTGCCGCATTTTTCCAAAGCAGTTCTTACAAGCTCATAATTCTCTTTTCTGTTCCACTGAAGGAGTGCTCTTTGCATCCTCTTTTCTTCATAATCCTTTGCAACATAAACAGACTTGCTTGTAAAAGGATCAATTCCTGTATAATACATAACCGTAGAAGCTGTACCCGGAGTTGGATAGAAGTCCTGCACTTGCTCCGGCGAATATCCGCTTTTCTTCAAATAAACTGCTAATTCAACCGCATCGCTCAATGTGCTTCCCGGGTGGCTCGACATAAGATAAGGCACAAGATATTGCTCTTTTCCTATACTCTTCGTTATTTCAAAAAAGCGTCTTCTAAATGCTTCATATACAGAAAAATCGGGTTTGCCCATCATCCTCAAAACTCTTGATGAGCAATGCTCGGGAGCGACTTTCAACTGTCCGCTCACATGATCTCTTACAAGCTTTTTAAAGAAACTGTTATCTTTATCAAGCATAAGATAATCAAATCTTATTCCCGAACGTATAAACACTTTCTTCACACCGTCAATCTTTTCTATTTTGCTTAACAAATCAAGATATTCCGTATGGCTTACCTTCAAGTTTTTGCATGGTGTAGGCGCTAAACACTTCTTATTCTTGCAAACGCCGTGTTCTTTTTGTTGTTGGCAAGAGGGATATCTGAAATTAGCGGTAGGTCCGCCAACATCGTGAATATAGCCCTTGAATCCGTCCATTTTTGTAATCTTTTTCGCCTCTTCAAGCACCGACTCCGAACTTCTTGAACGAACGCTTCTACCTTGGTGAAAAGCTATTGCACAAAAGTTACATGCACCAAAGCAGCCTCTGTTGTGAGTTATCGAAAATTCAACCTCATTTATACCGGGCACTCCTCCGACTTCTTCGTACTTCGGGTGATATGCTCTGGTGAAAGGCAGCGCATAAACCTTATCAAGCTCTTCCCTCTCCAGAGGAGGCATAGGCGGGTTTTGAACAAGCATCTTTCCGTCGTAGTATTCAACAACAGCCTTACCGTTTATATAATCATTCTCTTTGTATTGGAGAGAAAATGCGTTTGCGTACTTTTTCTTATCTTCTTTCAGTTCATTAAAATCAAATCCGCCCGCGCACTCGAAATGTATATCTTCGTCAGCTTTGCATACGTATGCCGTACCCCTGACATCACGTATCTTCTTTACAGGAACGCCTTTATCAAGAAGCTCTGCAATACGTAAAACAGACTTTTCGCCCATACCGTATGATAAAATATCTGCTCTTGAATCAACGAGAACAGAACGTCTTATCTTATCATCCCAATAGTCATAATGAGCAAAACGGCGCAAGGAAGCCTCGAGTCCGCCTATAATTATCGGAATATCGCCATAAGCTTCTCTTATTCTGTTACAGTAAACTATAACTGCTCTATCGGGTCTGTTACCCATCTTTCCGCCCGCAGAATAGTAGTCATAAGATCTTTTCTTTTTTGAAGCAGTGTAATGAGCCACCATGGAATCGATATTACCGCTTGTAACAAGAAATCCAAGTCTTGGTCTGCCATACTCTTTAAAACTTTCTGCAGTTTTATAATCAGGTTGAGAAAGAATAGCAACCTTAAAACCAGCATTTTCAAGAACACGCGAAATAATAGCAACACCAAATGATGGGTGGTCAACGTAAGCATCTCCTGTTACGTAAACAAAATCCGGCTGTCCCCAGCCCTTTGATTGCATCTCATATTTAGTTGTAGGCAAAAATCTATTTATATCCATACAATTTACCCTAAAATGAGCTGTATCGTGTATAGATGATACAGCTCATTTGATTTTATTTTACTTCTTAACTTCAACCATTTCAAAGGCTTCGAGAATATCGCCTTCTTTAATATCATTGAACTTTTCAAGACCTACGCCACATTCGAAGCCTTGCATAACTTCTTTTGCGTCATCCTTAAATCTCTTCAAGGAGCTAATCTTGTCTTCGAATATGATTACACCGTCACGTACAACGCGAATCTGGCTGTTTCTTGTAATCTTACCATCCTGAACATAAGAACCCGCAATAGTTCCAACCTTGGGAACATGGATAGTCTGACGGACCTCTGCGTGTCCGAGTACTTCTTCCTTGAATTCGGGAGCAAGCATACCCTTCATAGCAGCTTCGATTTCTTCGATACACTCGTAAATAATACGATACGTACGAATTTCAACTTCCTGTCTTTCCGCGGAGTCAATAGCCTTCTTGTCGGGACGAACGTGGAAACCTATAATAAGAGCGTTAGATGCTGCAGCAAGCATAACGTCGCCTTCTGTAATACCGCCTGCAGCAGTATGAATAACGTTAACTCTAACTTCGTTGTTCGAAAGTTTTTCAAGAGACTGCTTAACAGCTTCAGCACTACCGTTAACGTCAGCCTTAACGATAATATTAAGGTCTTTCGTTCCTTCGCTGATTTGAGCAAAGAGATCGTCAAGAGAGACCTTTGCATTAGCCTTAAATGCAGCTTCTTTCTGTTTAGTCTTTCTCTGGTCAGCAAGTGTACGAGCCATTCTTTCGTCTTCGACTGCGTTGAATTCATCACCTGATTCGGGAACTTCTGCCAAACCTACTATTTCAACGGGAACAGAGGGACCGGCAGTCTTTACATTCTTACCCTTATCATCAAGCATAGCTCTTACGTGACCTACTGCAGTACCCGCGATAACAACGTCACCAACTTTAAGTGTACCTGTCTGAACAAGAACGGTAGCAACAGGACCTCTGCCTCTGTCAAGTTTAGATTCAATAACAATACCTTTAGCACGTCTGTTGGGGTTAGCTTTGAGTTCTTTAACTTCCGCAACAAGCAATACATTTTCAAGAAGGTCGTCAATACCCATCTTTGTCAAAGCGGAAACGGGTACGCATATAACGTCGCCGCCCCATTCTTCGGGAACGAGCTCATACTGTGTGAGGTTTTGTTTAATATTATCGGGATCGGCACCGGGTTTATCCATTTTGTTTATTGCAACTATTATTTCAATTCCGGCTGCTTTCGCATGGTTAATAGCTTCTACAGTCTGAGGCATAATACCGTCATCTGCCGCTACAACAAGAATAGCAATATCCGTTGCCATAGCACCTCTTGCACGCATTGCGGTAAACGCTTCGTGTCCGGGGGTATCAAGGAACGTAATATCTTGGTCGTGAACGTTAACTCTGTAAGCACCGATATGCTGTGTAATACCGCCTGCTTCCCCGGCAGTTACATTTGCGTGACGGATAGCATCAAGAAGCGATGTTTTACCGTGGTCAACGTGTCCCATTACACAAACAACAGGGGCTCTCTTCACGAGATTTTCTTCGTTGTCCTCTTTTTCGTCAAAGAGTTTTTCTTCAATTGTTACAACTACTTCTTTTGAAACTTTAATTCCGAGTTCATCAGCAACCAAGAATGCCGTATCATAGTCAATAATCTGGTTAACTGACGCCATAATACCGAGCTTCATGAGTCTCTTAATAGTTTCAGCCGCTGTAACTTTCATTCTTACAGCAAGATCACCAACCGAAATCTCGTCGGGAACTGTAATCTGAAGCTGAAGTTTCTTTGCTCTCTCGAGTTCTTCTTTTTTTATCTTTTCAAGAGCAAGTTTTTCTTTATCTTTATTCTTGTCAAATTTGCTGTTATTGTTCTGCTTCTTAACCTTTTTGCGCTCATTAGCATAATTCATCTTGGGATCATGAACGAAAGTTTCAAGTCTTTCATCATACTTCGAAAGGTCAACGTGAGTTCCTCTTGTATCAACAACTCTCGTACCTGCAACGTGATTGCTTTGTCTTACAGCATCGGGCGCATCAGGAAGAACTCTTTCAACCTTAAGTTCCTGTCTGTGCTGTCTCTGCTGCGCAGGCTGTTTCTTTTGCTCTTTCTTTTTGTTTGCAGAATCTTTCTGCTGATTATTTTGAGCAACATTATTAGGCTTTATATTAGGTTGCTGTTGAGCTTCGGGCTTCTTTTCGACCTTTGCAGTTTCCTGCTTTTGAGGCTTTTGCTCGGCAGTCTTTTTAGCTTCAACCTTCTTTTCAGGCTTTTGCTCAACTTTCTTTTCCGGAACAGGTTCAGCCTTCTTTTCCGGAACCTTAACCTCATCTTTGACTTCGGCCTCAGGCTGTTCTTTTTCAACAACGGGAGCCTCTGCTTTTTTAGGTTCTTTTATCTTAAGTTCACCGTCAATATATTTTCCGATTCCTTCAAACTGAACCTTATTTGTAAGATGATTAAAAATTATTCCGAATTCATCGGGAGTAAGAACCGCCATATGAGTTCTTCCGGTCAAGCCGTAAGAATCAAGAAGTTCAATCAACTCCTTGCTCTTTACATCAAAATCCTTTGCTATATTACTAATACGGTATTTTTGATTTGATAACATATAAGCACCTCTTTAAACCAGCTTTTTGATCGCTTCTGAAAAATTTCGATCAAGAATTGCTACGGAAGAAGTTAAACAACTCTTTCCGACAGCATTGGAAATCTCATCCTGTGTGCGCTGTAATTGAATATATTCTGTTTCATAATATTCACAACAGTTCACAAGTTTCTTTAATGTATTCTGCGATACGTCGGAGGCTATAAGTACGAGTTTTACGCCTTTATTCGCCTTAATTTTTTCTGTTACGATTTCGGTCCCCGTAACAAGTTTTCGTGCACGGGCAGCCAACCCCATCATTCCAAGCAATTTATCATTACTCATTTTCGGAAAGCTCGCTTTCCAATGCATCGTAAACCCCCTCGGGTATTTCACATTCAAGACTGCGTTCAAAACGCTTGGCTTTTCTTGCCTTCTTGAAACACTGAACGCTTCTGCACACATAAGCTCCACGTCCCGATTTCTTACCCGTAAAATCGAGCGATACACTTCCGTCGGGGGCTCTTACCACCCTCAACAAATCGGGTTTTGGAAAAGACATTCCACACCCCGAGCATCTTCTTTCGGGAATTTTCTTTTTAGGTAACGGCTGTCCCATTATATTCCTCCGAATATTGTAATTAAAGTTCTGTCTTAATATCGATCTTAAAGCCTGTGAGTCTTACTGCAAGACGGGCATTCTGACCTTCCTTACCAATAGCAAGAGATAACTGGTCATCATCAACAAGCACTCTGCAAGAACGTTCTCCGTCAACGATAACCTGACGTACATTTGCAGGCGAAAGCGCTTCTTTGATATAATCTTCAACGTTTTCGCTATACTTAATTATATCTATTTTTTCACCGCCGAGTTCTTCAACGATTCCGGAAATTCTCATTCCTCGATTACCGATACAAGCACCAATAGGATCTACGTTTTCATCTCTTGACATAACTGCAATCTTGGTTCTTGAACCAGCTTCTCTTGATACACCCTTTATAATAACTGTACCATCCTGGATTTCAGGAACTTCCATCTCAAAAAGTCTCTTAACCATTCCGGGGTGTGTTCTTGAAAGAGTAACCAAAGGACCGTATGATTCTTTTCTTACTTCGGTAACAAATACCTTTATACGAGCCCCGTCAGCAAATCTTTCGCCGGGTATAAGCTCGGATTTCAAAATCTTTGCAATGCTTGTTCCGGTATCAACGATAACATCGCCGGTTTCGGCATCAGTTCTTTGTACAACAGCAGAAATAATCTCTTCTTTTTTGTCTTCGTATTCTCTAACTCTTATGCTTCTCTCTGCTTCGCGGATACCCTGAATAATAACCTGTTTAGCAGTTGTAGCACTGAGTCTTCTGAAGTTCTTGGGATCAAGCTTTACTTCAGCAACCCCACCGATAGCTGATCTCTTGCTTATCTTCTTTGCATCTTCAAGAGAGATCTGTAAAGTCGGATCTTCAACAATCTCAACAATATCCTTTACAGCATATACCTTCATATCTTTCTTTGCGGGGTCAAGAACAACCTTTACATTGCTGTTTCCTCCCTGTTCTCTCTTAAATGCGGACACAAGGGCAGCTTCTACTCTTTCGAGCATATAATCTTTCGGAATACCCTTTTCTTTTTCAAGCAAATCGAGAGCGTTAAAAAATTCCGTATTCATCTTTCTTTAACTTGCCGTACGCAAAACGCCGCGGCAGTATCCTCCATATATATTTAATCTATTTATTTTTCTATAATCAATCAAAATCGTAAACGGTTTTGATTTTTGACACCAAGCTCTTTTCAAGAACAATAGCATTTCCGTTTTCGTTGATAGTAAACTCGTGATTATCTTCGTCATAACCTGCAAGAATACCTTTAATGGATTTTCTTCCTTCAAATGCAGTAAACAATTTCACCTCGACATCCCAGCCGATACACGCCTTGTAGTGCATAGGATTTTTTAAGTCGCGCTCAATTCCGGGAGAAGATACCTCAAGTCTGTATGAACCTTCTATGGGATCAGCTTCATCAAGCATAGGACTGATTTCCATATGAACTTTTTCACAGTCATTTATGTTGATTCCCTCTTCATTGTCAAGAGTAATTCTAAGAAACCACTCAGCGCCCTCTTTTACATACTCAACATCCCACAAAATATAACCCAAGCCTTCAATTGTGGATTCAAGAAGTTCCTTTACTCTGCCCGCAATATTTTTTGCAGGCTTTTTATTTTCATTCGCCATACTTTCATCCTTTTTTAAAAGATTTTTCGGGGACAAAAAACACCCCTACATAAAATTTAGAAGAGTGGCAAAAACCACTCTTCTAACCTTACTTTATTAGTATAACACACTTCATCTTAAAATGCAATAGTTTTTTTATAATTTTCAAAAAACCGTATCAGTACCGCATCAAAGGAGCCTTTTCAATGGAAAAATCCGCCAAAGCCTCGTCGTAAACAGTTACACTCTTTACGAGCTCTGACATAAAAGCATTAAAATCAGCTTCTTCGCAATAATCAACGATATTCTCGAACATATCCTTATAACTTTCGTCAACATATGGCTTTTCTGTCAATTCATTGCGTTTTACAATGCAGATAGCGCCGTCCTTTTCAATCTTCTTTACATCGCCAATATTCATTTTACTTACCGCCAAATAAATATCGGAATCAAATGAATCAATATCATTTGCAGAAATAAAATAACCAAGCTCATACTTGTTTCCGTCGGGATATTCATTATACTGCTTCTTAAGTTCAGCAAAATCCTCCCCCGCCTCCGCTTTCTTATATATATCTTCCGCAAGAGATTTCTTATTTGCCTTTTGTTCGTCGGTAAGGGAAATCTTTTCGTACGTTTCGGTAGATTGATTAAAAATCAGATTACCGTTCTCGTCTTTCTTATACTCAAAAGAATCATAAACAAAGATTATATCTATTCTGGAATAATTCTCTTTATAAAATCTATCCAATGCTTCGTCGTCAATCGCTCTTGTACCACCATCGGCATACAATGCTTCGTAAACCTTTGAGGCTTTCAAATCAATGTTATATATATCTTTGAGAATGTTCACATTTATACCAAAGTTTGCAAGCATAGAATTCAACTCACTCTTCGAGCCGTAAGACGTAAGTAAGTCATTTATTGCCGTATCAATCTCATTTTTCTCCTCGGCAGAAACTTTAAGCTTCATGTCATCAAACAAACTCATACAAACAAGATTAACCTTAACGTTAAAATCTACTATTTCTTTTAGCTTTTCTGCATAAGTTCCACCGTCAGCATACTCTGTCTTCCAATAATCTTCCGTATCATTCGAAGAAGAAACATACCCTGACTTTATCTGTGACAACCAATAAGAATACATATTCGTCGTTATACGGCAACCGTCATACTCCATAGCCGTCTTCTGTTTTGCACACGACACCACAACACTCACTGTCATCAATGCAGAAAGAACCAAAGATAAAAATCTTATTTTTCTCATATACTTCTCCGTAAAAATCAAACGTTTACATTACTATTATCTTTTTGAAACGTCTCCCATTTCCGAACCACACTCAATTTCATCGATATTGATAGACTTATTGTGCAAAATAGGATCCCATTCTACTTTTCTAAACATAGCTATAATCATAGAAAGACGACCGATAATATCAAAAATCGGGAACGTAAGACAAAACCATATTTTTCTGTATAGCTTTATCTTCTTTATACGCTTATGCTCAACTACATAAATATATACTGCAGTAATTATTCCCGAAACATATGAGGTTATAGTCCATGTAAACATAAAGAATGACAGCCAAAGAGCCGCACTCAATGCGCTTTCATACGAAGGGGATATATCAAGCCATCTGAATAAGTCTTTCCAATCAAGAGCCCAATTTATAATGCCGGGAATCTTAAACCTAACTATATAACCCGCAGCGCCGACACCAAATACCTTACCCGCTTTTACTATCAGAATGACACGCAAAATATAAAGTATCACTTTTCTAACAGAAGACACGAGAGAGTTCGGGAAAACTACGGTCAACATATCAAAAGACATAAAACGAAGTCTTATATTATCATAAATCTTTTTCCACAGCGGCTTGTCAACAGGTTGACCGTCAGGTGTTTTATTAGCCATTCCGCCCGTAACAAAGATATGGCTCAAAAGCTGTGGCCCAGTTTCAGCAAATGCCTGCAAATGTCCCTTTGCCCATCTTATTCTCTGACGCATTACCGTTTTCATATCTACAGGCTGCTCATCATAAAACTCGGCTTCGTTGTTATAAGAAATTTTATATCCTTTTGCAACTGCATCTGCGCAAAATGCTCTGTCTTCTGTAAGACTTGTATAATTCCAACCATCTTTTAACAATTCGTTCGCAAAAAGGAATCCGGTTCCTTGTATTCTCGTTGCAAAATGGAACAACGAACGCGCACGGTGTTCATTTCTTACAGTTCTAAGCCAATGAACTCCATAAGATGCCGAAATCCAATTATCGTCAAAATTCTTGGTGTTTCTGTATGACGTAACAATCTTTTCACCGGCATCAAATGCGTTATTCATATGAGACATATAATCGTGCTTCAAAAGGTTATCTGCATCAAAGATTAAATATCCCTCATAGTTTTCTATTCCATAGTCCTTGCGTATATTTTCTACGAGAAACTGCAAGGCATATCCCTTGGTACAATGTTTCTTATCAAACCTTTCATAACAAACAGCACCGTAACTTCTTGCAACCTCAGCCGTATTGTCGGTACAGTTATCAGCTACCACAAAAATATCAATCAATTCGGAAGGATAGTCCTGTTTTCTGATACTGTCAACAAGATTACCTATAACCGACTCCTCATTTCTTGCGGCAACAAGAATCGCATATTTATGATAATTGTTTGATTTTTTAAATTTCCTCGTAAAAAATACGCCTGTTACTTTATATATATTCCTAAAAAGATATAGTTTAGATATTAATCCCCAAATCCAATTAACTGCCGTCATCAATGCAGTAACAATGCTAATAAACGTCGGTCTCTCCTCCTTTTTTGACAATGATAACCATTATATTACCACATTTGACAAAAAAATTCAACCTTTTTTACGTTTTTTAACAATTACAATACATTTCAAGTATAATCAGTGGATTTCATTTTTTGCAGCCAAATAATCAGAAATCAACTGTCCGACATATGAAAAAACATCTGTATTTTTTTCTATTTTACAGCTGACATAAGGCTTTGAACCAAGGTTAATTAAAATTTTTCCTTTATTTTGCGCCGCTAAATACGTCCATGCAGCAGCATCCATTTCATAAGGATAAATCAAAACGTTTGACGTTCTTCTTTCTATCTTGCTTATTCCTGCATCACTAGCTTGTTTTCTCAACAAAGCAACCTTCAAAAGTTCAAGAACGGACTTGGGTAAATCACCGTATCTATCAAGCAATTCATCTGTTACATCCTGCAAATCAAGTTGGTTTTCGATAAGAGCTATCTTCTTATAAACATCAATCCTTTGCGATGCAACTTTTATATAGTTTTCAGGAACATAAGCGTTCACATTCAAATCGACAGCGCACTCTTTCTTGGCTTTAGGACTTTCGCCTTTCTCCTCAAGAATCGCCTCGTTAAGAAGTTTCATATACATATCATATCCCACAGTCTGCAAATGACCGTGTTGTTCGGCACCGAGTATATTACCCGCGCCTCTTATTTCAAGGTCTCGCAAAGCAACCTTAAACCCAGCGCCAAATTCTGTATATTCTTTTATTGCAGAAAGTCTTTTGGTCGCAATTTCCGTTAATGCTTTGCCTTTTGAAAAAGTAAAATATGCATAAGCGCGTCTGCTGCTTCTTCCAACTCTGCCTCGTATCTGATGAAGCTGAGCTAAGCCAAATTTGTCTGCATTTTCAATAATAAGCGTATTGGCGTTCGGAACGTCAACACCGCTTTCAATTATTGTAGTCGAAACAAAAACGTCTATTTCCCCCTCAACAAGCGAGCGCCAAAGTTCACTTATGGTCTCTTTATCCATTTTGCCATGCGCTATAGCAATTCTTGCGTCTGGTGCCATAGCCGCCACTCTTCGCGCGGCATAGTCGATAGTTTCAATATTATTATGCAGATAAAATACCTGTCCGCCTCGGCGCAACTCCTTCTTTATCGCCTCTGCTATTATAAGTTCATCATATTCAAGAACGTATGACTGTACGGGCAATCTGTCGCCGGGCGCCTCTTCGAGCACAGACATATCCCTTATACCACTCATCGCCATATTAAGTGTTCTTGGGATAGGGGTTGCAGTTAACGTTAATGCGTCAATATTTTTGGTCATTTGTTTCAGCTTCTCTTTGTGCGCAACGCCAAACCTTTGTTCCTCATCGATAATAACAAGCCCCAAATCCTTGAACTCAATATCCTTGCTGAAAAGTCTGTGCGTACCGACAACGATGTCCGTTTCTCCGCGTTTTATTCTTCTCACGGTTTCAGCCTGTTGTTTCGGCGTCGAAAATCTTGAAAGCATATCTATTTTTACAGGGAAACCGCGCATACGTGCTGAAATTGTCTGAAAATGTTGCAGCGCCAGTATGGTTGTAGGTACAAGTATAGCTACCTGCTTTGAGCTGTTCACTGCCTTGAATGCTGCACGCAAAGCAACCTCCGTCTTACCAAACCCAACATCTCCGCAAAGCAATCTATCCATAGGGTATGCTTGTTCCATATCAGACTTTATTTCATTTATAGCTGCAAGCTGTCCGTCAGTTTCTTCATACTCAAACCCTGACTCAAAGTCTGCCTGCATAGCATCGTCTTTATCAAATGCAATACCTTTTTTTCTCAATCTCTCGGCATAAAGTTCGATAAGCTCTTTTGCCATATCTTTTGCGGCTTTTTTTACTTTAGTCTTTGCTTTATACCACTCAGTACCGCCCATTTTTGACAGTTTTAAAGTACCGTCTTCAGCTCTTGCTCCTATATATTTCGCAATCGAATCGAGCTGTGTACACGGTAAATAAAGCATATCATTTCCGGAATAAAGAATCTTCACAAAATCCTTTGTTATACCGTCAAGAGTAAGTGTATGAAGTCCAAGATACTGCCCAATACCGTGGGTATCGTGTACAACGTAATCGCCCTCAACAAGGTCGGCATACGACAAAATCTTTTCTTGCGCACTTCTCTTGTTTGCCTTTTTCTTTTTCTTCTTGTAACTATCTTTTATATTTAGTCCCGAATTAGCTCTGAGAGAAAGACATACAAATTTTGATACGGTTAATTCAAAACCGCCGATCACACAATCATTTACGATGCAAGGTAATCCTTTAGTTAAATCAGTTCCCTCTTTTAAACCTGTTATAGCTCCAACACCCGCATCGGACAGCATATTTAGAAGTGTCTTTGTTTTCTGCTCACTCTCGGTCAATATTACAATTTTATATCTATTCTGTATATATGAGGAAAGATCCTCAAGCAACAGAGAAAAATTCTCAAAATACGATACAGTCTGTTTGGTAATAAAATTATACACTCCGGACAGCTTTTTACCGCCCATAGAACTTAAAAAAGTATCCGTAAAAAGAGTCGGTGTCTTGTCGGTGTGATATTCAAAATCAGCAACACTCTTTGCATATTCCGCATATTTCGAAGGAACACTGCCAATTTCAACAAGTTCTGTTACGTTTTGGCTTTCGTGCCACTCAAATGATTTAAGCCTATCATTAACCCCGCTGTAAGAATGAACTATGCAAAAACAATCAGACATATAATCAAGCAAAGTTTCTTTTTCTGGATAAACCAAAGATATATACTTATCTGCAAAGTTGCACTCATTCCCGGAAACCACCGTTTCATACTCTTCCTTAACAGTGTCTTCAGCAGGTGTTCCACCTATTTTCTTCAAGTGGGAAGAAAGTGCTTTTTTGAGCTCTTCACGCTTCTCGCTTGAAACGATAACCTCTTTTGCAGATATTATCTTAAATAAATTTATTAGCTCAAGTTTTCTTTGGGACAGAACGTCAAAAGTCCCCATCTGCTCTATATCCGTATCAAAAAAATCAATTCTGACAGGATTGTCACAGCAAGGGGAAAACACATCAAGTATACCGCCTCTGACAGAATATTGACCAATACTATCAACCATATCTACGTGAGTGTAGCCATTTTCTTCAAGAAACTTTGTGATTTCCTTCAAATCATAAGTCTTATCCGCATCAATAACCAAGCAAGCTTCTTTCAGTTTTGATCTTGGAACAGTATATTGTAATGCAGCATCAGGAGTTGCCAAAACTACGTCAAATCCCCCCTCAACAACCGTATACAAAACGTTCAATCTGTCATATTCGTACTCATGAGATGCAGTTATATTATGGAAAACCAAATCCCTGTATGGGTAAACCAAGCATTTTTTGCCGCACGATTCAAACGCATTTTTCAACCTATGTTGTGTTTTTTCATCCGGACATATAAGCAAGACTCCTTTATCGGTGTTTTGCTTTATACCCGTAATCAACTCCGTGTAAAAAGCTTCGGAAGCCCCCTCACTCAATCCAGTTACAGACATCGGGCGTGGACGTTCCGAAGATATTTGAGTAAGTGCGTTCGAAAGTATGCTCTTATACTCTTTTTCGTTTTTGATTTGTTGTGTAATTATACTCATAATCAGTTATACATTCCCATAGCTTGTTCTGTCTTGCCTTCAACCATAAGTGTCAAGGCGGGATAAACACTTTCTATACATTTAAAAGTTGCTTCCAGGTCTTCTTTTGCAATATTTCCAAGAACCCAATCAGCAAGGTCGTATTCGGGATTAGGTTTTGCGCCAACACCTATCTTAATCCGAGGAAATTCATTCGAATTCAAATGATATATTATACTTTTTATACCATTGTGTCCGCCGTCACTTCCCTTTTGTCTTATACGCATTTTCCCGGGCGCAAGTGAAATATCATCATAAATCACTATTACATTTTCAACAGGAATCTTATAAAACTCAACTGCTTCTCTTACTGCTTCTCCGCTATTGTTCATAAAAGTTTGCGGCTTCATAAACAAAACCCTTTTTCCGGCAAAATCACAGTCGGCAACAAGTGATTTAAACTTCGATTTTGTAATCTTTATGCCCAGTTTCTCTGAAAGATATTCAAGTGCCATAAATCCAATATTATGTCTTGTACGCGAATACTTATCACCTGGATTGCCAAGACCGACAACAAGATGGGTAAAGTTACCTGATGGGGTATCATTCTTCTTTTCAATCTGCTTAAACAAATCAAATATATTGCTCATTTTATTTTTTCCTTCCAAGCGTTGTTAACGCCTTCTGTTTTTTGTAATTTTTTATCTTAACACGCAAAAAAAGCGGTAAAATGCAAATAGTAACATTTGAAAAATCCGCTAAATTTGTTATATAAAAATGGTAGAAAAGTTGTTTTTTTCCTTACACAAATAATTATACTACTTTCAGGTCAAAAAAATCAATAGTTTTTGTTCAAATTATCACCCAAATTTCGTATAATTTTTCGTTATATCTACCAAAATATCAAAAATAAAGAAAAAAATGTGAAAAAGGTATGGAAATTTACATTTATTTATGGTAGAATACAGTTTGGTCTAATAGAAAAAATTTAAAATATATATTTATGGAGGAATTTTGAAATGGCAAAGAAGTATTGTTACCTTTTTAAAGAAGGTAATGCAAAAATGCGTGAAATCCTCGGCGGTAAGGGCGCTAACCTTGCTGAAATGACACAGCTCGGTCTCCCCGTACCTCAGGGCTTCACTATCTCGACAGAAGCTTGTACTCAATATTATGAGGACGGCAGAAAGATTAACGCTGATATTCAGGCTGAGATTATGCAGTACATCGATAAGATGGAAGAAATCACAGGCAAAAAATTCGGCGACGAAGAAAATCCTCTCCTTGTGTCCGTACGTAGTGGCGCTCGCGCTTCTATGCCCGGTATGATGGATACTATCCTTAACCTCGGTCTTAACGAAAAGGTTGTTGAAGTTATCGCTGCTAAGTCCGGTAACCCCAGATGGGCTTGGGACTGTTACAGAAGATTTATCCAGATGTATTCCGACGTTGTTATGGAAGTTGGAAAGAAATATTTTGAACAACTCATCGACAAGATGAAAGAAGAAAAAGGTGTAACTCAGGACGTTGAACTTACTGCTGATGACCTTAAGGAACTCGCAAGTCAGTTCAAGGCTGAATACAAGAACAAGATCGGTAAGGACTTCCCCACTGATCCTAAAGAACAGCTCTTCGGCGCTGTTGAAGGCGTATTCAGAAGCTGGGACAACCCCCGTGCAAACGTATATAGAAGAGACAACGATATTCCCTACAGCTGGGGTACTGCAGTTAACGTACAGATGATGGCGTTCGGTAATATGGGCGAAACATCCGGTACAGGCGTCGCATTTACACGTGATCCCGCTACAGGTGAAAAGAAGCTTATGGGTGAGTTCCTTATGAACGCTCAGGGCGAAGACGTTGTTGCAGGTGTTCGTACACCTATGCCTATCTCCAAGATGGAAGAAATTATGCCTGAAGTATTCAAGCAGTTCACTGACATTTGTAACACTCTTGAAAACCATTACCGCGATATGCAGGATATGGAATTTACAATTGAAGATAAGAAGCTCTATATGCTTCAGACAAGAAACGGTAAGAGAACAGCAAAAGCTGCTCTTAAGATTGCTTGCGACCTTGTTGATGAAAAGATGATTTCTGAAAAAGAAGCTGTTGCAATGATCGATCCCAGAAACCTTGACACACTTCTCCATCCCCAGTTTGATGCTAAAGCGCTTAAGGCTGCTACAGCTCTCGCAAAAGCTCTTCCTGCATCTCCCGGTGCTGCTTGCGGTAAAGTAGTATTTACTGCTGAAGACGCTGCTGAATGGAACGCAAGAGGCGAAAAGGTTGTTCTTGTTCGTCTTGAAACATCTCCTGAAGACATCGAAGGTATGAAGGCTTCTCAGGGTATCCTCACTGTTCGTGGTGGTATGACTTCTCACGCTGCCGTTGTTGCTCGTGGTATGGGTACATGCTGTGTATCCGGTTGTTCCGCAATCAACATGGATGAAGATAACAAGGTATTTACACTTGCAGGCAAGACATTCACAGAAGGTAGCTTCATCTCTATTGATGGTTCTACAGGTAACATCTACGAAGGTCTCATTCCTACTGTTGACGCTGAAATCGTTGGCGAATTCAAGCAGATTATGGACTGGGCTGACAAGTACAGAAAGCTTCAGGTTAGAACAAACGCTGATAACGTTACAGACGCTAAGAAGGCATTTGAACTCGGCGCTGAAGGTATCGGTCTCTGCCGTACAGAACATATGTTCTTCGAAGGCGACAGAATTGCTGCTATCCGTGAAATGATCTGCTCTGACACTGTTGAACAGAGAGAAAAAGCTCTTGATAAGCTTCTTCCTATGCAGCAGGGCGACTTCGAAAAACTTTACGAAGCTATGGAAGGCAGACCTGTTACAATCAGATTCCTCGATCCCCCTCTCCATGAGTTCGTTCCCACTGAAGAAAAGGACATCGAGCTCCTCGCTCAGACTCAAGGCAAGACAGTTGCTGAAATCAAGGCTATCATCGCTTCCCTCCATGAGTTCAACCCCATGATGGGTCACCGTGGTTGCCGTCTCGCAGTAACATACCCTGAAATCGCTAAGATGCAGACAAAGGCAGTTATCCGTGCTGCTATCAACACACAGAAGAAGCACTCCGAATGGAAGGTTCTTCCTGAAATCATGATTCCTCTCGTAGGCGAAATCAAAGAGCTTAAGTTCGTTAAGGACGTTGTAGTTGCTACTGCTGATGCAGAAATCGCTGCTGCAGGCGTTGAACTCACCTACAAGGTTGGTACAATGATCGAAATCCCCAGAGCTGCTCTCACAGCAGACGAAATCGCTAAGGAAGCAGAGTTCTTCAGTTTCGGTACAAACGACCTTACACAGATGACATTCGGCTTCAGCCGTGATGACGCTGGTAAGTTCCTCCCCGCATACTATGACACCAAGATTTACGAAAACGATCCCTTCGCTCGTCTCGACCAGAACGGCGTTGGTAAGCTCGTAAAGATGGCTGCTGATCTCGGTAAGGCTACTCGCCCCGACATCAAGCTCGGTATCTGCGGCGAACACGGTGGCGACCCCACATCTGTAGAATTCTGCCACAGAATTGGTCTCTCATACGTATCTTGCTCACCTTTCCGTGTGCCGATCGCTCGTCTCTCTGCTGCTCAGGCTGCAATTAAGGAAAGTGGGAAATAATAACCCATTCACCAAAGTTACGGAGTTTGTGCTTAATTTAGACGATGCGAAAGCATATCTGTATAAAGATAGCACCAAACACCGCATACACAGGTGGAACGACTTAAAAGTCAATATCTATGTATAAGAGAACACCCTATGACTGTAAAAAGTCATAGGGTGTTTTTATGCTTTAAAATAAGCGAGCCCCGAATCAATCGGGGCTCGCCGTTAAATTAAAATTCCGCCGTTTTTATAATTTCGCCTACATATATTTAATGCAAGAGTAATTATAGTGTATTCAATTAAAATTTAAAAATCAAGTTAGATTTTTGGGTTAGTTATACTTATTTTAAGTTAGAGTAAACTTTCTTTGGTTGGGGTGGTTCAACAACAGGAATATTACCTGTATATTCAACAACAACAGGAGATTCATTTTTAGGCAATTCTACACTATAAATGTTACCTGATGCATCGGCTTGATAATAGCCTTCTCTAACTTCTGTCAAAGATATAACTTCCCGTTTATCAGTAGAAAGACTCTTGGCAAAATGTGTTCTAAAAATCACACCCATTGGCTTGTGGCATAACTTGTGGTCATAATAGTACTTATATATTGCTTTGAGAACATCACAAGGGTTGTGTGTGGGAAGAATGGTGACATTAGCAACAATTTCTCCTTCGCCGTGTTCCTCTGTTGGTACAATAATTGGTTGTGCCTCCATAATACCATCAATGTTTAACAAAATATCTCGCATATCAAACAAGAAGGTACCTTCTTCAAAATCAACGGGGTTTACCTTACCATTAGTGAAAGTAACACCTGATTTGTATTTTCCATTAGCGGTCTTAACTGCAAAATCTGATGCTCTTCCCAACATACTATATACGGGTTTCCCTTTAAAATCGCCAACAATTTCAACTATATCATTGTTAGTACCATAAACTCTGCCGTTTTCATCTGCAAAATGATAAAAGTCATTTGTTGCTTTTTCGTCGTTTAAATAACCACTCATTTGCCACGGTGCATTAATGTATAGTATTCCACGTTTCCCAATTTGAGTTATTGCTTTATTAGTTTTTGGGTCTATTAATACACCTACTGCACCTGGGAAGAAATAGCCGCTTTCATTGCAACGGTTTTCAATGCCATAAGATGCCATAACACCTGAGCCAAACTCCGTACTGCCTGTACCAATTATAATTCTTTGGCAGCCCACTTTTTCAAATTGAGCGTTAACATCTTGTGTGGACTTATATGGTGTAGGTTCTCCACCACATAATGGGGTTTGAAGCTTTAAAAGTCCTTCAGGAAAATCTTCTCTAGAAATTGCATAATACAAGCCAAAGGGCAAAACAACATCATCAATGTTATTATTGAGCAATACTTCTCTTAAAACCTTGGGGTTAAAAGTATATGGGTTATATATTAAAGTAGCACCTGAAGCTCGTCTAATTAACATTGCATAAAACTGACTTGTAATGTGCGATAACGGAATAACAACTAATGACCGTGAATCTGGTTTAAGATTAAATTCAGGGAATATTTCTCTATCGTGCGACACCAATAAGGAAATAATACCACGATGTGTATGACAAGCACATTTGGGAGCGCCTGTTGTACCACCTGTGTTTGAATATGTAGCATAACTGTCAAGCAAATTCTCCTCGATTAAAACAACATTATCTAATTGATTGATTTTTGCTTGAGTATCTTCGGGATAAATAATCTCAATGTTTTCAGGTATATTTAAAGCCTTGATTTGATTTTTTATTTCTTCCGAACCAACAACTACCTTGTTGTCTTGAGTAGAAAACAATGTGCTTGATGTCAAAATGATTTTTTCTAATTTCACATCACCATTATTGCCTTTTAAATGTGCAAAGGCTTCTTGTAAATCTCCAAGAAATTCAACACCTAAAATCAGGTATTTAACTCCTCTTTCTACGGTTTGCTTTTGAAAATCGGCCTGCAAAAAAGTCTTGCTGACGGTATTGGCAATAGAACCATTTGCAAGCAAGGCCATATACAAGAATTCATATTCAGGGCAATTCAGCATACTGATTGTAACGGCATCACCTTTTTTGATGCCGATGGATATTAAATATTTTCTATAATCTTCAACATACTCCCAATATGCCTTGCGAGTAATTTTGTTTTCAAAATATTCAATAGCAATACTGTCTTGTGGTCTTGTTGAATCTAATCGTTTAAGATAACTAACCACCGAATTTTCTTTTTCAACAATTTGTGAAATCTGCTTTTCCATTTGTTTTCCCCTTTTCTTATAAAAAAGTGCGCCCCGAGGGGCGCACCGAAAAATGCTTCCCTCAATGTTGCTACACATCTGCACAAAGTCAGGAAGAGAGAATACATTTTTACCAAATAGTATTCCCTAACTTGTGCATATTCAGATGTGTAGCCCTTACAGTATAACACAAAACCTTTTAATTATCAATGGATTTCTCAATTTTTCGGGAAACATCATAATTTTTATAATGTTTATATGTAATCATTATAAGTTATAAGATTTATATTAATTATATAATTAATAAGATTACTAGAGAATCATATAAATCTTGAGTCTTAAACAGAGTGATAAAAATGGTTTGAATTGAAAAGAGTTATCCTTAAAAGTTATAGTGATTTTGAAAAAGTTAGATAAATAATAATGATTGTTGGTTGCAAATTCTTTTTAAAAGATTTTCTTGCTTTAGTTTCAAAAGTTCCATATTCTTTAAATGTCTTAATGACTTACATTTAGTGAAGGAGGAATTTTTAACTTTATTACACACACATCAATTTTAAACGAAGGTGGAATTTTTAAACCGACCAAAAGGTCAAAACCTATTACTGTTGTTCTTCGCACCATTTGAATAAGACACAATAAGAGCAACAGTAATATTGTCAATCTTAATTCGTTATTGCTATATGAATTGGTTGACACTCCACCGATGAGGGTGGGTTTGGGCAACAGGAAATGTCCGTTGCCTGTTTGGTAGGCATAAGGCCTGCTTATTCTGAACAAATAGCAATCACGGGCGAAAACATCGGTTTCGCTTCAAAAAATCGTTATCGTTGTCGTCATTAACGAGCGGCGACAGTCGCTTGTTAATGACGATAACCCCAAAAAACACTTTTACAGAAAGGAGTAAACCATTGTGGGCAAGAAAAAATCGTTATTCTATCAGTTTCAGTCGTCTATAAATGATTCTGAAAGTGGGCATAAGAAATTTGTAGACAAACATTCCCAAAAGTCGCAGACAGAACAAGAATCTCAACCTTGGAGAATCTACAGCTTCTCGGCAAAAAGCAATCTGCTTGATACTGCACATAATTTAAGTGGTTATTTAAAAGAGCAATACGGCATATCAAAAGTTAAGGAAATTTCTTCTGATATGTGCCAATCGTGGCTGGACCATTGTGCAAAAAACGGGTGCAGTATCGCCACCCTTAATTGTTATAGCTCAAATTTGAAAAAGTTGGCGTTCGTTATTAATAGGCACTTCGGATTGCACACCGATTTTTCTACAACGGTTAAACACGAATTGGTTATAGATAAAACGAGCCCACGCGAGTTTGCCCTTTCAAAAGAAGAAATTGAAATGGTAAAGGCATCAATCGTTAAACCCTGTAATTCAAGTAACTATTTCCTTTTCTCGTCATTCTGTGCAACAAGAATAAATAGTGTCGAAAAGCTTATGTGCCGTGATTTGACGTTCGGCAAGGATTATTCCGTCACGGTCAGAATCCTCGGCGATAAGGGAAATAAGGACCGTACAATTACAGTTCAAGACAAAGAGTTTTACAAACTATGCCGTTCCCTCGTTTCAAATAAGAATGCCGATACATTACTTTTTGGAGGAATTAAAAAAGGGTCTGCGAATAGATGGTTAAATAGGCGCTTGCATCGTTTGGGCCTAACTGTTAAATCACAGACGATTGGTGGCAAATCAATTTTCAAAACAGGAAATCACTCGGTTAGAAAATTTGCGATTCAGGAGTATTGCCAAAAGCAATATAATTACTATCTTGAACAAGGTTTTTCACCCGATGCCGCCAAAGCACAGGCCGAAAAGGATTCCTGTATTAGATTGGGCCACGGGTCTGAAGGTCGCAGCGATATCATTAAAATATACCTGTCGGCAGGCTCGTAAAACTTTTTTTACCAAACTATTGACAAATTAAAAAATATCATTATATTTTATTATAGGAGTGATAAAAACACACCAATTTGTTGCTGTGTTTCTATATTTTTGGAGGAATTAAATACTTTTTGGAGGAATTGTACACCAAGAAAGGCATTGGTCTGTCTTGGTGCGATTCCTCTTTTTTTATCTAATTCTGACGAAAGGAGAACAAAGCAATGGCAAATATTAACCCTATTAAGATTTTTCAAAAAGATAATGCCAAAGAAGAATATTATGCCTTTTCGGGTTATGTAAAAAGTGTTACTGACCGAGGAACGTATAATTCTGTTTCGTTCAAGGCCAATTTAGAAGATAGTGGAATAGATGCTCCACTTGTTTCTGTAAGATGCTTTGAGCAGAAAATAGGGGTCAATCATAAAAAATTGGTTGAAAATGCAAAAGGCAGATTTGTTACGATTTTTGCAATATCAAGTTTTTACAATGGTAAAACAAATTATATTGCAAGGCATATCGTTCTTGCACCAAGAGAATTTACCGAATCAACCAACCCAATTATTGACGAGACTCCCGTTGCCGATATTCCCGAACAGGTTGCTGAACCCGAAACGGAATCTGAGCAATTATCTTTATTTGATGGCATTGACGATAATTCGTTACCATTTTAATTAAACAATCAGCCTCCGTTTTGGTCGGCAATGGTCGGGGAAATGGTGGCTGACATTTGAAAATACACGCGCTATACTTTAAAAAACTTGTAAAGGAGGTAATTAAAATAGGCAGTAGCAGCGAATACAAGGTGTACGCTGCTTTGAGAATGATTGAACAATTAACGGATGATGAATTACTACCAAGGTACATCTTTAAGAATATTTTGAAAGACTATGAAAACATAGTCGATACTACCAAGTTTAATACAAACGAAAAAACTAATTAAGGAGAATCAATTATGAATAAAAAAATAAGAGTGGCAATATATGCAAGAGTATCAACCAAGCACGAAGCTCAAATGTTGGCTTTGGAAAATCAGGTTGAATGGTACAAAAGACTTTTTGAAAGATATCCCGATTGGGAGTTGTACGAAATGTATACCGATGAAGGCATAACTGCCACATCTACCAAAAAAAGAGCCGACTTCAACAGAATGATTGCAGATGCTTATGCCAATAAGTTTGATTTAATCGTTACAAGAGAAGTATCAAGATTTGCCCGAAACATACTTGATGCCATTGGTTATGCACGCGAATTAAGAAAGGTAAAAAAATACATCTTTTTTGTAACAGATTTTATTGACACCCGTGAGGATGATTATGAAACCAAATTGGCATACATTTCTTCTATCGCACAAGAAGAATCTCGTAAAACATCCATTAGAGCAAAATGCGGTCAACAGATTTCAATGGAAAAAGGTGTGATTTACGGAAACGGAAATATTTTAGGGTATGACCGTAAAGTAACCCCTATTGACGAAAAGAACAAAATCGTTGAAATGGTTATTAACCCCGAACAAGCACAGACAGTTAAAATGATTTTTGATTGGTACTTGGGTGGCTGGGGTCTTGAAAAAATCAAGTACGAGTTAGAAATGGCGGGCCGATTAACTGCTACGGGTAAAAGCAAATGGTTTGTTTCTGTAATTTCCAAAACTCTTAAAAACCCCTTCTATTGCGGAAAGATTGTTTATCGCAAACAATATGTACCTGAATATTTGGAGCAAAAAAAGGTGGTGAACTACGGCGATGTTGAAAACATAGTCGTAGAGGGTAAGCACGAACCCATTATCAGCAAGGAAGATTTTGACCGTGTGCAAGAGAAATTAGGCGCCCGAAGACAAGAAATGCCGTACGTCAAGACAGGCAGATTACCAAAGGGCATAAGACCACCCACAAGTGTTTGGTGTACCTTGTTGAGATGTGTTTGCGGTCATAAGTTTAACCGTCGCAAATGGAATCGTTCTGCCGTTGGTACACAGTATGGTTATCAATGTTACGATAGCATCCACACAGGGACCGTACAGACACGACAGAACAAAGGACTTTCAACTGACGATGTTTGCGACACCCCGATGATTCAGGAGTGGAAATTGCAAATGATGGCGAAAGCAATCTTTGATAATGCACCTCTTGAAATTGATGATATTATTGCACTTGCTTCTTCTATGATAGAAAAGCATATCAACGATGCCCCTGACGATGTTAAAAATAATAGTAAGGTCATTGAAGAGATACAAGCAAAAATCAGCAAGTTGCAAAAGAGAGTTGAAGGCTTGATTTTAATGCGAGCAGATGGCGAAATATCAAAAGAAATGTATCTAAACCAAAAGGAACAGACAGAAAGCGAAATAAAGGCATTAGAAGGCAAGTTAGAAAAAGTTATATCTAATGATACCCCTATTGTTGAAAAGTCTTCTGAAAGCATTGCAGAGCGATTGACAGTGTTAAAGAATGCCTTAAACACTTATGCAGTCTTTGACACGGAAAATGATGTTCCCGACAAAATTGTTGATGCCTTTGTTGAAAAGGTTGTCGTTTCAAAAGATAGTTTTGATTGGTATTTGCGATATGCACCCGAAACCGCAGTTAATTGTAATGTTGAGGGCAGAAAAGGAAAGGCAAATGTTACGTTTGCACCAAATACCCCCTTTACTTCTTCTCAACACAGGCTGCTATAAAGGAAAGCAAGTAAGATTTCAAAAAGCCAGTATTCATGTGGGTTTTCAGGCATTCTGATCGCCACGAAAATCACTTGAAATACAGCGACTAACCAAGCAATAAACACCCCGTGTTGAATCGAACACGGGGTGTTTTCATTATAGAATAGAACCAATCAACAGAAGTCAATCACTATTTGAATTTTGTTTACCAATAATCTATGGTCTTAAATTACTTTTTCTTTGTATTCAAATGAATAATATAAAACGCCTTCAAAATTCTTTAATTTAAACACTTGAAACCACATATGCCCATCAATATCATCATAGTTTATAACAATATCTTTTGTGTATCCCGAACTGTCTTTTTCAAACTCACTTCCTGAAAGTTTGATGTGATTGTCAATATCTTTATATGAAAAATTGACAAGTTTCGATTCGTTAGATTTTAGAGAATCGGCAAACAAAGTATTATTAACAATTACCGATGTTATTGGATAGTTGCCAATGTTTTGAATTATTATTGAAAAAGAATTTTTATCAATTAAAACACCGTTTAGCGATAGTGAAAATCGTGGCGAAATCGCTTCCTCGCGTTGCTTTTTTTCGCTTTCGGACTCTTTTCTGTTGTGATAATCAGTTTGCAATATAGAAATAACACTGACACATAAGGTTCCTGCAAACGACAGATACCCTCCTACAAAGGCAAGCCAATCTCTTCTCTCTAAATTAATGCCAGCTGGAATTAAGCCTTTACCTTTAAAAATAAAATATATAACAATAAATCCTACTAGCACTAGCAGCATTGTTACCAATAAAATCCACTTATATGTTTTGATGAATGATTTGTTATTTTTCATACATATATCTCCTATAAATACAAGCCATAGGGTAAGCTCCGGCTTGTAGATATCATTAATTACCTACAGGAATAGAAATACGATCTATATAACTATCGTCTTCTGCGTTGTAAAACTCGATAGTGAATATTCCGTTATACGAACTCGTGCCTTCGCTCCATTCACAACCAAAATACGAACCATCATACTTGTCTTCCCAATACCAGTTAGATGTAGATTTGCTACCGCTTGGCCATTGAGTTGTGTGATACATTGTTATTGACTTCCCGGGTTCACCGCCAGTAATTAAAAACTGCATATGCAAATACTTAGTTTCTTTAGGGATAGAAGATAATTTGGTATCCCAGTCGTCAGAACCGGTGTTGCAACAGTCAAGTTCAATATTCCATGCATATAAATCTTTGAACAATTCTGCGGAATCTTTATAATTCTCCGCTTTTAATGCCTTGAGATATTCATAGGTTGTTTGATCTTCATTGTAATAGTTCTCTTTTACATAACCATATTGACACTTCAAAGCCATTTCTGCACTATCCTTATATGTACTATTCGAAAAATAGTAATATGCAGATTCGTAATTGCCGTTATTATAACTATCAACAGCATAATTATATTCCAAAAGCGGTTGAACAAAAATAGCATAAAGAACAATTCCTATGATAATGAATGGCGCTATAATTGCAGCAACTTTTAATCTTTTCTTTGTTTTAATCGCCTCTTCTTCTGCCGACTTTAAATCTTTAATTCTTTCATTACAACGTGAAATATATATTTCAGCGTTTTCATAATCGAAAATGCTTTCAAACATCACTTTGGCTTTTTCAATATCACTAGGATTGTCGGATGAAAGTAAATCCCTGGCTTGATTATAAATCTTTTCTTGCTGCGTATTATTTACGTATTCTGCAGAACTCGTTAAAAATCCCTTTAAGTCTTTATCAGCAAATCTCACCGCCTTGGTATAATTGGGGTTGTGAGAGAAAATAACCGTACTTTTTTTAAGGGCATCTTTTGAGGACATTTTTATTTCAACAAGGAGTTTAACCAAATATGCTTCTGCACACTCGGGGTTTATATCCAGTGCCTTTTCGGCATATTTTTCCGCAGAACTCCAATCCTTATCCTCGAGAGATAAATAAGCACGTTTAATTAATGCTGATGTATCGTTTTGATTAACGGTAACGGAATTATTGGTTACGATAGAACTGTTTTCTGACTGGTTGACAATCTTCTTGATGCCTCGAATAAGGTCCTGCATAAAGCCCAGTTTGGACATATCCTGTGCTTGAAGATGCGAAAACTCTTCCGGCAAATCGTAGGGATCCATATCGCGATAAGCGGGTATGAGTGTTTTCTTATCTCCGTTTTTAATAAGTGCTAAGTATCTTGACCATTCATTTTTTACCCAAACTGCATTAAAATACTCTTGCTTTGTGCCTATAACAACCATAGCTTTTGAACTATTTAGAGCGGCAAAAATATATGGTTCATAAGCAGTGCCTAATTTGTCTTCAAGTGTAATGCGGGAAAAGAAAACTTTGAATCCTTCTTGGGTGAGTTGATGATAAAGGTCATTAGCCAAAACGGAATCCTGAGTTCTTCTGCCATTGTTGTCAGTTTCTTTATAGCAGATAAAAACATCAAAAGGATCTTCTTTTTGAGAAATAGCAAGAATACCCTTCTGTATTTCATTTATGGTTTCGGCTTCTTCTTCATAAATAACTTTCTGAGAACTATCGGCATACTGCAATGCTAATTTATAATTGTCATCATCAAATATTGATGTGAATTGGGCACGATTGACAGTGGGCACACGCTTATGCGAAGTAGGATCTTCTACATATTCGATACCATACCGGCAAAGAACCAAGGACCAATATGCTTCCGCATCTGTAGCATCCTCATTTAGTATTTGCTCATAAATTCCTGTTGCTTTATCATATTCATTGCTTCTACGAAAATGATTTGCACGATCATAAAGATTTGAGATTTTATCGTCGTTGAGTCTCGGAAGAGTTTGTACAGTACCACAATATTCACAAGTTGCAACGGTTTCATTGTTATTTACATCTAATGCGCCGCCGCACATTTTGCATTTAAAAACAGCCATATTTATTTCTCCTTTTTGTATTTACTAACTTTGTTACAATTGATAAGCATCAACAAATAAAAGATCATCGCCAAGAAACAGAATGCTATTTGGGCCAATTCAAATATACTATAACCTCCCACTATACCGAAAAAACCATATAAAAAACCATATAAAAGAGGAATGACAAACACAACGAATCGTAGCATTTTTTTCTTTAACAGCGATTTTTGAAAAGCATTTAGTAATGTGAAAAGTACAAAAACTGCTATCATAATTATTTCTAGTATATAGGAATAACCTCCTGAAAGTGCTCTCAAAAGTTCATGTATAGTCAATATAGCCCACATAACTGTAATTGCGCCCTTTTCTCTTTTAAATACAAAGATACTCAATAGAAACAAAACTATACCCATTACCGTTTGAGGTATAATATATCTTATCTGCGTACCCCATGAGTTGTATTGAATGGCACGAAGTATAGCAACAATGCTGCTTAGTATAAATAAAACACCTGAAGCTATAGCGAAGCCCTTGATAGATTTTTTTGTTTTTGTGGAACCGCTTTCTGTAAATCCAAAGCTTGAATTTATTTCGATAATCGTGGCATTATCTTTTGCAAGAGCATCTATAAGTTCCGTATCTTCCAATTTTTGAATAGCTTTATAGTTTTTACTTTCATCAAAAGGCTCTCTAAGTTTTTTTAACTCGCTTTGTTTTTGGCATTGTGTTTCTGCAAGAAGTTTACCTAAATATGCTCCTGAACAATTTTTATCAACTTTTAAAACCTTATCGCATATTTTATCGACTTTATCCCAATCTTTGTACAATAAACTTTCAAAGGCTTCATCTAACAAAACTTCGATCTCACTTTTTTCTTCGTTCTGTATTTCTTGAATATTACCACAAGACTCACAAAGCAATTTTCCGTCTTTCTCGACTAATGCGGTGTTACCGCATGCTTCACACTTTTGTCCGTTCATTCTATTTCCTCTTTTCAAATAATGCCGTCGCTGAAGCATTCGCAGTTCCTTCAACAATACCTCTTAAACAGCTAATAGTCATTTAAATTCTCATTTTAATAATTTGCATCTTTTGTTTCTGTCGGTTAGTAAAACAATCAATTCATCTGCAATAGTAGCAATTTCGTCGCTATTTGCAGTAATTGCACTGGCAAACTGATTGAACTTGATTGCGATTTCGCTTTCAATACCCGAAAGACTGTCATTGGACACCGGATCAGAATAGCGTACCGCGTTGTAAACCTTTTTAGCTGCAACTTTTGCGGTTTCGTTCTGGGCGCGACTCACAAGGGATTCAGCATCAACGATAAGTGTTTTTATAAAAGATGTTTGCACCTTAACTTTATCGTCATTTTCGCTTACAATGTCTGCGGCAACTTTTGCTTTGATAACAGATATAACACTGAGTCCAAGTACAGCGGCACATACGATTGCAGCAATCCACGTGGGGCAATCGGGAATAAGCATTAATGCAGTGCCCGCTATCGTTGCAACAACAAGAGCCGAATAGCTCTGTGTTATAAGTGGAATATTCAAGAACAGTTTTTCATTATTCTTCGAATCAAAGGCAACCTTGGAGCAAAACAGTTGCCCGATATAGGTCGCAATAATCACGCCCCAAGAAATCCAAAAACGAGCATCATAATTGATTACGTATCCCGGGATAACAGGCTTTACCAAAAATACGGTTAAGTTGTAAAGTGCTAAAAGAATAGCCCAAATAATTATGTAAAACTTAAAATTCTTTTTCATTTTCTTCACCCCTTACATAATCTCGGAAAGCAGTTTTGCCTTTATTGTATTAAACTCTTCATCCGAAATCATTCCTGCTTCTTTCATCATAGTGAGTTTGTCGATCTTTGCTTTAAATGCTGCCATATCACCGTCAGGAGCAGCAGGAGTAGTTGCAGCACACATTGCATCTTGCATCTGTGCGCCGACCATACTTCCAACGGCACCGCCGACACCTGCCATTGTGCCAAAACCAACACCCATATTGGTAAACTCACCAACGGCTTCGTTTCGGGCAACCTCGGTTGCAACGTCGAAGCCTCTTTCTTGTGCATAGGTGTAACCCTCTTGTGCACGTTTGGTAGCCTGCGCCTGAGAATCAATTACAACCTTTTGCGCTTCAGTCTGCGCATCAATTACGCTGACCTGCTGACGAAGCTTTGCTTCGGCAATATCAGCATATTGACGGAAGTGAAGTTCTTTGAATTTTTCGTATTGTCTATCGCCGTCAGGCTTTAGGACGTTGGTCACAAAGAACTGTTCCAGCGATACGCCATAATCCGCAAAGTCACTAATAAGCAGATTTTTAATAGAATTTGAGAACAGAGTGAGATTTTCATCAATCTCAAAAATATTGATAGCGTTAGCCTTCATCACCTGAGCAATGTAGGTTTTAACCCTTGCCATAAGGAATGAACGGAAAAAACCGACCAACTTTTGCTGACCAAGGAAGTTCTCGGTGCCAACGAGTTTCAAAAGCAATTTGCGACTATCTTCAGCACGAAGGCTCATTTCACCCGATGCACCAATAGAAATCGGGAAACCATATGTAGGCTCGATATACTGAACCTTGCTGTCGGTGCCCCATTTGATATTCATCTGCTCGGTTTTGTTTATAAAATAAACCTCACAATGGAACGGTGTATCACCACCGGTAGTGCGATTTAGTGCCTTGCCGAGTTTGGGAATGTTCTGCGTTTCAAGTGTGTAGCGACCGGGACCAAACAAATCAAGCGCTTGGCCGTTCATAAAGAATATAGCTTCTTGGCTTTCGTGAACAATAAGTTGAGTCAAGCTGTTAAAATCTTCGTTTGGATGTTTCCAGATAAAAGTACTATTATCACCCTCATATTTGATAATATCAGCAATCTGTGCCATAAAATTACCTCCAAAAATAATAAAAAGTGCGGCTACCGAAGTAGCCGCACAAAAAACGCAAACTCCGATAGTCGCCAAACTATATCGATACGAAAAGCATTAGGTACTCACGTCGATGGAATTTGCATTTTTATCAAATTCAAGACGCAAGCACAAAAAAGGGTATACTACCCCATATATCTGCTTTTCGTTTTAAGTATCTAAAATATAGTTTGGCAACTATATTATAACACTTTAGCGCAGCAAATGCAACATATTTCGAAAAATTCTGATTGGTGCGTTTCGTAAATGGTAATACAGGCTGCTATCAAGGACAACAAGTAATTGTTGAACGAATGCGAAAAGGCAAACCGCCTTATAACACAATAGGCAAAACAAAATAAAATTACGACCTTGTAGAAGAAATTCTATGAGGTCGTTTTTTTACGCTTAAAACCTTGCAAACCCCAAAAAACAGAGATTTTTGTTGAAAAACATTGCTTTTTTGGTTATATATGATATAATTAGTATAAAATGTAATATACGAGAGCGTGGCTGAAGGCCAAAAAATACAGTGACATAACCATAAGCATTGACTGTTACTGTCAAGATGATATAACTGTTATGGAAAAGAATGGTTGAGCCTGTCTTGACGGTTACGATATAATTTACGGAGTACGTGATAAAAGGGCAACAGATACCTTTTTTTAAGCGTTTTACCGCTGAATCATTTTATAAACTGTTAAATGTGATGGGTGTTGAGGTTGTTTATAATCATGCGGATTATCGGCGAGTATATAGGAAAAATGTATCTGGAAGTCAAGAAGAGACCACGATATATTATTTCAGAAATAACTTTTAACGACAGTAAAGGGGAATACTTGTGAGAACAATTAAAAACTTCACAAAACAAGACAAAGATGGGGTACATAAGCATATTTTTTATACAGTACTTCTTACTTTGGTAAGTGTTTTTTTAATTTGGAAATGTAAATACGGTTTCGGTAATATTGATGAATCCTTTTATATTACCATTCCATATAGACTATTTAAGGGGGATGCTCTATTCTTACATGAATGGCATTTATCACAAATGGCAGGTTTTCTTACGTTTCCGATTGTATCCCTATATATGCTTATAAAAGGTAGCACAGTAGGAATAGTATTGTTTATGCGATATGCGTGTACCGTTCTTCAAATCGCTACAGCGATATTCATTTATATTAGACTTAACAAAATTAATTGGTTGGGGGCTTTGGTTGCTTCCCTCAGTTATGCACTTTACATTCCTTTTGAAATTATGGCATTGTCATATAATTCAATGGCAATTATGGCGCTTGTTATTTGTACGGTAATAATATTCACTGCACAAAAAGGAAACATATACAATATATAATAGCGGGTCTTTTTTACGCCGCTGCAGTATTGTGCTGTCCTTATCTTGCTATTGTATTTGGCTTGTATGCTGTGGCTGTACTAACGGCACAGCTAATTCGCAAGCTCCAAAAGAAGAGCGAACCGCAATTCTATTTCTTTACTGTTAAAGGTGTTCTTTTTCTTTCAATCGGTGCAGCAATAGCTGCATCAACCTTTGCGGCATTTGTTTTTTCAAGAGCTTCACTATCGGAAATAATACAAGCTTTTCCTAAGATTATGGATGACCCTGAGCATCCGCCTATTTCTTTTATAAGCATTACTAAAATTTTCATAACAGCTATTCTATCATCAAATAATTTAGCAAAGTATATTTATCCGGTTTTAATAGCCTTGACTTGTATTTGTTTGGCAGATAGAAAGAGAATTGAGCATAGGTTAAGTTATCTTTTAATAGTATTGATTTGCGTGTTAGCACTTATGTTGGGATATTATAATATAAACGCGTATATCAATCACATTATGTGGTCGTTAAATATTTTGGCTTTTTTTGTTGTTATTCTTACAAAAGATAAAACAATAAAAAATATCTATTATTCAACTTGGATAACAGGTATTCTGTATGCTTTTTGCTTGAATGCCACATCTAATCAACAATTTTATGCAATTTCTTCCGCATCGGCTGTGGCGTTGGTTGGAAGTATTATGATTATTTGCATTTTCGCTAATAATTTTTCAAAAGAAAGCATTATATCCGAGTTAAAAAATCTTGTTATTATTTTGATTAGCTTAGTAACGTTTTTGCAAATTTTTATGCAGGTTTCCCTCCGTTATAAGAGTGTTTTTTGGGAAACCGGTATGGAATCCCAGAATACTCTTATAGAAGACGGCTTTAATTCGGGGCTTTATGTAACTGAACAATCACACCAAATGTATTATGAATGTTTGGAAAATTTGAAAAAAATTGAAAAGTATAATGCAGAAAATGTATTGTATCTTTCCAACAATACATGGTATTATTTGGTTGGGGATTACAACATGTCCACATATTCAGCTTGGTTATCGGGCGTTAATGAACATTCTATTATGCGGCTTAAAACCTACTTCGAATTTAATCCTGATAAAATGCCTGATGTGGTCTATGTTGATAAAGAGAATGAAAGTTTCACACAACTGTTTTGTGACAGTTCGATTATAAAGTAGACAGTAACGATAATGTTATTATTCTTGTTAAATAATCTGTGATTCAAGGGGGGACAAAGTGTATAAACGTGAAACGCATCTTTATACCATTTCTGTAAACCATTGTGCACAGGTTTCTATCAAAGAGATGTAATCAACACCATAAATCATCCAATAAGAAAACGATATTTTTCTTTGCCCCAAAAATTTTACTTAAGAGTCAAATATATTTAGCCAGAACGAAAAAAGAAGAAAAAATTAACCTTGTAAATGTTGAGCAATCAGCATTTACAGGTTCTTTATGTATAACGAATCTCAGAAAAGTTTTAAATAAAACATTTTTTTGAAAGGATGTAGAAAATGAAATATGCAAAACGAACCCCTGCGGCAGACATAATACGAATTTTGGCTTTCTTTTCAGTTGTTTCTGTTCATTTTTTCTTAAATAACGGTTTCTATTCACAACCTGTTGAAGGAAAAAGAATGTTTATAATGACAATAATGAGGTCATTTTTTATAATTTGCGTCCCACTTTTTTTAACCCTTTCGGGTTACCTGTTGCGAAAAAAAGAATTAGAAAAAAGCTACTATAAAAGAATTAGTAAAATTATTATTACATACATTTTAGCTAGTTTACTATGTGTGTTATATTGTATTGTTTTTCTAAAACAAAATTTTACAATAAAAAATATAATTTCAAGTATATTAGCATTTACAGCAGCACCTTACTCCTGGTATATTGAAATGTACTTAGGATTATTTTTGTTAATCCCATTTTTAAATATAGTGTATAATACACTGTCTTCTCGGAAACAAAAGATTTGGCTTATAATCACCTTTGTTATTTTAACATCTTTGCCTTCTGTATTGAATATATATAGTTTTAATTCACTTGATTGGTGGCTTCAGCCATCACTATCATCTAATATGAGTAAACTTATTCCTGCGTGGTGGCAAACGCTTTATCCTATAACCTACTATTATATAGGCTGTTACCTCGGAGAATATGGTTTAAAAATTAATAAAGCTTTAAATATAACTCTTATAATTTTCTGGACCATATTATCGGGAAGTTTTTGCTATTGGCGTTCATATAAAACTTATTTTATTCGGGAGGCTTGGTGTGATTATCAGTCGCTGTTTAATGTTATTCTAACCCTATTTGTGTTCACTTTTATTATAAATATAAATTATGATAAACTGCCCAATAGATTAGCATGGATTATTCAGAAAGTTTCAGGACTTTGTCTTGGTGGATATTTGGTTTCTTGGATATTTGACCAGGAATTATATCCACGATTATTGACCAAAGTCCCCTTAATCACAAACAGACTCGAATATTATTTTATAATCGTTCCAATAATTTTTATTTTATCTTTAATAGCTTCGTATTTCTTAAGCAAAATACAACTATTAATCGAAAAGTTTTTTTCTTTCCTTTGTAATATTATTCAAAAGAAATTCAAAAAAACGTCATAACCACACTGATTTCCCTCTTTTGCGTACTGCCCCCCCAGGCTGCTATCAAAGAATCTAAGTAATTAGGTTTATAAAGCAAAATTATCACCCTGCTGAAAAATCGGCAGGGTGATTTTTATGTAAAACTCTTTCTATTTTAAACAGAATGTGATATAATTAAATTCAGTAAAAAACTAAATAATGATTAGGCGAGGCAATTTGTATGAACGAAGAATGCTTAATTTGCAAAGCACCATTGGAATATCTTGACACCGATGAATTGATGGAATGTGAACTTTGCCATAAAATGCAAAGTAGTAAAACGAGGTGTATAAGCGGACATTTCGTTTGTGATGAATGTCATACGTGCGGAATGGACGAAATCATCTCGATATGCTTTAACAGTAAATCAGTGAACCCTATCGAAATTATGGAAAAAATGATGTCTATGCCCACTTGCCATATGCACGGTCCAGAACATCATATTATGGTTGGTTCCGCACTTTTAACTGCTTATAAAAATGCGGGTGGAGATATAGACTTGAAAACCGCACTTTATGAAATGCAAAAGAGAGGAAAGCAAGTCCCCGGTGGTTCTTGTGGATTTTGGGGTGCCTGTGGAGCGGGTGTTAGCACAGGTATGTATTTTTCTATTGCATTAAAATCAACACCATTGTCAAAAGAGGCTTGGGGGCTTTCCAATCAAATGACAGCAAAAGCCTTGGGAGCGATAGGAAAAAACGGCGGTCCTCGTTGTTGTAAAAGAGATTCCTATCTTGCCATTATCGAAGCTATCAAATTCACAAACGAGAAGCTGGGGATTAAGATGGAATATAATCAAATAACCTGTTCTCGTTCTCATCTGAACAATCAGTGCATACAAAAAGAATGTCCGTTTCATAAAAATGCAAAGAAAAAGGTAGCCTTTATTTGTGTCCATAATTCGTGTCGCAGTCAGATTGCAGAGGCTTTAGGAAAACACTTGGCAGCTGATATATTCGAATCATATTCTGCCGGTACAGAAACTAAACCTAAAATCAATCAAGATGCAGTTAGAATTATGAAAGAATTGTATGGGATTGATATGGAACAAACCCAATATTCAAAATTAATTACAGACATTCCCGAACCCGATGTGGCAATTTCTATGGGTTGTAACGTAGTTTGCCCTTTTATTGGCAGATCGTTTGATGACAACTGGGAATTAGCAGACCCCACAGGAAAAACAGATGAGGAATTCAAGAAAACAATCAAAAAGATTGAAGAAAAGATTTTAAAATTAAAAGACGAATACAAATAAATTCTACTTTTAGATATTTGAATGCAAACAAGCATTATGAGGTAATAAAATGATAGATATTAAAACGTGGATAAACGATTTTTTAAAAGCATTAGATAATGCCTTTGGAAGGCGCGTCTTTTTTGTCGGTTTACAAGGAAGTTACGGCCGCGGAGAGGCAACGGAAACGAGCGATATTGATATGGTAGTCATTCTCGATGAAGTAACTGCGTTAGATATCTGCATCTACAATACAATGTTAGACTCTCTTCCCCGCCGAGAATTAATTTGCGGTTTTCTTTCGGGCAAGGAAGAAATTTTAAACTGGGAACCCTCTGACCTTTTTCAATTTTATTACGACACAAAGCCGATAAAAGGCAGTCTTGATGATTTGTTACCTCTAATTGACGAAAATGCTGTTACAAAGGCAATAAAAACAGGTGTATGCAATATCTATCATGGCTGTGTTCATAATTTGCTTTATGACAAAAACGAAGATATCCTAAAGGGATTGTACAAGTCTGCTTCATTTGTTATACAAGCAATATATTTTAGAGAAACGGGAAAATATATAACGCATCAAAAAGAATTATCACAATTAGTTGATTCGAAAGAAAAAATAATTGTCGACATTTTTATAGCTTTAAAAAACGGCGAAAAAGTTGATTTTAATTCAATGTCCAATAAATTGTTTGAATGGTCTAAAAAACGGATTAATAAATAACAATGTTTATACTTAATGGGAGGAAAAATGAAAAAAATATTATTCTTTCTTGTAATATGTATATTTTTTCTTTCGGGTTGCTCTTTTATTGAAACCGAAACTGACGGCATTCAAATACACCTGTCCGACAAAAAGATTACAGTTGACGGATATGATATTACAAACGATGCAAGAATGGCTGTTTATTCGGCAAAAGATATTGTTTTTTATCTTGCAAATCAAGGATTCACTTACGGCGAAGGCACAAAAGATGACGAACACGAACAAACTGAAGCCGATTCGCATACAGTCGTTCACATAACAAAACCGGGTAAATATATTTTAAGCGGTAAACTTTCATTAGGTCAGATTGCAATCGACCTCGGCAAAAAAGCAGAAAATAATCCCAAAGCAGTTGTTACTTTAGTTCTTAACGGTGTTGATATTACTTGTACAGTCGCTCCTGCTATTATATTCTATAACGTGTATGAATGCGGTAACTCCAACAAAGATATAGCAACAAAAGACGTAGACACCTCAAATGCCGGGGCAAACGTAGTTATTGCTGATGGTACCGTAAACAACATTAGTGGCTCCTATGTCGCAAAGATTTATAAGTCATACGAGTTAAGCAATGACGGCAAAGAAGTGGTAGACAGCCAAAAACTTCACAAGTATGACGGCGCTTTTTATTCACAAAAATCAATAAATATTGACGGAGGAGACAAGGGCGACGGTATTCTCAATATCAATGCTGAAAATGAAGGGCTTAACAGTGAGCTTCATCTTACTATAAACGGCGGAAACATAAATATAAATTCAGGCAATGACGGCATCAACACAAATGAAGATAACGTTTCCGTTGCTACAATAAACGGCGGAACTCTTAATATTCTTTGCAACGGCAAAACAGGAGAAGGCGACGGAATCGACTCAAACGGTTGGCTTGTAATTAACGGTGGTACTGTAATATCACAAGCTTGCGCTACAAGTACAGACGCAGGAATCGACTCTAACAAAGGTATATATATCAACGGCGGTAAAGTTATAGCTTCCGGCAATATGCTCGACCACATTGCCGACGGAGAGCAAACCTATGTCATATTCAATTTTGCTAACAGCCAAAACGGCAATAACACATATATACTAAAAGACAGTAAAGGGAAAGTTGTTGGTGAATATTCTCCTGTAAATTCATTTACCCACCTTATATACGCCGATAATGAGCTTGTTGACGGGGACTATACCCTTTGGCAAACCGATACACAACTTGGCTCAAGCAAAGCTAACTATGTGCAATACGGAAACTAATCTGCATACGTTAAATATTTAAACTCTTAATTAATTCCCTCCCCAAAAACAAGGCTTTGGGGGAATTATACTAATAAAAGCAGATTTACTCTCGACTAATATCAAAAAAACACAACTACAATTTTTACAGAAAAACATTTGCAAAAAAGTGTACTTTGTGTTATAATATATTATTATATTTTGAAAGAAGTGATTTTATGGAAAGACCACAGATTCTTTGGGTTTCTCATTCATTCACAAAACCGCTTGAAGGAGTCAAAAACCATACACACCCCTATTATCATATGTTTTATATGGTCGCGGGCAAGTTGCGTTTTGAAATAGAAAATAAAACATATATTTTATCATCAGGCAATACACTTTTAGTTCCAAGAAATGTAAACCACGCATTTTACAATGATGAAAAAGAAACAGCAGAACATTTGGAAATAAAGTTTTCCCTCTTCAAATCAGCTTTTGACAAACAAATTTCCGCCAAAGATATTCAAATATCAGATAATAAACTCGCAGGAATGCTTTTTGAACAAATAATAAAAGAATATTCAACCCGTCTCAATCCGGCAAACGATGCTGCAACGTCATATTTGCTTTCTATTTTGAACGTACTCAATGAAAATGAACGTTATAAAAACAAAGAAGAGTTTAGATTTTTTGCAGGCTCAAGATATTCAGAGCTTTCTCAAAAGGTAATTAGATACCTTGAAAACCATTACAATGAAGAAGTTTCACTTGATGAATTAGCGAAAAATTTGAACCGAAATAAGAGCCATTTATGCGTAGCATTCAAAAAAGATACTCTGCTGACCATTTTCGACTGTCTTAACATGATAAGAGTTCGCCGTGCAGCAGAACTTATCGTATACGGTGAAGATAATTTAACACAGGTTGCCAATAAATGCGGATTTGCTTCAGTAAGCCACTTTAACAGGGTCTTTTTGAAATACGTAGGCATAACTCCAGGTCAATGCCGAAGAGCTTATCCCGCCGATGCTTTGATAAGACAAGAAAGCAATGATACATCATCTATAAGAAATGATTTTATGTACAGTGTTTTAGCTCAAAAACTAATTACTCCCTCAAAAGATTAAAAAAATAGATTTATGTAAAAAAGCGTGTGGTAAAACCACACACTTTTTTATTTTATTCTTACAGCTCCGGAGTCTGCCATTTCTTTAATCTGCTCTGCACTATATCCAATATCAGCCAAAACGTCCTCCGTATCAGCACCAATAAGCTTTGCCGGAATTGTTTTCAAATCAGCAACCGACTCCATATGAATAGGACTTCTCGGCATAACTCTTGTTTTTCCGTTTGCAAACTCCACGTTTTCTACAAAGCCGTTTTCCCAAGCCTGTTCATCCTCTGACAAATCAGAAAAATGGTTCATTCTAATCAACGGAACATCATTTTCTTTTGCAAACGCCATCCACTCTTCCAAGGTTTTTGAAGTGTAAATTTTTACACATTCTTCATAAAGCTCCTTACGGTGCTTATTACGTTCTATAGAAGTGGTGAATTTAGGATCTTCAAAAAGATCTCTTCTACCTACTTTATCCAAAAATAAATTTAACATTTGACGCGAGTAACCCGCCAAGAACACCCATTCTTCGTCTTTCGTCTTAAAAGCGCCACCAGGAGCAGTTGCAGCCCATTCTATAGGCAGCGGATGCATTCTTCCAATTGATTTTTGGTTTATGATTTGCATAGTACCCATAGTAAATATAGCATTGTGATACAAGCATGAACGAACGTGATCCCCCTTACCGGTTTTCTCTCTTTGATAAAGAGCCGTAGTAATTTCCCCCATCAAAAACATACCTGTAATCGTATCACCAACACTTGAAGGGGGACTAATCGGATTATAATGTTCTCCCGCATAAGCCATATCGCGTAAGAATCCGCTTCTTGCCCAGAAAGCAGTCGTATCAAATGCCGGTAAATCAGCATCAGACCCCTTTTCGCCGTACCCGAGAACAGAGGCATATATAAGAGATGGATATTTTTCCTTGAGGTCGTCGTATGAAATACCTAACTTTTTCAACGATTGAACTCTAATATTAGTAATAAATACATCGCTTTGACTTAAAAGCTTATGGAATGCTTCCATTCCATCTTTTGTTTTCAGGTTTAATGAAATAAACTTTTTACCTGTATTATAAATATCAAAAATCGGATTTTCCGCATCGCTAAAACAGCCGCGATAGCTAATCCCTGTTTCTCTCCACGTATCACCGTTTGGTGCTTCCACCTTAATAACGTCGGCTCCCATATCAGCAAGCAAGCGTGCACATACGGGGGCTGCTACAAAGGTTGACATCTCCAAAACTTTTACTCCCGACAACGGTCCTTTCATATAACCACTCCTTACAAATTATGACAAAAATCATATTATTACCATTGCACATTATACCACTTTGATTTTCTTATTGTCAAGCCAAAACACGAATATTTCTATATTTTTTCAAAATAATACACACAAAACATTAACTGCATTTTGGCGTAATTTTTTTATTGAAAGATGCAAAAGAATATGATATAATAAAAAAACAGTATCTAAAAAAATAAAGAGTTAAAAGGCTATGGACAACAAAAAAAGATGTACTTGGTGCAATATAAAAAATCCAACATATATTGAATATCACGATAATGAATGGTGCAAACCCAACTTTGATGACAAATATTTGTACGAAATGCTGATACTCGAATCCTTTCAGGCAGGGGTGTCTTGGGAATGTATTTTAAATAAAAGAGAAAGCTTTAGACAAGCATACGATAACTTCAATTTTGAAAAAGTATGCTGTTACAATACAGAAAAAATAAACGAATTACTAAACAATAAAAAAATAATCAGAAACAAGCTCAAAATAAACGCCAGTATAGATAACAGTAAAATTTTCAAAGTTATAGTCGAAGAATATGGTTCGTTTTACAACTACTTGAAAACGTTTACGGCGGATAAAATAATATACGAAAACAACAAAACAACTAATGCTCTATCTGATGCAATATCAAGGGATTTACAAAAAAGAGGAATGAAATTTGTTGGCTCTACCATTATATATTCCTATTTACAAGCTATAGGTTTAATATATTCACACGAAGAAGAATGTTTTTTATACAAAACCATTTGACTCAACACATATTATACACAAAAAATTCTATGCCAAATATGACATAGAATTCTTTATTTTGTATATATAAGAGTTTCTATATTAAACAGTAATATTTCAAATTAAAACTCTATCTTTTCGCCTTTTTTCATTTTTTCTCGATACTCGGCAGTAGCGCAGAAAATAACATCTCCGGAGGAATTAATTGCCGTTTCAAGTGAATCCTGCACAACACCGATTATAAAACCAACGGCAACAACCTGCATTGCAATATCTTGATTAACGCCCAAAAGCGAACACGCCATAGGTATAAGAAGCAACGAGCCTCCCGCAACACCTGATGCCCCACAAGCCCCAAGGGTTGCAACAAAACTAAGCAGTATAGCAATAACTATATTAACGCTAACACCTTGTGAAAACGCTGCAGCAAGAGACATTACAGTTATTGTAATAGCCGCACCGTCCATATTTATGGTAGCTCCCAAAGGAATAGCAACGGAATAATATTCCTTGTCAAGTCCCAAGTTTTCACACAGCTTCATATTTACGGGGATATTAGCCGCGGAACTTCTTGTAAAGAACGCAGTTATACCCGACTCTTTAAAGCATTTCAAAACCAACGGATACGGATTTCTCTTCAACAACAATGCAACTATCAACGGATCTACAATAAAGGCAACCGCAAGCATACAGCCCACAAGCAAAAGCAAAACTTTTCCGTAATCAGTAAATATTTCAACACCGTACTCACCAACAGATGAATAAACAAGCCCCATAATTCCAAAAGGTGCTAATTGAATTATCCAAGCAACAGCCTTCGATACTCCGGTTGAAATATCATTCAAAACAATTTTTGTATTTTCGTTTGCGCCTCTTAATGCAAGGCCGAAAACAACAGCCCAAGTGAGAATACCAATATAATTACCGTTTATTATAGATGATAATGGATTAGTAACCATATTGCCTATTAAAGTTTTGAAAACTTCACCCAATCCTGCCGGAGCAGCCTGTTGAGCCGATTCGCTAAGCGGAATGGTAACCTTGAAAACAAAGCTGGCAACAACCGCGACAACAGCAGCAAGGAATGTACTCAAAATATACAAGAATATAACAGTTCTGAATCTACTGCCAATTCCTTTTCCGGCACTTGCAAGTGATGCTATCACAAGAACAAATACCAATAGCGGAGCAATAGCCTTTAATGCCCCTACAAACACTTCACCAAGAAGAGTAATCAAGCTTAATTTAGGCAAAAACAAACCTAAAACCGTACCAATAATAAGTCCTACGGCAATCCGTAAAATCAAAGGACTTTTCGTGTAAAAACTAAATACTTTTTTCATAATTTCTCCTTATTTTTATTAACTGACAAATATTATACTATATAACTAAAAAAAAGTAAATCCCCATTTCCTATTTTATATTAAAACAGTTTATATCATATTAGATTTCAATTTTTTTAAAATTATTTATCATTGAGTATTGATATTCAGTAAAAAAAAAGTATAATTATCTATGTATTATCATAAATAATTCAATTACACAGTAAATATTTTGGGAGAAAGAGATTATGGAGATTGAAATTTTGAATTTAATAGAAGGCGCAAGAAAAGCAAAAGGTCTTACGGTAATCATTGATGTTTTCCGTGCATTTACGGTAGAAGCATTTCTTTCGCAAAAAAACGCTGCAAAAATAATCCCCGTAAGCAGTGTTGACTTTTCATTAGAATACAAAAAGAATAATCCTGATACCATCTTATGCGGAGAAAGAGGCGGAAAGATCGTTGAAGGGTTTGATTACGGCAATTCCCCATCTCAAATTGAAAATGTTGATTTTTCGGGTAAAACCGTTATTCACACAACCTCTGCAGGCACCCAGGGAATTGCAAACGCAGTAAACGCAGATGAAATTCTTGGCGGAAGCCTCGTTACCGCAAAAGCAATCGCAAAATACATAAAGAAAAAGAATCCCGAATACGTTTCACTTGTAGGCATGGGACTTGCAGGCGAAAGGCCAACAGATGAAGATATACTCTGCGCCGAATACATAAAAAGTATACTAGAAGAAAAACCGCTTACCGATATGGCAGAACGCATCGAAAAAATAAAACTAACAGACGGCGCTAAATTCTTTGATAAAGCCCAACAATCAGTCTTCCCCGAACGTGATTTTCATTTATCTACCGCATTCGACAGTTTTGACTTTATTCTCCGTCTCACCAAAGATTCGCAAACCGGACTCGACTGTATGGAACGAATAGATATTTTATAAGAAAATATCATAAAACAAGAGAATTCATATATGGAAGGAAATTATTATGTACACTATCTACGTTAAATTTGACTGTTTACCTAATATGCGCGAAGCATTTATTGAAAGAGTAAAAAAAGAAGGGGTTTTAGATGCCATAAGAGCAGAAGACGGTTGTTTTAGATACGACTATTATCTGTCCGAAAAAGATCCGAATGAGCTTTTGCTTATTGAGCAATGGGAATCTAAAGAACACCAACAAATCCATATAAAACAACCACATATGGATACACTCCGCACTTTTAAAGATGATTTTATTACCAATACTGTTTTAGGCGAGATTGAACTAAAATAATATTCTTCAGGAGGCAAAACCTAAATTATGGATATACCCGTTATGACGCCCACGTTATACAACTACGATATTTACCCAAAGGCGTTTATTGAAGGCGAAAAGAAACTTATTACAATACAGCCGCTCGGCAGACATGTTGAATTCGAATGCGACCATGAATATACAATCAGACTTTTCAAATCTGACCAAGGTAGCGCTAAACGTTATCCCGACAGAATAGGTCGCTATGAATTTACATCTATACCAAATAATGACGGTTGTATACGTTTTGAATGTACTTTTGAAGGTGAAGGCGAGTACTTTGTAAGAATATTTGATACCCCTGAAGAAAAAAACCATATAGTTCAATTTTCTGTATATTCTCTAAAAGAAGATATGAGAGGTAGAATTCCTTTAAGAGGGGATCTGCATTTACACTCAAGCGGTTCACAAGACGGTTGCCAAGCACCCGAAGTATTTGCCGCAGATTATCGCGGAAATGGCTATGATTTTATGGTTATTTCCGATCACTATAAATTCTACCCCGTACTTGAAGCAATAGATATCCACAACGGTTTAACCGATTTAAATATTGTACCGGGCGAAGAGGTACATATGCCTATAGGTAGTGCACACTACGTTAATTTCGGTAATTCATTCAGTATAAATGCGCTTGTAACCCCTAACAAAAATCAAGACAAAAACGGAGATGACTTAAACTACCGTAGCATTGACGGGAATGCGCCCGACACCATGACTCTCGAAGAGTTCACAGAAATAATTGACGAGAGAGCAAAAAAAGTTCAACGCGAAAGCGAATTCGAAAGAAAACAGTTTGCCGTTTTTGAATGGATTTATGAAAACATCAAAAAAGGCGGTGGGCTCGGTATATTCCCTCATCCGTATTGGGTATATCCGCAGATGCACGTACCGGAAGATTTTACGGAATTTATTTACAGAGAAAAACCCTTCGATGCATTTGAAGTACTCGGCGGTGGCGATAGCTATTCTATAAACGGTTTCCAAACAGGATTTTACTATGATATGAAAGCAAAAGGTATCGTTCGCCCCATCGTTGGAAGCACCGACAGCCATAGTTCAACGGAATATTACCGCGAGAAATTAAACTTCCACAACCTTACCGCTTCAACCATAGTCTTTGCAAAAGAAAACACACGCGAAGAGCTTATTTCATCTATCAAAGAAAGCTATTCAGTTGCTGTCGATACACAAAACCCAAGATACAGGCTTGTAGGTGATTTTAGGTTAGTAAAATATGCAAGCTTTTTGATGGACCATTATTTCCCTCTTCACGACCTTGCTTGTAAAGCAGAGGGATATTACGCAAAACGTTATATCACGCAAGGTGATACACGAGCACTTGAAGTATTAAAAGCATTAAAAGGTCAAATTCCCGAAATGCAAAAGAAATACTTTGATTTATAAACAAAGAGAGAGCGTATAGCAAACTATACGCTCTCTTTTTAGCTTTTTACATTATTTTTTTATAAAGTCCGGATCGTATTTATTATTTGTAAACATTGCTCTCATAGAAAAATATCTCTCATGAGTTCTCCAACCGCTTGAAACTGAATTAACGTCAGAAAATATAATTTTTGCATTCGGGAAATTTTCTATAACTTCATCCCTTTTAGCTACAGGCAGAGGTGTGTTGGGAAGCCACAAACGCTCTATGTTTTCAAGTGAATAAATACATGAAAAATCACTTACTTTGTTCCAACCGAAATTCAAATCCACAAGGTTTGTACATTCGGCAAGTGGCGAAAGATCGCTAATATTATTTACAAAAAGCTCAAGATATTCAAGTTTTTTCAAGTTTGCAAGGGGAGTAAGATCTTTTATCCAGTTATCTGCAAGAATCAATACTCGAAGCTCTGTCATCTGACCAATAACTGTTAAATCTGTTATGGCCTGATGACCAAGGTCAAGTGCAACCATATTCGTACAGTATTTAAGAACTTCAATTTCCTTGCTGCTCATAGGTTTGTGGTCGTACTCGTGAATCATTACAGAAAAGGCTTCATCGTCTGTTCTGAGATTCCACTTCCCCATATAAATCCGCCAAACAAAATCTATATGACTGTACTTTTCGCGAAGTTCGCCCATTTCCTCATTAGTATAATTGCAATCGCACATAATGAGTTTTGTTCCCTTCGGGAAATTTCCAACCAACGAACTAAATGCTTCTTTATCCTTTATTTTCTTTTTACTTATATCAATTTCTTTTTCAGATAAATCAAACGTAATATTTTCAAATTCTACCTTCGCTAAAAGATCGACTTCGGGATTCATTTTGCAGGTCGCAATGTATTCTTCGGGAGTAAAAACAATATTATCAACCTTCAAACTTTGAAGATTAGGGTATTTTGTCATACTTGAAGTTATTGAATCGCGAATAACTGTAGGAATATCAAGTATGATCTCTGTTATACTATTTTCCGGCGGTTCAGTTTCGGGTATATCCTCCTGTATTGTTTCGAGAATTGTTTCGCTCTCTTCAGGAACCTCTGTTGTATTATCCATAGTCTGACTTACAAAAGGTTCATCTGTTTGGTTTACATTTCCTTTATTAACCTCTGAATTGCTACAAGATACAAAAACAATACCCAAAAGACAAAGCCCAAAAACTAATAATACTTTTTTCACAATATTATTCCTCAATTTCATTTATAATAAAAAAATTGCCCCATACAGCGCACAATTAAATCCATATGTATATATTAACAGACCAATAAAACAAAGTCAATACCATTCATCTACATTTTACTACAAAAAATAAGCCGTTTTATCATAAATATTTATACAATATTATTCATTGTGCCGTATTGCATTTTTTGGCATATTATGATAGTATTTATATGATTATAAAACAAAGGGAAATTTGTACGTGAAGAAATTACTATATTTATTTTTTTGTATCTTTTTTTTGATACTTTTCGCCTGTTCTCCTAAAAATGTACCAACTTTTTCAGAGAACTCTCAAACATTATCAACAGAATATAATCCCCCGTTTGAAATACCAAAAATCAACGAAGATACACTTGAAACATTGACAGAGCCTATTGAAACCATTGATGAAACAACTTTAGATAACGAATCTCCTGTCGATACTATCGTTTCAACAGAAATAGCAGCAGAAACACCTGCTGATACCATTATTCCTGCAGAAACGGCACCTGAAACGCTTTTTGAGACAAATGCACCAGTTGAACCAATTCCCGAAACAACCTTTGAAACTGTTCCTCCGGAAACTGCGCCTGATACAGTTGTTGAAATCCCCTCCCCCCCACAACAACCTCTGCAAACGGAAGCAGAAACGCAACAAGAAGTACTTCAAGCCCCCGAATATGCAGGTTCAATTGCATTGACGTTTGATGATGGCCCAGGTAAATACACCGAGAGACTTCTTGATATTCTAAAGAAACACAACTCAAAAGCAACTTTTTTTGTTGTTGGTAATAGAGCATCCTACCAAAAAGACAAGCTCAAAAGAATGGTAGATGAAGGACACGAAGTCGGAAATCATACATATAGCCACATTTCTCTCAAAGAACTTGAAGTTCAAGAAATTATCAACCAAATCGTAACAACCAAAAATTTAATTCAAGAAGCAACTGGTGTCGAAAGTAATCTCGTAAGAGCTCCCTACGGAGATTTGAGTCCTACTATCAGGGCTACCGGCGGAGAGCAAAACGTTGCCTTTATACACTGGTCTCTTGATTCATTCGACTGGAAAACACGCGATGCTCAAGCAGTATACGATGAAATAATTTCACGAGTAAAAGATGGAGATATAATCTTATTGCACGATATACACGAATCAACCGTTGATGCTATGGAACTGGTAATACCCGAGCTTGTAAACAGTGGTTACAAGCTTGTTACGGTTTCCGAACTCTTACTTGAAACAAGAGAAAGTATAATTCCAGGTGCTGCCTACGTAAGAAAATAATACAAGCATAAAAAACTCCCGTGTTTTAACACGGGAGTTTTTATAATGTTATCATTTGTTGCAGTCGCTGCAAAACATTTTTTCGAAATTTATTTTAAGTTAAAATTCAACTTCATAAATTCAGAGTTGTAATAATTGGACTTTTTGCTTAACTCTTTATCTAATACATCAGCTCCAAGTTCTTCACACAATGTCGGTGTTGAAGAAAATAAGTTTGTACCGAGTCCAAGTCTATCCCCTTCTATTTCACATCCAATTGACGCAAGCACGGTAGGAAACATATCCAAAGAGCAAAACTCTCGGTTTTTGTTATTAGTGGTATCAGATAAGGAGTTAATAAAGCAGTTATACACTTTACGGTTATAATCTTCGGGAATGTTTCTTGAAATATATCCCGCATCCATTGTGGGATGATCTCCGCTAATTACAATAGTTGTATTTTCATAAAAATCTTGCTGTTTTACCCAGTTTACAAAGTCATAAACTTGGCGACTCGAACAAGCCAAAACATTTTCGTACTGTTCGGGAAAATCATTTTTACATTGTGTACAAATATAACCGCCAACGTGATGAGTATCAACCGTAAGCATAGTGAAAGCAAACGGTTCTTCTTTTTTAGCAAAAGCGGGAAGCACAACTTTCGCATATTCAAACAGACGCACATCCTCTATGCCCCACCACACCCAGTAATCTGGATGTACAAAACCGGAATTTCTGGCAGTAAAAAGGTCATATACATCATCGGCACCATGCTGTGTATAGTACTGTTTTCTGCCTCCATAGGATGAATCCGAACCAACCATAAGAGCTTGATAATAACCATTTTCATCAAGAATGTTAGAAAGAGTTGTAATCCCCGGTAAAAAATAATCATTGCCATAACTGTTACGGTCAATATTAAACGGTATTTTCAGCGGAACCCCAGATGTCATAGAAACCATTGCGCCTACAGTCCATGTGCCTCCAGACAACGAAGAAAAACCGCCTACCGTTCCGTTGTGAGAAAAATTAAGGTTTTGTTCTGCCAATGTACAGAGTTCAGGCATAGGATTCACATCATTTCCACCCTCATATTCAGATGACAAAAATGTAGTTTCCATTGATTCAAGATAAATAATAATAAGATTTTGCTTTTCTTGTGGAAACTTTATGTCAACTGTTTTGGGATCAACGTATGTATCCTCAATAAATGAACTTGGTTTTGCTAACATATATTTAACATAATCTGTCATATCGACTTTTTCTGATGCCGTCACAATCAAAAAACAAGATGCACCTATTGCACCGATAGCAGATAACCATCTCGGGAAAGGATAAATAGGGATTTTAATTTTTTCCGCAATTTTAATAACAATCTTTCTTTTGGTAAAAACAAAAAGCACCAAACCAACCGCGGCTGTTACCAAAATAGCAGGTATAGCGACATCGTTAATGTAACTGGTCACCTGCCCTTTTTCTACACCATTAAAGTCAGAAAACAAGGTATAAAGAATGGAATCAAACCCTACATCCCCAAATACATTAATATACCAATTTGCGGAATAAATATATAATACACCTAAAAATAATAATAAGATGCATAGTATTGTTGTTAGAATACTAAATATTCTTTTCTTTTTCATCTGATGCGCCCTCTACAGCTATTTTTACATTTTTTGATATAAGAACTTCCAAAACCGTTATTACTACCGCAGCCACAACAGCCATAATAATGTAATTAAATGCAACCGAAGGTGTCATATCATTATCATAATATATAGGCGAAGTAGCATTTTTAAAAATAAATTTTTTTGCAGCAAAACATAAGCCGTTAATTACTAAAGCATTCCTACAAAAACGAAAAATGCAATGTTTTAAACTTAAACTACTTTTAGTAAGCGACTCAAATAGCCACAACGCTATCACTGACGGAAAGAAATAACAAATAAATGCAATCATACTTTTTCTCCTATTATCGCAAAAAATTCGAGCTTTTTCGTTAAATTATATCATAACCGTGTTTTTTATACAACTATGTAAATGTAAATATTTTTTTAAGGTCAATCAGAGGGGATATGGGATAAGTCCATATCTCCTCTGATTGTATTTAACAAAAAACTCCTGTGTTCAAAAACAGGAGTTTATATTATGTTATCACTTGTTGCAGTCGCTGCAATAAATGGTCCAACTTTCTTCCATTTCCGAGTCTGCCGCAACCTTAACTTCAGCATTACACTTATCGCAATGCAAAATTTTCTTTGCTCCGCAACTCGATATAGAAAGAAGCGTTACAAGTACAAACAACATAATAAACATTTTTTTCATTTTTATCTTCCTCCTACGCCTTTTTATTGCGTATGTAATATTTTCTATTTTCATTATAACAAACAATATTAAAAAAATCAAGATTTTCTTTTCTTTAGATAATAAAACAAATTATTTATTATTTTCTCAATTAAAAGGTTTTAAAATATTATATAGGGGTTTATTTTCCGTAAACGATATGATATAATGTTGTGGTAATCAATTGATATAAAAACAATTCGGAGATATATATGACACAAACAAAGACAAATTATTCTTTGAAACTTCAAGCAAACAGACAAGAATTTGCTTCAGGTATGCGCCACGGAATTCCAATAGCGCTCGGCTATTTTGCTGTTGCATTCTCTTTAGGAATCGCCGCAAAAAAAGCGGGACTAACAGCAATACAAGGTTGGATAACAAGTATTCTATGTAACGCTTCTGCAGGTGAATACGTTGGATTTACCCTTATTGCCGCAAATGCATTGTATTTTGAGATGGCTTTGGGGACACTGGTTGCAAATGCAAGATATATGCTTATGAGTTGCGCTATCAGCCAAAGACTAGAACCAACTCTTTCTATATGGCACAGAATGCGCGTTGCTTTTTGTCTAACAGATGAAATATTCGGTATATCCATTGCAAGACACGACTACTTAAACCCCAACTACCCATACGGCGCTATGTTCGTAGCTACAAACGGCTGGGCTTTGGGAACAGCGCTCGGTATAATTGCAGGAAATATACTTCCCTTGCGCCTGGTCAGCGCGTTCAGCGTCGCTTTGTACGGAATGTTTCTGGCAATAATTATTCCCCCCGCTAAAACAAATAAAATAGTTTTAGGAATTATTATAGTTGGTTTCGTTTTAAGTTATCTCGCTTCAATTCTCCCCTTTATTTCAACAATGTCCGAAGGCACAAGAACCATTATACTTACAATAGTTATTTCGACTGTAGCTGCATTCTTATTCCCCCACGAAGAAAAAGAAACGGAGGAAGTACAATGAGCGGAAATATTTATATCTATATAGCAATCATGGCACTCGTCACCTATCTTATCCGAGTAATGCCACTTACGCTTATCAGAAAACAAATAAAAAACAAATATCTTAAATCTTTTCTGTACTACGTTCCGTACGTTACGTTAGCAGTTATGACTTTCCCTGCCATACTTCACGCAACACAAAGTATTTATTCGGGTTTGTTGGCGTTAGTAGTAGGTATAGTCGTAGCTTGGTTCGGCTTTGACTTATTCAAGACAGCTGTTTCATGTTGTCTTATCGTTCTGATTATTGAATTTTTTATAGTTTAACACAAAACACAAACACACAGAATCCCCGGAGCATTTTCAAAGTTGCTTCGGGGATTTTTTATAGTTTTTCAGAAAAAGTGAGAACTAAATATTGAGGCTTCTCCGGTGGGAGAAGCTGTCGTGTCGCCAGTGTTGTTAATTATTTAATCAATTATATGCGGCGCGACTGATGAGGTCGTCCTTGTAAAGTTAGTAATCTTTTGGAAACAACCTCATCCGTCTCGGCGACAAAGTAAAGTGATTATTTTATGTTCTTGCATCGCCGAGCCACCTTCTCCCACTGGAGAAGGCTTTTGTATTGTTATCTATTTTAAAAAAAAATAAACAGCCTAAAAATCAGTACAATCCTTTTTCATTCAGCAAATCAATAACATCCTGTTTTTGTATATATTTCTTATATTTATCAACGTACTTTTTTAAAAGCTCTACATTCATCGGTTTAGGACTGTTTCCCGCAGCCAATTCAAAGTTCTTGTGAAGGATTTTTTCACAAACATCATCAGGAAGATTTAATCCCTTGGTTTTTACATCAACAACAGTCATTTCTTCGGCGGTTGTTATAAATCTATATACCTGTTCCAAGCGGGCAGAATTAACTGCACTTCCGGGGAACGTTACGTCTGTACCATAAGATATTCTGTTGGCATATTTGATGAAGAAATCGCGGTAAAAATCATTATAATCCCTGAATGCGTTGTACATTTCGGCTCCCGGAGTTAAATCGATTCCCACATTTTCATATTTTTCAAAGAGTTCAATAAGCCACTCGGGATGCTCAGAGTAAAAGAAGAAGTGAGCAAATGTAACCTTCAGCTTTGGATGACGTTCCAGTACGTTATACACCATTTTGTAAATGTCTTCCCAGGCCATAAAGTCGCCTTCTCCGTAATACCACCCCTTTGCAAGATGTCTAGGATGTATTCTGTTTAAATCCCAAAACGAGTCAGGGTCCGCCACGTGCCAAATAATATGAGTACCGTCTTTTTCGCATTTTGCAAAAAAATCTTCAAAATAGTCAGCGTCAATCTTAACTTTATAGTCGTTCTGCTCCAAAGCCTTAGTTTCAAGCAACTTAATACCGTCAAAACCAAGTGCCAAAAGCTCTTCATACTGTGTGAGAAAATCCATACCTTCAGGCATAGGTGTTTTGAGCGGTTTTTCAGGATAGAAGAAGCCTCCATAGGCGTAAGCCGTCGGATTGTGAAGCTTATAAAGAACACTTAAAATATTATTCTCAATTCCCCAGTTACTATATATCGGACAAGAGCATAAATTAAGGGATTTCAATCCAAGTTCGGACTGTTTATTGTCAAAAAAGGTGTAGAAGTCGGTTCCTTCTGGATTTTTCATAGCAGACAAATGCATATGCGAATCGATAACCGTTTTTTCAAATTTCATATTATGTTTTCTCCGACTATTTTAAAATAATAATTGCACCATCAACATATATGCTACAGTCCCCGACAAAATACTGAAAAGTGTATTCCTTTTCCATATATGTACAAGAGTAACAAGAGCACAAGCGATAAGCTCAGGAAGCCCATAGGGCGATTTAATAAATGATACCCCTTTTAGACAGTATACCACAAGCATTCCCATTATAGAATAAGGCAATACTTTTCCAAGATAAGCAACAAATTTAGGTGTTTTTCTATTTCTGAAAATAAGAAAAGGAAGAAAACGTAAGAGTATTGTTACAACTGCAATTATACCAACCATAATGGCGTAACGAAGATTAGGCATTGTTTTCGTCCTCCTTTATGGTATATTTTTTAAATAAGGTCAACAAAACAGTAATAAGCACCATTGACGGAATTAAAAAGTATCCGCTTCCGAAAATTATAAGACAAAATACAGTTGCACTTACCCCTATTATTGCAGATAAATGATTTTTTGTTGTGAGCCACTGTTCGACAAAAACAGTTACAAACAGTGCAGTCAGCGCGAAATCTATTCCTTGCGTATTGAACGTAAGCAATGAACCTATTATTCCGCCAAGAGTACAACCCAAAACCCAATAACAGTGGTTAAACAAAGATATAAGAAAATACAGTTTTTTGTCATTGCTTTCTTCAGAAACGACAAGCGAATACGTTTCGTCCGTTAACGCAAATATCATATACGGCTTTGCCTTCCCCGCATCTTTATATTTGTCTATCATTGATATACCATAAAAAAGATGTCTTGCGTTTACCATTAGGGTTGTGATAGCCGTTGCAATAAGAGAAGCCCCACCGGTAAGCAAATCAATAGCGACGTATTGCATAGAACCCGCATAAATAAAAAGTCCCATTGCAAACGCCCATATAAACCCAAATCCTTTTGATTCAAGCACTATTCCGAAACCTATTCCTAAACATATATATCCGGTTAATACCGGAACAGTCATCAGAAAGGCTTTTTTTATTCTATCTTTATTTTTCAAAAAACATCCCCCCTGTTTGTCAATTTTTTTAATCAAAAACTCGTCTTATTGTACAATAATTTTTTCTAATTTTCATTATTTTACCACACAAAAGTCCAAAAATAAATAACTTTGCTTGATTTTGTGCTATTAGTTAAGAGATTTTTTGTTATTAATATATTTTTTCTTTATTTTCCCACCAAATGATGATATAATGATGATACACCATATTTTTAAGCGAGGAAAAATAATTGAAAGGCAAAAAGAAAAAAATGTTGATTACATTAGGAACTATATTTATAGTATTAATCGCTTTGGTGGTTTGGATTATCTGTGACAACAATGCAGTTGACGTAAACAACTTTACAATAAAAAGCAACAAACTGCCCGATAACTTTGTCGGTTACCGTATAGCGCAAATATCCGACCTGCACAATGCATCTTTTGGTGAAGACAACGACAAACTTATAGACCTGTTGAAAAAAGCCCACCCCGATATTGTTGTAATAACAGGAGATATGCTTGACAGTCGAAGACCGGGATATGAAAACAGCCTTATCTTTGCAAAAAAGTGCGCAAAGATATTCCCTTGTTATTTTGTCACGGGAAACCACGAAAAGCAAGGAAAAGGATATTTGGAACTAAAAAACAAGATGCAGCAAAACGGTGTTGTTGTATTAGAAGACAAATACATCGAACTAAAAGAAGATAATCAAAAAATTAACCTTTTCGGTATAAATGACCCGCTTTTCAAAACAAGTCGGTTCAGTGGTGATATGTATACTGTTACGAAGAAAAGACTTAACTCTTTCACTTTTAACCCGAACGAATATAATATATTGCTTTCACACAGACCTGAACATTTTGAGCTCTATGCCGAATATAATATTGATTTGGTGTTATCGGGACACGCCCACGGCGGACAATTCAGGCTTCCCTTTGTTGGTGGATTGTTTTCACCAAACCAGGGGTTATTCCCTAAATTCGCCGAAGGAATACACACAAAAGACTCTACCACTATGATTGTAAGCCGAGGTATCGGACCAAGCGTAATCCCATTCCGAATAAACAACCGTCCGGAAATTATTTTAGTGGAATTGAAAAAAGATGTATAACCAAAAACATCACTCACAAAAGTGAGTGATGTTTTTTGATAATCGCCTTTAAGGCTGTAATTATCTCTTTGTTTTTTATGTACCAATTGTATCGCAAAATGTTCATAAAGATCGCATAAATATTGCTATTTTGAATGATATATGGTATAATGCAACCAATTCAATAAATGCTCTTTGATGTATTCGCAGAGGTTGTGTGCCGTGTCAATTAGGTTCGACTTGGCAGAGAAGCTACACACTCTCCAACCTTGCTCTGCTTGACCGTTTTGGTGTTTCGCAGAATGCTTGTCATACCGATATGAGAAACACCCCTCTATTGCGGTCATGCTCTGCACAAATAGTGAGCGCTGTTTTTTTGACATTCCCTGTCACTCCTTTCTTAAATGTTGTCTGTCGGCATTGTCGGTTTGTTGTCACAAACCGTTAATGCCAACAGAGATACTGCTATTTGTTGTTCAGATGAAGACAAGGGACACCCCATGCCAAATGTATAGTGGTGCAATTTCCACCATACCAAAGGCCACCACATTGGTGACAAGTCAACCAACTCTACATAGCACTCGGATTAAGATTGACGGTACCTCCGTTTTTTAATTTGGACATTTCCATTCACTTCAAAACGGTGATACAGGTTTGACCACATCAGGTCAAATGTTTCTTTTGCAATTCCACCTTCATAGATTAACTTATGTGTGTATTTGTTTTTATTCCTCCTTCTTAAATTTAAAAGTAACATGTAAACAATATTTAGATTTGTTTTTTATTTCAAGTAATCTTCATATAACTCTAAAAACAATCAAAAGGATTCCTTATTCTTTTAACAATCTTCATAACCCTAATTGCTCTATGTTTAAGACAAAGAGTTATAATGCTTACATAATCATGATGATTAATAAAGAGTCTTATATAAATAAAAAGAGTCATAATGATTCTATTAAGAATCGTTATGACTCAAGAAGATTGCAGAATTTTTCAAAACCTATTGAAAAATAGTCGCATTTGGTTTATAATAACTATGCTACACAAATTTCATAATCAACGAATTGTAAGGTGCACCCCCTATTTGTATATAGGGGTATTCTGTCCTGTTGTTTTCACCAAGTTTGTATTTGATAAAAATGCAAATTCCGCTTGGTGAATTTAGGAGTGTATCCTTGTTCGTTGAGATTTGTGTAGCAACAATAGGAGTTTGCATTTTTTGTGCACTCTCTTATTGGGGGTGCACTTTTTTATTTGTAAGGAGGTAGGTATAGTGGATTTTGTTGGCACAAAGGCGATGGCTGAAATATGGGATTGCAAACCATCGCAAATCACAAAATGGTGCAGAGAAGGAAAAATTCCAGGAGCAGAGCAAGACAGAAAAGGAAGCCCCTGGAGAATACCTGTTGATGCATTAAAACCTGAAACGAAAAAAGGAGATTAAAAATGAACGAAAAAGTAATTATTAGAACCAATAATGATTCTGCATTATCAACTATAAAGTTTTTTATTACATCCATAATATTCTTTCTTATCACATTTGGTATTTGTGAATACTTTAATGGCGGTCTGTTTGAAGGGAGATACGAATTCTATTTCCCTCATATTTTGGCAAGTGTTGGTGTTGCCCTCATTCCATTTATTGTTTTATGGATACTTAAATTGTTGGTTGCTACAGAATTAGTTGTAACAGATAAACGCGTATATGGTGCGGTTGCGTTTGGAAAGCGAGTTGACTTGCCATTGGATTCTATCACAGCAATCGCATTAACTGTAAAACTGTTTCAAGGTATTTCGATTTCAACTTCATCTGGTAGAATCACATTCTATTTTATCGAAACACCCGAAAAGTTTCATAAAGAAATTAACGATTTAATTATTGAACGTCAAAGTAAAAATACAACAACAATAATAGAAAAATCATCAACACAAAGCAGCGCTGACGAATTAAGGAAATACAAAGATTTGCTTGATAGTGGTGTAATCACCCAAGAAGAATTTGATGCAAAGAAAAAACAGTTGTTAGGACTCTAATACATACTAAAAGGACTATGACATCTTGTGTGTCATAGTCCTTAAAAAACTTGCACCAAGTTTGCACCAAGGTGAAAATCAAGGCAAAAGTAAAACCCCGAAAACCGTGATGGTTTCGGGGTTTTTGAATACTCTTTGAAATAACAGATTATCTCTTGGAGAACTTGAAAACGGCTTATGTAGCCATTTTTTGCCCATTTGTGTAACATAGGTGTAAGTTTAAATAGTTTTTTTGGAGTCTTACCGAACTTTATTAAAGAGGATATTGTTAAAGAGGACAATCCATAAGAGTGTCCTCTTTTCTTCTATATCCTTCTTTTTTGTTTGACTGCCTAATTTACGAATGCCCCTTTTATTTATGCTTTTGTTAGATACTTGATATCTACAGCCCCGGTAACTGCGCTGCTTTTAAGTGTTGAGATAACAACTCTCTTACCCTTAATTTCACGCACATATAAAACAGACTTATAGATATAAGGCGCAAACTTTTTATCTGTGCCGTAAACTACCGCATTATTTGAAAGCTTTACTTTGTCGCCCTCTTTAATTACATTAGTAGCCATAAGCTCGTTTACTCGGTTCTGTACTTCCTCGTAATTATATCCTGCTTCTGTCAGTTTCTTTTTACGGTCAGCACCTACGCCCCACTTGTTAGCGATAACCTCTTTTGCGATTTCCTCAACTGATTTAAGTACAGGTTTTACCCCACCGCCTTTTGTAAAGCCGTTAAGTCCTGCCGCCTTAATCAATGACGGATAATCGACAAGCATATAATCTTGATCGCATGTTACCCCCGCAATTTTATTTGAACGGATATAGTTTGTTTCTCCGCCAAACTGCCACATACCGAGGCAATCTGTATTCTGATATGAGCAAGACTTCGCCCACTGTGCAACCCAATGAGCATAACGTGTCAGCTCGTTATCTTTGAAATGCGCCGAGAAAGAGTAAGCCGTTGCGTAAATACCAACCCAAAAGCCCTTGTTTTCGAGATAATTTAAAAAAGCCTTGACTACATCTGTCAACGCTCTTTTTCCCAAACCGAGCATATCGCTATGTTCAACGTCTATATAGATAGGCAACTCAAACTGTCTACCCTTGAGAACGTTTGTGTAGAAATATTCCGCTTCTGCTTCTGCGCCCTTAATCGTTGTAGCTTTGGAGAACCAATAAACACCGACGGGCAATCCCTTTGCTTTCGCTTCTCTGTAATTGCGTTCAAACTTCGCATCGGTATAAAGCCCGGCATCACCGCCGCCGCCTTTGATTATTGCAAATTCAACACCTTCAGCAACCGCTTTGTTAAAATCAAAATCACCTTGCCATCTTGAAATATCAATACCGAATTTTTTCATAATCAATCTTCCTTTCAGTTTTTTTCTATAAATTGTTTGAATAACTGATGTAAACCTGTTGAAGCAAGTCCCGAAACAAGACCGCCGAGCAATACTTCCGGTGTAAATGCAAGGTTTACCCAAATGTTCAGCACCACGCCCAATACGCCCATAATAAGCGGAATGAAACGGTTAATCTTGTCCGTAGGGATAATGTTTTTAATAACATATCCAACGCAAAGACAAATACCCATTACAATCAACACAATGTAATCGTTCAAAAATTCCATAATCATTTTCCTTTCTCTTTTTGAAGATTCTCTAAATCTTCTATTCTGTGATTTGCTACTTTGATCTCTTCGTCAACAACTGCTTCGTGCTTTTCGAGCTTATAAACTCTCTCAATTACCGAATTGTGCTTTTCAACTTTCTTCTCAAGCTGTTCTATACGATAGATTGTCAGTTTATTGCTCAAAAAAGAACCTGCCAAAGTTCCCACGAGTGAGAGAATGGCAACAAAAACCGTGTCTGTCATTTCCTCACCCCCCCTCAGCCTACAGCAAATACTTTGTTTACGTCTCTGTTATATGTAACCTCTATCACAACGCCCTCTGTGTTCGTTTTGAGCGTTGTAATAGGGTAGAGACTCTTAACACCTGCTACAACACCTTCTGCGTTTGGTGTGTAGATTTCAGCGCCGTCTTCTTCGGTTTCTCCGTATCTGCTTACCTCAACTTTCTCAAAGTCCGTTACGGTGTCGCTCAACAGTTTGACCGTCATTGTATGCACAAGGGGAGAAACGTCATTTAAAACTACCGTATTCCCCGAAGCTGTGCCTACAAATGCATTACAAGCACCGCCCGCCGATAGCAACGCTTCAAGCGCCGCATTGGTTGAAGCCATAAACACCGCCAACGTCTGCGATAGTTGGCTTATTTGGCTTCCTTGCTTTGACTGCGTTTCACTTGACTTAGGAAGCGTTTCCCCAAGTCTATACTTTTGTTCAAGTTGAGCAGGGGTTCTTACCCCCTGCCTATCTTGTTTGCTCATTCATATCACCTCAATCCCACGATATTGAACCGTCAGAAGAAACGTCAAAACCTAACTCTTTCAAGATAGTTTCCATTTCCTCACGGGAAATATCGTCTCTACTGTTCAAGTAATCTACAATCTCATAATTGTAAGTATCGTCTGCGTTGTACTCGCTCTTGAAAAGGATAATCTTTTCTCCGTAGTCAGCATCGAGATTATTGATATATTCAACAACCTTTTCTTTTCTGCTACCGTTGATAGATTTTCCGTTTTCGTCTTTGTCTGCTTTGATATCGTACAATTCGCTTGAGTAGGTTTTATATGCATCGTAACCGCCGACAGCTCTCGCAACTTGATATTTTTCGGGAGATTCATAAGCAAAATCGTACTCGGTTTTATTGCTCCAATATTCCTCAGCGCTTATACCAAGTCCACTTGTTACGTCTTCCTGTTTCTCAAGCTGTTTGTCGGTGATTTTCTCCCACTCGCCCTCTTTATTGAGCTTATAGTGTAGATTGCCTACCGTAGCATATCCACCGTTAATAGAAACGCTGTCAACGTTACTTAGGCTTTCCCTTGTCAAATCAACAATCTGCGACTGAACATCACGAACAGAAGAATATTTTTCTTCGTCTGAAAGATCGCTATTCTGTATTTCACGTTTCAGCGCATACAGTTCGCCCAATTCAGCACTTACAGAGTTCATATATTTGCTCTTTAAAATATCCTCGTCTGTCGCTTTACTGCTCTTTGCATTGGTTGTCAATTTGTCTTTGGTATCGTAGAAATCGGAAACGTTCTGATTTTTCAATACGCCGTCGGTTGTAAACTTATCTTTTACCGGGGCAAGAATACCGCCGCCGTCGCTCTCAGGTGTAAGCATAGGTAAGAATATATCTCCAATACCGCCGCTATACTGATCGAGCAAATAATTAAGCCTATAAGGACTTAAATTCGTCTTTTCGCCAAGCCATTTACTAATGGCATCGGTGCTTTCGTCGTACTGTTCGGCATTGGGAAGGTCCTGAAGCCTTGTAGGTACTAAATCTCCACCGTACCAAGCCGTATTTGTATGAGCTTGAATAATAGGCGCAAATATGTTGTTTGTAAGCGGATTGTTTGGCGCAATGTTTTCGACCAACAATTCACCAAACCTTGACATATCTACTTCATCATCACCCGTTATAAGATTCTTCATCTGTTCAAAGGCGTTTTGGATTACCGCTACCTCTCTACCTTTTGGGATTCTAATAAATTTACCGTCTTGCGTTTTTCCAACGATATAATAGTTATCCTTTATGTAGTCTGAAAGCTCTTCGTATTCCTCGTCGTCTTCCCAGAACAAATGATTAAGAAGCAATACAGGAAGTCCCGCTACCGCATATTTAGCGCCAAGCTGAAGCATTCCCTTGAGTCCGTTTGCTTTTGCTTCTCTAATGTTTCTTACTTGCTGATTAAAGCCTTGTATAGAAGCATTAAGGAATGTAAAGCCGTTGCGGTTAGCAAACTTCGCTAAATCGCCACCTGCGGCAAAGTTTGTTGTTACTCTCGCCGCATCAAGCATAGCAACCTCAATACTCGCACCTTTTTTACGACTTGCGATATATTCCGCAAGTCTCGGTATCTTCTCTATGAAGTTGTTTGCTTCGCTGATTTTTCTCGGCACAAAACCAAGCACTTTTTTAATTCCTGTATCATCTTTTGAAAAGGCTTTTTTATTGCTGTCGAAGTAAGTAAGGTCCTCTCCGCCATGTTCTAAATACTCTTTAAGATACGTTCCTGCTTTTTTCGTGATTGCATTGTTTGACAACAAAATTAATGCTTCCGGGAAATTCATATACGTCTCTATAGGGTGTTGAGAGTTAACCACAACACTTTGAGCATCTTTAATTGCGTTAGTTGCTGAAAAAACAGGGTTGTATTCCGTAAGAATACCTCTCTGTATTTTCATAGCGGTACTAAACGGCTTAATTTCTTTCGCAAGGAAATCATTTTGCGGTTTCAAAGCATCGTACAAGTCTTCGGTAATCTCAAACTCTACTCGTTTACCATTTTCAAAAATAGTAAAGGTGGGGTTCATTCCGTTTTCGCCCTTTTTGAGCAATTCTTCGTGATTATCAAAGCTTTCGTTTATCTCGTCAACCGTTGCCGTCTTTTTGATACCGTCAGCGCCGAGAGTGTTTTTTAACTCAATGCCAAGACTATTTCTTGCTACCGCTTTATACGTCTGCTCTGTTCGCAATGCAAGAGTCTTCCACATATCCCCTATGGTACTGTTTCCGCCTGTCGCTCTCTTGATTGGTGCATTTACGCCCGTCTTTCTCGTATCAAGCGGAACGTTTATAGCTGCGCCCTCTTTATCAAGTCTGCGAATCGGAACGTAATGAGGATATATTGAAGCAAATCTATCGGCTGTTTCTTGCGACAGCACATCACCGTCAACCAACATTTTACGCAAGTGTTCAGTAATGCCGTAAACTTCTTTCGCCCACCGCTTAAATTCCGGGTGCTTTTTCTCTGCTTTTGCTACCTTAGCTCTTGACATATCAGCCGTCATAGAATCCCCGAATACAGCCTTGTTATGAGCATTAAGAGAGTCTAAATATTCTCTTGCTTCACGAACAGTCTGCGCCGTTCTTTCGGTTGTCTTGTCGGTTATTTTCGTTGCGGCGATTGCTTGTATCTGTTTAAGCTTCAAATTGCCAAATTTGCCTTGCAAACTGTCAATCTTTTTCTTTGCGTTGCTTTCAATGCTCATTCTATCCACGTTAAGCGAATGATACATATAATCTTGGAACTCTTTATTAAGTCCCGATTTTTCTACCTCAGCCTTGACATCTAATAACGCTCTTACGCCGTCTGTTCCTTTTCCGATAAACCTCTGCGCCGCACCTTCAACACGGTGCAAATAATCAGCCTTTGCCATTAATTCACGATTACCCGTTTTTAATGACAAATCTTCAAACGGTGCTTGTTTATCGGAGAGTAACATTCTCGCTTGAGATAATGTGCGCCCCTTTGGTTTTGTTGCTTCGGGTTCGTTGGTAACGATTTCTGCAATTTTCGCTTCTTTTACAGGAGCTTCAACGTTTTCAGTTTTCGCCGTTTTCTTAACTTCCGTCTCTTTTATAGGAGCTTTAACCTTCCCCTTTGTAATCTCATTCATAAAGGCTTGTCGGTCAGCTTCGGCGGTCCTCATTACTTCGGATTCTTTGTATTTGCTTATCTCGGAAGTAATGAAATTGACTACCCCTTGTATCTCTTGATCTTCTAACTTATAACCCTCAACGTTGTCATAGTCGGTATTAGCAACCTCAACCATTCGCTCAAACTGTTCTGTCGGGTTAATGATATCTTCGGGGAAAAAGCTCGGATAAAGCTCGGTCAATTCCATATACAGAGAGTCTACAGGAGTACCCTCTTTGTTTACTCTTACCTTGCCCCAACAATTCTTTTTACGGTAGTTGTTGAAGTTTGGTATATCCCCTCTGATAGTTTGAGAAACACTTACTTTTGTTTTTCTAAGGTAATCCTTTACTTCGGCGGAAAGCTCGTCTTTGGTAGTCCACGTTCTTTCACCGAAATTATCTTTTACCTCTCTAAACAATGCCGCTTCGCTCGGAAACTCTGCTGTGCTATATCTCTGTATGATATCTTGCATAGCCTTCGTTTCTTTTGCATCAAGAGTAAGCATTTCCTTGAGAGTGTTTACAAGCTCTTTTTCTGCTTTAACATCAAGCCTTGTAGTGTCGGGTTGTTCGTAATATTCTGTATTACTTTCGGGCGGCGCTTCTACATCGTCAAGCGTTGCGAATAATTCACTCTGTAAAGCGTTTGCTTCTCCCTCTGTTATAGGTGCATAATCATTTGGTATTACACTTGTTTGTTCTTTTGTAATATCTTCTCTAACAGGACCAATGTCCTTTGATTGATATTTCACCTCATCACTTGAAACATTGTAATTACCGTATTTTGTAGGAGCTTCGACTTTATCGCTTAAGGAATACGCCTTTTTATTTGCATCAAAAAAGACACCATCTGTTGATGATGTCTTTTTACTTTGTGCTACTTCATCTGATCGAGTTTCTTCAAAAGTTCGGCTTCCGTATTGCTCGTTTCCACGAGTTCCATCAGCTCCGTAGCTTTCTGCTCCGCTGCTTCCTCGCCATATATTTTGTGTGTACTCACTATAATTGAGAGAACTCTTTTTACTGTACTCTCTTGCAAGTCTTTCTTGTCTAAGGAACGAATAATAAGTATTCGAGAACGACCCTCTCTCATAAAGTTTCTCCTTTATAATTTCCATTTCTGTTTCGGTTTCAACCTGAAAACGAACAACTCTGTTTATTTGCGGATTTGTTTTTGTTCCTGTTACAAAAACAAATACATTATCCACACCAAGCGTAGTGTGCGGATTGTCATTGACTTCAATGATAGCTTCTCCATAGGTTGATTTTTTAAAGTTTGCAAGAGACCCTTTTTCGTGTATTTTAGAATACATATCATCAAGTTCATTTTTGGAGATAGCACCATTGGCTCTCGCCCACCCAAAATCATTATACTGCACTTGGGTATATTTGTCAATGGAATCCCCCGCTTTACTCAATGAATATCTTATGTCTAAGTCATTTTTCTCGTTTATCTCACCTTGATAAACCTTCTCAAACTCTCTCTTGACTTTTTCAAGCTCTCTTGCTTCTTTACTTCCGGCGGTAGCTACCTTGTACAGATATTTGATTTCGTCATAAACCTTTTGGAATACGTTTCTGTGTTCCGTTGAGAGTTTATTTATAAAATCGCTATCGGTAAAGAGATAATCACCAACCAAATCAGCCGTAAGCTCTGCATTGATATCAGCACCCTCAACACCCTTGTACAATTCCGTCAAGCTGTCGATTCTGCCTTGATAATCATTCTTTGTCTTTGCATACTCAACAAGAGTATTCTGTAATTCTGTGTAAAGCTCCGTTCCCTCAAGAACGTGCGTAACTTCATGTCCTACAACAGAATTTAAGTATTTTGCGGAATCTGTGTTAAGCGTGATACCGTCTTTTGTAACAAAGCCGTTTACAGTTTTTCCGTCAACCGCAAATCCCGACTCTTTCAGCTTCGCATTGTTTGTAAAATCAAAAGAAACACCCTTATCAGCCGATATTTTTGCAATCATATCAACTAATTCGTGTGTTCTGTTTGAGTTATTCAATATTTTGCTGTTAATTGCCTTTTGGATAGTATCTTGATATTTTTTGTCATATTTTGACAAATCAGCTTCAAAATACTGTCCTCGTCTTGTCTGTTCGTTATAGCTTTCTGCAAGGCGGCTATTATTAACAAGACCAAACACTTCCTCGTTCAACTGCTTTCTAAGGCTGTCTCTCTTGGTTGTGTCCTCAAGGTTCATAGCCTTAAGCTCTGCAAGGCGGTCATTCTGTATATCGTTTCTGTCGCCGTTCTTCATCTTGCGGAGTTCGTCAAGCTCTTGCTTTAAGGCATCTTCGCTGTCTACTGTGTCCTTGTATGATTTATAGGTATCTCCACCTAAAATACTTTCAATGGTATCTGTAGTGATATAGCCCTTGTCTAAATCTCGAAGAACATCATCATAGATTTTCGCCTTTGCTTTTTTAGTGAGTTTGCCGTTTTCCTCTGCTTCTGTTACTCGGTCCTCGTAAACTTTATCGACTACCTTTTGCTCGTTCTCGGTCAACTCTGTAACATAGTCAATACCCGCCTTGTTCGACTTAACGGCTTGAACACCGCTACCAAAGCCACCAAGAACAGCACCGCCGATAAACGACTCAAGAGCTTCTTCGGAAGAAAACAACTCCGACAATTCCTTATCCTTTGCATAGGTCATTTTCTGCCCGATTGCGCCCATAGCACCGGAAAGCACTTCTTCAGCACCTTCACCCGCCATATCTATACCGAGTTTTGCAAGAGTTCTAACAACTTTGTTTGAAATTCCTCTTGATATTTGTTTGGTTAAGGCATCATCTAAAGTCTTACCACCGAAGCTAATACCGCCCGATATTTTTTCGGTCAATATTTCAGCCCCGGAAGAGATAGCAGCACTCAAACTTGCTTCTTCGATTGTTGCGCCCTCATTCAAAGCACCCTCAAGCTCTCCGCCGTAGCTTGTGATACCCGTTGTAACAAACCAAGGAACGCCCACCGCTTGTAAGCCTACAGTACCCAACAACTGACCGCCCGACTGCATAAGAGAATCTGTCTTTTCTCCAAGAACAGAATCTTCGTCTGCATCAATACCCGTAACAGTTTTAAGCGGATTTGAAATGATTGCTTTTGCAACCTTTTCTTCGTCGTACAAATCTTTAGCGACAAATTCTTTCATTGACTTTGCCGCCGTTATATTTGCATTATCTACCCACTTCTTTGTTTTTGGATCAAGTGAGCTATAAGCAGGGTTGCTATACTTGCTATTCTTTGCGATAAGAGAACCGAGACCGACAGCCGTATCAGCAACCTTTTCACCCATTCCGATAATGCCTGTTCCTATATTTTCGCTAACGTCTGCAACTGTGCCGAGTATAGTTTTGGTTACATCACCAAAATCATAACCATCTTCAAAAGCGCCCTTTTGAAACCAAGAGCGCTTTTTTTCTTCTTTATCTTTTTTGGTGGTTATAGGAGCTTCGTATGTTGTCTTTCTTGTTGTTACTACAGGGGCAATATCCCTTTCGGCTTCTTCCGCCAAACGTTCAGACCTTAACTCAGAGTATTTTTTGTCAAAGCTTGTGGTTGAAGATTGTGTTTTCTTTTTTTCTGCACTTTTCTTTACACTTTCTTCTAACTGCCTTTTTCTTCGCAATTCTGCGTACTTATAACTAAAACTCATATCTTTCTACTCCTATAAGTTTTATTTGTGCATATACAGATTTAATGTTGATGATGTCGGCAAGTTTACTGTTTTCTTGTAATGGAATTGTCCGTTTTGGATATATTCTTTTACAACACCTTGTCTAACGAGAGAGTCTAATTTTGAGGCGCTGATTGGTCCGTAACCCAAATTTATAACACTCTGCATATTTACCTTTGTTGCCTTATCAGCTTTCAAGTTACTTGAAGGAGTCGAATTTTTATTAATTCCGCTTGTCGATGTCTTTTTGCCCGAAGAAGAGGAAGATTTAGTAATTTTAGTTGTACCGCCTGAATGAGTTGCGTTAAACTGTCGCTTCTCTTCTTCAAGTTGTGCTTTCTGCAATTCCAAACGCTGAATTTCTGCCGCATTTTCTGCCGCATCTTTAGCCTTGAGTCTTGCAATCTCTTCGTTAAACTGTCTAATGCCTTCTTCATATTCCTTAACTTGCAAATTGTAGTTTTGCTCGTACTGTCTAATCTGTTCCTTAAACGCATTTTCTGTATTGATCTGCTGTAATACATCTTGCCAACGCCCATAGTACATATTATCGACTTCGAGCTTTTTATTAGACTGCTCAATAAGGAGATTATTTTTATACTGAAAGCCTTGTAAGCCTAACTCTAACTCTGTTTGAAGAGTCTGATAAGCTATCTCCGCTAATTTGCTATTGTTCTGCAAACGAGCATCTTTCATAGCATTGTCATAGTTAAGCACAGCACGGTTATATACCTCTCTCGCCGTCGCTACTCGGTTCTGATACGTGTTGTACCTGCTAACTTGCGAACTCTCGCTATATCCGGTGTTTGCAAGTCCTTGTGCGGCAATCTGTTCAGCATTTGCCCCATACTGATTACTCTGTTTCTGCCAATCGGCATAAGCGCCCGACTGTTCTTTTATGTAATCACTATGAGCTTGGTCTTTCTGCTGTTCTATCTTCTCAATAGCGAAATCTGTTTGGGCCTGCTGATTTTGTTTTTGGGTTTCTCCCCAATTCTTTGCAGCATTAATTTGAGCTTGATAATATTTATCTGCCTCATTAATCATACCGCCGTAGGTTTGTTCTACTTGGTTTAATGCCGCTTTTTTATCCGCTTCTACTTCTGTAAAGCGTTTATCGTTATAGTTTATATCATAATTTGGTGTTGCCATTTATCTCCCCCTACCGCTTAATGTAGCCGCCTATGAAAGCTTCAAGCGTTGCGGTTTCCAAACTAAAGCGAGTATTTGAATAGAATTTAAGCTGAATATCTTTGAATTTCTTGCGCTTTATTCTGCTTACAAAAAAGTCTGTGATATTCTTGTATGTTCCTATATGCTCAAAGTCTGTATCTTCGAGCTTGGCATATACGGAAATATCCCCTTTTGCTTCTACAACACAACCTCGCTTGTTTGTTGTCTTTAGCTTCTGCGGAGCATCAAATTTATCTTTTGCCGTTACCCAATAGCTTTCTATATCGCAATCATTGTCAGTCATTGAGTAAACGCCGTCTTCTGTACCCAAATACAAAATACCGTTGTGTACTCTCGTACAGATTATCTTTTTCTCTAACTGCCAATAAAACCACTCGTATTCTATGTGATTTTCGTTTGTGAAAACTGCTCGGCTGTCGGCAAGGTAAACCTTATCACCAACGAAAACTAACAAATAGCCTTCCCACTCTTCAAGCAACATTTCCGTATAGTTTTTATCCGCAATTAATTTGCGGTCTACTAACGTGCTTCTGTGTGCTATAGCTTGTTCTGATGTTACGTCGCCGCTTATACCTTCCATTCCTCTATCACTAAAGAAAACAATATCGTCGTTAAAGTTGATTGCTTTACCTATGCAACCCGTAGTAATACTTGAGTGTGTGCTTGGATATATTTTGCCGTAATCGCCGTCAAGTGTCGGCGTATGATAAAACACCGTTGTGTTTGCTTGTGAAGGCTCTCTGAACACCCATAAAGCGTTGTTACCTGCTACCAACCCTTTTACTGCTGCCGTGTCTAATCCTTCGTTGTAGTAATCCAAATCGCTACAATACGAGGGATCATTCAAGCTACAATGCCAAACAACATTCGGGAAGTTTTTATTCCCACTAAAAAACACCCTATTATCAAATACTTGTAATAAGGTGCAATCCTTTATTCTGTCGGAATATTTGTCTATTGTTTTTTTGAACTCGATAACAACATTGTCTTGACCGTCTGTTAAGGGCGCATCTGGGGGAGATATATTTAACTCTCCACCAACAAAAGTAACTGTGCCTTTTTTACAATCAACCTGAACCTCATCTACCCAGTCTATTCCGTTTACTGTTATTTCGACAAAGCTGTTCTCGTCAATGTTTTGTGCATCAAGGTGATAAACTCTACTTTTACCGTCGCCGAGAAATGAATTTTTCCTATATGGAGAAAGCAAGTTTACATCTTCGTGTATCTTACCGCCCCCGCTTGGTTTCCTTGCTATAGACGTTGTAGGAATATAACCGACTACATCTTTTATTGTCTGTCCGTCATACTGCAAATAGTGTTTGCCGTCTTTGAAATACCAAGTATTATTGTAAACAAATGCGTTGCTCTTAGCTTCGTTTAGTCCACTATAAAGCTCCGTCTTTGTTTCCCCGACAATCTTGTAAAGCTTCGTTCCGCTATGTACAAGGCACATATCGGTTGTACCTGCTTTGTAGAAGAAAACACCGTAAACAACATCGTCAAAAGAATTTTTCAATTCCATTCCCGGTCTTGTTCTTATGCTCTCGGTTTCTTTATAGTCTTTCCAAACGTTCAAGCTGTCGGGACTTCTTACTATGTTGATTTCCTCGCCCCGAAAATCAACACCACGAAAGCCGCCGTATATTCTTGTAATTCTGTCGCCTGTGTTTGCCATTAGATTTTAACACCACCCTCAACCGATATACTCGGCATCTGATAACGAGGATCAAGTCTTTGCAATTTATCTTTGTACTCTGCTGAATAAATTTGTCCGTATTCCGCAGATACGTCGCTCTTTAACAAATCTCCCGCTACACCGTAAGGCATTATCTCAAGCACATCGGGAGAAAGCTCAAACTCATACGCTTTGTCTTTTGTATTTGCTGTGATTCTTTCGGGATATACATAGCAATCAATTTCAGCCGTTCCACTCTCCAATATCTTGAATATCGTTCCGTTTGCTCTTGGTGTGTATTTAACACCGCTTATCGTGCCGACCTGATATATTTCATATCCGCATTCGCTCTCTATGTCGGCAAATTCTATAATATCCCCTTTGGTTACTTCAAGCTCAACATACTTCGGGATTTTCTTTATCCTTGCGAGTTCAAACATAACCATATTGAAGACTTCATTTATCTTCGTTGCTATGTCGGGATCGTCGGTCAAAAGTTCGCTATTGGGGTTTAATTCCTCGATAAGCCCCAACACTTTTAGTTTTTCATCATAAAGAGTCATATATTCTCCTTTCTAAGAGAAAAAGGACACCCAAAGATGTCCTTTATTACTCTTCTTCCGGGAGCGTTTCTTCTCCCTCTACCGTTTCTTCGGGTTCTTCAAACTCTGCGTAAAAAGCTTCCTTCGCTTCGTCTGTCAAGTAGCCGTACTTCTCGGCATTCTCGATAAGTGTTACTGCATAGTCATAGGTGTACTGTCCCGACTTTACGCAATTTATAAATGCTTTGATTACTCTTGCTTCTCTCTTTGTCATATCAATTCTCCAATACTAACGCCATTAATTCGGCAATTTTTTTGTCAATTTGGTTATCAACGTACTTCTTTGTGTCTACGTTGTATTCCGCATCAATTACAACTCCCTCTGTATCGGGTACAAGCGTTGTTGTGGGATGGAGTGATGTTACGCCCTCAACAGTTCCGTCTGCGTTGATAGTATAGGGGGGTACAGGCTCTTTGTGGGGTTCAAATTCGGTCGGAACCGTTCCTGGTTCTAATTGAATATTGTTTACGCTGCCGCTTTTTGCGTACGACCAATGTACAAGTTCGACCTTTGTTAATACTCCGCTAATCCGTACGGGTTCAAGATACTTTACACTTGTGGAAAAAATCGTTGTTCCGTCTTTAAGTGTACATCTAAACAATGTGGCACTTTCACTTGTAAAATCTCCTAAAGTGCTTATATCACAAGACAACACAAAGTTTCCAGATATTTCACCCTCAAAGATTGTTACAATATCCGTAAATGGAGCAGATACGCTATTGATTTGTGCAAAGTTCTTTCCCGACTTAATAAGTTTTGCCTTTGATACATCTATATATGGTGTATATGGTGACGCAAACTCTGCTAATTGTGGCTTGAATACAAGATTATTAGCGGTATAACCACTTCTAATTCTTATTCTTGCCGTACCCACAAAATCAGTTGTTGCTATTGCCATTGCTCCATAGCTTTGTACAACATTTTTTCCATCTTTATAAACCTGTATTTCAAAAGTATCATCGTTAGTTCCTTCGGGAGCACCGCTGATAATCATTCCCTTTTTTACGGGAAAGTCATAAGCTAAAATAAAATCCGCAATACCTGTTGATGTTCCGTTTGCGGTTACAGTTCCATCTCCGTTATCGGTATATGTAATACCCTCTGTTGTTTTAGTAGTATCATAAAATGGGTAAGGTATTGAGTTCTTACTTCTCGCCTTAACCCTCAATGTATGCTCTATTGGGGATATATCGGTTAATGATACAACGCTTCCGCTTGCTGTATTAGGGATAGCTGAAGCACACACTTTTTTAACTTCGTTAGCCGCTATTTCTGCGGTTGATTTAGCCACACTTGCCGCCGCTTCGGCTTCATCTCGTGCCGTCTCTGTTTTGGATAGCGCCATCTTTGCTTGTTCTTCGGCCGATAAGGCGTAACTTGCGCTTAAATTCGCCTCAATTGCGTACCCTTCCGCACTATTCGCCGATTCGGTTGCTTCTGTACTTGACTTCGCTGCACTATTCGCCGAATTACTCGCCGACGTTGCCGCACTCTCAGCCGTATTTTTTGCGCTTGTTGCGGTATCTGCTGAATTTTTTGCACTCGTTTCGGCTGACTTTGCATTGTTCTCTGACGTTTTTGCGTTTGTTTCCGACGTTTTTGCACTATTCTCTGAAGACTTTGCATTGTTTTCGCTCGTTTTTGCTTTTGTTTCGGAATCTTTAGCGTTATTCTCCGAAAGTTTTGCGTTCTCTTCCGATGTTTTTGCCTTGATCTCCGACTCCAACGCCTTACCCGCCGATACACTTGCTTTTGCTTCGGCTGTTTCTGCTTCTGTTACTTTTTCGCCGATTACGGTTAAAGCGTTTTCTGTATATTCCTTTACCTCTTCGGCGCTTGAGTTGATTTCGCTAACAGCACTCTCTTTTGTGCTTTTAATCACTTCTTCCGCTCGACTTACAGCTTCGTCGGTTAGAGAGTCAAGCCACTCTTCCTCTGTGCCGTCAAAGCCGTTCATAACGGCTATTTCATAAGCTGATTTGCCTTGTATGGCATCGGGGGCGTATATATAGCCCGTCAATTTATTGCTCATATTTCTCTCCTCTCATTAACCTACCCCGGTTGTTATTACACCCTTACCTTGTGCGGTTGTGTCCTTAATACTCCAAATACCCGTATTGTAGTCCGTCTTTTCGTGTATAATTGTGATTTCATCATAAGCCCCTTTTAATTCAAGCGATGTAGCAGAGTTTAATTGAGGAAATATTCCACCGTGTATTTCAAGAGTGTTTTTGCTTGATAGTTTTCTAATTGAAATAGGACTGTTATACGGGTATGAGTCATCACAAGTAATACTACGGATACCTGATTCGCAATTTATATCGAGTTTGTCTAATACTCTATACTGCGACAATTCAAAGTCCGCACTATAGGTACTTTTCTTACCTAATTTGACCGTTGCAGTTCCCGTAACATCACTATTGAAATACACACCGTTTTGACCGACTGTTTCATTGGTTACATCAATAACAATATCGTTATATGTGCCGTCGGCTTTATTATTGATTACACGTATAGGAGGGGTTGAAGAGTTTGGATTGTTGATGCTACAACCGAGAACACGCAAACCGCCTAAAACGTCTGTCTTATCCGAATTATACTCAATGCAAATTCCGTTACTTGCACCTGCATACAGTTCGCAATCTTTAATCTTTACAAAGAGGCCCGTTGCGCTCTTGCCCTCGATTTCAAAACAACGCTCACCGTTTCTTAAATCGCAATTCTGTACGGTCAAATATCCTCGATCTACACCCTCAACAGATGTACCGTAAACTTTTACACCGGAGTTATCGCTTGATACGCAATTTCTAACAATAATCTCGTATTTTGCTTTATGGTTTCCGACAATAATACTTCCGCCCACATTGCCATAGAAGATACAGTTTTCTACAATGTTGTTTTTGGCTGATTGACCGATACCATTTACTTCAAAATCAATACCACCTTCGGGTAATGTTCCGTTGGTGTTGGAAATAGTACAATTACGCACCGTGAGTCTGTCAGAGTGTATAACGCTGATACCTTGTCTTCGGTTATTGTCGATTAAACAACCCTCGATTATGGTGTTAAAACATAATTCGCCTAACTCATTATGAATGTACTCGCCAAGATAAACACCGTCGCCCCAACCGTCTGTAAGCTTACAATCTTTAATCGTTACATTATGCGTTCCATAAAGACCTATACAAGCTCCCCATTCGCCCGTAGTTCCCGTGTGTTCGTTTCTATCGCCTTGAATATGTATGTTTTTGATTGTTACATTGTCAATTCCCTCGCATGAAATAACATTGTACTTTTCAAGATTGTTTCCGATTCTCTTGATAATAGTATTATTGCCCTCGCCCTCTAACGTCATATTAGATACAAGCGGAATATCCTCGCTTACCAAATATGTACCCGTAGGCAAATGCAAAATAGAATCACCACCGCCCAATGCGTTAATTGCGCTTATAATAGCTTGAGTATCGTCTGCCTTACCATCGCCGAAAGCGCCGTACATCTGCGGCGTTACGTAGGCGCTTGTTACTGCTGCGTATTTCCCCTCAAGCCTTAAAACAGCTCTTGCAATCGCTTGGTTTTCTACCGGGTGTGTAGAGGATAAATCAAGCTCGTCATCCATATAGCGAGAAAGTATTTCTTCATCTTCGGGTACGTATTCTTCTACATCTTTGTCTGCTCCTTCGGGGAACAGTTTAAATATTTTTGCGCCGTCCTCGTCATATCCGATAATAGTCTGAGGATTAGACAGAGGATTAAGCTCTACCTCGTACCAAAAATCAGTGGGCTTATTTATAACATCACCGAACTTTGTATCTTCGCCCGAAAGATAAATTTGTACTTCTTGTGTATGGTCTGTTATAGGAAAATCCTTTTCCAATACAACATCAGTACATTTTTTCTTCTTGCTTACTTTGATTCTCACAAGATCGCCCGGCTTGAATGTGTACGGTTTACCATTGTCCGTTGCCCCAACAGACATAACAACGATATCGCCCCTCGTTACATAGATGGATTTGTCGTCGTTTAATATAAACATTAGTCTTCACCCTCTTCCGTTTCATTGAGTTTAATTCCTCGCAATGATTCTATATCGCTTATTGCTTCTTCAATGCTTTCCATAGGATAAGGCGGCATATAATATCCTCTGTTTTCATCAAACAAAAGAATATCCCCCTCGTTTAAGCTAATATGAATATAGCTCTTCGACTTATATGCGTTGACTCCGTTTGTTCCTTCATCTGTTAAAATCGTTTCAAGTATAAGGTCTTTCAATTCTTGCTCAACCTTATCGTTACTGTAAGTAAGCTCTGTTTCTTTTGTAACCTTGATTCCCTTTTTCAGTTCGATGTTGGGTTGTTCTACAAATAATTCGTGTTTCATACTTTTATACTCCTTTTCGCATCTATTGGTACTGCCCCAATCTCGTCTATTGATACGATAAAAAAGAGAAGAGGAAATCCCCCTTCTCTTTTTGTTATTATTCTTTACTTTTCAGCCTTTTTATCAGCTTTAGGCGCTTTGGGTTCTTCGACTACACCGATAACAGAAACGAAGTTAGGGTTTACTTCCTTTATCTCCTTAATTCTATCTTCGGACATTTCTGCGAGTTTCCCTGCGACACACAACTTACCCGTGTATCTATCTTTAAAAGTCTCGTTGAATAAAACTTTCTTCATAGTTTACACTCTCCTTACGCTGTTGCTACAAGAGGAATTTTTACGCAAACAATCTCTTCCTGTGCAATGATTTTGGCGCCGAATGCGTCAAGTCCTCTGATATAATCAGAGAAACGCTTTTCCATACGACCTGCTTCTACTTCGTTAATCTGTCCCGCAAAAGCAATAGCATCTTTGGAACGAACAATTGCATACTCGTAATTTTCGTCTTTGTATACATTGTTTGTAGACTTAACTTCGTAGCTGTCATATTCACCTACAACGCCACGCTTGATAAGTTCGTCATTTGCGGTCTTGAGTTCAATGAGTTCATCTTTAAACTCTTTGTAGTTACGAGGACCAATCTCGATTACACCCGAATCGTCGAAGTTGTTTTCACGCAATGAAACAATAGCTTCGTCGAGCGCAATTTTGATAGCTGCTCTCGTTCTGTTTGTCGCTGTGATAACTTTTGTAGCACCCTCTTTGTAAGTGGTGTTCTTTGCTTCTTCGTCAACGGTAGACTGTGCTTTACCTGCTACCAATGCGCCGATGAATTTTTCACGCTTGAGAGCCAACTTTCTCATTGCCTTCTGCTGATACTTTTCGGGCAATCCAGGAACGGACTGTGCCTTATCAATGTCTTTTACTTCGAATGCGAAATAGTTCTGTACATCAATCACCAAATCCTGACTTGAGTCTGTCATTTCTTCGATGTTGATATCCTTACCTACATAAGGACCTACTGTAGGATCGCCTACTGCGAGAATTTTTACAGTATTGGCATACTTGCAATCACCCTCGTATTTTCTTGTGCAATCCTTTACCAACTTACACTTTTCGTCGAGGTCGTCCTGAATCTTTTTTGACCATATTGTTTGAATAAAATGATTTACTGACATATTTTTTTACCTTCCTTTCAAGGTGGGAAGCTTACCATTTCTGCATAGACTCTTGTATAGCCTTATAAAGTTTCGGGTTTTTATCTAATTCACTTCTCGGAATGCGTATAGCTTCCTCGTAAGTGTAGAAATCCTTTACCCCCGTATCTTTTGCTTCATTTTTCATACTTCCCGCAATTTTGTGCTCTTTTTTTGGTTGTAGTTTTGTAAAATCTTCGTAGATTTCTTTTATAGGTATGTCCGATCTATATTTATTCGCAAAGTCTTTAAACTCCTTGCTGTTGTAAATATCTTCGGTTACACCTATTGAGGACAATTCATTTGCCCTCTCTGTGTTCTGCCTATGTTCTGCTAATGTTTTGAACATCATCTTTTCTCTTGCGGTCATATTCGCTATGCCTTTTCTTGACAAGCGTTCAACTTCTTCGACTACTTCTTCATAGCCGCCGCTTATAATGTCCTCTGCATCAGCTCTCGCAAGTACCTCGGTATCCCTTGTGTTTTCTATTTCGGGGATTTCGACACCTTTGCCACGGTAGAACTTTTCGAGCGTGTTTGTCATACCTTCCACGTTCTCTTCGCCCGTACCTGCTCTCAATACGTTTTCAAGCGGTCCGTATTTACGGTCATACTCTTTACGTATCTTTGCTTCTCTACGTGCAATCCTGCCCGGCATAACCTCATTCAGCTTTGCGTTAACTGCTTCGTTAAACTCGGCTTCTGTGTATGTCTTGGGCGTTTCTTCTGTGGTCTGCTCCACGTTTTCAGTAACTTCTTCGGTTACAGGGTTTTCGTTCATTTCCATAACGATTATTCCTTTCTATTTTTTTGGTCGGTGTTTGACTTCACCTATCTATTTTTTGGTAGGTGTTTGACTTCACCTATATAAAAAAGCCCTTATAATAGGGCTTTATCTCATCTCTCTTCTTTTTCTCGCTCTTGCCAATGCGGATGATCCCTGCGAAGAATTGCTTTTGAATGCAGAAGATGTAATAGGTTTCAATGTCCTGCTTTGTGTTGTCGAAGCCCCTGTTTTTCGATTTGTGCTTGTAACAACTGCGCCCCGATTCTGTGTTAAAGGCTTAAACTCTTTCTTCATTTTGAACGGCTTATATTCTTTTTTCATTTTTGCCATAACTTTATCCTACTTTCTTTATTATTCTTCAATCTTTTCTTCTGCTTCTGCGGTCTCTTCGTCAAGCTCTGCCTCTTTCTCGGCATACTTTGACTCTTCTGCTTCAAGAGTTTTCTCTGCTTCTATCTGCTGTCTTGCATCGGCTACCTGTTGCGCTTGGCTGTCGAGGTCTTCCACAAAGAACTGCTGCGCCCTCTGTTGCATTATCTGTGCTTGAGCATTTATTAAGGCTATACGTCTCTGTTCCTCGTCGTATTCCTCTACTGCTTGTTCGAGCTTTGCCTTTGGCATTACAGAATCGTCATCTAACAGCTTTACGTATATCTTTAACTCTGACATTCTCTGTCCGAAATATCCGCCGTTCAAAAGGTTCTCAAGGCTCATTTCTTGAGCGTATCTGTCATATACACCTTTTGGGGTTACGTCTATCTTGACTTTAGCTTTTAACTGCTCTAAAGCCGACTGCGGAACGTTTATAAGCCTTACTGCCTTTTCGCCGTTCTCGTCTGTATATTCTTCCTCAAGACTTACACCGCCTTCGGAATGAACTATAAGATACTCAAGCCATATTCTGCCCAAGTCCTCGATAAACGTCTTGTAGCTTTCTTTCTGCTCTGTCATTGGAGCTTGTGAAGCTTGTTGTACTGCAAGAATAGCTCTACCCGAAGCGCTTTCGGGGTTTACTTGTCCCGTTGCCGTATCTCCCGCACCTGCTAAATCTCTTGTGATTTGTATTAAATCCTCTTGGAGCTTGACTACATCGGGCGACATCTGCGCCGGGGGTATTGTGCCAACAACCTTGTGTACATCATCTACAGGTTGTCCGTTGGTCTTGATTACTCCGCCCACGTTGTTAAGAGCATCGGGATTTGATACCTTTGATACATCAACAACTTTGTAAGGATATGCTTGACTCTTTACTGTCAAGACTCGGCGCATCTCTGTACGATTGATCTCGATTTGGTTCGGGATAAGATATCTAACCTCGCCCTCGCCTCTTGCGCTTCCCTTTTTCTCTTCCCAAGTCATGTGAGCTATGGGATAAAGACTAAGGCCCGTGTCTTGCTCGTTTGATATTTCACAGTATCTTGAAGCGATAGAATAATATACAATACCGTTTCTCTTGTAAAACTTATAGACAATAGTAACGCCGTTGTCTACTTCGTCTTTTGCCGCTTCTCCCGCTTCTTCAAATGTCTCGTTGTCGCCTATGATTAACTTTGCTTCTTCCTCGCTTAAACCCTCACTTATAGCTAAATCCCTTGCATTAACTACAGGCATTCTCTTGCGAATAAGGATATAGGGCTGACTCTGTATATCTTCGTCGTTTTCGTTGCCGTAATATATATCACACTTGTCTATTACTTCATTGACGGGGTACATACTCTCTTTATCAAATCCAACGTATATAATTCCCTCGTCATTAATAGCAGCATTTTTTGTTACAGCTCTTCCCTTTTTGTCCATTTGGTCTCTTTCCCAAATGTTACTTGCGCATCTATTGAGAACGTCGCAATATCTCTCTGCGTTCTTTCGGAACGAGGGATTTTCATAGTTCTGTGAAGAGTAGATTATATCGTACAAATTGCTATGTATTACAGCTAACTTATATTTGACTATGGGTTTTATGATGTTCTTCTGTACGGGTTCTACTCCACCGAGCTTTGCACCTTCCCATTGATTTCCGTTGTAGAAGTTGTGGTTTCTGTCCGTATCAGAATACACGCTTGTTAGTCTATGATAATTTCGCCCTATCTCGTATAAGCTCCATATAGGCGTTTCTCTTATCTCTTGTCTATCCATTTATTCACCCCTTCGGAACTTCTTTCTGTCCGTTGCTTGTGCCGTCATAGGCTTCTATGTTCTCTAATATAGTTTCGACTCGCTTTTGCACTCGTTCTTCTTCTCGTCTGCTTTGGTGTTCTCGTATAACTTCCATAGGGTTTATGCTCGGTAGTTCTATTGACTCGCCTTTGTCTACCTTTTGCCCTATCTTTGCACCGACAACAAAGCACACTATATTTGATATGCTGACTATAAGTAACAATAATATTTCCATATATCCCCCTATATGATTTCAATTCTTTCTCCGTAGTCTTGTTGTACTTGGTTGTGTCTCTCTACACCAAAGTTATACTGCGGATTGATAATTACAGGCTCTACGTTGAATACAACTTGATCTCTTATGTGATGTGCTATAGCAAGTCCCATCATCATATCGTCGTGTCCGCCTTCAGGAGCTTCTATACGCCCTTTCTCGTTGCGAATAATAGTCAATAGCTCTTCGAGTGTGTCTTTGTCATTGATAGTGTTGCAATGCTCTCGCACTATCTCTATGAGCTTTGATATGATTGTCGGTCTTGTTAGACTTGTAGTTTTAAAGCCAAAACGCTTCTCTGTCTTGCCCGTATATGTGTCTTGTGCTTCTCTTGCGTATTGCTTGAGATAGCCTAACCTCTGTAGCTCCATTATCGGATAGCTGTCAAAGTTTGCTTCTATGCCTATGAGTGCATCTTTGTAATACTTGCCGAGGCAATACATCTGCCTTGTGTATTGGTCTGCATCGAATTGGTGTTTTAATACGGCTACTTGTGTCCCGGTCCTTGCATCGAGAACGTGTCCGGTAAAGAAGTCAGAGCCTTCTCCCGCCGTATCACCGCCGATACAGTACTCTGTAAATGCAGGTTGATTGGGTAATTGGTATATGTTTATATATCCGTTTCTATCGTTAACCCACTCTATTTTGCTTATCTTTAAGCCGTCATAGTCATACTTGAAATAGCCTGTTTTAATGGGTTTATTAATCGTTTCAAGCCTTGCTTGTATTGCTCTTGCATCAAATACAGTCTTGCCGAGAATACCCCATTTACCGAGGCAATAGACGTTGTATGTATATTCGTCTATAGTCTTTAATTCCTCTAATGCTTTTCTATCGTCTTCTGTGAGGAATTTATTATCTTTGTATGTGCTGAAGCATACGGTAGCAAGGTTTGAATCTATAAAGTGTTTCTTAATCCAATGCTGAATGTTAATCGGGTTGAAAGATAAGACCATTTGCTTTTTGGACTTGCCACCACGCAAACGGACTTTAAGTTGGTTTATATCTGCTTCTTGTGTTTCTGTTGCTTCTTCCACCCATATACAAGTTAATTCGCCATTTTCAAACGTGATTGACTTAATCTTTTCTACATCGTCAAGACCTGCAAAAGCTACCTCGTTGCCCGTTAATAAGCATTTAATACGCATATCACTCTCATTGATCTTGAAGTGTTGCGTTAAATTCCAATGTGAAATAACTTGCTTTAACAATGGGAACGTGCTTCGTCTGTTTGTATCTCCCGTTTGTCTGACTATAAGTAAATTACATCTTGTCGGGTGTATTAGCTTATATATCCACCTTTGAGCGATAAAGTATGATTTACCACTACTACCGCCACCGTAAAATACTAAATATCTATCGTCATTATCCAAAAAAGGAACGTATACATCATTGAATACCTTTTTTGATATCTTAATGTTTACGTTCACTCGTCTTCACTCAATTCTATGACTATATTTACATCTGTGTTTACATCTGCGGAAACTCTCTGTATATACTCGCCTTGCATCTTGTTCATAATGTCAATAGCTTTTAATTTGTCTGTTGTGGTTTCTTTGTTGTTGTTGATTAAATCTGTTAACCACTCTAAACGTTTTTGAGCTGTCATAATATTAGATTTGTCTATCTGCTCTCTTAATTCTTTCACCCTTGTGGCTATCTTGGGGGTAGACATTAATTTACTTGCTTCTTCGTGTATGCTTTTATCGGTCATTCTTTTACAGTTATAAGCATTACGGTACGCATCAGCTTGAGACATTCCCTTGATTATTCCTTGTACAAATAGCTCTTGCTTTGGTGTAAGCATATATACTCCCCCTTTCTATAATAGGCAGGTATACAAGCTCCTTAGGCGATACCGATTATACCGCCCCAAAGGAGGTAATGTATTTGCGGACAGTATCGGAGAAAAAACTTAAAATACCGACTTATCCGAGGAGCTGTGTATTCTGCTGAAATATGCTTTTTTATAATAAAAAAACAGCGTTGTTTATTCGCTGTTTGCCTATCTCGTAATATTGTTCGTCTATCTCTATGCCTATATATTCTCTGTTGGTCTCTACACAAGCAACTCCGCTTGTACCACTTCCCGAAAATATATCAAGGACTGTATCGCCCTCATTACTCCAAGTTATTATATGGTCTTTTGCTAATTGCACGGGAAATACAGCCGGGTGAATTGTTTTGTTGTGTGCTTCTGAAGATATACACCAAACATTATGCCGTCTACCGTATTCGGCTACTGTCTTTTTCTTATATCCTGATGTATGTATAAGACTGCCGTCTCGCTGTCTAAATTTGCCGTGAAGAAGTCGACCGCTTGTTTTGTTTGGTTTGTCTTTGATTATGTTTGTTGTCTTTGGCATACCCTTTGAAAACACAAACATATACTCAAAAGTATTCTCGTAACGTTTAAGAGAACCGATAGAACCGCTTTTTTGTTTATACCAAATCATTGTATCGTATAACTTAAAACCACAATCCATAAAATACAATGCTTGTTTAAATGATGTTCCGCTTTCGCTTCCCTTTTTCGTTTCGTCGGCGACGATCCAGACAACCACACCGCCTTTTTTGGTAATTCTATATAACTCTTTGGCTATACTTTTGAATTTATCAAAACTCCATTGGCTGATGTTTCCGTTATATTCTCTTAAATTGTCATACGGTGGACTTGTAACAGTTAAATCAATACTTTCGTATGGGTAAATCCCTCATTACTTCAAGACAATCACCTTTTAACAGTTTCATTTTATCGACCGCCCTTATTTTTTAACACAAAAAAGCACCTACCGAATACAGTAAGTGCTTTGTGTATATCTTTTCACAATACATTATACCACTATATATACCTTCCATTCTACTCCATCTTTCGCCTTGCGCCGTCTTGTTTGCCAAGTTTACAATTCGTTCATACTTTGTTTACGGTTTCGCCCTTTTTCTTTTCTATCCCGCGGGATATAATAAGCACAACGAAAGGCACACCGCCGACAACGAAAAGGAGAACACGAAAAATGAAATTGAAAGAACTCAAGAAAGGCGAATACTTCACCCTGAAGCCGATTGCAGAACCGAAAGAAAGCCAAGTGTACATCAAAGACGAATACGACAGAAGCGAAAAGAAATACCTCTGCGGAAAGTTTTCCGACATATCCGCAAGTAGACTTCTTAAACCCGATACCGTAGTATATACAGAATTTACGTTTTAAAGGAGACACAAAAAATGACTTACACAATCACAACTAACCCCAATTTCAATTCAATCGAAATCACATTTGACGGCAAACCAAGCGAAGCAATACGCAACGCACTTAAAGAACTTCGCTTCCGTTGGCACAACGTTAAAAAGGTTTGGTATGGCTACACAGAAGAAGCTACCGCAAGAAAAGCCATAGACAATGCAGAGAACGGCAAACCCACAACCGAAGCAACCAAAGCCGAAAAGGTTAATAAATACGGTGTAAAGGTTGGCGACCTCTTTGAGATGTCTTGGGGATATGAACAGACAAACGTTGACTTTTTCCAAGTTATCACCCTTGTTGGAGAAAGCTCGGTCAGAGTAAGAGAAGTAAATCCCCCTATGATAGACGAAAAAGGTATAAGCGGAATGTCAGCCGATAGAACTTATAAGCTTACAAATGAGCTTCTCCCCCCCTCTCGTTACTCCGTATTTATCGAAGACCAAGAAAAAGGCGACCTCAAACGCATTAACCTCGGCTTCTGCAAAGACCCCGAAGAAGCAAAAAAACATTGTTATATCAAAGTCAGCAACCACCACGCAACCAAATGTAACGGCGACACAATAACTTGTTATGAATCTTGGTACGCATAATATAAAACAAACAACACCGGGCCCGGCGGTTATACCGGGCAGAAAAGGAGAAAGAATTATGAAAATTATTAGCAAAGAAGTTAGAACAACATACGAGATTATGTTTGATATTAACGAGTACACCGAAATAGTAAAAAGCTTTAGAGACTCAATGAAAAAACACCACACCCCGAAAGCATTTGAATGGCTTAAATATGATGAAATAGACATTGACAACAAACCGCTTGACGAATGGCATTTGAAAAACCTTTGGAACTGCGGAAACGGAGATACATTCCGATACATCGCCAATTACTTTGGCTTTGACGGTTGGAGCAATGCAGGAATTTATTACGACCACCACAAATGCCATAAAATGACCGTTTATAACTACGGAAATGACTTTTAAGAGGGGGCGAAAACAATGCGTAAATGTGATGTTATCGAAGTCATAGACGATATGATAAGCAAGTTAGAAAAAGAGAAGAAATACTTTAAGTCTGTTTGCACCTATAACAACGGCGGAATCTATTACTTACGAGAGCTAAAATTCAAAATAGAAAAAATGGGAACAAAGAAGGAGAAAAAACAATGACTATGACCAAAAAATTCGCAAAGGAAGTTTTAGACCTACACAAAGACAACACCAACTACTTCAACGGCACAATGACACAAGCAGAGTTTGAGAATATGCTCATTTATCGAATGAGATTCGGACAAGCAGAAGCTTTCACAATATCCGCCGCCCTTGTCCTCGCAGGAGCAAAATTCGCTGAAATACCAAACTGTTAAAGGAGATATGAATATGAGAACTAATTTGACCGCTAAAACAGACAACGAAAAGAGAGTACTTGACTACATCGAGAAGAACGCAACGGACTACCTCTGCACCAAGATAAACAACGGCAAAAAGACTTTACAAGGCTGTTGGAACTACATCACCACAGAAGCCAAGAAACAAGCCGTAAATGGTTGTGCTTGTATCGAAGATAACACCGTTTTCGGTTGGGCTATGCACTATTTTGAAGAGGACTCAATACAAGAACCCACCCCGACAAAAACCGCCCCTAAAGCACCCTCAAAAGCTCCCACAAGCACCGCACCCAAGACCACCCCGAAACCCATACCAAAAGCAGAACCCCCGAAGCCGAAAACCAAACCCAAAACCGAACAGTTATCTTTCCAAGAGACCGAACAATTATCATTCTTTGATTTAGGAGTTTAAGATTATGGATATTCCAAGAAGAGTACAAGAGTATATAGACAACGCACCCACAACGCCAAAATGCTTTATTAGCTATATTGACGTAGAGAGTGATCCACTCACTCTCAAAACGTTCGCATTTAAGAAACGCAACGGCAACACCTTTGTAACAGAAGTAATGCGAGAGACCGTCAACAGCGATAAAAAGCTCGTAAAGAATGTTTACTATGCTTCTATGAATGGCTATATACCTGTTTACGAGAAAAAAGATATAACCGCTTCAAGCTACGGCTACCGCCTTATTAGATTTGACGGAGATAACTTTGACAAGTGGTACACGGAATCCCGAAATGATGTTAATATATCAAGCCGTATAATCAACCTCGAAGCACTTGAAAACACAAAGTATAAATACTGCGGATATACAAGCAAGTGGAACGAAAAAGGCTCGTTTATTCGCCACCTTGAAAAATACTCTGCTAACCCTCGTATTGAACTTCTTGGAAAGCTCGGTTTTTATAACCCCTCTAAAAGACTTATCAGCAAATGCGAAAAAGACAAACAGTTTGTACGTTTTCTTTACGATAACGCAAATAATATGCAACGTTTCTCTTCTGCCGTTATTATCGAAGCATACAACAGAGGAACAACCAATTTTGGCGGTGTTGAGTATGAGTTATCACGCAAAAGACAAATCGTGCGAGATATTAACACCCCCTATTTCACAAAGTCGAAAATTTCTCGCACTGCTGCACGTGATTATATTAAAAAATACTCTGTTTCCCCTATAAGCTACGGCGACTATATCGAAGCTATAACGGAGCTTGGTTTAGATCTGACCGATACAAAAAACATCTTCCCGAAAGACTTTAACCGTATGCACGAAGTAAGAACAGACGAGTATGCTGTTCTCAAGATGAAGCGAGACCAAGAGAAGAATAAAAAGCTATGGCAAGACTTTGAAAAGGTCTCCACCGCTAACGAGAAATACCGTTGGGAGTGTGAGAGCTATGTTATCATTATGCCCCACACAGTAGAAGACTTGATAAACGAGGGCAACGCATTAAAGCATTGTGTCGGCAGAATGGGTTACGAGAAGAAAGTTATAGACGGTAGGTCAATTATAGGCTTCTTCAGAGCTAAAGAGAACCCCGAAAAGAGCTATTGCACTATAGAGCTTGACGGCAAGACGGCAAGTATCATACAAGCGCACACATACAAAAACGGCACACCCGAAGCAACAGAAAAAGCATTTATAGAGCAATGGTCTTTATTCGTTAAAGAGCAAATGAAAAAGCAAAGTTTACAAATTGCACAGTAAGGAGAAAAGAATATGAGAGAGATATTGTTTAGAGGGAAGAGAACACATAATGATGAATGGATTATCGGTTCTTTACATACAGAGAAGTTTACAGATGATGAAGAATATCTTTGTTGCGAAATAAATCAATGCGATGTTTATCCTGAAACCATAGGACAATACACAGGATTAACCGACAAGAACGGCAAGAAGATTTTCGAGGGGGATATTGTAAAATACGGCAATACCATAAATAAGGTTGTCTTTGAGCAGAGAAATGAAACGGCTTATTTTGGTGTTGTTATGGACGATACGGAAACTTGGCATTTTTGTCATCTGACAAGTGCGACAGGTATGGAAGTTATCGGCAACATACACGATAACCCCGAATTACTCAACAATTAACAATTTGTATGTATATTTACATACCTAAAGCCGTTATAATAATCAAAAACACTAAAGGAGCGAGTAAATGAGAGAATGTCAAAAGAAAGCTATCAAAAAGTACAAGGAGAAAGTAAAACGCTTGACACTTGAATTTTCTCCGACAGAAGCGGACTTACTTGAACACATCAACAGCCAACCCAAGAAGCAAACATACATAAAAAACCTCATACGAGAGGATATGAATAAAAGGCGATCATAATTGACCGCCTTTTTCTTTTGCCCTCAAAAGCTCCGCAAGATGTTCATAAGCCATAAGCTTTATTCTCCGCACTTGCGAATAACTATAGTTTATATCCCTTGCAACATTTTCCCACGTCATATAGAGGATATATTTTCTATACAACACCTTATACTCGTTTGCAGGAAGTTGTTCCAATATTCCGATAGCTTCTTCTTTAGCTTTGGTATATTTATCTATGAGTATTAGCTTTTCTTGTGCAAGTGTAGCAAGGTCTACCGCACCGTTCCCTACCTTGTCCGACACTTGCCCCGAATTACTGAACGGCATACCGTCGGGAGCCTTTGAGGTTGTGTTTGCCGCAAGTTCGAGAGCTTCGTCATATTCTAACTGCTTTGACTTAATCAAATCGTCATAAAGCTCTATTCGTTCTAACCACTCAACCACATTCAATAACTATCACCGCTTTCTGTATGATGTTTTTATCTACCTGAGCTACCGAAGCCGTTATTCCCTCGCTCCGTTGCTTTCAGCGTATCTACAAGCTTTATTTGGGGTTTATAGATAGGCAAGAGGACTATTTGAATTATCTTATCGCCCTTGTGAAAAACTTTCCAATCTCCGTCTGGGTTATTGTGGTAGAGCTTTACTTTTATGCTCCCTGTATAACCGCTATCTATTACCCCCTCGCCTGTTAAATGGTCCTTAACGTTGAGACCGCTTTTGCTTTTGAGGAAACCTACATACCCTTTCGGGATTTCGATATGTACACCCGTATCTATTACTTCATAACTCCCGGCATAAACATCAAAGTCTATCGGTGTACGCAAGTCATACCCTGCATCTTCTGTATGTGCCGTTTCGGGAATATAAGCCCCCTCGTCAAGCATTACTCTTATTGTGGGCGGTTCTCTGTCGCTCTCTTTGGCGACAATCATCAAGCACATAAAAATCGCCGTAACTATAGTTCCAAGTATTATTCCGCATATAATATTAATCATTGTTTTTATCCTCTCTTTCTTTTTGTGTGCGTTTGTTCCACGCTTCAATAGCTTTTTCTTCAAGTATTTTAGTAGGTTCGTCGTACCACCCTGCATACATTGAAGTTGTCGGTCCTCTTGTATGACAGCTATTGCAACGAACAGTAACAACCACCAACTTATCACACCTTTTGGTTTCGTTGTTCCACTTTGTATTACTGCTTGTCTTTTGGTCTATTTTTAGTTTTGTACTCCCACAAAATGGGCAAGGTTTTAGTTCGTTCATTTCGCCACCCCTTTCAACACAGGTCTAAAGAATACCGTAAATCTACTTCGATAATCGGGCATTCCCCGTGCGTGTGATGTTTCTATCGCTTCTCGGAACAACTTACAACACATTCTCGCTTCTTCTATAGTTCGTGCAATTCCTAATAGTTCGAGGTCTATGTATTCGTTCGCAAGGTCTTGTTTGTAGACTTCGTAATACTGCGGTATTGCTACTTGTGTATTATCTGTCATTCTGATCCCCCTTTGATATTAGTTTTATATTTTTCTTACAACGTTGTATTATGTGTTCACCGTGATAGTTGGTTAAAAACTGCCCCCAACTTGATAAAAAGAATTTTTCAAGTCGATATATCGCTCTCTCTTTGCCATAGGCAAGGGCGGTATTATAATCCCTTATCGCCCTCGACACTATAGCTATTCTTAAATCTTCATAGCCCATGATTTTCACCTACTGTCCCAACGAAGCTTTTAACGCTTCCGCTTTCTCCCGGATAGAATCATCTTCAGCAGCCGTCAAAGCTTGTGCCTTTTTGCGTGAACTTGCTAACGCCGCTTCAAAAAATTCATCTGTATCAAAAGAGGATTCCTTTGGTTTGGCTATACTGTTCAGATAACCCTCAAACTTATTACCGAAAAGCGTTTCAGGTCTTAAATACTGCTCGTAGTCTGTCCCTTTCCACTTTGCGTATTGGTTATCTATAGCGGTTTTAAAATCCTCTACAGTCAAGCCGTCTATCTCGTTAAATCGTGCTTTTATACAGTCTTGCGTTTTCTTTGTCTTGTAAGAGTATTTTGTGCCAAGTTTTGTGTTGAGATAATCTATAATATTTTTTATATTATCTAATAGAGTATTAGAATCTATATTATTGGGTAAACTTTGTTTATCACCCCCCGGTAAACTTTGTTGTATGGGGTAGTCAACTTTGTTTACCACCGTAGTAAACTTTGTTGCATAGTACTCACAAAACTTTACTCCGTTGATTATCTTATCTGTTTTAACGATATACCCTTTTTCTGTTAAGGATTTAAGACAGTTATATACACTTTGTTTTGTGCTATTGGTCCAATCAGCCAAGTATTGTACGCTACCGTTAAAAACTTGATTGTCTGCTTGTGAAAAGCCGTAGATTATGGCATATACTAAAAGCTCGTTACCCTTTAACTGTAAGTCCTTTACCATAAATCCCTGTACAGAAATATAGTTTTCTCGGTTTACTTTGCTTTCCGCCAATTAAGACACCCCCTCAACAAGCTCCACCGCTTCGGCATCTGCTACCGTTACGCTGTTTTTTGTGCGATCAACCAACTCTACTTGTAAAACGGTTTTGTATTTGTTTGGTCTTGGTTCTATTACTCTGTAGATATAGGCGGCTATTCTCTTGTAGATTATGCCTTTGTATTTGACCGGGGAGAAGTCTATCATTGCTTTTTTGATTTCTTCGCTTGTCATTCAACCGCTTCTCCTATCGCATAGTTATAAAATACTTCTTCCTTTGCTTCTCGCACTTCTTTGACTTCCGAACACGCTTGAAGCTCTGGGTGTCTTTCTTGTATCTTCTGCCTTGCACGTTTTACTGTCTCGAAGTACGGAAATTTCAGTTTCTTTATGTTGCAAAGGAAATAAGGAACGGTTATTGTGTTTAAATCTCTGCCCCCAGCAAACCTTTCAAGCACCTTGAGATATAAATAACTGTCGCTGTTTCTTGTGTCGGGAATATCAGTCAATACCTCTTTAACCACTTTAGATACCTTCATCAAATTCTTCATAGGGGTGTATCCTTTCTTTATAATCTTTTAACTCTAAGTCTCGAAAAGTCATACTTGCTTCAAATTCCTTGTATATCTCCATAAAGGAGTCAAATTCTAAAGTAACAAGAATATTGCAATTATTCTTTTTATGGAATACCGCAGGTATTTCGCCGTCTTTGGCATCGTTCTTTGCTTGTGCTATCCACTTATACAAAGCCATTTGCTCAACCGCTTTAGCTTCAACGTGTATGTATGGGAGTCCTATTACGTCGGCATCACCATTAGCACCGCAATACTGCTGCCCTCGTCTGCAATCGTAGCCGTATTCGTTAAACTTTTTAGCTAAGGCCCGTTCGAAACGTTTGCCTTTTTCTCTTGAGTTAATCGGCATATTAACACTCCTTAAATTCGCCGTCTATAAGCTTGTAGTATGTATCTTCTTTGATAACCTCTCCGTCAACTTGTACCGTCTTAACGCATACGGGGGTGTATTCTCCGTCAATCCATTTCCACTCAGACAAGGTTATCCAACTGCCTTTTTTGGCTTTAACCATTCCGTTATTACCGGCACAACAGATAACGGCATTTTTACCGCTTGAGCCTATCTTTGCGTAATCACCGCTTGAGCCTATCTTTGCGTAATCACCGCTTGAGCCTATCTGTGCGTAATAACCGCTTGAGCCTATCTGTGCGTAATAACCGCTTGAGCCTATCTGTGCGTAATAACCGCTTGAGCCTATCTGTGCGTAATAACCGCTTGAGCCTATCTGT
>JAZRUG010000028.1:0-19635 GCA_045652425.1 Eubacteriales bacterium
TTAATGCCGATACAAACAAAGAAGGCGATATGTATCCTATTATCGTAGGCGGTCATAGATACAACAAGAAGGCAAAGAGTGACGTAACGATTAAGTCAGGTACATGGGATACTGTTATTGCCGGCGGTTTTGGTAACAGCGATGCTTCTCCTGCAACTGTTACAGGTAATGCAGAACTCGTTATCGAAGGCGGTAAGATTGGTACGGTTTACGGTACCGGTTCTCAGACAAAGGCTACAGGTACTGTAGATAAGACGGTAACCATTACAATTACCGGCGGTGAAATTGACAACTTCTTCTTCTCTAATACTGTTGAATATCTCGGTAAAGACTCTGTTGTAACTCTCGGCAAAGATGCAAAGATTAAATTTGCTGACTATGCTGTTAACGGTTATAAGGGTGATCTTAAAGATCTCAAGTCTCGCGTTCTGTTTATTAACGAATGCGGAGTTATTGTTGGTCCTCCCGTAGTTTACATTTCTGCGAACGGTACGGGTAACGGTAAGACTCCCGAGTCACCTATGGGACACAGAGTAAATTACGCTGAAGACCTTGCAAAATTGTACGCTCTTCTTGATAAACACGGAGACTTTGAAAAATTCAACAAGAATGCTACAGCTGAAGAAAAAGCATTTGTAAGCGATGTTCGTAAAGGTCACGTATTCTATCGTGCATTTGAAACATTGGCAGGTACAAGCGGCGGAACGGTTGTTCTTGTGGGCGACGTAGCTATTGACATCGTTTCTTCACGTATGCCGAACAAGGAAGGTCAGTCAAACTCTCCTGCTGAATTCGTATTACCCAACGCAAAGGGAACGGTAGTTGTAACAAGCTTGTATGAAGATAAGAATTACGGCGGTAAGCTTATTCTTGACCTTGACAAGTGTAATACAACGTTCCTTGAATTAAGCTCTGCTGTAACTTTCGAAAATATCGAAATGGTACATAAATATGATCCCAATGACCTTAACGGTTGGAAAACACCCTTCGGTTTTGTTGCAGGAGGAAACAAGTTGGTTATGGGTGAAGGTATAGTTGTTACTTCACTTAACGCTGATACAAACGCAGAAGGCGATATGTATCCTGTTATCGTAGGCGGTCATAGATACAACAAGAAATCAAAGAGTGACGTAACGATTAAGTCAGGTACATGGGATACAGTTATTGCCGGCGGTTTCGGTAACAGCGCTGCTTCTCCTGCATCAGTTACAGGTAATGCAAAGCTCGTTATCGAAGGCGGTAAAATTGGTACTGTTTACGGTACAGGTTCTCAAACAAAGGCTACAGGTACTGTAGACAAAACAGTAACTATTACAATTACCGGCGGTGAAATTGACAGACTTTATTTTTCAAACGCTGTTGAATATCTTGGCACAGGTTCTGTGGTAACTCTTGGAAAAGACGCAAAGATTACATTTGCTGATTACGCTGTTAAGAAATATGCAGGTAACCTTGATGACCTGAAATCCCGCGTTAAGTTTATTAACGAATGCGGCGTTGAAATAGGTAAAGAACCTTACATTCCTCCTATGGTAATTTATGTTTCCGCAAACGGTACGGGCGACGGTTCTTCACCTGAAAGTCCTCTTGGAAATGCGCCCGGTTATAAGGAAAATCTCCGGAAGATGTACGACTTGCTTAATTCTGTTAAGGGTTATAATAATATCAAAAATCTTTCTGATGCAGACCAGCAGTTCATAGGTAATCTCTATAAGGATAACGTATTGTATCGTGCGTTTGAATTGGCAAACAAAAAGGATACGGTAATTGTACTTGTTGGTGACATAGCTGTTGACATTGTTTCATCTCGTATGACTTACAAAGTAGGTGAAAAGCAGTCACCTGCAGAGTTCACACTCCCTGCTTCTGAATACAACGTAACTATTACGAGTGTTTACGGTGGTCAGGACTTCAGAAATCAGGCGAAGTTCGTTCTTGACCTTGCGGCATGTAATACAACTAACCTTGTATTTAGAGCTGCTACAACAATCGAAAACATCAACATCGAACACAGATACAACAACGATGACAAGAACGGTTGGTCCACACCTTTCATTTTCGCTGCAAATGGTAACGAATTCGTTATAGGTGAAAATGTAAACGTTACATCTTTTGATACAAGCATAAATGCTGAAGGTACTTGGTACCCCGGAATCCTCGGCGGACACAGATACGCTAACCTGACAGCTAACGCTGACGTTACGATTAAGTCAGGTAAATGGTCTATCGTTCACGCAGGTTCATACGGTAACAGCGGTACTTACGGTAAGATTAACGGTAATGCTACTCTTAATATTATGGGTGGTAAGATAGAAGCAGTATACGGCACAAGCTCATTAGCTAAACCTACTGCATCTATTACAAAGAAACTTACAATTAATATAACAGGCGGTTTTGTTGAAGCACTCTACGCTACTGCAAAGAACGGCGCTACAAATGAAATCGTTGTTAACATTGCTGCAACAGCAGAAAGAGTTGCAAAGGTTTGGGGCGGTGTATCTGATGCAACCATTCCCGCAAATGCAACTATTAACTATGACAGATCCGTAACTCGTGATGACGAAGTTAAGTACTGGACAGTAGTTAACTTCATCGGTAACGTTGAGGATCAGCCTGAACCTTATATCTTTACTCTCTACATTGCAAATGTATCAAAGGGTAAAGGCGACGGTTCTTCTCCCGAAAACGCAATGGGCCATGCAGATGGTTATGCAAAACTTCGTAAGCAGGCGTTGGATATAATTAAGGCTAACGGCGGTACAAACACCGGCCTGAAAGATGAAAAGAAGGCAATTGTTAACTCTGTATACGTTAAGAATGCGCTTTATAGAGCTCTTACATACAGTGGTAACAAGATTGTTAACCAGGGTGGTATGATCGTTGTTTGCGGTCCGCTTTCTATTGACTCAACAGACAGTATGAGAAAGTCTCTTGCAGACTTCTGGACTCCGGTTGGAGCTGAAACGATTACAATTACAAGCTACGACGGTACGACAAACTTCAGAAACAAAGGCGCAAAACTTACTCTTGATACTTCAGAAGCAGGTCTTTGTCTTGAGTTCGGATTCCCCGTAACATTTGATAACATTACAATTGAACATAAGTACAACTCTAAGAACGGTAAAGGCCTTGGTAATGGCGCTGTTATCGCGGGTAGGGGTAACAAGCTTACAATCGGTTATAATGTAAAGGTTATTGCTACAGACGTTAACCCTGATGAAGAAGCAAGAGTTGAAATGTATCCTTCGATTTGCGGTGGACACAGATACTCTGACTCCAAATCTGATAACTACGTAATAGTTAGCTCCGGTCAGTGGGCAGCAGTAGTCGGCGGCGACTGGGGTTCAGCACACACCGGTAATGCTACAATCGGTATTAACGGTGGTAAGATCGGTACTGTTTGCGGAACAACTAACCCCACAAACGGCAATCTGAAGCATATCTTCAACGGCAGCGTTTGGATTGGTCTCTGGGGCGGTGAAGTTGACAACGTATACGTTGTTGGTAAGCCCGGTATGATCTGGGGCGATGCTTCTGTCGGTCTTGGCGGTACAAAGATTAATGGTAAAGTAAGAGCAGTACATCCTGATTATGAAGGTGAAGAAGATATTCAGGGTTGGGTATTCAACTACACCGACAAGCCGATTGAGAAAAAACAGGTAATTGGATTTGACGATCCCGTTCCTGCGACAGGTTCTGCGCTTCCTTACCTTGCAGTAGTTGCAACAGTATCTCTTGTTGGCGCAGCAGCGCTTATCGTAAGCAAGAAGAAAAAAGCTGTTAAAAACTAATTAAAACTTAATAAAAAACTGATCCCTTCGGTTCATGCCCGAGGGGATTGTTTTTTATTTGTTGACAATTTAAGAATATAACTGTATAATAGTAGGGTATTAAAAAAGAAAATGGTGGATGGTAAAATATGAAAAAAATTATTTTGGTTGCCGTTTTGGCTGTTGTATTTTTGTGTACTTTTTTGTTGATTTTCTTTACGGGAAATGATAAGAATGAAGGTGGTATACCAAATGAAACCACGGTAAACGGTGAAAATAAGGAAAATGTAAAAATGTATGATTATGATTTAACCGAATACGTCACTCTCGGAGCTTTCCCAAAAGTAACTTGTGATAGCGCAAAGGTTGACGAGCTTGTAGCAAGTGCGGTTAAGCAGATAGCTTCAAACTTTGCTGAAAAAAAGGAAGTTACTGATCGCGCTGTAGTGAATGGCGATATTGTAAACATAGATTACGCAGGAACGATGGACGGCGTTGCTTTTGACGGCGGTACTGACCAAGGGTATGATTTGACTATAGGTTCAGGTAACTTTATTCCGGGATTTGAAGATGGTTTGATTGGTCATAATATCGGCGAAGAAGTTGTACTTAATTTGACCTTCCCCAATTCTTATCACGTGGATGATCTTAAAGGTAAGGCTGTTGTGTTTACCGTAAAAATCAACAAGATAACAGAAAGTATAGTTCCCGAACTTACTGATACTATGGTTGCTTCGTTGCAGCGTTCAGAATATAAAACTGTTAACGAATTTAAGTCTTTTGTGACTGCTCTTGCAACGAGAGAGGTTATGTGGGAAACTTATGTAAAATCTTGTGAGGTGAAAAAGTATCCTGAAAAAGAGGTTGAGGGATATATAAATAACGTTATCGAAAGCTATACTACACAAGCGCAGTATTACAATATGACTCTTGATAACTTGATCTCTGCAATAGGTTTTTCGAGTCTTGAAAGTTTTAAAGAATACGTTGAGGCCGACGTAAAGAACACTGTTTCGACGGAGATGGTGGTTTATCAAACGATTCGCGAAAAGAAAATTGAAATTTCCGATGATGAATATAAGACCTTTGCTCTTGAACTTGCCAAAGAAAACAGTATTGCTTCTGTTGAAGAGCTTGAAAAGCAGGTTGAAAAGAATTATATTATGACGGGAGTTTACCAAAAGAAAATTGTAAATATGATCTATGAGGCAAGTAAAACTGAATAATAAAAAAGTGTGAACAGTACAAAAAATGCTGTTCACACTTTTTCTAATTATAAATTAAAAAGAAAATTCAAATTTTATTGATTCCGTGTTGTTTTCGGAATATTCAAGCTCCTCGGAGACGATACGCGCAAGGTCGTAAAAATCAACGGAAGATATGCCTTTTTGTTGTGTTGCAAGTGAAGCTAAAAGCTTTTCACAGAACAGGCAAAAGCCTAAAGAAGCACGGAATTCGTTTTCGCTGTCTGCTTCCGAGCAATGTCTGTAAATAAAATATGCAAGAGCGCGTTCTGTATATTTTTCAAACTCTTTTGGCGCAAAAGTGTCAAAAGAAAAATTCAAAAACAATTCACGGTGTGATTTGTTGAGATATTCAAGTGAGTCGATAATATCTATCCACTCGGAGTTGGATATGTCAGATAGGGAAATGCTGTATATATCACTTATTTTCTTTAATTTGCTTTTATGATTTAATGATTTGTCAGATAAGATATTGTAAATTATATCACGTTGAGCAAGTGCGTCGTATCCTGTGAATTCGATTTTTTCTTGAGGAATATCGTCGATTTCAATAATGTTTGAATAATTGTCAGCTTTGAGGATGATTCGGCAGGCTTCTTCGCAAGACATACCGATGCCTACCTCTTTTCCGCGAGGAGTGTCGTTATAAAAGCGCGGGTGTTCGCGGCATATATCGCATAAATGCTCTTCGCCTAATTCAAGAATGATTTTGCATAGCCCTTTGTTGTTAAGGTGAGGGCATCTGTCGTTTTCGGCAAGATTAAAGTGCGGTGTATCTTCATAAGATATGCTGCCTTTTATTGTTTTGCCGTATCCGCAATTATTGGTGCTATATTTGTCTAACGTTTGTGCGTCTATATCTATTTCCCAGCCGATACAACAGCTGTGAGTGCATTTGTCGGCTATGCACTTGAAATCCTTGTAATATTCCGGTGCGTACAGTTTCATATTTGTCCTCTTTTTAGGTGGTAAAATAATAAATTATTTATCGTTTTGATCAAATATTTCATCAAAAGTTGTGTTAAGAAGTTCTTTCAATAAAATGATTTCGTCGGGGTATAAATGACGTTGACCTACTTCGATTTTTGCAACGGCACTCCGTGTAATATCGCAACCGCGCAATTGTAACTTTGCAGCTAAAAGCTCCTGTGTCATTCCGGATTTCTCGCGAAGCATTCTAATGTTTTTTCCAATCTTTTTTTCAACTTCAATATTCATATAATATCACTTCTTTTTGCACTTATTTAGGAACAAACTCCTTGACTTTATTATATTTTTGTGTTATAGTATATTTGCACCCATATAGGTGCAAATATACATTTGATATTATACGAGTGTGTGTTTCGGAAAAAATTATATAAGGAGAATTATTATGGCAATTCAAATTAAAAACTGGGTTAATGATAACAGAAAAGTAATTTCTGAAGCAGGAATGTTTAAAGTGATTGAACATCAAAAAGATTTAAGTGTAAGCAAGGCTTCTGCTCAAAATGCATACTTTTCAAGTGAAATGAATGTAAAGTTGAGACAGGTGGAAATTACACTTGATGGTACAAAAACAGTAAAAACACAAGCAGGTTCTATGCAGATGATGATTGGAAGTGTTGCAATGGAAACCGGTGTTAAGAGCGCAAAAGGTTTTCTTGGCTCAATGGTTAAAGCTGCTGTAACCAATGAAAGTGCCGTTAAACCCGAGTATTCAGGAAATGGACAAGTAATACTTGAACCTACATACAAACACATAATTTTGCAAGATGTTTCTGAATGGTCAGGTGGACTTGTAATTGAAGACGGAATGTTTCTTGCAAGTGAAGGTGGGGTTAACCATTCTGTAATAGAGAACACACAAGATTTGGGAACAGCTTTGTTAAGTAATGAGGGCTTGTATAATTTGTGCTTCACCGGAAACGGTATTGTTGCCCTTGAAAGCTATGTTCCTTTTGAAGAACTTGTGGAATATGAGTTGCAGGATGATGTCTTGAAAATAGACGGCAATATGGCAATTTGTTGGAGTGGTTCGTTGAAATTCAGTATTGAAAAAACTACTAAAGGGCTTCTTGGTTCTCTTGCAAGTGGCGAAGGTCTTGTAAATGTTTACAGAGGAACGGGAAAGGTATGGGTAAGCCCTGTTGCTGGTACCAAAGAAAGTGCGCCTCAAACAATGGCGTCCAGTTCAACTCCGGCTAAAGAAGCATCTTCCGGCGGCGGAGGCTTGCTCGGTGGAATTCTTAACGCGGTATTAGATTAAAAATAAAAAGTTATATTGAAAGGAAAATGACTATGGAAATTTTAAAAAAATACGAAAAATACATTCAAATTGTATTATGTGGCTTGGCATTAATTGCTTTATTCTTTTTTCCGTTTGTAAATTGTGATTATGGGTATTCTGTTGAAAATACTTTTACTGGTTTTACCATGGCGATGAATACATACATAGGATACTTGTTGATTCTACTGCCAGTTGTGCTGATTCTGTCGCATTTTGTTCCTAAATACGAGAAAAAGAGACCTTTGTTGTCAGTTGCTGTTCCTGTTTTGTGTATTGTATCTTGGTTGCTTACAGTGTTATTTGCCAAAACATTTAATTCACAGTTAAGCGATTCAACCTTAACTACAGGTGCATATTTAACTCTAGTATGCTATATTGTGTTAGCCGTGTATGGTGTTTTGATGTACAAAAATGTAATTATAGAGCTACTTACAGGAAATAAACCTAATACAAAATAATGGAGAACACACACTTTTCCTGTGTTCCTAAAAATAGTCTCCCTGCTCTGATTTGAGCAGGGAATTTTTCCGGTTTCACTATTTGCGCATTTTTTCAGAAATGTTTTGAAAATAAAAAGAACACATTTTACATTGTGTTCTCTTTAACGGTGTTAATTGAAGCAATCAACATTCTGCGAATTGAGCCGCAATCGTGCAAAATGTTTTTTGCAATTTCTTCCGAAATAATATTTGCCTTTTGGGCTATCTCTACCCAATATTCTGTTTCGTAACATTCTTTAAGTGATATTTGTAACTTGGCGACAAAATCCGCCTTGCTATGTGCGTATTTTGCTTCTCTGATATTTGCCCCGATACTTGTGCCACTTCTCTCAAGTTGGTTGGCTAAAGAATAATGACCTTTGATACAGTCTGTCAAATTTAATATTTTAACTGCAAATTCAGTCGAAAGTGTTGCAAGTTTGTTCTCTGCCATAGTTATCACCTCGTAGAATATTATATCATAAAACCACTAAACAGTCAATGAAATCGTGGCGGTGCCACGATGAAATCCGAGCAAGCGCGGATGAAATCTTCGGCTTTGCCTCAGATGAAATTAAATCCGCCTTATATATCCCGACGAAGTCGGATTTCATCGCGAAGCGATTTCATCCCACGCAAGTGGGATTTATTCCGCCGACGGCGGATTTAGCTGAAAAAAGCAAGTCTTACGACTTGCTTTTTTCTTGGCAGGGGCGAAAGGACTCGAACCCTTGACATGCGGTTTTGGAGACCGCCGTTCTACCAACTGAACTACACCCCTATTATTTTTGACCTATGCATTATATCATATTATTTTTTAAATTGCAATACCTTTTTTGATATTTGTTGTTTTTCTCTCGCTTTTTTCTTTTTTCTTAATCGATATTATTGATATATATATACCGAAAATCTTTTTTATTTGATGGTGTTGTATCTATTAAATTTCTCCCTAAAATGTGCCGAAAAACTATAAAAAAACTGAATTTTATTATAAAAATATCTTTACTTTTTGTGAAAAAGGTGTTACAATAACAAGGAATGGGTAAAATAATTTTTAATATATATTTTAGGAGGAAATACCATGGCAAGAAAAAAGATTTCTATGGACGGTAACACTGCCGCCGCGCACGTGTCTTATGCTTTTACTGAAGTAGCGTCCATATATCCTATCACACCTTCCAGCGTTATGGCTGAACTTACAGACAGCTGGTCTGCAACAGGTCTTAAGAACATTTTCGGTGATACCGTTAAGGTAATGGAAATGCAGTCTGAGGCAGGTGCTGCAGGTACAGTTCACGGCTCTTTGGCTGCCGGCGCTCTCACTACAACTTACACTGCATCACAGGGTCTTCTTTTGATGATTCCTAACATGTACAAAATCGCGGGTGAACTTCTCCCCTGCGTTATCCACGTTTCTGCTCGTTGCGTTGCTTCTCACGCGCTCAACATTTTCGGTGACCACTCCGACGTTATGGCATGCCGTCAGACTGGTTTCGCAATGATGGCTTGTTCTAACCCTCAGGAAGTTATGGACCTTGGCGCTGTTTGCCACCTTGCTACAATCAAGGGCAGAGTTCCTTTCGTAAACTTCTTCGACGGATTCAGAACTTCTCACGAAATTCAGAAGATCGAAGTTTGGGATACTGAAGAACTTAAAGAAATGATCGACAACGATGCAGTTGCTGCATTCCGTGCTCGTTCTATCAACCCCGAACATCCCGCACTCCGCGGTTCCGCTGAAAACGGCGACATCTTCTTCCAGCACAGAGAAGCTTGTAACAAGTTCTATGATGAGCTTCCCGCAATCGTTGAAGAATATATGGACAAGGTTAACGCTAAGCTTGGCACTAACTACAAGCCCTTCAACTACTACGGCGCTCCCGATGCAGAAAGAGTTATCATCGCCATGGGCTCTATCTGTGACGTTGCTGAAGAAGTTATCGACTTCCTTAACGCTACAGGCGAAAAGGTTGGTCTTATCAAAGTTCGTCTTTACAGACCTTTCGTTGCATCCAAGCTCGTTGAAGTTCTTCCCAAGACTGTTAAGAAGATTGCTGTTCTTGACAGAACAAAGGAACCCGGTTCTCTCGGTGAACCTCTTTACCTCGACGTTGTTACTGCTCTTTCAAGAGAAGGCGTTAAGGCTGACATCGTTGGCGGCCGTTACGGTCTCGGTTCTAAGGATACTCCTCCTCAGAGCGTATTCGCAGTTTACGAAAACCTCAAGGCAGCAGAACCCAAGAACAACTTTACAATCGGTATCGTAGACGACGTTACAAACCTCTCTCTCGAAGAGAAGGACGCTCCCGACACTGCTCCTAAGGGCACTGTTGCTTGTAAGTTCTGGGGTCTCGGCGGCGACGGTACTGTTGGTGCTAACAAGAACTCCATTAAGATTATCGGTGACCACACCGACAAATATATTCAGGCTTACTTCCAGTATGACAGTAAGAAGACCGGTGGTATTACAATTTCTCACCTCCGTTTCGGCGATCAGCCCATTAAGTCTTCCTACTACATCAACAAGGCTGACTTCGTTGCTTGTCACAACTCTGCATACCTCAAGAAGTATGATATGATCTCCGACGTTAAACCCGGTGGTACATTCCTTCTCGACTGTGCTTGGTCTGTTGAAGAACTTGATGCAAAGCTTCCCGGTAAGGTTAAGGCTTACATCGCAAACAACAACGTTAAGTTTATCATCATTGACGCTACCACAATTGCTACAAAGCAGATCGGTAACGCAAAGGTTAAGAATACTGTTCTTCAGTCTGCATTCTTCGCTCTTGCAAACATTCTTCCTAAGGATGAAGCAATTGGTTATATGAAGAAGGCTGCTGAAAAATCATATCTCAAGAAGGGCCGCGCAATCGTTGATCTCAACTGGGCTGCTATCGATGCAGGCGCTGACGCTTACACTGTAGTAGACGTTCCTGCTGCATGGAAGAACTGCGCAGAAGATGCTCCCGAAGCTGAATTCAAGAGCGGCAGAGCTGACCTCGACAAGTTCGTTAACACAGTAGTTACTCCCACAAACGCTATGGCAGGCGACAAGCTCCCTGTTTCCGCATTCTCCGACTATGTAGACGGTACATTCCCTCAGGGTTCATCTGCTTCCGAAAAGAGAGGCGTTGCAGTTAGCGTTCCTACATGGATTCCCGAAAACTGTATCCAGTGTAACAACTGCGCATTCGTATGTCCTCACGCAGCTATCCGTCCCTTCGCTATGACAGCTGAAGAAGCAGCTAACGCTCCTGCAGCTACTAAGTTTACAGCAAAGCCTGTAATCAAGACAGATTACAAGTTCTCTATGGCAATTTCTCCTGCAGACTGTATGGGTTGTACTCTCTGCGTTAAGGCTTGTCCCGTAACCGCAAAGGCTATCAAGGACGGCACAGATAAGAAGGCTATCGAAATGGTTCCCGCAGCAACTCAGGCTGACCAGCAGGCTCCTTGGGATTACGCTGTTGCAAACGTATCCGAAAAGACCGAGCTTATCAACACAACAGTTAAGGGCAGCCAGTTCAAGCAGCCCCTCCTCGAGTTCTCCGGTTCTTGCGCAGGTTGTGCAGAAACCTCTTACGCTCGTCTTATTACACAGTTGTTCGGTGAAAGAATGTACATCTCCAACGCAACAGGTTGTTCTTCTATCTGGGGCGGTTCTGCACCTGCAACACCTTACACAGTAAATAAAGAATCCGGCCGCGGTCCCGGTTGGGCTAACTCCTTGTTCGAAGATAACGCTGAACACGGTCTTGGTATGTACCTCGGTCAGAAGACTATCCGTGACAGACTTATCGGTTACGTAGAAGCTCTCAGAGAAGAAGTTAAGGACGAAGAAAAGCTCGCTATTATCGACAAGTACCTCGCTACTAAGGATAGCAGCAAGGATAACGAAGAACCCACAAAGGCTCTCGTTGCTATGCTCGAAGCTTGTCCTTGCGAAAGCGAACTCAAGGCTAAGATCCTTGCAGAAAAGACATACCTCTCCAAGAAGTCCGTATGGATCTTCGGTGGTGACGGTTGGGCATACGACATCGGCTTCGGCGGTCTCGACCACGTAATCGCTTCCGGTGAAGATGTAAACATCATGGTATTCGATACCGAAGTTTACTCCAACACAGGCGGTCAGGCTTCTAAGGCTTCTCAGATTGGTCAGGTTGCTCAGTTCGCTGCAGCAGGTAAGGCAATCGGTAAGAAAGACCTCGCACAGATCGCTATGTCTTACGGTTACGTATACGTAGCACAGATCGCTATGGGTGCTGATATGAACCAGACTCTCAAGGCTCTTGCAGAAGCTGAAGCATATCCCGGTCCTTCTATCGTAATCGGTTATGCTCCTTGTGAAATGCACGGAATTAAGGGCACAATGGCTAACTGCCAGCTCGAAATGAAGCGTGCGGTTGATGCTGGTTACTGGCAGATGTTCCGTTACAATCCTGCACTCAAGGCTGAAGGAAAGAATCCTTTGACAATTGACTGCAAGGAACCCACAGCTGACTACAAAGAGTTCATTACAAGTGAAACTCGTTACAGCCGTCTTGCTCAGCAGTTCCCCGAAAGAGCAGAAGAGCTCTTCGCTAACGCTGAAATTAAGGCTAAAGAAAAGTTCGAACACTTGAAGAAACTCGCTGAAGTTTACGGCAATAACTAATAGCATATAAAAAAGCTGCTCCGAGAAATCGGAGCAGTTTTTTGTTTGCTTTTGCATTACCTTGACAGAAAAAGATTGATAATGTTATAATAAGTATGGTAACTAAATTTATATACATAGGTGGAATTTATGAGAACGATTAATGAAAGATTTATTCAAGACCTGAATGGAGGTTGCCTATCATTTTTCTTGAATCAGGTAAAGGAAAAAGGGAAAGAATTATGCCTTGAAATCCGCGACGGGTATATTAACATATATTACAAAGGCGGAAATTTGCTTAAAATTAAACAGATGAAAAAGGGATATCGTTTTTTCTTTGATTCGAAATACTGTTTACATAAAGAAGACGAAACAAACTACGAATTGCTTAAGTTTTTGAATCCCGATTACGCACAAGATTATATTGAAAATTTTGAGATTATGAAAAAGGAAATGGACAGTTGGTTTGAGAAACACCCGAAAGCAGAGAGAGAATTTCAGCACAAGTTACTTGCCAACAATCCCAACATAATTGATATTGAATACGCTCCCCCGAAATCTAAAGTTACCGGCGTAAAGTTGAATATGCGTCTTGATATGCTTATGGTAGAGGGAGATAGGTTAACTATTGTTGAAAATAAATTCGGTGTTGGCGCAATAACGGGTAATGCCGGTATAGAAAAGCATTATAACGATATTTGCAGATTGTTAAACACGGAAGAAATATACGAGGAATTGGTTCAATCGGCTCAAAAAATTGCTGATGCAAAGTACAGTTTGGGGCTGCTTGAAAAACCTATCCAAACTATTGATAAATCTAAAACGGAAATTCTGTTTCTTTTGGCTGATTACAATGAAAAAAGCGAAACACTCCGTAATGAGCTTTCAGTACTAAAGTTAACCTATCCGATTAAATTATTGAAAATGAGCAGTAACGATTCGATAATTGATCTGAATAAGGTTGAAATAATATAACAAAAGGGCGATAAGTATAAAAAATAATGAAACTACATATTCACCGAGGGCAAAATCAAATCGGAGGCAATATAATTGAGGTTGCCACCGATAATACAAAAATATTGCTTGATATAGGTCTTGAGCTTGATGATGAAAAAAATCAAGAGTTACCGAAAATTGAGGGGCTGTTTGATTTTGCAGGATATGATGGGATATTTGTTTCGCATTATCACGGCGACCATTTGGGACTTGCTTATTATACCCATAAGGACATTCCCATTTATATCGGCGAATCAAGTTACAATATTATTAAGGCATCAGACCGTTACAAGAAACAGAAAACTATTAATCCAAAAGGATTTCTGCGCCACCAAAGACCAATTGTTGTTGGTGATATTACAGTTACTCCATATCTATGCGACCATTCGGCTTTTGACAGTTATATGTTGCTTTGTGAGGCGGGGGGAGAATCGATATTATATACGGGAGATTTTCGTTCAAACGGCAGAAAATCTTTTGATATACTTCTCAAATCACTTCCCAAAAATGTAGATAAATTGCTTTGTGAAGGTACTACGCTATCTCGTGAAAATTACAAGGCGGTAACTGAAAAGGAACTGGAAGAGCAGGCGGTGGAGTTGTTTAGGGACACTAAAGGACCAGTTTTTGTTCTTCAATCATCAATGAATATTGACCGTATCGTAACTACGTACCGTGCGGCTAAAAGATGTGGGCGAATATTTTTGGAAGAGGTATATATGGCGGATATTGCAACGGCTTCAGGGGAGAGTATTCCAAATCCTAAATTCGACGATGTTTATGCTTTTATTACCTCGCCAACAAAATATGCTTTGCTTTCTAAATACAAGCACCGTGTTGGAAAGGACTTTATATCAAAAAAGCCTTTTGTTATGTGTGTAAGAACTACAATGCTTAGATATTTGAAATCTCTTGCAAGAAAAATGTCTTTTGAGGGCGGTTTGTTGATATATTCTTTTTGGAGCGGATACCGTGAAACAGACGAAATGAAAGCATTTTTGGCTGAATGTGAAGGATTGGGTTTGAAAATCGTTACATTACATACCAGTGGTCATGCAGATGAAAGTACCATAAAACAACTGGTTGAAACGGTAAATCCCCAAGAGGTAATTCCCATTCATACGGAAAATGCTCAAAGATTTAAGGTACTGTTTCCGGATAGAGTGATAGTTGAATAAAAAAGCTGCTCCGAGAAATCGGAGCAGTTTTTGTTGTATATAATCAGAGGGATATGTGCAAAGCACATATCCCCTTGAATTATTTTGTTATTATTTTTCTAATGAAGCGCGGATTTCCATGATTCTTGCCGAGGGGTCGCCCCACGTCGCAAATACGGTAACCTTTATTTTTTCTGCCGTTATTGCATCAAAGCTGTGGTTGCGTTTGCGCTGGAAGTTACCTCTAATCTCGGCAACCGTCTTCCATTCTTTGCCGTCAAACACTTCCACGTTATAATCCTTAACGCATACGGATACGCCTTCTGCTTTACTGTCTGGGTGCCAACAAGTTCCGGGGTTTGTAAGGTCGGTATCAAAAGCTATACTAACTGTGTCAATCTTTGCTTTATTTGCAAATTCAACCTCTATCCATTGCGGTAACTTTTGTTCGGGATCGCTTACCCATTCATAGTTTTCTGCATTCAGTATACGCGAATATCCGTTAACAACGTTTTCGGGACCGCAGTTTGCTATTTTTTCTTCTGGCTTTTCATAGCTGAAACGGTAACTCTTTGCCGACCAAGTTTTTCTTGTGCCGTCCGGGTATATTGCGCCCGACTTGTGGTAGAAGGACAAGTCGTTTATCTGCCACCAGTAAATGCCTTCTGCGGGCTCAAGCCACAACGCAACAAAGCAACGGTCTATTATCTTGTCTTCGACAATCGGAACGTGTATCGGGAATTTAACCCAACCTTCCCACATAGGAGGTACTTCGGCAGTTGCAGTTACTTTAGGGCCGTAGTCGGTAAACGTATTCAAGCCGCTGCCCTGTGTATATGCATACATAGTTACCGTCGTAGGGTCTTTATTTTCTGAGCGGAGCTTAACGTACAAATCCTGCAAATCGCCTTTTGTGGTCTGCACGGAGAAGTTCATTGTACGTATAACGTCAAGAGGTAAAAGTTTTCCGTCATTACCCTGAAGGGTTTGGAAAACTTCATCTTTCTTTACAGAAGAAGCAGTTGCTTTTGCGTTAAGGCAAGGGTCAGACTTATCTTCATTCTTTAATCCCGGTATAAACTGGTCGTTCTTTATAAGAAGCTGTTGAAGCTCTTTTATATATTTTTGGTAGATGCCTCGGGGAAGCTCCTTGAGTTTGACACACATACCCGCCGCAGTACCGGCTGCCTGGCCGAGTGTAGCTATAGTATTAGCAACACGCGTACAGCCGAGAGCCAAGTGAGTTACGCTTATATTTCTGCCCGCAAAGAGCAAGTTGTCAATATTAACAGAGTAGAGACAGCGGTAGGGAATCTGTGACATCGGTACGTGTTGCGCACAGTGGTTAGGTCCTTTTTCTCCCGAATAAAGCCCTTCGGGGTGGTGTATATCAAGGTGCCAGCCTGCATAAGAAATAGCATCATCAAATTTTTTTCCGCCGACACAGTCGTTTTGAGTGAGGATATAGTCTCCGATAAGACGTCTGCCCTCTCTTCTGCCGTTGAATACGCTTACGAATTTCAGCTTAACGTTTGCGGCACGTTCTTTTTTCGACCAATAGTTCTTTATATGGTCGTAGTAGCCGAGTACTGCAAGGAAGAGAGCATCTCTTGATTCTTCGCCGTCCCACATATCGTCGTGTACGTTATGAGCCTCTATCCACCAAGCCATATTACAACCGTTTTTGTTGATTACTCTGCCGAACGTCTTGTCGTCCTTGGGTAATTCGGGAACCCATTCGGGAGCATGGTATTCTACGGGCTCATCTGACTCCAAGAAAAAGTTTGTTCCACCCGACTTCAAGCATCCGCTCATTGTGTACATATCGGGAACCTCGTTTGCAATGCTTTCGTTATGTTGCCAGTTTGCTTCACGGCCAAAACGGTATTTTGCGCCCGCATAGTAACCAAGCCAAGCATCGCCCGTACAGTCGAGGAATATATTACCACTAAAGTATTCTTTTGTTAAATCAGTGGTGTGGAAGGTATGTACGCCTTTAATTTTTGATGCGTTGCTCATTTCAACGCCGCATACGTGGCGGTTATACATAACTGTAATATTTTTCTCTGCCGACACCAATTCTTCCATAGGCGGTGTATAGTTGCCTACCCACGATTTAAAATCGCGGTCGCGAAGACGGCGTATTTCTTCGGCGATACCCGATTCTCTTGCATACATATGATACGCTTCGGCGCCGTCCATAGTTATACCGCACTCGGCGCTTGAGTTACCGCCGAGTATCGAACGGTTTTGGAGCAAAAGGACCTTAGTGCCCATTCTTGCCGCAGCTATTGCAGCCGGTACACCTCCGGGACCTCCGCCTACAACGATGACGTCATAAAAACCGCCGTCCTTTTCTTCTGTAGACAATCCCTTCATTCTTGCTCTGTCAGCTTGGAAAATCGGTATTTCACGAGAGGGCACGTAGTCCATATCGTTTGTAATGATTATTGAGGAAAATCTGCCGAAATATCCCGTTAAATCGTGTGCGGATATTGTGTGCTCGCCCTTTGTTAGTTCAACGTCGCCCGCAATCTCCCAAAGCCACTTATCAGAGGGGATTTGACCTAAAATATTGCCTGTTTCATTGCTGTCGATAAGTATTGTAAATTTACCGGGAGAATATGGGCGGAGCCAGTTTCTGTCTCTTACCCAGACACGGTAGTGGTCGGTTTCGGGGACGGTTATTTTTGTTGTAGCATCTTTGACGGGAATACCCGCCTCGTCTGCCGCTATAAGATAACTGCTTCCCAAAAGATGAACGAACTGCGTGTCTGCTTTCCAACCGCCTTTATCGGCAAATTCTAACGCATCTATCCAAATTTCCGTTGTTTTTTTCATTTGTGTGCATCCTTTCATTTTTGCTTTAATTTAACGTATTTATTCTATTATACCTATTGACAAAAAGCAAATTGAAATATAAAATAGGGGTATAGATAAAATGCATACGCCGGCGTAAAAAGGAGAGATGTTATGGAGCTAAAAAAAATACAGTATTTTTTGAGTATTGTTGAAGAGGGAAGCCTTTCTAAAGCTGCGCAGAGTCTATATTTGACTCAGCCGACGTTAAGCCGTTTTTTGGCAAGGCTTGAGGAAGAGGCAGGTGTTCAGCTTTTTCGCAGAAACAAGGACAGCTCACTTGAGTTGACCGAAGCGGGAGAAGCATACTTAAATGCGGCAAAAAAAATAAATAAGATTTGGCAATCGCTTGAGGCTGATTTTTCCGCTTTGAAAGAATCGGAGAGTGAGCATATCTGTGTTGCAATCGACAACGATGGTTTGCACACCTTTGTCCGTTCTTGTGCCGACGTTATTATAAAGAAATATCCCAACGTAACTCTTGAAACGCATTGCCTTAATTCCGGGGAAATACAAAGAGGTGTGCTCGAGGGAAAGATTGATATAGGTTATACCTCTTACTATCAATTTAAAGACGAGCTCTCATACAAGCATATAGAAGAAAATGAAATAAATCTTGTAGTAAGTAAGAATAACAGCCTTGCAAAAAAATATTGCCAAATTGCAGGTCAAAAAAATGTGCGTATATCCATCAATGAGCTTCCGAAGTCAACACCGTTTTTGCTTATGCGAGAAGGGCACGTGTTACGTCAATGCATTGATGGGTATATGGAAACGCAGAACGTAACCCCTTACGTGCCTACAACGTATTTCAGGCTTGATTATATTGGAAAAATTTTGTCTGGTGACGATACCTTGGTCGGATTTTGCCCCAATAATCATATTTTTAAAGAATTATGCTATATTGCCCTTGACCCGCCCTTGTATCATAAAAGAGGATTATGTTACCGCAAAGGCAGAAAGCTTACCGAGGCCCAGAAGCTTTTGGTGGGGATGATGTCGGAATTTCCGAAAAAATGGGGGCGTGAATAAAATAATACTCGGGTAAATTCCCGAGTATTACAAATGTTTTTGTTATTTTCTATTGTTTTTTCCGGTGTTTTTTGATACCATAACAATAATGAGAATAATAATTGCAACGGCTATTAAGACAGCGATTACAACGCCCATAAAGCTGTTACCCTCTGTGTCGTCGATTGCATTGTCAACGTCGTCTTTCACGTCGTTTAATGCGCCCGTAACGTCGTCAACGGCTTCACTTGCTTTGTCTAATGCGTTGTCTACAGCGCCCGTTTGGTTTTGGGTTTCTTCGGGGATAGTGCCCGTATCATCGGCAGTTCCCGAGGTGGCTTCACGTCTGTTTGCCGAATTGTCACGTCTGTTTACCGAGTTATCAGGAATGTTTGCCGAAAAGTTTGTGGGATCATCTATTAAAGCCGCAGAGTTGATTGCCATGGTTGCTAATATTGTTAAAGTGAACACCAAAGTTAAGAGCTTTAAAAATTTTTGTCTTTTCATTCTTTTTACCCTTTCTTGATTTTGGTATACAGTTATTATGCTCAAAAGTATTTGATGTATGTTTGGAAAAAACAGTTTGGAGATAGTTTTATGGAAAAGAAAATTTTTACAAAAAATGATAACGGTTTTATTTGCAAGAATTGCGGATTCGAGGTTCAGCCGCTTGGATATTCGTCGAGAAATCATTGCCCGAACTGTCTTCATTCGTTGCACGTTGATGTTAACCCCGGCGACAGAGCAAACGAGTGCGGCGGTATAATGGAGCCGATAACCGCGGAAGTTGATTCGAAAAAAGGTTATATTATTATTCATAAATGTAAAAAATGTGGCGCTATATCCCGTAACCGTTCGGCGCACCTTGCAAAAGTCCAGCCCGACGATATAAAGAAGCTTATTGCTTTGACGGCAAAGCATTGAAGTTAAAAAAGGGGAGAAGCCTTTTGGAAAAGGCTCCTCCCCTTTAAATCCCCTCCGCGAAAACTTTAAAAAGGGCAGCCATTGGCTGCCCAAAATAATTATATATCCGCCAGTTTTTATTTGTAAAAAAAATGTTTGTTTTTTCGGGAGCACCAAGGCACCGCCCTACAATATAGAGATAATGTTTGTGCAAACATTGCTGATACATTGGTAGGGGACGGCGCCCTCGACGTCCCATTGTAAATAAAAAATTTTAACATATTATAATTGGGGAATAAAAAACAAAAGAACTT
>JAZRUG010000029.1:0-1635 GCA_045652425.1 Eubacteriales bacterium
CACTTCTACAACCACCAACGTATCCAACTAAAAACAAAACTGACACCATTTGAAAAACGATGTCAGTTCATTGCTTAAAATTTAATTCAATCTACCATATAGGTCCTTTTTGTGCTGTCTGCATAAATTGGTGCAGTCCAAAATAATTACACCGTTTTTTATAGTATAATTTTTTTAATATAATTGAACCTTTTAGCATTTTGATTCGACTGTATAAGTGAAATCGGTTTCAAAAATAAACTACAAAAAGAGGTGATAGGGTGAATGAATTTGAAAAGCTGTTGCAGGAAAACCTTGTTCCGTTAAAACGATTTGTTAATTTTAAAATTAACAACAAGTACGACGCAGAAGATATTATACAAGATATATGTCTGACCGCATTGTTAAAGTTTGAAACAATAAACAATACATCTGCTTTTAAAGCTTGGCTAATAAGTATTGCCAAACACAAAATCAACGATTATTACAGAAAAAAAGCAACAAAATTGGAAATCCCTTTGGAATATATTTATGAATCCACTTTTGGCGCAAGCAGATTTGGCATAACGGAACAGATTACCGTCAACGATACTTTGGCATCTCTTAAGGATAAAGAAAAACAGATACTTTATTTATATTACTTAAAAAATTATTCCCAAAAGGATATATCCGAAAAATTATCTCTGCCACTCGGAACGGTTAAAAGCCGTCTGCATTATGCGAAAGAAAAATTCAAACACCATTACCCATACAAAGAAGTATCAAAAGGAGAATCGATTATGAAGAAGTTACCCGAATACTTGCCCGAATATAAAATTGTAAGATCAGAGCTTGATCCGTTTACTGTAAAATGGGAAGAACTTCAAGGATGGCTGATGATTCCACGTGTTGGAGAAAATATTGCTTGGGGGTTATTCGATATGCCATCCAGAAAGCGAACGGAATATACCGAAATGAAGGCAATCGGTAAAGCAGAAATACACGGCATAGAAGGTGTTGAGATTTCCGCCATTCAATACGATGCTGAAGATTACTATCGAACTGGTTCTGTCGATAAAATGGAGCGCAGATTCGTAGCACAACTCACCGACACGCACTGCCGCTATCTTGCTGAGAGTCATATTGAAAACGGAGTTCGCAAACTTTATACCTTTCTTGATGGAGACGATTTTATTAACAATTGGGGTTTTGGAGAAGATAACTGCGGAAACGAAGTCAATCTTTCAGCAAAAAGTTTATTGATTCGCAATGCCAACGTAATTACTGGACATACAGATAAGGAAGTTGTAGATATCGTTGGGCGCTATACTGTTACTATCGGCGGGAAATCTTATGATACTATCTGTGTGATGGATATTCAATGCTTTAATGACGGTGTTGCTTCTGAACAGTATCTTGATAAATACGGACGCACGATCCTTTGGCGCAGATTTAACAAAAATGATTGGGCATACAAGCGTTACGAAAAGCTATGGACAGAGATGCTTCCCGAAAATGAAACGCTGATCATTAACGGTGAGACATACGTACATTGGTATGATTGCATCACCGATTATATTATCTAAACTTTCGCCCCGCCTCGCGCGGGGCTTTTTTTTGATTACTGCGGTGCAATATTGGATGCTTGATACTGCGTGCTATGCTTGCCCCAGACGC
>JAZRUG010000030.1:0-13350 GCA_045652425.1 Eubacteriales bacterium
GGTTTGTGCGAACTTAATTATATGGTCATCCTGAGCGAAGGCAGTGTTAACTGCCGAAGTCGAAGGATCCCATTATCTGTGCACAATAATTATGGGATTTCTCGATTCCGCTTCCTTCGGTCGCTCCACTCGAAATGACCACTGAATTATATTCGTACAAACTTATGTTCCTAATAAATCCCTGTTTTCAAAGTTTTTGGTGGAGTCAAGAGGCGCTTTTTTCAAAAAGCAGCCTTTTGTCAGGTTTTAGGGCGCCGCCCGGACCTTTCTATCCTTAAAAAACAAAAGCCCAAAAGGGCTTTTGTAAATTATTCGGTTTCAGTCAAACTGCCGGTCAAGAACTTAATAGCTCTTTCGGGGGCGTTTTTCGCGTTACCCCAAGGCTCTTCGTCGTAGCGGTAGTCAAACTTTTTACAGAACCAGCTAACATCTGCGCTGAGTTCGGTGAGATACGTCTCATTAACTTTTGAAACAAGTCTTTCAAAGTCTGCATATTTCTTTCTGTTAAGTTCATTTTTACCTGCAGTTAAGAATTTATGATAATGATTCAAGCAGAAATATGATTGATTTTTAATCTTTTCTTCAAAGGCTCTGTCGGTATCGTAAAGCCAAGCGGCAGTTTCGAACATTCTTTCGATATGGTAGTCGATGCGTGAGCATATATAACAACTGTCGTTTATCTTTTCGACTTTTTTCATAGCGCCGAAGCCTTTGGATTCTTTTGCTACGTGAGCCAAGTGGCTTTCGAGCATAAGAGCAAGACCGAGTCTGTTCTTGCGTTTCATCATCATAGAAAAGTGCTTATCGCAGAATCCCATTTCGTTCGTCTTAATACGAACGTCTGGCTCCATCATAGATGCGCCGAGAATAAGGTCAAGCTCGTTTTCCTGCACCTTTCTGAACATCTCGCAGAAAGGACAGCCCTTTGTTTTATCCTCCATACAGGCGTCAAACGCCTCGTTAACGGGTATAGTATATATTTTTTCCATAACAGAAATTCCCCTTTGTTATCGTTTGTATCATTATACCATTTAACAAAAGAATACACAATAGTTTTTATAAAAAGGATTTGTAAATGTTTAGTGTAACGGAAAAAGAAAATTACATAGAAATAACAGGACTTGACCGTTTTTCAATAGACAAAATATTTGACTGCGGTCAATGTTTTCGCTTTGATCCCGTCGGTAACGGAATTGAGGGCGTCGCATATGGAAAAGTGCTTCGCTTTGAGCAGGAAAGTCTTGATAAAGTTAAAATATTCGGTATAACAAAGTCAGAATTTGATGAAAGGTTTTGCCGTTATCTTGCGCTTGACGAGGATTATTCTGCGGTTGACAGCGACATTATAACAAGACTTAATAATGACGAAACGATAAAAAAGGCTATTGAATACGGAAGCGGTATCCGTATATTGCGCCAAGACCGATGGGAAGCCCTTTGCTCGTTTATTATCTCGCAAAACAACAATATTCCGAGAATAAAAAAGATTATTGAAAATATGAGCCGCGAGTTCGGTGAAAAGATTGACGAAACACACTACGCTTTTCCCAGCGCTGAAGCTCTTTATAATGCCGGTGTTGACAAGATATTTGAGCTAAAAACCGGATTTCGTGCAAAGTATATTTACGATGCGGCAGAAAAGGTCGTAACCGGAAAAATTAACCTTTTAGCTATTGACAAAATGACAACTGACGAAGCCTTGGAATATCTTATGCAAATAAAGGGTGTCGGACTCAAGGTTGCATCGTGCGCTCTTCTCTTTGGCTTCAATAAGACTGATGCTTTTCCCGTTGACGTTTGGGTAAAAAGAGTGCTTGAAAAATATTACCCCGACGGACTTGATTTGACTAATCTCGGTGCCTATGCCGGTATGATTCAGCAGTATTTGTTTTATTATGAAAGATATAATAAATAAAAAAATCCTCGTCAGAGGATTTTTTGTTTTAGTATTCGGCTCCTACTTTCTTTAAGGAAGAAAGTAGGCAAAGAACCTTGCCTCTCTGGTTTGAGCGAACATTGTAAGCCTCGTCTTACGGGAGAGGTGGCGGCGAAGTCGACGGAGAGGACTTTCTTTTGAGGAAAGAAAGTAAGCAAAGAAACCTTGCCTTGCTTGGTTTATGCATACAACATTTGTTATATTATAGCGGAGGGGAATCCCCTCCGCTTTTTAAAGTTTTTGAGGGTATGGGAACTTTTTTCAAAAAGTTCCCATAGATCTACTTTCCAACACAAAATCTGCCGAATATGTTGTGCACCACGTCTTCGGTAACTTTTCGTCCGTCGAGGTTGCCGAGTTCGGACAGTGCAAGTTCAAGCTCCATTCCTGCTATATCCTGCGTAAAGCCTTCATTTAAGGCTGAAAGAGCGTTATCAATATGGGTTACGGAGTTTACAACAGATGCAAACTGTCGGGCGTTTGTTACAACGCATGCAGATGAATATTCTATCTCGCCGTCAATGTATATCTTTTCAATAAGCTCAACAAGTTCCGTCTTTCCGTTATTCTCTTTTGCGGAAATGCCTACAACGTAGGGGGTTATATTTTCAAATTGCTTTTTGTCAAGTTTTGTTCCCACGTCATTTTTATTTAGTACAACTATAATCGTCTTATCTTCTAATGCTTTCAGCTGTTTTATAACTTCCATATCTTCGTTATCAAGCTCCGAAGAGCCATCAAAAACAGCCAAAACAAGCTCTGCGTTCTTCACTTTCGCAATAGCTCTCTGAACGCCTATTTCCTCGACCTCATCGTTTGCGGTATGGATTCCTGCGGTATCGCAAAGGCGGAGTAAAACTCTGCCTGCAGATACCGTCTCTTCAACGGTATCGCGCGTTGTACCCGCAATAGGTGTAACTATCGCTCTGTCTTCACCGAGAAGCATATTTAAAAGCGAAGATTTACCCGTGTTGGGCTTACCCGCAATAACCGTATTTAAGCCTTCGCATACAGCTCTGCCCGTCTTGTAGGTTTTTTTTAGGTCATCAAGGCGTTTTTTTATGCCGTCGAGTCCCGATTTCATATCGCTTATTGATATATCGGTCAAATCCTCATCGGGATAGTCAATATATGCATATATACTGCTTACTATAGTCATAAGCTCTGAATATATTTCGTTTACTCTTTTCGACAAGCGCCCATCAGCTTGAGAAGCCGCCAAAGCCACTTTAGACTCACTTTGCGCATCGATGAGGTCAATTACTGCCTCGGCTTGTGAAAGTCCCATTTTGCCCGACAGAAACGCCCTCTGGGTGAATTCTCCGGGGCCCGCAGGTGTAGCACCTGCCAAAAACGTTGCTTCAAGTACCATTTGGGACAGCAATATACCGCCGTGGCAATGTATCTCTGCCGAATCTTCGCCGGTATATGATTTAGGGCTCTTGAAATAAACAGCCATACCTCTGTCAATAAGTTTATCTTCTTTATAGATATTGCCGTACACGAGTGTATTGGGGGCAAAATCTTCTATAGATTTATTTCCTGACGGCTTAAATACTTTATTCAAAATATTAATTGCATTGTCGCCCGACAGTCTTATAACTGCTATACCGCCTTTACCAAAGGCGGTAGATATTGCGGATATCGTACTCATTTTTGTAAACTCTTTTCTTTTTTAAGCATTCTGTCTGAACTGCAGTTTATAAAGGTCAGAATAAATGCCGTTATTATTTAGAAGTGTATTATGGTCGCCCTGTTCTACTATTTTACCCGCAGAAATAACAGCTATTTCATCGGCGTTCTTTATTGTAGAAAGTCTGTGAGCCACAACAATGGTAGTTCTTCCCTTGCAAAGCTCGTCAAGCGCCTGTTGGATAAGTATTTCGGTCGTGTTGTCGAGTGCGCTCGTCGCCTCGTCAAGTATAAGTATGGGCGGATTTTTGAGGAATACGCGGGCAATGCAAAGTCTTTGCTTCTGACCGCCCGAAAGTCTTACGCCTCGTTCGCCTACAACGGTATCGTAACCCTCTTCAAGACTCATAATATAATCGTGGATATTCGCCCTCTTCGCAGCTTCGATAACTTCTTCTTCGGTCGCGTCAAGTCTGCCGTATAAAATATTATCGCGCATACTTGCATTGAAAAGGTATATATCCTGCTGAACTATGCCTATATTTCTTCGGAGAGATTCAAATGTAATATTCTTTATATTTATACCGTCAACAAGTATTTCTCCCTCTTCTACCTTATAGAAGTTGGGTATAAGGTGGCATATAGTCGTTTTACCGCCGCCGCTTGGACCGACAAGGGCAAAGGTCTTACCTTTTTCTATTTTGAGATCAATGTTGTTAAGAACTTCTTTTTCGGTATTGTATCCGTAAGAAACGTTTTTAAATTCGATATGTCCGTCAAGTCTGTCAACCGTTTTTGCATCAGGGGACTGTTCTTCGGGCTGTGTATCTATTATTTCAAGGAAACGTTCAAAACCGGTAACGCCGTTTTGATATTGTTCCATAAATCTTATAAGCGTGTTTACAGGATTTAAAAAGAGGTTGATAGACACAACAAATGCGGAATAGTCAGCAAAGTTTATTTCACCGTTATACATAAACAGACCGCCGGCGATGAGTATGGCAACGTTAAATATGTCCGTAACAAAGGTGGTCATAGAGTGAAATTCGCCCATAGCCTTGTATGCCTTGCGTCTTGCTTCCTGGAATTGACAATTTCCCTCTTCAAACTTCTCCTTTTCCTTTTCGGCATTGGTAAACGCCTTCGTAACTCTGATACCCGAAACCGAACTTTCTACAGAGGCGTTTATTACGCCGACGGCTTGTCTGCTTTCCATAAATGCGTTACGCATCTTTTCTCTGGTTTTAATTGAAACTATTACGAGCAGAGGAACGCAAAGGAATATTATAAGAGCAAGCCATACGTTGATAGATATAAGGTATGCAAAAGATATAACAACTGAAACTGTGGATATAATAACGTTTTCGGGGCCGTGATGCGCAAGCTCGCTTACGTCGTTAAGGTCGCTGGTCATACGCGTCATAATCTTACCTGTTTCGTGATTGTCGTAGAAAGAGAAAGGAAGTTTTTGTAGGTGTGTGAAAAGTTCGCTTCTCATCTGCGCCTGCATTCTGACACCCATAATGTGTCCCTGATACTGAATAAAGAAATTCAGTCCCATTCTTACGGCATACAGAAAGAATAACGATACACCGAAAATGATAATCATTCTGTAGTTTCTATTCGGTATTAAATCGTTGAGCATCGTTCTGGTAACCATAGGGTATATGATACCGACTAACGACACCAAAAGCGATGCGCCCATATCCAAAGTAAATATCTTTTTGTGGGGCTTGTAATAAGCCAAAAATCGTTTTAACAATTCTTTCAACTCCTTTGTGCAAAACACACACCATATTTTACAAAAAAAATATGAATACAATATGAACTTACCTACTTTCTTTGAGGAAGAAAGTAGGCAAAGAACCTTTTGATAACGGGTTTGTGCAAACAATATTACGTAGGTCATTCTGAGTGGAGCGACCGAATGGGCGCGGAATCGAAGAATCCCGTAATTGTAGCGTAGAAATAATGGGATCCTTCGACTACGGCGGTTAATACCGCCTTCGCTCAGGATGACCATATTTTATTTTCTGCACAAATCCAATACTCAAGCTTTCTGCGAAAGAAAGCGGGAAGAAAGCAGGCTGTGAAGAAACAAATAAAAAGGTTTGTGCAAACATAAAAGTTTTACACAAACCCATTATTTTAAAGTTTTTGAAGGTTTGGAAACTTTTTTCAAAAAGTTTCCATGCAACTCTTACTTGCTTTCAAGTAACTTTTCAACAGCTGCGAGTTTAACGCAAACACAGAGAACGCCGATAGCCTTTTTAAGTTCTTCCGGAGTAGGATATGAAGGCGCGATACGGAGGTTTCTATCTCTGGGGTCATTACCATAGGGATAGGTAGCGCCCGCATTAGTGAGAGTAACGCCGGCTTCTTTAGCGAGGGTATGAGCTCTCTTTGCACAGCCGTCCATAATATCAAGGCTAATAAAGTATCCGCCGTTGGGGTTAACCCATTCAGCGATACCAAGACCTGCAAATTCTTTTTCGAAGGTATCTGAAACAGCGTCGAATTTAGGTTTAAGACAAGCGCCGTGTATCTTCATATGTTCAAGAACGTTTTCGGGGGTTTTAAAGAACTTGACGTGACGGAGTTGCTGAATCTTATCGTAACTGATTGTCTGAACGGTCATCTGTTTTTTAATATAGTCGATATTATTCTTACTTGCAAAGATAAAGGCTACGCCGCCGCCGGGATAGGTAATTTTAGAGGTAGAGGAGAATTCAAAGAAGATATCCTCGTTACCTACTTTATGAGCTTCTTCATAGATATTAAGGAGCTTTTCGTCTTCACCGATAGTGTGGATATAGTATGCATTATCCCAGAAGATACGGAAGTCGTCGGCTTTAGGTTTAAGAGCAGCGAGGCGGCGAACAGTATCATCGGAATAAGTTATACCTTGGGGGTTACTGTACTTCGGAACGCACCAGATACCTTTAATTGTTTCGTCATTTGCAACCAATTCTTCAATCTTATCCATATCGGGACCGGTAGGTGTCATTTCGATATTAATCATTTCGAAACCGAAGCGTTCGCATATAGAGAAGTGTCTGTCATAGCCTGGAACGGGGCAGAGCCATTTAAGTTTTTCCTGTTTACCCCAAGGCTTTTTCGCGCCGGGGAGACCGAAAATATATGCTCTTGCGAAAGCGTCGTACATAAGGTTAAGGCTGGAGTTACCGCAAGCAATAACGTTTTCAGCGGGAACGCCGAAGAGGTCGCCGAACATTTCTCTGATTTCGGTGATACCTTCGAGGATACCGTAGTTACGGTAATCTGTGCCGTTTTCGCCTCTCGTATCTTTTGTATCTGTTATAGCGGTAAGAATACCGTCGGAAATGTCAACTTGAGAGGGGGCGGGCTTACCTCTTGACATATCGAGTTTAAGTCCCAAAGCCTTAAGGTCTTCGTATTCAGCCTGGAGCTTTTCTTTAAGATTAAGTAATTCATTTTTTGAAAGTTCTGAATATTTCATAAGTTATCTCCTCGTGAGAATTTTTTATAGCTTTATATAAATATATCAATATATATTATACAGAATAAATATGGAAATACAAGATATTTTTTAAAAATAAGAAAAAAATTATCCTTTATGATATTTTTGCATACGAATATCTTTACCGGCAAACAAAACAAGGTCAAAGAATCCTAAGAAACGAGAGGTTATTCTGTCGGTATAGAGCTTACGAAGCTCATCGGAATTATAGTTCGTATTGATAATCATACTTTTATTTGAATTAAGGCGGGTATTTACAAGATTATAAAGGCAAGAAACGGTAAAGGGAGTATGCATTTCCGAGCCCAAATCGTCAATAATAAGCAAATCACAGTTAAAGTATTTGTCGGTCAAACCGTTTTGATATCTAAATTCCTCTTTTCCGAAGTCAGAGAAAATATTTTGTGCCGAGTCATAGACAACGTTAAAGCCTTTTTCAATAACAACCCTTGCGATCGAGGTAGAAATATGAGTTTTACCTAACCCTGTAGGACCGAGGAGCATAAGATTTCCCGAATTTTTTGTAAAACCTTCTGCATAATTACGGCACAAAGTCAAAGCGCCCTTCATATTTTCGTAGTTTTGAGCATTATCTTTGTAATATGCCAAGTTAAATGTATCAAAGGACTGGTCTTTGAGCAGATTTCCGAGTCCTGAAGAATTTAACGCACATTTTGCAAGCTCTGCTTTAAAGCAGTGGCACATTTTTAAGCCTATGTAACCTGTGTCAGAGCAGTCGGGGCATTGATATTTTATATCGGTGCAATCGGCGGGAAGTCCGTATCTTGCAAGAAGAAGCTTTCGCTCTCCTTGAAGAGCAAGATTTTCTGTTTCAAGTGCCTTTATGCGTTCTTCAAGACCGTCCTTTCCTTTCATAGCTTCGCTCATAATATTAATGCCTGTTGCGCAAAGCTTGTCATCAATCTCCTTTATTTTAGGAAATTTTTTGTGTATATCTGCAGTACGCGCTTCAGCATCGGCAATAGCGTTAATTCTTTTATTTTCAAATTCGGTTTTTATTCTGTCAAAATCTTCACGTTTGTATGACATAATATAAATACTCCTTGTGAAATTTTACTGTTTGTTCTGCTCATTACTTAATTTTTGTATTTTTTCATAACTGTGTTTCAAAGCCGCTTCAAAAAATTCATCGGTATCAAAGCTTGACTGAGAGGCTGCAACCTGTTCTTGTTTCTTTCTGTAATTAAATTCAACTTCTTTAACTTGTTCGAGGGTAGTACAGCCGGCTTTATGCCAGTTTAACATAATTTTATCAGCATAAGGTATAGAAGCTTTATTGGTGGCATTGACTGTTATTTCATAGGCATATTCGACCATATCGATAGTCATAGCATAGGTTTTCATCCATGTTTCAATAATAGTTTCTTCTTTAGTCGAGGGGGTTCGTTGAATACCGAATATACGGAGAACTTTGCCTTCATAGCTATCGTATTCTTCTTTGTATTTTAGGTATTCATAAAGCTTTTCGGGGGTGTCAATTCCCTTGTCGTATATAGCGTAGATAGTTTTAACGATATAGGGGACAGTGGTTCTCGTACCGTAGCCGTATGCTCTTTTGCAGTAATTGAATACCGATAATATATACTCTTCCGAAAGACCGAGATAATCGTGGAGGGCGACAATTTTGTTTCTTTCGTGGAGATTAAATAACGTTTTTCCCGTAAGTTTCTGACATTCGTCGATAAGCAGGTTGAGGTCGGGATTTTCTTCCATAATAGCCGTTAACTCTTCCCCCGAATATATAGGAACGTCGTGTTCGAGATCAAGATTTTTTGTTTTTTTTGTTTTTTTGGTAGACGTTGCATTACTTTCAGGCGAGTCTATTAAGGTAAGAACTTCTGCGCCGCGCCAAAACTGAAGAGCGATTATAATATCAGTAATGTCAAGATTAGAAATTTTTTGAATATCATTTTCGTCAAAGGATCCCTTATCAGTTAAAGCCGAGGCATAGAGCAAAACCTTAAGTTCTGTTTCAGAAGCCGCAGGTAGTTTGCTTAAGAGCGCATCTTTTGGCAGAGATATTATATTTTCACTATTTACAAACTTAAAAATCATAGGACAATCCTTTTTTATTCTTCTGTTTTTTTGCGGTTGAGTTCAAAGCAGAGCGCCATAAGCGAGTCATCAATCCAAATATTTTTTACGGGGATATTGAGGTCGAGTTTAATATCCGAAAAGTTCCAAATCCCCTTAATATCAAGATTTTTTATAATTTCAACAGCTTTTTTTGTAAATGAATTTTCTGTTGCCAGAACGACTATATCAACGGGATTGTTTTGACAGTAATTTTCAAAGTCTTTTAGTACGGAGATGTCGGAAGTTTCAAAAGTGTTTTTTAAGGCGACACCTTGTTTTATAAAGACGGGACGAGCTGACAGCATAGTAATCATTTCTTTAGTGCCGAGTATGACGGCGGAATACTCATCTCGTACACCTGCAATATCAAGAATGGAGGTATAGAGAGTTTTAACGTCATAGCCGTACCCTTTAAGACCGGATACGCCAAAAGCCGAGAGGTCTTGTCTTATCTGTGAGGCAGTAAGGTTCATTAATTTTGAAAGTTCAGTGGAGGAGGTTCTGTACAAATTATTTTCGAGTAACCCTCTCAATGTGCGCAGATAAAAGGGCAATCTCATAGTCATTGACTTGGAAACGCCAACAGAGTCTGTATAATTTTTTGCTGTTTTCTTTTCAATATTTCTGTTCACAATCTCTCCCCTTATGTCAATAAAAATAAAGTTTTCCACACCCTGAATGTGTAACTTTTCCACAAAACTAACACACTTTTCCACAAATCTCCCCTAAAATTTACGAAAACAAGGGAAAAAATCGGTTCACAAAAAATTTACTAACAAAGTTTTCCACAGGGGTGGAAAACTTTTGTGTTGAAAAAAACTATGGACGTGCGACTGCATTTAGGTCTGTTTTGGCAATGTTTCCGATTTTATATTCAAAGAATCCTTGAACCGCAATCATAGCCGCATTGTCTCCGCAGTATTTCAGTGCGGGTATAGCAAGAGTAAGATTTTTTCTTTCTGCAAATTTTTTCAAACCCTCACGGAGATGGGAGTTTGCTGCTACACCGCCGGCGACAACAAGGGTGTTGTAACCCGTTATATCAATTGCATGGTCGAGTTTTGTAATAACCGAATCGACAATTGTTTTAGTAAGAGAAGCCGCAACGTCTTCGCGGTTTATTTCTTCGTTTTTTTGTTCTGCGTTGTGCAGATAGTTTATAGCGGCGGTTTTGAGACCGCTGAAAGAATAATCGAGATTATCGCCCGATACCGCTGCCGAGGGGAATTTAATAGCTTTAGGATTACCCTCTGATGCTAACTTATCCATTACAGCTCCGCCCGGATAGGGAATACCCATAACACGTGCAATTTTGTCAAAACATTCGCCGACAGCGTCGTCACGAGTTCTGCCGATAGTTTCATAATCGGTGTAACTCTTTACGTTAATAATTGAGGTATGTCCGCCTGAAGCAGCAAGAGCTAAAAAAGGCGGTTTTATTTTATTTTCAATATAAGCTGCCGCAATATGTCCTTTAATATGGTTTACCGGAATAAGTGGTTTTTTATTTGCAAAGGCAAGACCTTTTGCAAAATTAACACCGGTAAGAAGTGCGCCTATAAGACCTGGGGCATAGCTAACTGCGATAGCGTCAACGTTTTTTAAGGTAACGTTTGCTTTTTCGAGTGCTTCGTATGTTATTTTAGAAAGAGCTTCCGCGTGCGCTCGGCTTGCAATTTCGGGAACGACACCGCCGTAAAGCGCGTGTATATCTATTTGACTTGCAATAATAGATGCTTTTATTTCAATATTTTGTGTTTCATCGTCAATATGTGCTATTGCTGCCGCAGTTTCGTCGCAAGAGCTTTCTATAGCCAAGATAAGCATATCGTTATCCTTTCAATATATTTTCCATAACTATACCGTTTTCAAGCGGTGATGTATAATAATTCTTTCTTATACCGATGGGCTTAAAACCGTTTTTCAAATAAAGATTTTTGGCGTTTGTGTTTGATTCACGTACCTCGAGAGTAATGCGAGTTATGTCTTTTTGTTTGAAAATTTCAAACATTTTATTTATAAGCTTTTGGGCTATACCGCGTTTTCTGTAGTCAGGGCTTACCGCAATGTTTAACAGTTCCCCTTCTTCAAAAAGGTGAAACAGACAAATATAACCCACAATTTCGTTTTCTAAAGTGGCCGTAAAAAGAGTTATAACGTTGCTGTTTGCCATACTGTCGGCAAAACTTTTGCGCGACCAAGGGGTAGAAAAGCAGAGAGCTTCAATTTCAGAAATTTGGTCGAGGTGTTCTTCGGTTGTCGGAATAATATGAAGGTTATTCATTGGATTCGCCGCCCGAAAGTAAAAACATATTTTTTACTTGTTCTGTAATTTCAGTAAGACATTTATCATAGACTTCCTGCGACTGACCGAAGGGGTCGGTAACAGGCTTTTCAAAAGAGGTTACTTTTGATGCGAGAAGTGGAAAACTCTGTATAATCATCATAGCGTGTCCGGCACCAATACCGATGATTAAATCCGCTGATTCCATTATACCCATATTCAATTGACGTGCAACGTGTTCATTATAATTGTTATGTTCAGTAGAGTCTATTCCCGCGCGGATAAGCGCATTTTTAGCTTTTTCATTTATGGGTGCGCCCTTGTCTGCCATAATACCGGCTGAAGAGGCGACGTATTTTCCTTGGCCGAATTTATTGAGTACGGCCATTGCCATAGGGCTTCTGCAGGTATTGCCGGTGCAAACGAAGCAAACCTTGAGGGGCTGACTGTCTGTAATGGTATTCTTACCGATTTCCTGTGTTTGTGTCATATCGTATAACCTATATATATAATAAGGAAGGAAAATTTCAAAATTGTGTGTATTAATACCCGAAAGTACCTGAAAGGCTATCGTCATTTTCTATCCATTCAGATACGTTAATAGTACGGTATTCGTCTTTTGTATCTCTTACGACGACTTTTTCTATTCCGGCATTAATGACCATACGCTTACACATACTGCAGCACGTGGTTCCGGGAAGAAGCTCGTGGGTATCTGGGGAAATGCAAGCAAGATAGAGCGTTGCACCGAGGGTTTGTTCGCGGCTAGCCGCAATAATAGCGTTAGCTTCGGCGTGAACTGAACGGCAAAGCTCATATCTTTCTCCGCGCGGGATGTTGAGTTTTTCTCTGTAACAGAATTTAAGGTCGCAGCAATTTTTTCTGCCACGGGGGGCGCCGGCGTAACCTGTTGATACGATTGTATCATTTTTTACTATAATAGCGCCGAAAAGGCGGCGAAGGCAAGTGCCTCTTTCTGCAACTGTTTGAGCTATGTCAAGATAGTAATTGTCTTTAGTTACTCTTTCCATTATGTATTCTCCCTTTATAATTATCTGTAATATTTGTAGTAGGCGATAACCGTTCTGTAGATGTTACCGTGCTCGGCATCAGGGCCCGACAGGATTATGCCCTCAAGACTCATAAGTTCTGAAGCCGTCATTTCGGGAATTTTAACTCTGAATTTGACGACGCCGTCGGAAAGAACGATAAGCTCACTGTCTCTTACTGCAATGCAGCCGTCATGTCCGATAACGATATCCATACCATCATCTTGGCGTTCGGTTACATATTTAATATGTTTACCGTTCATACGTTCAGCTATTTCCTGTTTAAAGCGGAGGCTGTTTTCGTTGCGGGGGGGCGTTAGTCGCTTAAAAAGTTTGAACATTAAATTCTCCGTATAAAATAAAAAAATATCATATTAATATATTATACCATAAAGACAAATGAATTTACAATAGGTTTGCTTCATTTTTTGTAGTATATAAAAACAAAAGTAAAAAAAAGAAAAAAACGATAATTAGTTGTATAATTTTGCCACAAGTGGATACAATAAAAAAGGTGCAATTGACCATATTTTACAAAGTGAAAAAAAGTTGAAATTTTTTTAAAAAACCTATTGACATTTTGGAACCATGGTGATATAATAGTCAAGCTGTCGCACGAGAGGTGCGGCGGAGACGGTCCTTGAAAATTGAACAACGAGAGAAAGTACAAAGCACAAAGTATGGAAACAGAAAGTGTAGAAGACAAAGAAATCTCGACAATTCCTTTAAACAAGAGTAAAGAAGTAAAAAGAGCAAAAGCAGACAAGCTTGAAGCTTTGGAAGATTTAAAGTACCATAGGGTACATTAGATACAAAGTTTTGAGAGTTTGATCCTGGCTCAGGATGAACG
>JAZRUG010000031.1:0-29385 GCA_045652425.1 Eubacteriales bacterium
TAATGAAATCGTTGCGCGGCAACGATGAAATCTTCACTTCGTTCAGATGAAATCCAAGGACAAGTCCTCGGATGAAATCAAATCCGTCTAAATACAACCCTGCGAAGCAGGATTTCATCGCAAACGCGATTTCATCCACCAGAGGTGGATTTCACCCGTCGAAGACGGATTTGACTGCGTGTTCTCCGTTAAGGATAACACGCTAATGCGGGGATATTTTTTGTAATATAAATAAGTATTTAATTATAAAAAGCCTATTTTCACTTGAAAATAGGAAAGTATTATGTTAAAATGGTTGTGTATGTATTTTTGTTAAATAAAAATGTTTATTATAAAAAGAAAGAGGAAAAAATATGTCAATTTATTTCGACGAGCAAAGTAAAATTTTTTACCTTGAAAGCAAAAACCTTACCTATGCGTTTGGTATAAACGCTATCGGTCAAATGGAGCACGTTTATTTCGGCAAAAGAACCGGAAGAGACCTTAAGACCGGCATCTATTGCGGCGGCGGTAGATCCCACGCTGTATATGTTGTGGGTAACAACGATAAAAGATATGATGTAACTGTTATTCCACAGGAAATAAGTACTCCCTACGGCGGCGACTATTATGAGCCCAGCCTTATTCTCGAATACGCCAACGGAAACAGACGTTCTGACCTTGTTTTTGACGGTTATGAAATACTTAAAGAAAAGCCCGCCCTTGACGGTCTTCCCTCTTTAAGAAAGGGTGAAACACTCGCTATTACTCTTAAAGCAAAGAGCGCAAAGGTTATTCTTTACTATACGGTATCGGAAACGTCTTCTATTATCGCGCGCAGCATAAAAGTTATAAATGAAGGCAACGATGACCTTCGTGTAAACCGCGCTTACAGCTTTGCCTTTTCTCTCCCTAATCTTGATTGGAAAGCTACGTACATCGCAGGTGCTGCGGGTGCTGAAGCTCACGTAAAATCCACCGAACTCGACAGAGGTATTTTTACTATAGACTCAAAGAGAGGTAATTCCTCTGCTTCCGTTAATCCCTTTATGGCAATCGGCAGAGATTCAACTACCGAAAACGAGGGCATCGCATACGGTATAAACATCATATATTCGGGTTCACACACTATCTCCGCTGAAAGAACTCCTATGGGCCTGGTTCGTGTTACCGGCGGTCTTTCCGCTTTCGATTTCTCTTGGAAATTAGAACCCGGCGAATCCTTCCAGTCTCCCGAAGTTGTTCTCGCATTCTCTGATGAGGGTTACTCCGGTATGAGCCGTCAGTTCCACGATATCTACAGAGAGGCGCTTATCCCCGAAAGATTCGTAAAAAAATCACGTCCCATCGTTATCAATAACTGGGAGGCTACAAGATTTAAGTTCACTATGGAAAAGCTCCGTTCTATAGTTTCAACAGTTGCAGGAACCGGTATCGACACTTTTGTTCTTGACGACGGTTGGTTCGGAAAACGTGAAGACGAAACATCAGGTCTCGGAGACTGGTACGTAAACGAAGAAAAAATGGAAGGTACGCTTAAAGACCTCATTGACTTTACTCACTCAAAAGGTATGCGCTTTGGTCTTTGGTTTGAGCCCGAAATGGTAAGCCGCGACAGCGACCTCTTCCGTGCTCATCCCGATTGGGCTATGCAAACTCCCGACGAAGAGGCTGTTGAAGCAAGAAGACAGCTTATGCTCGACCTTACCAGAGTTGAAGTCAGAGAATATCTTGCTGATACTATCAACAAAATTATCCGCGAAAATGAAATAGACTACGTTAAGTGGGACTGTAACCGCGACCTCGCAGAAGGCTACTCTCTTGCGCTCCCTGCAGACAGACAAAAAGAAACTTTCCACAGACAGATTCTCGGTCTCTATGACCTCTTTGACAGAATCGTAAATGCTAACCCCGATATCATTTTCGAGGGTTGTTCCAGCGGTGGCTCACGTTTTGACGCAGGTGTACTCTACTACTTCCCGCAGATTTGGACAAGCGACCAAACCGATGCTCCCGCAAGAGCAAAGATTCAGTACGGTACTTCCTTCTGCTATCCTTTCTCGGCTATGTCTTGCCATATTACAGAATCCCCTAACAGACGAGCAAAGCACGTTACAAAGCTCTATGCAAGAGCTGACCTTGCTCACATGGGAGCTACAGGTTATGAGCTCGACACCACAAAAATGACCGAAGAAGAAATCGCTGAAATTCCTAATCAAATCGCAGCATATAAAACAGACGAAGACCTCGTATTTAACGGCGACGTATACAGACTCGTTTCTCCTTTCGGTGATTCTAACTATTTTGCTATGCAGGTAGTTTCTCCCGATAAGAAAAAAGCAAGAGTTACCGTTATGAAAATGATGGAAGCCTTCAATGAGCCTGAAATGAGAATCTATCCCCGCGGCCTTGATGAAGATACCGTTTATGAGGTTGCTGAACTTGAAATGTCTATGACAGGTAAAAGCTGGATGAACTTCGGTCTCTATCCCGCTATGCCCGCAGGCGACTTCGAAACCAAGGTTTACAGATTTATTGCAAAATAAGAATTATAAAGGGGCTCTGCCCCTTGAACCCCGCATAAGAACCTTTTTAAAAAAAGGTTCTTATGTATCTCTAAAAACTTTAATAAGGTGTTTGTGAGAAAATCGCACACTCATCTATAATACTTAAAAAAGAGGAAAAAGGATTATGAAAAAAATATCGTTTTTGGGTGATATAATGTGTGAGCCCTCTATGCTCACTCCTAACTTACAGGCTGACGGAAGCTATAATTTTGACGATACCTTTGTAAAAATTAAACCTATGCTCGAAGAAGCCGATTACGTAATCGGTAATATGGAGTTCCCTCTTGCCGGTTCGGCAACAAACTATTCTCCTACCTTCTTTACGTTTAATGCTCCCGATTCGTACGCTGATGCAATCAAGAAGATGGGTGTTGACCTCGTATCTATCGTAAACAACCACACACTCGACAGAGGTGTTGATGGTATGATGCGTACAATGAAAGTCCTTGACGAGAAAGGGCTTGACAGAATAGGAACACATCTTCCTGAAGAAGAACGCAAAGAAGCTTTCTATTTTACACTTGATGACGTTAAATACGCTGTAGTCGCTTATACATACACCACAAATAAGGTATTGAAAGACGACGATAGAAAGTACGAACAATACATAAACTATCTTCGTGAACCCGCTATGTCTTCATACACCCCCGAAGTCAGAAAAAAAATGAAGACTTGGGTTGACAAGCTCCCATATATCAAAAAACTCAAAGAACACCAGAGAGCTGCTATTAAAGTTGCTTTGGGACTTCCCGGTACACTTGCAAGAGCTGACGATAATATGGAAACCGAGCGTTTCTCTCCCTATATTGATAACTTTGTTGCCGATATAAAGAAGGCAAAAGAGAACGCTGATTTCGTTATCTGCTTTCCTCACGTTGGCGGTCAGTTTAACCCCAAACCCGGACTCTTCTCTGAATTCGTTATTCAAAAGGCTCTTGAAGCAGGCGCTGACGCAATTTTCGCGCACCACTCTCACATGGTTCAAAAAGCAGGTTACGTCGGAAAAGTTCCCGTTGCATATTCCCTCGGTAACGTTACAATGTGTCCCTATGCACACACTATCGTAAAAGAGCATCTTCCCGACTACGGTCTTATTGCTCACCTCTATATGAACGGTAAAGAAATCGAAAAAACTACCTTCTCTATCATTAAAGGCGTTCAGAAAAAAGGTGAAAAGCTTGTTTCTTGGCCCGTTGACGAGCTATATAAGACTCTTACAAACGAAAAAGATAAAAAGAAGCTTGAAAATGACGTACGCCAAGTTTACAAATACGCTATGGGCAAGGATATCGAAGGCGAAGTGTTCAGAAAAGAGTATATTCTTTAAGAAACTTTTTTGAAAAAAAGTTTCTTAACAACTTCAAAAAACTTTAATACGCGCACTTACTATTGCTTTATTAAAAGTTTTTGAGGGCCAAAAGAAATATCCCCGAAGCATTATGGTGAGTGTTCTTAAGGACAGTTTTTACTAATGAAATACTAACCGAACAAACGACTACTACCAGAGGCTCCCTTGTGTAAAGGGAGCTGACGCCGAAGGCGGCTGAGGGATTGTTTTACAAAGGATTTTAGTTTTTTACAATCCCTCCGTCACGGCAAGCCGTGCCACCGCCCTTTACACAAGGGAGGCTTTTTGTTTGTCTGCAAGTGCGCACTTACTCACCACCAGAGGTGGTTGTGCAACATAAAATAACACACCGCCGAGAGTGATCAAACGGTTGCTCTCGGCGGTGAATTTTTACTTATTCAAAACAACATAAGTCGTAGGCATTTCAAGAGGATGCCACGCGGTATTCAAAAATTGTCTGTCAATAAGAATTGTTGCGGGAATGCAAACAGCATTAACAAACTTATCCATAGAAGCAATGCCATTTACTTGATTTTGTAAATGCTTTGGAGTATGAGCACTTAAAATCTTTGCGGCAGTTTTATCCATTTCTCTGACAATCGATGCAAGTTCAGCAGATATAAATTCCTTTACATTATGGATAATTGTTAGATATTGTTCCAAAGTATAGACCGGAACAGTCACCCTATATGTTTCTTCTTCCTTGACAACATATCCCTTTTTTATCATTTCCGCAACAGCCTCAAGGTCATATTCACTGAAATTCAGATTCTCGCCGCGGCAAAGATCACAAAAAATATTGATATAACGTTCGTTTCCATAAAAATCGTGATAATCGCCTTTACCCTTTCCACCTTTCCAATAGTCAAAAAAGTACAGACTGTTTCCGTGTTTATCGTCTACGCCGCAGTAAGAGAATATATGTTTCTCGTTTAATTTCTCTATACACCAAAGATAAGCGGATTCGCCCCATCCTGTCTTAGGTGCATCTATAGTATCGCTACAATCCACTCCGCATATCATTCTAAAAAGGATAGTAGCAAGCTGCCAACGCAAGGTATTATCCGAAAAATCACGACCTGCAAAGTTAAGATTTTTATATTCACTTAACTTATCACTAAGAAAAACCGTCATTTTATCAGCAATCTGTTCGTGATATTTTGCAACGGCACGTTCAATCTCGTCAGCACACTCGGATGTAATAACAATCACATTTGCTTTGTAGTGCGTTCCTTCTCTAATTATAATCTGTTTTTCTTCAAGTGCCTTGATTTCATCATCGAGATAAGGAAGCGGAATACCGGTTTCGAGACTGATCTGCTGAACGGTGAGCGCATCATTATAGCAAGCATTTACAATATTCTGTCTAATCTTGTTCTGCATAAACTGCCAAAATTGATTAGGACCTTGACCGCTATACATCGGGATAAGCGTTTTGGGATTATAACTGAGTTCTCCAAGATTTCTTTCCATACTCATTCCTTCTTTCAATATTTTTCGTGATTTGAACAGCAGGTATTTTACCATGCTTTCGGAAATGGCAAGCGCAGATGATATTTCAGAACAAGAATGTCCGTCAATGTAATATAAAATCGTTGCTTTTCGATATTTCTTGGATAACAAAGTAAGCTCACGACGAAGTAGAGATATATCGTTATTATCATCTTCGGTTAATACATCGTCCGAAGCAATATCTTCCGTCAATTCGCAAGTGTTATTTTTTAACTTTTTTCGATACCATTGCTTATAGACATTTTCTGCAACGCCCCACATAAAGGCGTAAAACGCCTTGTCGTCGCGGATATTTTCAGCCGACTTTATCAACTCATACAAAATTTCTTGGGACAAGTCTTCGGCTTCTTCCCGTTTGGGTGTTTTAGCCATACAGTAGGAAAAAATCGTTTTAGATACTTCCGTTATCTTTTCGTTCAATTCGATTGTGGTCATCTACGTACCTCCTTTCCGCAATTTTAGAAGCTTCTGCCTTAATAGTGAAAGAAAAATGATTTGGTTAATCTTTTTCAAAAATATTATACCATAAAGTTGTGAATTAGTCTACATAAAGACATTTGTGTCCACAAATGCAGTGCTTGTCAAGAAAAAAGGGCGAAGAATTTTAACAATTCTTCGTCCTTTTCCTGTCGGTAGATAACGTATTCTTAAAACTGTCCTTAAGAACACGCTCCATATGCTTCGGGGATTGTTTTATTATTAAATAAAAAAATAATCATTCGGTAATTTTTTTGTTTTCAAGTTCATCAATACGTTTGGTTAGTTCATTAATCTTATGTTTGTTGCTCAAATATATTTCCAAAATCAAAAATAGAACTATAGACAAAACAATTGAAGCTCCGCAAAAAGTAGTAACTACTAATGAATCGGTAAGATCATTCATTAAGTTTCCATATCCACTCAAATATACTACCACAAAAGATACAATACAGCAAACAAAAAATCTTAAAATTTTACCCATAAAAGCTTCCTCCTTTGTTTATTTATGATTATATATTCAATTTTAGCACTTCATTTGTACTGCATATATAATAAGCAATCCCACATCCATAAAATCAGATGGCACTATATAAGGCTCCTTCCGAGAGGGAGCTCCCGACGAAGTCGGGTGAGGGAGAGTGCGATATAACAAAGTTTAAACGAATTTTAAACTCTCGCAGGCTCCTTCCGTCACGGCTTTGCCGCGCCACCTTCCTCTCGGAGGAAGGCTTTTACTACAGCATCTATATATCTGCATACTCCACTAAAATTCGTATCAATTTGATAATTAGTAAAACGTATAACTTTTAGGTCATAGCCCTCAAGAATCTCTGTTCGAAATTCATCCTTTTGTTTTCCATCTTTGGTATAATGTTGAGATCCATCAAGTTCGATAATCAATTTTGCTCTATGACAATAAAAATCCGCTATAAAATTATCTATAGCTTTTTGTCGCTGAAATCTAATCTCATATTTTGACAAAAAATCGTACCACAAATGATTTTCTTGCGGTGTTGCTTTTTTACGAAGATTTTTTGCGAGAGTAATATTTTTTTCGTTATAATCAAGAGACATATTTCCCCTCCACAATATTGTATAATCATTTTATCACAAAAACGGCAGAGGTACAATACCTCTGCCGTTTTAAATTAAAGTTTTTGAGAGTCAAGAGAACTTTTTTCAAAAAGTTCTCTTGAAAAAAATTAACCTAATTTCTGTTTAATTGTAGCAAGTCTTTCAAGCGCTTCATAAAGAGTTTCGTCTTTCTTTGCATAGTGAAGTCTTACTATATCTCTTACATCTTCCATAAAGAATGAAGTTCCGGGAACTGCTGCAACGCCTACCTTTGCTGCCATCTGTTCACAGAATTCAACGTCGGTCTGTCCCTTCTTCATAAACTGACCGATATTAGCCAATACGAAGTATGTTCCCTGCGGATCGGAATATTCAATTCCGAGTCTGTCAAGACCTTCGGTAAATATCTTCTTCATATGAGCATAGTGCTGACCGAATTCGTCATAGTAGCTATCGGGAAGCTCAAGTCCCACTACTGCCGCTTCCATAAGAGGAGCAGGTGCGCCAACGGTATTGAAGTCGTGGTACTGTTTAATTCTGTCCATAATATGCTGGGGAGCTATAGCATAACCAAGTCTCCAGCCTGTTATCGAATATGTCTTTGACAAGCTGCTGCAGGAAATCGTTCTCTCCCACATTCCGGGAAGACTGTTCATATAGGTATGCTTATGACCTTCGTATATAATATGCTCGTAAACTTCGTCCATAATAACGTATGTATCATACTTAATCGCAAGGTCTGCAATCTGCTTAAGTTCAGCTTCTGTAAATACCTTACCGCTGGGGTTTGAGGGGTTACAAATAAGTATAGCCTTTGCGCCCTGCTTGAAAGCATCTTCAAGCACGTTTGCATCATAGTTAAATGCGGGGGGAATAAGGGGAACGAATATGGGTTCGCAGTCAACAAGAAGTGTCTGCGCACGGTAGTTCTCAAAATAAGGTGAGAACATTATAATCTTATCTCCGGGGTTGGTGATAGCAAACAAGGTATCTACCATAGCTTCCGTTGAACCGATAGTAACAACTACCTCTGTTTCGGGATCTATCTTTCTGCCCATAAATCTGCCGCACTTTTCAGCCAAAGCGCGTCTGAAATTAGGCGCCCCCATTGTAATAGGATACTGGTGAGGGCCGAGCTGACTAATCTCCTCAAGTCTGTCTGTCAAAACTTTAGGCGGATCAAAATCGGGAAATCCCTGCGCCAAATTAATTGCGTTATTCGCTATAGCAATTCTTGTCATACGACGTATAACAGAATCTGTAAAATGTTTTGTCTTTCTGCTTAATTCCTGCATTTTATTTCACCTCTAAATTTAATCAGTTAAGTCCGAGCTTTTCACCGGGAACTGTTTTTAAACCGTTAGCTTCGAGAACGTCAAGGGCATTTGCATCATCAGCAAAACGGAATACCATATACGCATCTTCCGTTCCTCTGTCTATAAGAGAATACATATATTCAATATCTATATGAGCATCAGACATCTTCTGCAAAACCTCTGCCAAACCACCGGGCTTATCGGGAACTAACACAACGTCAACTTCGTTTACACTAACGATACAATTTTCTTTTGCCAATGCTTCTCTCGCTTTTTCAACGTCGCTTACTAGCATACGCAATATACCAAAATCAGCTGTATCTGCAATAGAAAGAGCTCGAATGTCAATTCCGTTCTCATAAAGAGTTCTTGTAACAGATGCTATTTTTCCTGATTTATTTTGAATAAATACCGATAACTGTTTTACCATTTTTCTTACTCCTCCTATATTAATCTAAAAGCTTACGCTTGTCAATAACTCTTACAGCCTTACCCTCTGAACGAGGTAGTGAGTTCGGTTCCATCAATATTACTTTAGCGTTAATACCAAGAATAACCTTAAGTCCCTCTGCGAGTTCTTTTGCCTGTTTATCGAGTCCTTTAACTGTATCGCGGAAGTTTTCGGGTGAAAGCTCTACGCGAACTTCAATGCTGTCAAAGTTATTTTCTCTGTCAACAACGATCTGATAGTTTGCAGTATATCCCTTTTCAATAAGCACTGTTTCAATCTGTGACGGGAATACGTTAACACCTCTGATAATAAGCATATCGTCGGTTCTGCCTCTCGGCTTCGTCATCTTAACAAGTGTTCTACCGCAAGAGCATTTCTCTCTTGTAATAACGCCAATATCTCTCGTTCTGTATCTAAGTATCGGGAATGCTTCTTTAGTTATGCAAGAGAATACGAGTTCACCTTGTGTTCCCTCGGGAAGTACTTCACCTGTATCGGGGTCAATTACCTCAACGATAAAGTGGTCTTCGTTTATATGCATACCGCTTTGGTCTTCACATTCAAAACCAACACCCGGACCTATTATCTCGGTCAAGCCGTATATATCAAACGCCTTGAGTCCGAGCATTTCTTCTATCTGATGACGCATCTCGTTTGTCCAAGGTTCAGCTCCGAATATACCCGCTTTTAATTTTATGTCATCTTTGGTATAACCCATATCGTGAAGTGTTTCCGCTATATGTAATGCATAAGAGGGAGTACAACACAATATAGTCGAACCGAAATCTTTTAAAATAGTTATCTGTCTTTGAGTATTACCGCTTGATACGGGAATTGCAGTAGCACCTATTCTTCTTGCACCGCCGTCAGCGCCAAGTCCGCCCGTAAATAAGCCGTAACCGTATGACACGTGTACCATATCTTCATCGGTACATCCTGCCGCGGTAAAAGCTCTTGCGCAACAGTCTGCCCACAAATCCATATCGTTCTGCGTATATCCGACAACTATCTGTTTTCCTGTTGTACCGCTTGATGCGTGAAGTCTTACTACGTCTTTCATCGGTACTGCAAACATTCCGTAAGGATATGTATCACGCAAATCCTGCTTATAGTTAAACGGGAGCTTGTAGAGGTCGTCTACACTCTTTATATCTTCGGGAGTTACTCCCAACTCCTCCATCTTCTTTCTGTAATGGGGAACGTTTTCATATACTCTTTTTACTGTATTTATCAACCTTTCGCTCTGAATAGCCTTCATCTCTTCGCGCGAAGCGGTTTCTATTTCCGGTTGATAGTATTTTGCCATTTAAAAGACATCTCCTTTTACGCATTTGCACCCAATGCAAATGCCTTTTTGTTCATTTCCAAGAATTTTTGAGGAACGCTATCCTCTATTGCCTTCATCCATTCTTCTTCGGTAAAATCAAAATACTTTGAAAGTCTGCCCATAAGTACAAGGTTAACAGCCTTTGACGAACCTGCTGTTTCAGCAAGTTCGAGAGCATTTATTGCATCAACGTTAAATCCGTCAGCCTTCATTTTTCCAACAAGCTCTGCAGGATATTCTGCCGCTCCGGTAACAACAGGCATAGGATTAATCTGCTGTGTATTTGTAATTATCTTTCCGTCTTTTTTAAGGAACTTTGTCCATCTTGCCGCTTCAAGAAGCTCGAAAGACACTACAAAGTCTGCCTCTCCCTCGTCAATAACGGGTGAATATACCGCTTCTCCAAAACGAACGTACGTTACAACGGAACCGCCTCTCTGGCTCATTCCGTGAACCTCGGAAACCTTTACATCATATCCCTTGGTAAGAAGAAGTCTTCCAAGAAGTTTACTTGCAAGAAGCGAACCCTGTCCGCCTACACCGACAATCATTATGTTTTTTGTATTATTCATTTTGCTGCCTCCTGCATTGCTCCGAATTTGCAAAGCTGTGTGCATACTCCGCAACCTGTACAAAGTGTTGCATCTATAACAGCCTTTCCGTCAACCATACTAATTGCAGGACAGCCTATCTTCATACACATCTTACAGCTCTTACATTTGTCTGCCGAAACGGTTACGGGAGACTTATGTTTTACGTATTTAAGAAGCGCACAAGGACGTCTTGAAATAATAACCGACGGCTCTTCCTTTGCCAACTCTTCTTTAATTACAGTCTCACATTCCGCAATATTGTAAGGATCTACAACTCTTACGGAATTGATACCGATAGCGCGGCACAAAGCTTCAAGGTCCACTTTGGAGGCAGGATCGCCCTTCAAGTTAAATCCTGTCGTGGGGTTGTGCTGATGTCCTGTCATACCTGTAATTGAGTTATCAAGAATAATAACGGTGCTGTTGGAATTGTTATATGAAATATTAACAAGCCCCGTCATACCCGAATGCATAAACGTCGAATCTCCGATAACTGCAACGGTCTTTCCGTCTGTCTTACCGTCATTCGCCTTGTTAAAGCCATGTACGCCTGATATTGATGCGCCCATACAAATTACGCTGTCTACTGCGTTAAGGGGAGCAACCGCACCGAGTGTATAACAACCTATATCGCCTATTACGTTGAGCTTCAATTTTGACAAAACGTAATACAATCCTCTGTGAGGACAGCCCGCGCACATAACGGGAGGACGGTTGGGGATAACAGCATCTACAGATTCTCCCGAAGTGTATTCTATACCAAGTCCCTTTGCAACCTTGTTCTGTGATAATTCGTCAATATTTGAGAAAAGGTTCTTACCCTCGGTTTCAATACCGAGTGCATTACAAAATTCTTCGATAAAGCCGTCAAGCTCTTCTACTACTATTACCTTCTTAACAGAAGCCGCAAAGTCTTTTATCATCTTCTCGGAAATAGGCCATACCATACCGAGCTTCAAAATGCTAACGTCGTCTCCGCAAACTTCCTTTACGTACTGATAACAAGTACCTGCGGTAATAATACCAATCTTGTCATCGCTTCCCTTTTCCCATTTGTTCAAGGTAGAAGTTTCAGCGAATTCAGCTAATTTCACCATTCTTTCTTCAACAATGGGGTGTCTCTTCTTCGCGAAACCGGGCATCATTATGTATTTTGAAGGATTCTTAACGTATTCAACCTGTTCCTTTTCAACACGGTCAGACGTTTCAACAATGCTCTGTGAATGAGCTACACGCGTACACATCTTCAAAAGAACGGGGGTATCAAAGCCTTCGGATATTTCATAAGCTGCCTTTGCAAACTCAAGCGCTTCTTTTGAATTCGAGGGTTCGAGCATAGGCAGTTTTGCCGCCTTTGCATAGTGTCTTGAATCCTGCTCGTTTTGTGAACTGTGCATACCGGGGTCATCGGCTACACCGATAACCATTCCTGCATTAACACCTGTATATGATATTGTAAACAACGGGTCTGCCGCAACGTTAAGTCCAACGTGCTTCATACCGCAAAAACTTCTCTTTCCTGCCAAAGCCGCACCAAACGCAGCCTCCATAGCTACCTTTTCATTAGGCGCCCATTCTGCATAAATTTCAGCATATTTCGCCGCGCATTCGGTTATTTCCGTACTGGGAGTGCCGGGATAGCTCGAAACAAACGAACATCCTGCCTCAAACAAACCTCTCGCAACAGCCTCATTACCCAACATAAGCTGTTTCATCTATATTTTCCTCTCTTTCTTTCCGCTAAAACACGGAGGAACTCTATCAAAAAAATAATATCGTTATTATATCACAAACAGTAAATATATTCAATAATATATTACTTTTATTTTTTTACTTTTTTCTGAATTTTTAACCCATATGCTCTTTTACAGACACCGTAACACTTTGAGAATAACATGAAAATATTTCTTCTATATTCTTCTCATCCGGTTTCTTTGTAAAACTACTCACTACAGGCACTATAACAAGTCCTGCAATCATACAAAATGCACCCGCATTTATCGGAGACTGTAAAATAGTGGGAAATATGCTTTTTACAGCTATATTCGCTACCATTACAACCGTTGAAAAAATTATATTTACCCACACAGCAGCCTTGGTTACGCCTTTCCAGTACAAACCGTATAAAAACGGCGCAAGGAATGCTCCCGCCAAAGCCCCCCAGGATACACCCATGAGTTGCGCTATAAACGAAATGCTTCCATTATGCTGAATGATCGCAATCACTGCCGAGATAACAATAAACACAACTATCAAAACACGCATAACAAATACTTGTTTTTTCTCGTTCATATTTCTTGCAACTCTTTCTTTTAAGAAATCAAGCGTTAAAGTTGAGCTTGAAGTCAAAACCAGCGAAGATAACGTTGACATTGATGCCGAAAGTACAAGTACTATCACAACGCCGATTAAAACATCGGGTAACCCTTTAAGCATATTCGGAACAATCGAATCGAAAATCACAGCACCCTCATCTGTCACATCAGGAGTAAATAATCTGCCGAAACCTCCGAGAAAATAACAACCGCCTGCAACTATAAGAGCAAATACTGTCGAAATAATAGTTCCTTTTGTTATCGCTTTTTCGTTTTTTATTGCATAAAACTTTTGCACCATTTGCGGAAGTCCCCAAGTACCGAGCGACGTAAGAAGAACTACCCCCGCCAAATTAATCGGGTCGGGCCCGAAAAACGAAGTCAAAGCGCCTTGCTTTATCCCTTCCGTTTCGCTTGATATCTGACTTAAACTATCCATGGCCGCGGTAAGTCCGCCCTGGGTATTAAGTACTGCAACTATTACTGCTATAATACCGACTATCATAACGATACCTTGTATAAAATCATTTATAGCCGTAGCCATATATCCACCCGCTATAACGTAAATCGCAGTTAATATCGACATCGCTATTACGCATATTTCATACGGTATATCAAACGCCATACCAAACAAACGGCTGAGTCCGTTATAAAGCGATGCCGTATACGGAATCAAGAATATAAATATTACAGCAGATGACAGCAATTTTAATCCTTGACTCTTATAACGGTTACAGAAAAACTGTGGCATCGTAGCGCTGTCAAGATGCTGTGTCATAATACGGGTACGTCTGCCAAGTATCATCCACGCGAGCAATGAACCGAGTATCGCGTTACCTATTCCTGCCCAGGTTGCCGCAATGCCGTATTTCCAACCAAATTGCCCTGCATATCCAACAAACACGACTGCCGAAAAATACGATGTACCATAAGCAAATGCCGTAAGCCAAGGACCTACGCTTCGTCCGCCAAGTACAAACCCATTAACGTCTGTTGCATGTTTACTGCAATACAAACCAATACCAATCATCGTGCCGAAAAACACTACCAGCATTGCAATTTTTATAACCATTATTATCACCTTATTTTTTTGCTTATTTTGTAGTCTGCGCCTCTACAAGTCTTCCCGCGCCATACATCTGACGCAATACCGGCTTCTCAATCTTACCGGTGGGATTTCTGGGAACATTTGCAAATATAAGCTTTTTGGGACGCTTATATCTGGGCAGCGCATGACAGAATTCATTTATCTCTTCTTCTGTCGCCGTCATTCCCTCTTTAAACTCAATAACTGCCGCCGCAATTTCACCGAGTCTTTCGTCAGGAAGACCGATAACCGCAACGTCTTTTATCTTCGTATTTGTATTCAAGAAGTCTTCAATTTCAACGGGATACAAGTTTTCACCGCCCGAAATAATAACGTCTTTCTTTCTGTCAACAAGATAGATAAAACCATCTTCATCCATTCTTGCAACGTCTCCGGTAAATAGCCAACCGTCTCTCAAAACTTCACTTGTAGCCTTTTCGTTCTTATAGTAACAAAGCATTACGCCGTCGCCCTTAACCGCAAGTTCTCCGACTTCACCCTGCTTTACTGTATTACCGTTTTCGTCAACTATTTTCGTTTCCCAATTATATCCGGGCTTACCAATAGCGCCAACCTTATGGATATTTTCAACACCAAGATGTACGCAGCCGGGACCTATAGATTCCGACAAACCATAGTTAGTATCATACTCGTGTTTCGGGAATTTCTGCTTCCATCTGTTAATAAGACTGGGTGGAACGGGCTGAGCGCCGATATGCATAAGTCTCCATTGATCGAGCATATAGTCGTCAAGATTAATCTTGCCATCTTCAACAGCGTTAAGCAAATCTTGTGCCCACGGCACAAGCAACCATACTATCGTACATTTTTCTTCGGTAACCGCACGTAAAATCCACTCGGGCTTTACACCGCGAAGAAGAACTGCTCGGCTTCCGGAAAGCAAACTGCCAAACCAGTGCATCTTTGCTCCCGTATGATAAAGGGGCGGAATACACAAAAACACATCATCTCTTGACTGACTGTGGTGGTTCTGCTCGGTTTCACAAGAGCAAACCAAAGCTCTGTGATTATGCAAAATAGCCTTCGGTCTACCCGTTGTACCCGATGAAAAATATATTGCCGCATAATCTTTTTCTCCAACCATAACGGGAGGCGCTTTAGTCGAAGTATAAGTTACAAGCTCAAGATAACTTTCAGCAAATTCAGGAACATCTCTTCCTACGAAAAACTTAAACTTGAGTCTATCAAGTGCATTCGGTACAGTTTCAAGTCGCTCGGTAAATTCAGGACCGAACACTAAAACGTCAACGTCTGCCAAATCAAGACAATATTCAATTTCATCCCCCGAATATCTGAAGTTCATAGGCACTGCAAGCGCGCCCGATTTCAATATACCAAAATATATCGGAAGCCATTCAAGACAGTTCATAAGAAGAATAGCAACTTTCTGCCCCTTCTTTATACCGCGGCTAAGCAAAAGGTTTGCAAATCTGTTAGCCTTTTCATCAAACTGTCTCCAGTTTATCTCCCTTCTGTAAGGAAGGTCAGGTCTTGTATTTTCAATAAGACTAAAATCTCTCCAAGTTACAGCATTATCTCTTTCTTCGGAGGGGTTTATTTCAACCAATGCGGTTTCATCTCCGTAAAGACGCGCATTTCTTTCCAAAAAATCCGCTATTACCATTTTGTTTTCTCCTTATATAACTAAACTTTTTATTTTTCTGATTTAACCCATATACCATCGTAACAAAAACAAAAAATCCTCTGCGAAAATAATTCGCAGAGGACGATTATTACACCGTGGTACCACCTCAATTGGTTCTCATTAAGTCCGGGACAAAAAACGTCATTAGACTCTAACGCTGTAACGGGCGTCCCCGTCTTACCCTACTCTGTAAATTCGGATAAGCCGCTCAGAAATGTATTCAACAACATCGTCGTCTTTGTCTCGCACCAACCGACAATTCTCTGTAAGAGTCTCGACGTTATCTACTTGTTTTCGTCAACGCATTTTAAATATACGAGTATAATATCACTTTTCTATGCTAAAGTCAAGAAGTATTTTAAAATTTTTTTATTTTTTTTAAAATTAAGCATTGGGAGCTATTCTTGAAGGCGATACAATACGTCCATAGCCGTTCATATAACGAATCGGACCCTTGATTCCGTCGAAATAAAGTCTTTCCTCTTCAAGCTCTTCTAATCTTTCAAGTTTGCCGTTAAGATAATCGGTAACTTCTTCAATAGCGCTTGTTATTCTCATAAGCAAAGTACCGTAACGAAGGTCCATTATATCCCAACCAAACGCCTTGTATATATTAAACCAACAATCCTTGTGATATGAGCGAAGTTCCAATACTCTATTCTTCAAATCAGGCAAATAATCTTCAGCAAACTTTTTAAGTTCAGCTTTATTATCTTCTTTATACGCCTTAACCAAACGAAGTCCCATTTCGGATTTTATGGCAAGAACGTGTGCTGCAAGACGGCTGTATTCAAATATATAGTCGAATCTTCCATTTCTTCCAACAGCCTCTTTCAGCTTTTCTTCAACCTTTTCATAGTGAGCATTCATTTCAACTCCTTCGATATTCTTATCTCCAAGGCCGGTCAAAATATCCTGCCACATAATCCATTTTGACGGATTATAGTTTGAGTGATCGGGAAGACTTAAAGTATCGGGTGTCTTGTCAAGCAATTCAAGATTTTCAAAATCCTCTACTCTTCCGCCGGTACAGAAATTAAATCTCTTCTTAAACTTTTCATAATCAAAAGTTTCTGAATATCCATGCTCTGCAAAAAGCTGGAAGCCAATATATGTTGTCGGTATAAGGCTTTCAGTGCCGTTATCTCCCCAAGTAGTTACAATTATATCTTTTATTCCCTTTTTCTTACAAGCATTTAAAGCGTACTCTGTAGTCAAAAGTGTCTTTTGCCAAGCAAGACTATAACCTATCCAAGTCCAAATACCACCCATAAACAACACTTTATCATGAAGATCAAAGTGGCTGTCTAACATTCTTTCATATTCAGCTTGATTCATCGAATAATAATCCCAATACATAACTGTTGCATTTTTGGGCACAAGCGCGCTTACGTATTCGGGCACAGGATCATTTCTTCTGTAATTTCTTTTTCCATATACGCAATAAAACATATCTGAAGCAATAAATGGCTCAAGTCCATATTTGTCAAGAATCTGTACTATACGGGCAAGATGCTCCTTCATAATTTCAGCGGGATCCCTATAGCCGTTCTTGTCGAGATACTGACCTCTTCCAAGCTTCAATGCTTCGTCCATAAGAATGTTAATTCGCTTTGTCTTAAAAGGCGCTGCAGCCGCGCGTACCAAATCCTCTATAAATGCGTAAGTCTTTTCTTCACCAACAAGCAAACATTCATCATAGTCTTTAATATCTCTGAAACACTTCCAACGAAGCGTGTCGGGCAAATGAGCCAACGTCTGTACGCAAGGTATCATCTCTATCCCCAGCATATCGGCATATTCGTCAAGTTCACGAAGCTCTTCCTGGGTATATCTTGCTCTCATATATCCAAAATAAGGCTGTTCCTTTACCTCGAAGCTGTCCTCGCAGTAAAGCATAATCATATTCATACCCATAATCGCCAAAAGTCTGATACACTCTTTTACCGACTCTTTGTTTAATGCAGCATTACCCTGTGATATATCTATCTGCGGTCCGTTCATTCTGAATTGGGGCTGTTCTACTACAGAAAAGCTTTCCTCTCCGTCTCTTATATGCTCAACTGCAATACCGAGACCTCTGAAAAACTGACATCTTTCAAAATAGCAGATTTCACCCTTCTTACCCTTAAGAGAAACCTCAAGACAGGGCTTATCTTTTTTTACTGCGGTAAACTCATATCCACCATCGCCTATAGTGATTTTCAGTTCCTTGGCAAGTTCTTCAGCTCCCGCATGAATTTCGGATATATCGCCTAAAAGCTTTATATTCATAATTCTTCCTCCGTTCGATGATAATACATTTTTTATTATATCATTCTCAAAAAATAATTCAACAATATAGTCTAAAAAAGCTAAAAAAATACAATTCTAAACTACATTATATCAATATAAACATACCTTAATTTTGACTTTTCCCTCTTTTAGGTCTTACCAAATTATACATTTCTTCTGCCGCAAGTCTCGTTTTTGCAACAAAATCGCCCTTTGTCTTTGGGAAACAGTAATATAAAGTTTCCCTGTTGCCGATACTTATTACGTCGCCAATCTCATACCAAAAGTAATCCGAGTTAACACTATGAGAAACAAGCGGTTTTTGGGTATATTCAAGTTTTCCGTCGCACCCTGTTAAACAAAAACCATTTTTATCGTGAACCAGATGACCTTCACCTATTTTATATAACGCCTTGTAATCAACCAAAGCACATATATCAACGTCAACGTCAAGTTTGTATGTGCCGTCAACTATTTCTTGTCTTACGCATTCTCGTTCCCAATTGTACCAATGGGGAATATGACTGAACTCTGTTTCACCCTCTAATGCTTTCAGTTTGCCGTACTCATCAAGTTCGTATTCTTTGCCGCACTCGTGACATATAAGTTTTGTTCCCTCACCTTCCATTTTCCCTTCGGTTTGGCAATGGGCGCATTTATATAAAATTCTGTTAAGTCCGTCAGCACGGAAAGGCTCGTCTATCTTTACTTTATTTTCATATTGCCACTCAAAATTATCAAAAGTAAATGTCCTTTCCAGAATTTCGTCTATTTCAGCAACAGACTTTTCTCTGACCTCTTCAAGAGAAAGAATACAAGATAAATCTGCGCTTACCTTAACCTTCCTTCTCTGCAAACAGTTATACAAAGGATCTCGGGCAAACGCGCCAAACGTATGTATGCTTAAAACAGGAACGTCAAGTTTCTTTACAAGACGCCCCAATCCTCGCGGTAAAGTGGTAGCGCAACCGTCGAAGCTGTACCCCGCTTCAGGATACATAAGAACGCTTGTTTTAAGTTCATTCAATGTATAAGCCATATCCGATATAAGAGTAACGTCATTTACAAACTTTTGAGTCGGTATACAGCCAATCTGTCTCATAAGCCAAGCCTTGCTTACAAATGCGTCGGTCGTTGCAACAAAACAAAAGGGTGTTGGGTATAAAATCTTATTTGCAATTTCAAGATCTATAAAGCTTGAATGATTCATAAGAATAAGGTGCGGTCCGTCTCCCGCCTTTTCCATATCGGTTTTCGTATATGAAAAATTTGTCGCCCACATATCAAACTGCGACAATATCCTTACAAGCGTTCTAAAAAATATATTAGGTTTCTTTGGATTAAAATGCTTAGGTCTCTTTATTTCGTTCAATTTTTCATAAGATATTCTTTTGGTTTTTATTTTCATAAAAAGCCTCCGTTTTTTTATACTAAAAAAATTATATCATATATTTTTCTACAATTCAACCAAAAACAATATTCTTATTCAAAAAAAATTCCAAAAAAGGCTATACAACTAAAACGAATTCTGGGGCATACTGTATATATAAATACAAAAGAAAGGATAAACAAAAATGATAGAACACGATACAATAAAACTGCTTCGAGAATGTGATTCAGGTGTAAAAATGGGTGTTTCTTCAATCGAAGACGTAGTTGATAATGTTAAAAACAGAGAGTTCAAAGAAAAACTTATCGAATGCAAAAAAGATCATGAAGAACTTGAAGGAAAGATCAGACTTCAGCTTAACCGCTTCAGCGATGACGGAAAAGAGCCCAACCCTATTGCAAAAGGTATGTCCTGGATAAAAACAAACGCAAAATTAGCGGTTGACGAATCCGACAACACGGTTGCCGACCTTATGACAGACGGTTGCAATATGGGTGTGAAATCTTTAAGCCGTTATCTCAACCAATATAAAGCAGCAGACGAATATTCAAAAAACATTGCAAAGGACCTTATTTCTCTTGAAAACAATCTTGCAAACGACATAAGACAGTATCTTTAATAAAAAATGTGTGTGGTTTTTCCCACACACATTTTTATTGCTTGTTTATAGCCTCGTAAGCAAATTTTGCCGAGTCAGGCGAATAAGTTACGCCAAGTGAATAAACAGGCACTTTTGTAAAGAAGTTATCCAATATTTCGAACAATAAGTTTATTAACTCCGGTTTGCTCGGCCTTAAAATCTGCTCAAAAAGCAAATTCATCGCTTCCGAGGGACTTAATCTTCTTATCTCGTTTTGTTCAGATCTATGTATAAAACATACCGCCTTCAAGGGTACAACAATATTTGTACTCAAATCACTCTTCCCCGAAAAAGGCGAACCTGCCGCGTGAAACACACCGTCAATCTCTCTGATTACGGGCTTATCGTCATTAATATAAGTTACGTTTTCTTTTCCAAAAACCTCTTGCCAAAAGCCCGTGTGGGTTGATTTTCCGGTCCCGCTGTTTGCTGAAAATAAATAGGCGTTTCCGTCGTAAGCAATTGCCGATGAATGTAAAACAAATCCGTTGTATTTTAATAGTTTAGTTGCCAAACATGCACCCAAAAAAATATATTCACACATTGATGGTGAAAGATACGAATGCTGTTCATTTTTCAGCTTCAATATTTCTTCAGAAAGTTCGACCTTCATCACATTTTCAGGTGTTTCATCTCCGGTATATAAATATTTCTCCGCATATTTCGCCAAGTGCTTATAACAAGGATTCATTTCCACAAAGATATCCGCTATCTTATATATTGCCATACAATTCCTCCGTTTTTTTATTAAAATAATAAAAAAAATCGTTTTGTTAATACTTCTGTAAAAGAAGAGTGTTATATTTCTTTATAGTGCGATATATCAACATCTCAATTATTATACATTATTCAAAATTTTTTGTCAACAAATTCACATTATTACTTTTTGGTGTTTTGTTGTAAAAAGGAATCGTCTATGAATTTATCTAAAAAAAATTATATTAAACCCTTGACGGTTTTCGGTGAAAAATCATTAAGATTTTTTCGAATCCACCCCTATTTCCGTTGTCTTATCATTGCATTTTTTACACTTATAATATCAGAATCTCTTTCTCGACATTCTGTATTCGATGCATTTGCTTTTCTTTTTAATTCCCCTTACGCATTCTTTTTTAATTATTTAATAATTCTTCTTACTTTTTCTGCAGCACTTTTCTTTCCCAAAAAAGCATTTGCGTTGGCAACCGTTTCTTCTGTATGGATAATTCTATCTCTTATCAACTGTATAGTACTTTCCTACAGAATTACCCCTTTTTCAGCAATTGACTTTTCTATTGCTATTAATATGCTCGGAATAATTGATATTTACCTCAATCTATTCCAGCTTTCGCTCATTATAATAGGCGGATTACTGCTTATAACCCTCTTCGTGATTTTCTGGAAGAAAAATGCTTCAACAAAAATTGACTTTAAGAAAAACAGTATTTTTGTTATAGTACTTGTTATAGTAATGCTTATATCAGGCACATTCGGTACCGAAAATGGCTATCTCAGCAAAAAATTTCCCAGTTTAGCAAATGCTTATAAGGATTACGGATTTGCATACTGCTTCTCGTTAAGCATTTTCGACGTTGGAATCAGCCAGCCACCCGAGTATACCAATGATACTGTCGAAAGTATTTTAGAGGAAATTAATAATGATGTTGATATTGCTCCCGAAAACAAACCAAATATCCTTGTCATTCAGTTGGAATCATTTTTTGACATCAACCGTGTTTCAAACCTTGTTACAACCATGGATCCCGTTCCCAATTTCACATATTTAAAGAACAACTATCCTCACGGTCTTATTACCGTTCCTTCTATAGGCGGCGGCACAGCCAATACCGAATTTGAAATTCTTACGGGAATGAATCTCGACCACTTTGGTCCGGGAGAATATCCTTATAAAACTATTCTTCAGTCAAACACGTGTGAGACTCCGGCGTTTACTTTGAAAGAATTCGGTTATACCTCACACGCTATTCATAACCATACGGCGACCTTCTATGACCGCAACGTCGTATATTCTTCTTTGGGATTTGATACGTTTATTCCTCTTGAAATGATGCATAATCCCGAATTTACGACTCTGGGGTGGGCGAAAGATAATATACTCCCCGAACAGATTTCAGATTGTCTTTTGTCTACTGAAGGCCGCGACTTCGTGTTTACTGTAAGCGTTCAGGCTCACGGTAAATATCCCGATGAAGAACTTCCGTCAGAACACGATATTCAGGTTGAACTACAAAATAATACCGCAGCGGAAAACAAAGCTAACTACCGCTATTATGTAGAACAGCTCAATGAAACGGACGCTTTTATCGGCGAAGTTATTAATTACTTAAAAAACTTTGAAGAACCTACGGCAGTGCTATTCTACGGGGACCATTTTCCGACGATATATCTTGAAGAGGATAAATTATTGGAAGGTTCTAAATATCAGACAGACTGGGTAATCTGGGCAAATTACGATATTAAGGGAGAAAACAAAAACTTAAACAGTTATCAACTTATGTCCCATTTTCTTTCTACGCTCGGCTCTAATCTGGGTACTACCACTAAACTGCATCAGATGTCCGATACCATTGAGAACTACCAAAACAAGCTCGAAATGCTTTCGTATGACGTTTTATACGGCGACAGAATAACGTATAACGGCATAACCCCTTACATATTTACCAATTTAGAAATGGGTGTATACGACATCTACGTTACGTCTCTTGAGTATAATGAAAACACTCTTTATGTAAGCGGAAACAGATTTAACGAATATACCAAAATAAAACTGGACGGAAAAACAAAAGATACAGTATATGTTGACGAACATGGCGTAATGGTAGAAGATATTGATATCAGCGATTTTGAAACACTTCAAATAGCACAAATAACCCACGACCGAACAGAACTTCGAACAAGTGCAGAATATGAAATCAACAGTTTTCTGCCCGATTTTATAGACGAACAGTAAAAACACTCCCAAAAAAGCTATACACTATGAAAGTGTATAGCTTTTTTTACGGTTTACAATTACCACAGGGAGCATATCCGTCAAGTATAAGCTCCTCGCGTGTGCCTTGATAACTTTTTTTATTCTTCGATATTATATCTTTAACAGAGGGGCAGTCGACATTATGAAACTTATGTGAACCAACATTTAATGTGTATGTTGCTTTTTCTCCCATAGGAGTACTCTTTTCTTCTTCGCTGTAATTATCTCCGTTTATATAGTGTATATGAACGTTAGGCTGAACATTATAGCAAAACACATTGAAGCATATTCCCTCTCCGTCATCTTCAACCGATATGGCTTCCATAAGCACGCCTCTTGCAACCAACTCGTTATCCAAAAATATCGGTGTTACTCTGTACAATACGTGGTTTTGTGTTTCTTTTATGTAGTCGGCAACCATGTCTTCAAAGGGTAACATTCCCTGTACGTTCATATATCGCGTTCCGGTTATTAAATTGCTTTTATTCGCATTTTCTCCCGTTAACTGATAGCCGATAAGATGGCATCTATTATAGAGATAAGCACCGTCAACAAAATCATATTTTGATATCTGCCACCCCGTAGGCTTAACCGAGCCTATAGCCCCTCTTTCCTCGGTTGGCATCAAATCTTTGCCTATACACGCCATAGCATAGGTGCATCTGCCCTTGTTGTCGAGTTTACCGTATTCTTCGTATGAATTGGTCGTGTAGCTTTTTTCATCAAAATACGGCCTATTATCATTTACGACAACGTAAGGGTTTTTGCCGTCAAATTCGGGGATCTTCGAATAGTCGAAATATCCTAACGAAATCTGCACGTTTTCACCATTGTCGCTTTCGGAATACGGCGGAACTATATTCAAGTATGCCACAACCGCAAATGCGATTACAACTACTGCCAAAACAAAATATACTTTCCTCATCTAACCCATACCTCGCAGGTTATTTTTTCGTGCGAAGTTCCGGCGAAATCGAAACTCTCTTTAAGTTTTCTATCCTCAAAACTTATGTCAAGTTTCTTATCAGAGGGGTAAATTCTATTCCACCTGAACACCACCAGTGTATTTATTTTTTCATCATATTCTTTCAAATACGCTTTTTCAACAAAACAGAAATCTTCTTCACTTGCCAAATCTAAAAAATTTTCATCAACTATTACTTCGACATCATCAAACAGTTTTGCAGAATAACTGTCCAAATAAAGTTTTCTTCCCTCTGTCATAATCTTTATTTGCTCAATCACTTTTGAATCTCGACTTTGTCTTCTGTTGTTGAAAACCATTCCGTTATTGTCATCTAAACACACAAATACTGCCATAAAAAACCACCTCGTATTTCTATTATATCAAATAACCATATAGTATGCAATATATAATAATATAAAAGAGGCGCACTTCTTTTCAAGAAGTACGCCCAATTTAAATTAATGTTATTTTTATTCAGCGAGGTTAGCTTCAAGAGTAGCAAGTTCAGCTTTAAGCTCTGCAGGAACTGTATCGCCAATCTTTGCATAGAATTCTTTGATACCGCCGATTTCTTCTCTCCATACTGCCTTATCAACGTTTACAAGTTCTTTAACAACGTTAATATCGATATCGAGACCTTCAATGTTGATATCTTCAGCCTTCGGAACGTAACCGATAGCTGTTTCTACAGCGTCAACCTTGCCTTCGCAGCGAGCGAGGATCCAAAGAAGAACACGCATATTATCTCCAAATCCGGGCCAAATGAAGTTGCCTTCATCGTCTGTACGGAACCAGTTAACGTTGAAGATAAGGGGCTTATTTGTAACCTTTGTACCCATTTCAATCCAGTGCTTGAAGTAGTCACCCATATTGTAACCTGCAAAAGGAAGCATTGCCATGGGGTCACGACGAACTACGCCGACAGCACCTGCTGCAGCTGCAGTTGTTTCGGAAGCCATAATAGAGCCAACGAATACGCCGTTGTTCCAGTTACGAGACTGATATACCAGGGGAGCAGTTTTTGCACGTCTGCCGCCGAATACGATTGCAGAAATGGGAACACCTGCGGGATTGTTAAATTCAGAAGAAATGCAGGGGCAGTTAATTGCCATAGATGTGAATCTGGAGTTGGGATGAGCGCCGCAAGTAGACTTATCTTTCTTGTCATACTTTGTGAAGTCCCACTTGTTACCCTTCCAGTCAATTGCATTTGCGGGAGGATTCTTGTCGAGACCTTCCCACCATACTGTATTGTCATCAACGTTGTGTACAACGTTTGTGAAAATTGTATCGCGCATTGTTGTCTTAAGAGCGTTGGGGTTAGACTTGTCGTTTGTACCGGGAGCAACACCGAAGAAACCGTTTTCGGGGTTAACTGCCCAAAGTCTGCCGTCAGCGCCAACACGGAGCCAAGCGATATCGTCGCCTACGCACCATACTTTATAACCCTGTTTAGCGTAAATTTCAGGGGGAATAAGCATAGCAAGGTTTGTCTTACCGCATGCGGAGGGGAATGCTGCAGAAATATACTTAATATCTCCATTGGGGAACTCAATACCGAGAATGAGCATATGCTCAGCCATCCAGCCTTCTTTTCTACCGAGGTAGGAAGCGATACGGAGAGCGAAGCACTTCTTACCGAGAAGAACGTTGCCGCCGTAACCGGAGTTGATTGACCAGATTGTGTTATCCTGGGGGAAGTGAACGATGTATCTGTTTTCTTCATCGAGGTCTGCTCTTGCGTGGAGACCCTTGATAAAGCCTGCATCGTCATCTTTAAGAGCTGCCAAAACTTTTGTTCCAACTCTTGTCATAATAAGCATATTGAGTACTACGTAGATAGAGTCTGTAAGCTCAATACCAATCTTTGCGAAATCAGATCCGGGAATACCCATAGAATAAGGAATAACGTACATCGTTCTGCCCTTATATGAGCCCTTGTAAAGCTTTCTGAGCTTTTCATACATTTCAGCGGGAGCCATCCAGTTGTTGAGAGGTCCTGCTTCTTCTTTTGTTTCTGTACAAATAAATGTTCTGTTTTCAACACGAGCAACGTCGTTAATTGCTGTACGGTGCAAATAGCATCCGGGAAGCTTATCCTGGTTAAGCTTATACATTTCGGAAGTTGCGCATGCTTCTTCGCGAAGAGCTTCTCTCTGTTCGTCCGAACCGTCGATCCATACGATCTTGTCAGGACAAGTAAGTTCAGCCATCTCGTTGATCCATTCATTTACATACTTGTTGGTTGTCATTTGATTTTGCCTCCAATAAATATAAATATTTTTTATTTTTTTCTTTATTTAAAACAGAGTTTATTTCTCTGTTTGTTTTCGTTTGATTATATCGGACAGTTTCGCAAATTCGGCTATGTCAAGTCGTTCGCCCCTTATATTTGGGTCAAATCCCACCTCAACAACAGAAGCCGTTATTTCCTCTTTGCTTATATCCATTTTCCCCGACAGCGCATTAATAAGCGTTTTTCTTCTCTGTTCAAATGCCGCTTTTATAACTTTGAAAAACAACTTTTCATCAACCACCTTAACCGGCGGCTCGTCATAAAGGGTTATCTGTATTACTGCCGAGTCAACTTTGGGCGCCGGCATAAAGTTACCCGCGCTTACGTTAAATAGCTTCTCTACCTTACCGTAATAACTTACGGATGCCGTAACCGCGCCGTAATCGCCCTCTTTTGAGTTAGATGAAAGTCTGTCGGCTACCTCTTTTTGTACCATAAACGTCATTCTTTTGAACGGCAGTCTGCTTTCAAGCAAAAGCATCAATATAGGTGTCGTTATATAGTATGGTAAATTTGCGCACACATAAACGTTTTTGCCCTTGAATTTTTCTTCATACAGCGCGTTTATGTCAATTTTCATTATATCCGAATTGATAACTTCTACGTTATCAAAATCAGCCAAAGTTTCTTCAAGTACCGGTATCAAACCGCTGTCAATTTCAACGGCAACCACTTTCCCTGCAACAGAACAAAGTTCGCGTGTCAACGTACCGATACCGGGACCTATCTCAAGTATGCAGTCAGCCTCACCGGCACCGCATTCATCGGCTATTCGCATTGGTATATCTTCATTTATAAGAAAGTTCTGTCCGAATTTTTTTTGGAACTTTATACCATGCTTTTCCATCAAACCTTTTACAGTTCCGATATTTGTAAGCCTCATTGTTTTTTCCTCTTGACAAAGTAGTTTTCCTATGTTATAATACCTCGTGGTTTGCCGATGTAGCACAGTGGTAGTGCAGCTGATTCGTAATCAGCAGGTCGTGGGTTCAATCCCCACCATCGGCTCCATTTTTTTATTTATTCAGCTTTTTCTTCGGCAAATCAAGTCTTATCATTGCTGTTATAATAGACACCATAACAAATGCTTCCGTAAGTACTCCTGCCGTTGAACCGCATATAAAGTTATATATAATCCACAACGGTGAGCTTGGTAAAGATATCATTCTGACAAGACTCGCTTTTTCTATTCCCCAAGCTATTGACGTCAAAACCATACCCAACATAGGCATTAAGCTTAACGCCCCTTCCCAGGTGAAGCCTACCGCAACAACGCATACCAGTGAGAAAAATACAATCCACCAATTGCTCTTTCCCCATTTTTTATCCTTGTTCGCAAAAACAACAGAACGAACAGCGGCAATAAAATTCATCAAAGCGCCTGTATAAGCACTCAATAAAAGAAAATGAATCGCAAAAAACGTGCAGCTAACTATCTGAATAAGCACAATTCCCTTTTGGGTTTTCATTTGGTATGATATCATAGCAAACACAAGAGCAATAAAACCTATTGCTTGTGCTATACCTGCTTGTAAAGTGTCGAACTTAAATATATCAAGCAACCAATCCATCATACAACCTCAAAAAATCTATAATTAATATATATATTACCATAATATTGAAAACTTGTCAACGAACTTTGTGCGATTTTCTGATATATTTTGACTTGATTTTTAAAAAACCTATACTATAATATATATTATACGGTTACTTTTGTGTACAGAGGAAAGACAAATGGAAGAAAAAATTAATTATCAAAAACTTCTTGACGAGCAGCTAAAGACAATCATATTGGATAAAATAAAACCGACATTGTTACTCCACGCGTGTTGCGCCCCTTGCTCAAGCTACGTTCTTGAATATCTAAACAATTATTTCGATATAACACTCTATTTTTATAACCCTAACATTTCTCCCGTTGATGAATATACATTTCGCGCAAATGAATTAAAGCGGCTTGTGTATGAAATGAACCTCTCCGATAAAGTAAAAATTATTATACCTGAATATACCCCTGATGAATTCACCGAAATCGCTATGGGTAAAGAAGACGAAGCCGAACGAGGCTCCCGTTGTACCGACTGTTATTTCCTGCGACTCAAAAAAGCCTTTGAATATGCAATCGAAAATAAATTTGATTACTTTTCAACAACACTTTCGATAAGTCCGCACAAAGATGCCGTTAGACTTAATAATATTGGTGCAAATCTTTCGGAAAACAGTTCAGTAAAATGGCTATATTCCGATTTTAAAAAGAAAAACGGATACAAACGCTCTATTGAACTTTCAGAAAAATATAATCTTTACAGACAAAATTATTGCGGCTGTGTCTATTCAAAAAAGTAAAAAACATCACCTCTATTTCCTTTACAGAGGTGATATTTTTTTACCGATATCCTCTTCTCTTAAAACTATGTTTCAATCACTCCCCTCTATGCATTTTAAAAAGTATGCAAATACCGAAGAAAATTCCAAAGACATCACCTCTGTGTAGGCACGTGCAGTTAAGACAGGAAGATTCCAAAGGGGTAGTGCCTTTGATAGTATTTTTCAAAATACTATCTACAAATAAAACCTTACCTCTGTGCATTTACAAAAAGTCTGCACAGGCCAAGGAAGATTCCAAAGAGGTCTCCTCTTTGGTCGTTTTGGGGGCATGGGGTTCAAAGGGGTGGGGGAATCGAAACCCCCAGCCCCTTTGTGCTTTCTTTGCAATACTTTCTTGGCACCAAGAAAGTATGAAAAAAAGAAAAATTAGAACTCTTTTAGAACAATATCTCTGTGATAATTGTAAGATTTATCTGAACAAATGTAATTATTAAAAGATACATTCTTTTAGATTTCTCTTCGTTACTTTCTTTCCGTAAAGAAAGTAACCAAAGAAGACGCAAAGGGAGGAGAAGTTCCGATTCTCCCCCTCCCTTTGAACCCTCCCTCTTAAAACGGCCAAAGGTTTTCCACCTTTGGAATCTTCCTGTCTTAACTGCACGTGCCTACACAGAGGTGATGTCTTTGGAATTTTCTTCGGTATTTGCATACTTTTTAAAATACATAGAGGTAATGTTTTATTTATAGATAGTATTTTGAAATATGCTACAACGTAAAAACAACCCCGAAATAATCGAGGTTGTT
>JAZRUG010000032.1:0-175929 GCA_045652425.1 Eubacteriales bacterium
ATAATCTGTTTACCCTGTACGGTTATGAACTGAAAAAGCTGATGCAGAAGAAACTGCTTTGGATCTCTCTCCTTGTCTGCATGGCAGCCATTGCCTTTTCCATCCTGTTTCCATTACTGGGAACATATTCCGCAAATGGCGTATCCATAAGCACAAACTACGAACAACATCTGATTGATCAAGCATACCGCAAAGCACTCAGTGGCAAACCTATAGACCAATCCCTGCTGGAGGAAACCATTGCCGCCTACAAGGATTTGCCGATCGAAACCAATTATGTTTTAACGGAAGAATACCAGACCTACGCCCGCCCGTACAGCGAAATCTTCAATTTGATCCGAGTATGGACCGGTATGGACAAACAAGCAATCGTACAGTGGGTTCCCAATGAAGATGTATTATATGCCGCCATGATGGGGCGGTTTGAAGAATCGGCTATTAACAATTATCTGACCGAAGCGGAGATTGCATATTGGCAGGGACAGGCCGATACTCTCACAACCCCTATTGTGTATCGGTTCCATGAAGCATACCGAATTATCTTAGAGAATTTTCTCACCGTAGGTTTCATGATGCTGCTCTTTACTGCCATTGCTCTTTCGAGCAGTTTTCCAGACGAGCACACGCACCGAACAGATCAGCTTGTGCTGTGTACTGCAAACGGAAAAAGGCAGCTCTATTGGGTCAAGCTGTTCTCCGGGATCACCGTGGGGTGTGTTGGTGCGTTGCTCATGACGGTACTGACCTGGGTACTGTGTCTGTGCGTATATGGTTCAGAGGGCTTTGATACTGCGATACAAATTTTTTACTCGGGCTACGCAGGCAATATCACTATAGGACAAGCCGGTCTGATTGCATACGCCTGTCTGCTGGTCACTGCGTTGTTGATCAGCATATTTGTAATGTTCCTGGCCGAACTGTTTCACAGCAGTATTGCCGCAATATCCATTACTACAAGCATGATCCTTGCCGGAATGCTTGTTCAAATACCGGCAGAGTATCGCATTTGGGGACAGATATGGGATTATCTACCTACCTGTTTTCTGGCCATGTGGAACACTTTTGATCTTCGATTGGTTTCTCTGTTTGGGACGCAGTTCACCTCGTATCAGATCGTTCCCCTCGTCTACATTGGCGCCGCAGCGCTGCTGGCTTGGCTCGGAAGTCGTATCTATTGCCGCCGTCAGATCAGCGGAAGATAAACGCACAACCGCATGAATAACAAAAAATATGAGGCTCCCACCGTTCCGGAGGGAGCCTTTGATCGTATCAACTTTTCTCGAAGTATTGAAAATCACTGTAATATCTGATATAATGTAAATAATCTAAAGGATTTTGCCGCTGTTACAATCGCATCTTTGGCAACAGTATGACAACAAAAAATCAGATAGCCCCTGCTGTCTGAATAATGGAAATAATCCCAAGACCTTGAACTAAATCCCATAAGCAAATCTGTTTAAGATTTATTTTTCAGGAGCGAGTGGGAATAATATTAAAAAGACTAAAAACTCGCAGTTTTTGAGGTCTTTAAAGCCTTGTGATAATTTTTTGCAACAATTTCGGATTGTTTACAATGGTGGCAGGGGGTACTAAACCCCTTCTGCCGCCGTTTTATTGTTGATAAAAAATTTCACCTTTATAATTAACTCTATTGTACTAATTAATAATTTAAAACTGTACACAAGGGGATTTTTATTATTAATTGCTGATTAAAAACTTTGGTTTACTATTTGCTATTTCTTAACTGAAAAGATATTAAAATTAAAAAAATAATCTTTTGGGAGGAGTCTGTGAAAAGATTTTCCATTAACATTAAAGATATAATAATTACAGTTACTTTGCTATGCGCGGCGTTTAGTATCAGTCTTTTATTTCAGTACGTATTTGAAGTGCAGGAACACATTACCACAATTTTTGTTTTTGCCGTTTTTTTAATATCGTTACTTACTAAACGATATGTCTACGGCATTATTTCTGCTTTTGTGGGAACAATCGCAGTAAATTATGCATTTACATTTCCCTATTTTGTGCTTAATTTTACAATTCCCGTAAATTTTATATCAGGGATTATTATGATTGCTATTGCTATTCTGACAAGCACACTTACCACAAAGATTAAACAACATGAAGCTATGAAAGCGGAAAGCGAAAAAGAACGTATGCGCGCTAATCTTTTGAGAGCGGTTTCTCATGACCTCAGAACACCCCTTACAACTATTTACGGTTCAAGCACAACGCTTATCGAAAATAGTGGAATTATGACAGAAGTACAGAAGGAAAAAATAGTAAGTGGTATAAAAGAAGATGCTGAGTGGCTTATTCGTATGGTTGAGAATCTGCTTTCAGTTACTCGTATTGATAGTGGACAAGTAAAAATAATTAAAACTCCCACCGTCCTCGAGGAACTTATTGATTCGGTAATGTTAAAATTCAAAAAACGTTATCCATCACAAAAGGTTCAAATTGAGATGCCAGATGAAGTGATAATTATTCCTATGGATGCTATTCTGATAGAGCAGGTTATCGTTAACATTCTTGAAAATGCGGTTCAACACGCCGAAGGGATGACATACTTGAAGTTTCGTGTATTTACGCATGAAAAAAGTGCTGTGTTTGAGATTGAGGATAATGGAAAAGGTATCAACCCAAAATATTTTGAAACACTGTTCAACGGATACTATACTTCGGAAGATGATATTGCCGACAGTCAAAAGAAAAATGCAGGAATTGGTCTATCAGTATGTGCGTCTATTATTAAAGCTCACGGCGGAAACATAAAAGCCGAAAATCTAAAAACCGGAGGTGCGGTATTCCGTTTTGATTTAGATACGGAAGAAATAAACAATGATACAGAATAAATATAAAATTCTTCTTGTTGAGGACGAGGCAAATATCCGCAACCTCGTTGCAACGATGCTTGATACAGCGGGTTATCAAACTATCCTTGCGGATTCTTGCTCAAATGCGAAACTTTTATTTACTTCATATATGCCGGACCTTATTATTTTAGACCTTGGTCTTCCTGATATGGATGGCATTAATTTGCTTGATTTTGTACGTAAAGATTCGTTGACACCCATTATTGTTTTATCCGCCCGCACAAATGAAACCGATAAGATTGAAGCATTAGATATGGGTGCAAACGACTATATCACCAAACCCTTTGGGGCGGGCGAATTACTTGCCAGAGTGAGAGCCGTTTTGCGTAACAATCGCTTTAGTGCTGAAGAGGGACGATTACCCGGCGGCAGATTCACCGTTAAAAATTTAGAAATCAATTACGATGCGAGGCAAGTTTTTATAAAAGGAGAGGAAATAAACCTTACACAAACCGAATATAACATTGTCGCGTTGCTTTCTGAAAATTGCGGTAAAATGATGACTTACGCTGCTATCATTAAGGCAATTTGGGGTGGGTATGCACAGGAAGGCAGCATAAAGAAATTGCAGGTGAATATGGCAAATATACGAAAGAAATTCGGTGATAAGCCCGGCGAACAAAACTATATAGCAAATGAGCTCGGCGTTGGTTATCGCTTAAACACGTAATACAAACAGCATTGAAGTAATTAACACTTCAATGCTGTTTATTATTTACTGCATCTTAACCGAAAAAGTGTTACAGTTGAAAAGTTGGTGTTTCAAGAAAGAACAACATAAAAAAAATAAACAAAAAGGAGAATTTTTTTATGATGTATGGTGCGATAGCGGTTTTTTCAATCGCATATATTTTAATGCTTATTTTTAGCAAATACAGACCATATATAGCACTTGGTTCAGCGCTGATTTTTATCGTTACAGGCATGTTGCCGCTTAATAATGTCATTGGTGCTATTGATTTTAATGTTTTGCTTATGATTGTCGGTACTATGGGTATAGTATCTTTGTTTATTGAAAGCAAAATGCCGGAGTTGCTTGCGGATTTAATAATGGAGAAAACCCCAAACATTAAATGGGCGGCAGTAGCAATGGCGCTTTTTGCAGGTGTTATATCTGCATTTGTGGATAACGTAGCAACTGTGCTTATGGTAGCTCCCGTAGCACTTGAAATTTGCAAGAAACTCAAAACTAACCCCGTTCCGTTTATAATAGCTATTGCAGTTTCGTCTAATTTACAAGGTGCCGCAACCTTGGTTGGTGATACCACTGCAATTATGCTCGGTTCTGCACTTGATATGAGCTTTATGGATTTCTTTTGGTACAAGGGACGTCCCGGTATGTTCTTTGCCGTAGAGTTGGGGGCACTTCTTTCTGCAATAATATTGGCATTTATATTTAGAAAAGAGAAAGCCCTTATCCCCAAAAATCAAGAACTCACGAAGATCAATGATTATGTTCCGTCTATTTTATTGCTTGGTACCATTTTGTTATTGATTTTCGCGTCGTTTATACCTAATAAACCGGATATCACAAACGGACTTATTTGTTGCGGACTTCTTTTAATTGGTCTTGTTTATAACATTGTAAAAAAGAAAAAGGTATCTGCAATTATTTCCCCTCTGAAAGAGATAGATTTTGAAACAATAGGTCTCTTGCTTGGTTTGTTTTTAATGATAGGCGGTATTTCCGAGCAAGGCGTAATTGATGTTGCTGCAAACCTTCTTGCTAAGGCGGGCGGTGGTAACGTATTTATCCTTTACACAGTTATTGTTTGGGCATCTGTTTTGATCTCTGCTTTTATTGATAATATTCCATATGTTGCAACTATGATTCCTGTAATCGCAGGTCTTGCAACAACACTTGGAGTTGATCCTACAGTTCTATATTTTGGTCTTCTTTCGGGAGCAACACTCGGCGGAAATTGCACACCAATCGGTGCTTCGGCTAATATAACAGGTATCGGTATTCTTCGTAAAGAAGGTTATGTTGTAAAAAACTCTGATTTCTTTAAGATAGGCATACCGTTTACAATGGCGGCTGTAATACCGGCATATATTTATCTGTGGATTATGTATGGTGTTTAAGGATATGTATACATACGAATTATAAAAAGTATAGTAAGAAATTTAATGGACCCTATCATGCTTAGTGTGAAAGGGTCCATATTTTTTGTTTTGCTCATTATGTCGGTGTGTTTTCAAAATAAAAAATAAAACATTCTATTGAAAATCAAATCTAAATAAAGTATAATAATTCTACAAACCTAAAATCTAAAAACAATTTTACATAAAAGAACGCAAAGGGAGCAAAAATGTTAGAAAATATTATAAACGGCATCAATGATGCGCTTTACAGCTATATTCTCATAATTGTATTGGTGTTGGGCGGTTTATACTTTACGGTCAGAACAAAATGTGTTCAGTTCAGGCTTCTAAAAGAACAGTTTAGAGCCGTAACCGAGAAGCCACAGGATTGCAAGGGCGTTTCGTCCTTTCAAGCACTTATGGTTTCTACAGCTTCGCGTGTAGGAACAGGAAATATTGTCGGCGTTTCTACTGCACTGTGCCTCGGTGGTTTTGGCTCTGTGTTCTGGATGTGGATAATTGCTATTATTGGTTCGGCATCCGCTTTTGCAGAAAGTACTTTAGCCCAAATATACAAGCGTAAAGGTCCTGACGGTAGTTATGGCGGACCGGCTTACTATATTGAGGCTGCCCTCAAAAATCGCTCTCTCGCAATTGTTTTCTCTGTGTTTCTTGTGCTCACCTACGGCGTTGGTTTCAACATGCTTGCATCTTATAATCTGCAATCAACATTCTCTTCCTATAAATTCTATAATCCCGTTGTTTCTCCGTGGGTAATTGGTATTATTCTTGCAGCCACTGTGGCATTCTGCCTTTTCGGAGGCGGTAAGAGGATTATAGCCGCAACAACGTTTATCGTTCCGTTTATGGGTATTGCTTACATTGGAGTCGCACTTGTTATCACACTTTTAAATATTACTGCACTCCCCGGTATTTTTAAGGAAATATTCTCTAACGCATTTGATTTAAATGCAATTTTTGGTGGTTTTTCCGGTTCTTGTGTTATGTATGGAATTAAACGCGGTCTTTTCAGTAATGAAGCGGGTGTCGGCTCTGCGCCAAACGCTTCTGCTTCAGCCGATGTTGCTCACCCTGTTAAACAAGGCCTTGTTCAAGTTCTCTCCGTATTTATCGACACCCTCCTCGTTTGTTACGCAACAGCGTTTATGTGTATGGCTTCGGGAGTTACTCCAACCGCAGAGCTTTCAGGTGCGCCGTACGTTCAAGCTGCAATAAAATCTGTTCTCGGTGATTTTGGTCCTATCTTTATTACAGTAGCAATGATACTCTTTGCATTTACCACTTTACTCGGAAACCTTTTCTATGTTGACAAAGCTTTTCGTCATATTTTAGGTAAACCCCCAAGCAAAGTATTCTATACCGTTTATTATATAGTAGCTTCACTTGTCATTCTTTTCGGAGCCGTGCTCAGCGCCGATCTTCTTTGGGGTGTTGCAGATATCCTTATGGGTGGTATGACTATCATCAATATTCCTGTTGTACTTTATCTTTGCAAATACGTCATTAGAGCGCTTGATGACTATAATAGGCAACGCAACGAGCGTAAAGAACCTGTATTTAAAGCGAAAAACATTGGTCTTCCTCACGAGACTGATTATTGGAATTGATAAATCAAGATACATAAATGCTCTGCTGTAAATTGCAGAGCATTTGTTATTAAGATTGATAACAGGTGTGTGAGCAATGCCCACACACCTGTTTTTCATTATAAATCATCTGCATCTTGTATGGGCTGCTCAAACTTATCAACAGCTATACCTGTCCAGCTTCCATTAGGGTCAAACTTAAAGCTTTCTGGATCTGCATATCCCATAATCACTTCATCAGATAACTTTTTCTTTTTTTCTTTCTTTTCCATTAATAATTCACCTCAATATAAGTGTTTCATCAAAAATTGTTTTTATACAATAAACCCAAACATGTCAAATATACTTGACATTTCTTTTGAGGTGTGATATATTAGAAGTGTCAAATATATTTGACATAGAGAGGGTGAGTGATATAAACGACAAGTTAAAGCAAGCCAGACTTGATAAAGGTTTATCACAGGCAGAGCTTGCAAAAATTATTGGGGTTTCTCGTCAGACGATTAATATGATTGAAAATGGAGATTACAACCCCACAATAGCTCTTTGTATTAAGATATGCAAAACGCTTGACAAAACGTTAGACGGACTGTTTTGGAACCAAACCAATTAGAAAAGGAGAATTTTATGTTTAATGACGAAAGAATCAATCTGACTTTAGGTAAGATCTATAAAAAATGCATTTTGTTTTCTTTGCTGATCGCATTTATAGTTTGTGGTGTTCGGTCTATTTATTATACTCGGGAACTTGAGTTTACTATCTATTTAATACTCCCCGAGCTTTTAATTATAGCGTCAGGTTTTTTTGCCCTTTTGGGAGAAATATTGTTTGTCGGAATAGGAAGAGATGAACGAACAGCGTTTCAAAGAAGCAATTATTACAGGAATGCTTTTAGAGTTTTTATTTTTGTGATTTTATGTGCATTGGCAGTAAGCATTCCGCTTTACTGCATAACACTTCAATTTGCACTTATCGATTCCCCTTTTAACAGCGCATTGATCTGCTCAGCATACCTCTGTTTTATTTACATTATTTTCTCTTTTAAAAGAAATAATTTGAACTTTAATTATTCAATAATTGAAAAAAACAAAAGAGACTACTACATCAGAGTATTCGCAAATATAATAAAGATTGTTTTTGTTATGCTGCCTTCGTGTATAATTTCCGTAGTTCTGATGAGAGTATTTAAAATGAATATAGGTGTGATAGATTACTCAACCGCAATCAAAGTTTGCATTGCACTTCTTATCGTTTCTTCGCTCTTATATTTTCTGTTATCCGTTGCGGAAAAACGCAGTTATGATTCCCAAGACAATTCACTGGTTTTAGACGATGGAAGCAAATTGCTTTTTGTTTCAAATTTTATTGTTTTTATTCTATATAAAGCCACAAACTTATATCAATATTATCAAACGTATTTTAATTACGATTATTCAAATTCTTTTTTTAAGAAATTTCTTGTTTTATTTGCCGTATCAAATTTGTTTTGGATATTATGGACTCTTTTGTCGGTTTCGTCGTTGTGTTGTTTTCTGAAGTTTGCTCAGAAAAATAAATGGATTAAAATATCTGTATCAGCTTTGATTGTAACCGAAAGTATCGACCTGTTCAAAAATGTATTTAATTCATTTTTTGACACATTATCAATAGAAAAACACGCAAAGATTTTAAAAACACTGATAATCCCCGGCGAAACTATGTTGTCTTTCCTCCAATGTTTTCTGTTCGCTTTTTTAGTTATTGCACTCATAAAAGCGGAAAACTTTAAGAAGATTTTGATTATATCTCCGCTGATTAATTTTGTTGCGAGTTTCACTCCGATAATATATAGATATGCAGCTGAAATTTTAAACATAGTTCCCCCCTCGGCATTTGATTCCGCTAACGCGAACCTATATAACTCATTTATAGGATTAGCCATTCAATTTATTTTATTGCTTACATCCTATATTATCGTAATTTCGGTAATATATAAAAAACAAAAACAATAAAATAATATTTTTAGATTATTGCAATGATAGATTAAATGTGTTATAATCAGCTGAATGATTTTTGGAGGATAAAAAATAATGGAATTTACTTACAAAACAAACAATGTTTGCTCACAGCAAATTAAATTTAATCTCGAAGGAAATATAGTTACAAATGTGTCTTTTTTAGGTGGATGCAACGGCAATCTAAAAGCAGTATCTAAACTTGTGGACGGTATGACCGTTGAACAAATCGAAGAAAAACTGAAAGGAAACACTTGTGGTTTCCGCCCCACTTCATGCGCCGATCAGCTCGCAATTGCCGTAAAATTGGCTTATGATTCACAGAACAAACAATAATATTTTAAATCAATAGTCTTTTTTGACAAAAATTTCTCTTTTTGTTTCAAAGACTATTGATTTTTTTTTCGTTATAGGTTATTATGATTAAAATTAATCAAATGGAGGAATAAATTTATGAATAATATTGTTTGTTTGGATATGGAAGGCGTTCTCGTTCCTGAGATATGGATAGCTTTTGCAGAAGCAACAGGAATCCCCGAACTAAAAATAACTACACGAGAAGAGCCTGATTACGATAAACTTATGAAATACAGATTGAATATCCTTAAAGAGCACGGACTTGGACTTAAAGAAATCCAAGAGACTATTTCAAAAATCGATCCTATGCCCGGTGCAAAGGAATTTCTTGATGAATTGCGTACCATGACTCAGGTTATAGTTTTGAGTGATACTTTCTTGCAATTCGGTATGCCGCTTATGGCAAAGTTGGGATACCCTACTCTGTTCTGTAACGATCTTGTTGTTGCCCCCAACGGAGAAATAACAGACTATAAGATGAGAGTTGATAAATCAAAGTATTCAACCGTAAAAGCGCTCCAATCTGTAGGTTTTGAAACTATCGCAGCAGGCGACAGCCACAATGACTTGGGTATGATTCGTGCAAGCAAAGCCGGATTTTTGTTCAAGAGCACAGACAAAATTAAGAATGACAACCCTGACCTTGAAGCATTTGAAGAATACGATGAACTTCTCGAAGCAATCAAAAAAGTGCTTTAATTAAAACTATGCACATAAATGCAAGTTAAATCTTGTAAATAAATTTTCTTTACATAATTAGTATCACATACTTATTGACAAACACAGAAGAGTTAATGTAAAATATAACCACATATAATACTACTCATTTTCGGAGGTATAACAATGGGCTTTTTAACAGACAAAACAGCAATAATTACAGGTGCAGGACGCGCAGTACTAAGCGACGGACGTTGTGGTTCTATCGGTTACGGTATAGCAACAGCATACGCGAAAGAGGGCGCAAACCTCGTTATCACCGGCAGAAACACAAAGAAACTTGAGGACGCAAAAGAAGAACTCGAAAGACTTTACGGTATACAGGTACTTACCGTTGCGGCAGATGTTAATGACGGAGCAGACAACGAAGCAGTTGTAAACGATGTAATTAAACAAGCTATTGATAAATTTGGCAGAATCGACGTACTTATAAACAATGCACAGGCATCAGCATCAGGTGTTCCGATAGCACAGCACACAACAGAACAGTTTAATCTTGCTATGTTCTCCGGTCTTTATGCAACGTTCTACTATATGAAGGCTTGTTATCCCTATTTAAAGGAAACACAGGGCGCAGTAATAAACTTTGCTTCGGGTGCTGGTCTCTTCGGTAACTTCGGTCAGTGTTCATACGCTGCTGCAAAAGAAGGCATCAGAGGTCTTAGCAGAGTTGCCGCTACAGAATGGGCAAGAGATGGAATAAACGTAAACGTAATTTGTCCTCTAGCTTGGACAGCACAGCTTGAGCAATTTAAGAATGCATATCCCGATGCATTTGAAAAGAACGTACACACTCCCCCTGCAGGTCATTTCGGTGATTCCGAGCTTGAAATAGGCAGAGTTTGCGTTCAACTTGCAAACCCCGACTTTAAGTATATGAACGGCGAAACAATTACCCTTGAAGGCGGTATGGGACTTAGACCTTAAATCGTTATATAAAAAACCGATGCAATAACATCGGTTTTTTGTTTTATTATTGAATTTTATAAAAACAAGTGATATAATTTAAAAAAAGATAACAAGAGGGTTATATGAGATATTTAAAAAAAGCAATTATTTTGATAAAAAAAGGAGACTTTTCTACGCTATTCAAGCGAGTAATACAACTAATTACAGGTAGAATTTGGTCAATGATCTCAAAAAGAAGAGATAAAAGAATAGGAAACAAGGAACTCACACCAACAATTCCTTCTAAATTCGCAAAACTAGGAGCATTTGCTACACAAAGTACAGACTACAGATGCCTCGATGTAATTTTCAAAAAGTTTCCGTTAACAAAAGAAGATATATTTGTTGATATTGGTTGCGGAGAAGGCCGAGTACTCACGTATATTTATACAAGAGGGTTCCGTGGTAAGATTATAGGTATAGAACTTGATCCTGATGTTGCAAATACAGCAAAGGAAAGAACTGTCGAATGTAAGAATATCGAAATTATAAACAAAAACGTTTTAGAATGTTCTGACGTGTTTGAAAATGCGACTGTCTATTATTTATTTAACCCATTTAATAAAACCGTACTTTTACAATTGCTTGAAAAAATTGAAGAAAACACCGCATCACCTTTAAAATTGTATTACTGTAATGATTTATTCAAATCAGTTATTGTTGGCAGAAAGAATTGGTCAGTAATATACGAAGGTGTCATAAAAAGAATATATACAGCACCGATGAATTATAGCATCTATAAATATACACCTTAATAAAAAATTATCTATTTTTTTGAAATAAAAATCGCACAAAACGAGAAAATATTCCAAAAAGTACTTGAAAAAAATCAATAAAAGATGTATAATAATGGGTGGTTTTAAAAAAGCTATTATTTTTCTGTATTATAAACAGTGATTTGCAAAAAAATTTTTTGCATAATCTTATCCAAGAAAGGAAAATTAGTATGGAACAGAAAGAACGCAGAGTCGGTACGGTATCAAGAGGTATTCGTTGCCCTATTATAAGAGAAGGAGACGATTTGGCTGAAATAGTAACAACAAGTGTGCTTGAAGCAGCCGAATACGAAGGCTTTACTCTTCATGACAGAGACGTTATTTCCATGACAGAATCTATAGTTGCACGCGCACAAGGAAACTATGCATCAGTACAGAACATAGCAGATGACGTAAAGGCAAAACTTAACGGATCAGATACGGTAGGCGTAATCTTCCCTATTCTTTCCAGAAACAGATTTGCTATTTGTTTGCGCGGAATTGCCATGGGGGTTAAGAAAGTTGTTCTTATGTTGAGTTATCCTTCTGATGAGGTAGGAAATGAACTCGTTAGTCTTGATAAGATTGATGCTGCAGGGGTTAATCCGTATTCTGACGTACTTTCTCTTGAAAAATATCGTGAATTATTCGGAGAAAACAAACACGAATTTACGGGTGTTGACTACGTACAGTACTATGGAGATTTAGTTAAATCCTGTGGTGCAGACATTGAGATTGTTTTTGCAAATCAACCCAAAGCAATTTTGAACTATACAGACTGTGTAATTAACTGTGATATCCACACAAGAGTTCGTACAAAGAGAATATTAAAAGATGCCGGTGCAAAAATCGTACTCAGCCTTGATGATATATTGAACGCCCCTGTGAACGGAAGTGGATGCAACGAAAAGTATGGTCTTCTCGGTTCAAACAAATCAACAGAAGATAAGATCAAGCTCTTCCCTCGAGAATGTAAGGATCTCGTTTTTGAGATTCAAAAGCGTATACTCGAAAAGACAGGTAAGAACGTTGAAGTAATGGTTTACGGCGATGGTGCATTTAAGGATCCTCAGGGTAAAATTTGGGAACTTGCAGATCCGGTAGTTTCACCTGCATTCACCGACGGACTTGTCGGCACCCCCAACGAACTTAAATTAAAATATCTCGCCGACAATGATTTTAAAGATTTGTCAGGCGAAGAATTAAAAAAAGCTATATCCGATAGCATAAAAAGCAAACAATCCAACCTTGTTGGTAATATGGCTTCTCAAGGCACAACTCCCCGTCAGCTTACAGACCTTATCGGTTCCCTTTGTGACTTAACGAGTGGTTCCGGCGACAAAGGAACCCCCGTGGTTCTCGTTCAAGGTTATTTTGATAACTATACTAACTAAAAAAACAAAACCGAGCAAAGCTCGGTTTTATTTTTTGATTTTAGCAGAATTAAGAGGATTATTGCTCATCGCTTTTTCCATACTTTCATCACTTACGTGAGTATAGATTTGTGTTGTATTTAACTGTTCATGTCCCAAAATATCTTTTAACACTCTGACGTCAACTTTACCGGTTTGGTACATAAGAGTTGCAGCGGTATGGCGAAGCTTGTGTGTTGAAAAATGTTTATATTCAAGTCCCGCAAGCTTCAAATATTTATAAACAATATGCTGAACTGTTTTATTACTTATTCTTTGATGTCTTGAACTAAGAAACAATGCATTTTTATCTTTTATTTGAATCTGATTATCAGTTGCACGAACTTTTAAATATGCAGTAAGTGCCTCTTTGCAAGCATCATTCAAATAAACGACTCTTTCTTTGCTTCCCTTTCCGATTACTCGCAAAGAACGAAGATCTTTATCAATGTCATTTAGCGAAATCCCAACCAATTCAGACAGACGCATACCGCAATTTAAAAACAAAGTAACAATAGCGTAATCTCTTGCATTTGTTTTGGATTCCGTATCGTTGTTTATAGCCTCAAGCAAACTTATGCTTTCATCAATAGTCAGGTATTTAGGTAAACTTTTATTTCCAACAGAAGGGGATTCTATGTTTATTGCAGGATTTTCGGTTATGTATTTTCTGTTTGAAAGGTACTTAAAAAAAGATTTTATAGCAGATAGTTTTCTCGCGCGTGATTTTGCTTTATTGTTCCTATATTCTACCGTATAATTAAAAAACTCATAAATCTCATCAACAGTAATAGTTTTCACAAAATCAAGATCAACGTTTTCGCACGATATATTATCAAACTCTTCCCCTTCAAGAGGCAAGGCGTGTCTTGATGCTATAATATACCTAAAAAAGAGATCAAGATCAAGCAAATATTCTTCCACTGTTTTTAGTGCTCTGTTTTGGATAGTAATTTTATATGATTTAAATCCTTTTAAAACCTCAGGAATTTCTCTCATTTTTTCATACCTTTCGCATTGTTTATGCTATTACTATAACATAAAATAATGATATTTTCAATATATACGCTTGTTTTTGGAATTTTTTCTAAATATACTTGTATTGTTAATAAAGATAGTATAAAATATATAGTAGTAAAAAAAGGACGGAAGTGTATTATGAAAAACTTTTTCAAAGACGGATTTGACACTCTTGTAAAGTTATTGGTAACCCAACTCGGAATGACAATATTCGGCACAATGCTTGTATTTACAGCGTACGCCGTACCAAACTCCCTAACAAGAGTTGAAGGAAAGATCACTAAATTTGGCTCTACTTTTCTAATTGTTAGTTTAGCAGCGATTGCGCTTTATCTTTTTATACTTTATACACACATATGGGAAAAAGGTGCAAAAGACAGAATAAAAGTTGACGGCGCGAGAATGGAAAAACAAATTTTTAAAGGACTTTACCTCTCTCTTATCGCAAATTCAATAAACATTATTCTCGGAATAGTAATGTGTTGCACATATTATTTGTTTGATTTTGACGGTTCTCCCACATTTTTAGCATATCAAATATACGGATCTGCAAACGGTATAGCAAGAATGCTCCAAGGGATGTACACAGGACTTATACTCTATATTTCCCCTGCAGCAGACAGTGTACCGCCGTATTTGTTTCTTTTGATAACCCTTCCGGCTATAATAATTACGACTTTAGGTTACTACAGAGGATTCAACAACCAAAGAATTTTTAAACCCAACAAACAATAAAACAATGTATTATATCACCTGTTTTGTGCATATATTTTATTAAAAAATATGTTAAAGACAGGTGGTTTTTTATGCAAAGAAATGAAATGGACAAAAGTGGACTTATAATTATAAAAATTTGTATTTTTTCGATTATACTTTCATTAACAGCTCTTTTGTTATGTGGGGTATTTAACTATTTCAATACAAGCTCTTTGAACAAATCGGCGGGAACTTCGCCACACACTGTAATAATTGATGCAGGACACGGTGGTGAAGATGGAGGAGCCTCGTCAGCGGACGGCACAAAAGAAAAAGATTTAAATCTTTCCGTCGCTCTAAATCTCGGGAAATTGCTTGAAAGCAACGGCTTTTCGGTAGTTTATACACGAAAAGACGATTCTATGTTGTACGCGACATCCGAAGGAAGCAAAAAAATGCAAGACCTAAAAAACAGACTCAATGTAGCGGAAGAAAATGAAGATGCTGTATTTATTAGTATTCATATGAATAAATTTTCTCAAGAAAAATATTCAGGCCTTCAAGTGTTTTATTCAAACAACAATAAAGAAAGCGAACATCTCGCAAATATAATACAATCTAACACCAAAGAATTCCAACAAAATGAAAATAATCGCGAAATAAAATCAGCAGGTTCGAATATATATTTGTTAAACAACATAAATAATCCCGCAGTACTTGTTGAATGTGGTTTTTTATCAAATTCAAATGAATGCGAAAAACTAAAAGATGAAACCTACAGAAAAGAAATTGCATTGGTAATTTATTCTTCGCTTATTGAATTTTTTGAAAAGATATGATAGAATATAATTGTTAATTGTTGTAATGAAAAGGAAGTATAAAAATGGCAAAGAAAAGTGTATATATATGTTCAGAGTGCGGCTACAAATCTTCGAAATGGATAGGTCAATGCACGCTCTGTAAATCATGGGATACTATGGAAGAACAAGAAATAGCCATCGAAACAAAAGTTTCATCAAAACTTATTCCCAATGATTACAATAACAAAGCGGAAAAAGTATCCGAAATGGAACTCCCCAATTATATAAGATGTGAAACAGGAATGAACGAGCTTGACAGAGTTCTCGGGGGTGGACTTGTTCGCGGATCCGTTGTATTACTTTCAGGTGAACCGGGAATCGGTAAATCAACTCTTCTTTTGCAAATATCATCAGCGTTAGGACAAAACAAAAAAGTATTGTACGTATCGGGAGAAGAATCAAGGGGGCAACTGAAATTAAGAGCCGAAAGACTTAACGTTTCTTCTGAAAATCTTTATATTTTAACTGAAACAGATATAGACAAAATCATAAACGAAGCTAAAAGAATTAATCCCGAAATACTTATCGTAGACTCTGTACAAACTGTTTATGACGGAAGATTTCCCTCTGCCCCGGGAAGTATAACCCAGGTGAGAGAATGTGCTATGCGTTTTATTTCCGTTGCAAAAAATGAAGGAATATCCGTATTTCTTGTTGGACACGTAAACAAAGAAGGGGGTATAGCCGGACCGAAAGTTCTTGAACATATAGTTGACACCGTTTTATACTTTGAAGGCGAACGCAGACAAGTTTACAGAATCATAAGAGCCGTAAAAAATCGTTTTGGTTCAACAGATGAAATAGGTGTTTTTGAGATGACGGGAGAAGGATTGGAGGAGGTCCAAAACCCTTCGGAAGCTCTTATTGCAGGCAGACCGCAAAATGTATCAGGAAACTGCGCCGTGTGCGTTATGGAAGGGACAAGACCGCTTATTGCAGAGATACAAGCCCTTGCCACAAAATCTGTTTTCCCCGCTCCCAAAAGAACTGTAAACGGTTTTGATTATAACAGAATATATCTTCTCCTTGCCGTGCTCGAAAAAAGACTTGGTCTGAAATTCTCCATAAATGACGTGTATATGAACGTAATAGGCGGAATTAAGTTGGTTGAACCAGCTGCAGACCTTGGCGCCGCATTATCGCTTATCTCAAGTATAAAAGACCTCCCGCTCCCCGATGATTTTATAGCGGTTGGGGAAATAGGACTATCAGGCGAATGTCGCGCAATTCCCGCAATTGAACAGAGAATAAACGAAGCCGCCCGAATCGGTTTTACAAAAATAATGATTCCGTACAGAAATGCTATCAACAAAAAAATTAAAAACTCCAACATCGAAATTATACCCGTAAAGAGTATATTTGAAGCATTAAAAATATTAAACTGAAAAATTTAAAGGCACTTTTTGCTTTCGTTTAGCTAAAAGTGCCTTTATTTTTGTAAAAATATTGTGATTGGGAATATATTACTTGATTTTTAAAATATATATAGTATAATATAATAGTATTGTTATATGCATTAGAAAGAGGTTTCATAAAAATGGGATTAATTAACAAGATATTTGGAACGTACAGTGATAGACAAATCAAAAAAATTATGCCTATTGTTGATAAAATAGAAGAGCTAGCAGAAAAATATGCTGCTATGTCAGATGAAGAATTAAAAGATTGCACACCTAAACTCAAAGAACGTCTTGCAAACGGCGAAACTCTTGACGATATCTTACCTGATGCATTTGCGTTGGTTAGAGAAGCGGATGACAGAGTACTTGGCAAACGTCCGTTTAGAGTACAGCTTATGGGCGGTATAATTCTTCATCAAGGAAGAATCGCTGAAATGAAAACAGGTGAAGGTAAAACTCTTGTTGCTACCCTTCCCGCTTATCTCAACGCTTTATCAGGCAAGGGTGTTCATGTTGTTACTGTAAACGAATACCTTGCTCGTTTGGGAGCAGAGGAAATGGGACGTGTATACGGATTTCTCGGTTTAACTACAGGCCTTATAGTTCACGACCAAACAAAAGCAGAAAAGCAAAAAGCATATATGTGTGATATAACCTATGGAACAAACAATGAATTTGGTTTTGGTTACCTACGCGATAATATGGTTATATACAAAGAACATATGGCACAAAGAGGTCATAACTTTGCAATAGTAGACGAAGTTGACTCTATACTCATAGACGAAGCAAGAACGCCGCTTATCATCTCCGGTGAAGGTGAAAAATCCACGGATATGTATGAGAGAGCAAACAAACTTGTAAAAGGTATGCGTGAATTCCGCATAAAAGAGATCGACCAAAAAGAAAGCACCGACGACGTTGATGCAGATTATATAGTTGATGAAAAAGCAAGGACCACCATTCTTACTTCGTCCGGTGTAGAAAAAGCAGAAAGTTTCTTTGAAATAGAAAATCTTTCCGATCCAGAAAACTCTGAACTTGCGCATTATATTAACCAAGCTATAAAAGCTCACGGTGTTATGAAACGAGATGTTGACTACGTTTTAAAAGACGGACAAGTTTTAATTGTTGACACCTTCACCGGAAGACTTATGCACGGTAGACGTTATTCCGACGGTCTTCATCAGGCCATTGAAGCAAAAGAGCACGTTCAGGTCCAAAAAGAAAATAAAACACTCGCAACGATTACATTCCAAAACTATTTTAGACTTTACAACAAACTTTCGGGTATGACAGGAACAGCTCAAACCGAAGAAAATGAATTCCGTGAAATCTACAGTCTTGACGTTGTTGTAATCCCCACAAACAAACCCATGATAAGAAGAGATCACAATGACGTTATATACAAAAACACCAAAGGCAAATATGATGCTATTGTAAAGCAAATAATTGAATGTCACGAAAAAGGACAACCGGTACTTGTTGGTACTGTTTCTGTTGATAAATCCGAAGAGCTTTCCCGAAGACTAAAGCGCGAAGGAATAGAACATACTGTACTCAACGCAAAATACCACGAAAAAGAAGCCGAAATAGTTGCCGATGCAGGTAAAATCGGCAAAGTAACCATTTCAACAAACATGGCAGGTCGTGGTACTGACATTATGCTTGGCGGCAACCCTGAATTCCTTGCAAAGCAAGAGATGTATAAAATGGGGTATGATGAGGAAACAGTCGGGTTAGCAGTTGGCTCTTCCCTTTCCGTCTCTCAAGAGGTGCTTGACGCGCGAGATGTATTTAAGTCTCTTTTCGAAAAATATAAAGCAGAAATAGCACCCTTAGCAAAACAAGTATGTGATGCAGGCGGCTTATTCATAATAGGCACCGAAAGACATGAAAGCAGAAGAATTGACAATCAGCTCAGAGGTCGTTCGGGACGCCAAGGAGATCCCGGTGAATCCCGCTTCTTTATTTCTTTCGAAGATGATTTAATGAGACTTTTCGGAAGCGATAGAATATTGGGCATGGTTGACAGACTTGGGCTTGAAGAAGATCAATCCATAGATGTTAAGATAGTATCCGATTCAATAGAATCAGCTCAAAAACGCCTTGAAGACCAGAACTTCTCTCGTCGTAAAACTGTTTTAAATTACGATGATGTAATGAACCAACAACGAACTGTTATTTATAAACAGCGTGCTATGGTTCTTGATGGTCTTGATTTAAAAGAAAAGATAAGGAATATGATTTCTGTCACGATAAATAATGCCGTTAATTCATTTATGCCGGGAGATAACCAAAGCGAATGGAATTTAGAAGAGTTGAAAAAATATTTCTACGGCACACTTTGTCGAGCAGATGACTTTACAGAAGCAGACACAGATGCTATTTCTTCCACTTCAGTTATTGAACTTCTTGAACAAAGAGCAGATGAGTTGTATGCTCAAAAAGAAGAAATGTTCGGAAAAGAACAAATGAGAGAAGTTGAACGCGTTATTTTGCTTAAAGCAGTGGATATGCATTGGATGGACCACATTGATGCTATGGATGATCTAAAAGGCAGTGTAGGACTCCACGCTTATGCGCAAAGAGATCCCCTCAAGGAATATCAGATTCAAGGCGGAGATATGTTCGACGAAATGAATAACGCTATATGCGAAGACACAGCGCGCGGTATCCTTTCTGTTGTTCCCCGAGTACGTGAAATCAAGCGTGAAGCAGTTGCGAAAGTAACAAATGCCGGATTTGTTGGTTCATCAGGCGAAAAAACAATAAAGAAACCGATAAGAAAAGGCGAAAAAGTCGGCAGAAACGATCCTTGCCCCTGCGGAAGCGGAAAGAAATACAAAAAGTGCTGCGGTGCAAACGAAAATAACAACGAAGAGTAAAATTCAGGTGATAATATGGGCTTTGGTCTTTTATTTATCGGATACTTGTTTTTCTTCTGTTTTCCTTACAAGGGAACATTGGATCTCCCACCTGATTTATTGGGGTTTGTAATAGCTTATATAGGCATACGCAACCTTGCGGATTACGGGTGCGGCTGGGAAAACTTAAAAAAATACTTTATCGTCATATTTCCTGCAAGTATCTTAAATTTAATATTACAGATACTAAATTTATTTGGTATATTAAGAGAAATTCGAGAAATTTGGTTTTATTCATACGAAGCGTTAATAATTGTTTTTAACGTTTTGCTTCTCGTTGCAATTTACAATATAGCCAAAGACACAGAGGTAAAATCCATACAAGCGAAAGCCAAAAGAAACATTATTTTGATACTTGCATATTATGCGATTATGTTTGTAGTTTCACTTCCTCTGCCAATCGTACAAGAGATTTACAAACACCTCGAAAAAAATTATTCATTCACGTTAGTTTTGTTTTTGTATAATTATCTCTGGCGTTTTATGAACCTTACTTTGATTTTTTCTTGTTATATGTGGATTTGCCAAGATGGCGACCAGGACATGCCGGAAAAAGAACACGGTATATTCATCAAAAAAAATAAGGAGGATTAGCATTGGGCCTTTCTTTTCTAATCGCTGGATTTGTATTTTTCTTTTTACCCAATTTAAGTATAATCGATATAATACCCGATTTTCTTGGATGCATTATGATTATAATAGGCTTAAATAAATTGGCTGACTTGACACCCGGTTTATTTGATGCAAAAAAAGATTTTATAAAAGTCTTATATATTCATATAGCAAAATTTCTCTTAATGTTTACAGTTGGTTTTTTTGGCAACCAAAACGGTGGGGATGGTTACGTTCTTATATTTTCATTTACTTTTGCAGTACTTGATTTTCTATATACACTTCCTGCATTTAAAACGCTTTTAAACGGTTTTGTGTATCTCGGGGACAGAACTAACGCCGCAATACTTTTTAAAAATCAAAGCGAATTCTCAACGTTGACTTCTGCATTTATTATAACTAAGGCAACTCTTGCGTTTTTGCCTGATTTATCTTTTATATCGAATCCCGAAAGTTCAAACGTAGTTTCATTATCAGGTGGATTTTATATCTCAAACTACAAGACACTGCTTGTGGGCGCGAACTTTCTGATAACGACACTTCTTGGAACTATATGGTTGATTTATGCTATTAAATATTTCAACGGAATAAGAAATGATGAAAAACTAATCGCTTCCCTTATTGAAAAATATAAAACAGAGATTCTCCCCCAAGAAGGCTTGTTTATACGCAGAAACATTAAACTGGCATTCACGTTTACAATGATTGGATCTTTATTGATGACCGATTATTTAATCGATTCAGTAAATGCTCTTCCCGACTTTTTGGGTGCTATGTTTTTTTTGCTCGCAGCTCTTATTTTAAGAAAACATAATAAAGCCAAACCACTTATAATAACTTCATCACTTTTTTTTGTAATGTCGCTTATTTCATGGAGTGTTCTGTGTACCTTTGCAGTAAAATATCCCTCTATAAATATATGGACAAACCTTGAAGCTTATAATCTGTTTATATATGTCGCGCTTTCAAATACGATAAAATATTTCGTTCAATCAATTTTTGTATTTATTATGTTTGTAACACTAAAAAACATCATTAACATTCATACCGGTTCATGTATAGACGAACTTCAATCCGTTTCAATAGCTCGAAAAAGACAACAAGATGAACTGAAAAAGAATAATATATTCATCTTGCTTATGGGGGTTATTAGTTGCATTTCAAGCATTATACGAACATTAGTACTTTTTAATTACCCCTCATTTGGCGTTATAGATGTAATTATAAACATAATATACTCAATTTATTTCATAAAACATTTGACAAACATTAACGATGCGGTTGAATACAGGTATTTATAATGACTAAAACTTACAAATCACTAGATATGCTGAACGGACCGATACTGCCAAGCATAATAAAATATACTATTCCCGTTTTTTTGACAAGCATTTTGCAGCTTCTTTTTAATGCAACAGACCTTATAGTAGTTGGACAGTTTTGCGGAAGCTTGTCTGTGAGTGCCGTTGGAGTAACGGGAGCAATTACGGCTCTTATAATAAACCTATTTTTTGGTTTATCTGTGGGAGCAGGCGTCGCAGTAGCTCACGCAGTCGGATGCGACAACCAAGAGGCAGTTACCAAAACAGTACACACCTCAATCCCTACAGCAGTTGTGTGCGGAGCAGTTTTGACTGTTATAGGCGTATGTTTTTCAAAAACATTCCTTCAACTTATGGGAACTCCCGAAAATGTTTTAAATCTCGCAGCAGTTTATATGCAAATATATTTCTGCGGTATGATTTTTAGCTTGATTTATAACTTTGGAGCTTCTATTCTTAGGGCTGTGGGAGACACAAAATCTCCTTTAGTGTACTTGACAATAGCAGGATTAATCAACGTTACACTTAATATTTTATTTGTAACACTATTGAATATGAACGTTGCGGGTGTAGCCCTTGCAACGATTATATCCCAAGGTTTTTCTGCATTAATGATTGTACTAACTCTTCTCAAGAGAACTGATGCTTGCAGACTGAATCTACGCAAAATTCGATTTCATAAGAACGAATTAATGCGAATAATAAGAATCGGTCTCCCTGCTGGAATACAGGCATCCCTTTTTTCAATATCCAACGTTTTGATTCAATCGTCTGTAAATGCATTCGGAGATATATTTATAGCCGGAAATTCAGCTGCAGCCAACCTTGAACACTTCGTATACGTTCTTCTGGCCGCATTTCAGCAATCTGCAGTTAATTTTATTGGCCAAAACACAGGTGCCCGTAAATTCAAAAGAATTAAAAAAATCTTTTGGACTTGCATAATTTCAGTATCTGTATCAGGTTTGATTATGGGCGGTTTGTTTTACATTTTTGGTCGACAACTTTTAAGTATTTACATAACCGATTCACAACAAGCGATAGAATACGGTCTATTACGTATGACATTTATATGTCTTCCATATTTTCTTTGCGGTTTAGTCGAAGTGACAACAGGTGCATTACGTGGATTAGGTTCATCCCTTGCCCCCATGGTTATTTCAATTTTAGGGATATGTGGAATGCGTTTAGTCTGGATATACACAGTATTCCAAATAGAAAAGTTCCATACACCTCAATGTTTATTTTTCTCTTACACAATATCTTGGATTATAACTTTTTGTATGCAATTAGTTGCATTTTTAGTACTTTATAAAAGATTAAGTCATTTTTCGAATGATTAACGGAGACTTATGAAAACATTAAACAAATCAAAAATTCAGTTAATAGTTTCGATGATAATTTTCGGAACAATTGGAATTTTCAGGAAGAATATAGATATTCCCTCTTCTGTTCTGGCAATGGCAAGAGGATTCATTGGTATGTTTTTCCTCTTTGTAGTAACTCTTTTAAAAAGAAACAAGTTATCCTTTTCAGCTTTAAAATCAAATTTTGTTTATTTGTTGTTGTCGGGGGCATTTATCGGATTTAACTGGATTTTGCTTTTTGAATCCTACAACTATACTTCCGTAGCGGTTGCAACTTTATGTTACTATATGGCGCCTGTAATTGTTATAATTCTTTCTCCATTTGTATTAAAAGAAAAACTTTCCTGCATCAAGATCATTAGTGTTGTTGTAGCTCTTATAGGAATGTTTTTTGTTTCGGGGGTACACAAAAGCGGATTAGGTTCTATGCAAGAAATGAAAGGTATTTTCTTTGGTTTAGGCGCAGCCTTACTTTACGCATGCGTAATTCTTCTAAACAAAAAAATTAAGTTCATTTCACCAGTTGATAAAACAATTTATCAACTTGGTATAGCCGGAATAGTATTGCTTCCCTATTCATATATAACAGAGGATTTTTCTTCCATAAAACTCGATACAAAATCCATATGCTTACTTTTAGTTGTAGGCATAATACACACTGGTATAACATATTACCTTTACTTTGGCTCATTATCAGGTTTAGATGCCCAAACAGCCGCGTTATACAGCTATATTGACCCGATTTTCGCTATAATGCTTTCAGCTCTTTTGTTAAAAGAAACAATGGGAGTTTTCGAAATAATAGGAACTGTACTTATTCTTGGATCAACACTATTCTGCGAATTATCTCCATCATTAAAGAAAAAACAGAAAGTAGAGTTATAAAAATATGGATACAAATTTCAAACACCTTCCCGTCGCTATAGATAAGTGCGTTGAATATGACTATACAAAAGCAAAAGAGATAATAACAAAACACTTTTCAAACATAATTAAAGATAACAATATTTTCGAAAACAAAAATATTGTTATTAAACCCAATTTGCTTATGAAAGCCACCCCCGAAAAATCTATTACAACACACCCAATTATTATGGAAGCGGTTATTGATGTAATAAAGTTATATAACCCTAAATCTATAACTATTGCAGAAAGCCCCGGTGGGCCATACAATCAAGCAACTTTAAATATAATATATAAATCAACCGGTATGAGTGAAGTTGCATCTAATTGCGATGTTATATTAAATACAGATACTTCATTTAAGCAAATCTCTAATCCTGAAGGAAAGGTATGCAAGGTATTTGATATAATATCCCCAATAGCTAACGCCGATGTTATTGTGAACGTTTGTAAATTAAAAACTCACTCACTTACAACTATGAGTGCGGCGACAAAGAATCTTTTCGGAACTATTCCGGGGATAGAAAAATTTGAAATGCATACACGTTACAAAGAACTGCCTATATTCGAGAAAATGCTCGTCGATCTCTGCAACATGCATTTAAATGCAAAAACGGTTTTATCGGTTGTTGATGCAATTTACGGAATGGAGGGTAACGGGCCTTCAGGGGGAGACAAAAGAAATTATGGTCTTTTGCTCACTTCTTTAAATCCATTTAACCTTGACTTCGCCTGTTCATATATTCTGGGGCTAGATGGTGAAGTTGGGTACGTCAACGAAGCAAAATCCAGAGATTTTTGCGTAAGCAGCGCTAATGAATTAGATTTATTCGGCAACTCCCTCGATGAATATATCGTACAAGATGTAAAACTCCCGGACACAAAGTCCCTACCTATATTTAAAAAACTGCCCACTATTTTTGGTGGACGACTCAACAAATTCTTCGAACCTCGTCCTGCAATTATAATTCAAAAGTGTGTCGGTTGCGGAGAGTGTATGCGCTCGTGTCCCGCAAAAACAATTGAACTCGTAACCAACAAGAACGGAAAGAAAATTGCGAAAATAAATGACAACCACTGTATTAAATGTTATTGTTGTCAGGAACTTTGTCCTATAAATGCTGTCAAAGTTATAAAGAATCCTATATTCAAAATTATCAAGTGAGGATATTATGGATACAGTTAAACTAAATGCTTACGCAAAGATAAATCTTTTTCTTGAAGTTTGCGAAAAACGCCCCGATTCCTATCACAATATAGATAGCATCATGCAATCGGTAACACTTTGTGATATAGTTACAGTAAAAAAGAGCACTACAATAATTTTATCTAATACAGCAAACCTTCCGAATGATTCATCGAACCTCGCATATAAAGCGGTAATGTTGTTTTTTCAATTTACAGATATTAATGCGGGAGCAGAAATACATATAGAGAAGCATATTCCAATATCTGCGGGATTAGCAGGCGGCAGCACCGACGCTGCCGCCGTTCTAAAGGCTTTAAACGAACTTTATAATACCAAGATTGATATTGATACCCTCTGTGTTTTGGGCGCTAAATTAGGCGCTGACGTGCCTTTCTGCATAAGGGGCGGGACTTATTTAACAAAAGGAATAGGCGATGTATTTACCAAATGCGCTTCCCTGCCTGCTTGTTGGATAGTCATTTCAAAAAAAGGTGAAGGTATTTCTACCCCTTACGCCTACGGCGAAATAGACAAAGCAAGAGAAAACAAAAGCTACAGCCCCAAAACAAGTACTGATATGATTTTTGCACTTCAAAAAAATGACATTATAGATGTATGCAAAAACACTTTTAATATTTTTGAAAGCGTTGTCTGCCCGATAAGACCATTAGTTAATGAACAAAAATCAATTTTGAACAAACATAGCGCAATACATTCAATGATGAGCGGAAGCGGTCCATCTGTTTTTGGTATTTTTCTAAACAAAGAAGATGCTGAATATGCATTAAAAGAACTTCTCACATACGGTTCAGAAGCATACATTTGTAAACCAATATAAACAAGAAGCACGTTTTACGTGCTTCTTGTATTTTTGCAATAGATAATATTAAACATTGCCAATATTCTATTTTGTTATACAAAAAAAACAGCCGTGTAAAGACTTTGCCTTCACACAGCTGAAATAAGAAGTTCAATCAAATAAAGGTGTAGAAAAATATCTTTCAGCAGTATCAGGAAGCACAGTTACAACTGTCTTTCCCTTTCCTAGTTTCTTTGCAAGTTTTATCGCCGCTGCAACGTTTGTACCGCTGGATATACCGCACATAAGTCCCTCGAGTCTAGCTAAATCTTTAGCAGTACGAATAGCTTCCTCGTCAGAAACAACGCAGATATCATTATATATTTTTGTATTCAATACCGCAGGGATAAGTCCGTCGCCAATTCCCATTTGCAAATGCGTACCGATAGTCCCCCCTGCGAGAATAGCAGCATTTTCAGGCTCAACAGCCCAAATTTCAACATCCGGATAAAGAGCTTTTAAGGTTTCACCAATACCGGTTATAGTTCCGCCCGTACCGATTCCGGAACAAAAACCATGGATGGGGCCCGCAACTTGTTCAAGAATTTCAAGCGCGGTATAATTCTTATGCACCATTGGGTTTGCGGGATTTTCAAACTGTTGAGGAATAAACACGTTTTTATCTTTTTTTGACATTTCTATAGCTGTATCAAGACATTCCTGAATACAAGCGCCAATGTTACCCGCATCATGAATTAATATAACTTCTGCGCCGTAGTGTTCAACGAGTTTTTTTCTCTCTTCGCTTACAGAATCAGGCATAATTATAATAGTTCTGTACTTTTTAACAGCCCCAACAAGCGCGAGTCCAATTCCTTGGTTTCCGCTTGTAGGTTCAACAATAATCGAATTTTCGTTAAGTATCCCCTGCTTTTCAGCTTCAATAATCATATTATAAGCCGTTCTTGTTTTTATTGAACCGCCGACATTAAGCCCTTCGTATTTAACAAAGATTTGAGCACAATCTTCATCAACCATATTATTAAGACGAATCATTGGAGTTTCGCCCATTGCTTCAAGTACGTTATTGTAAATCATATATGTCCTCTTTTCAATCAATACTTTATATATAATACAATAATATGCAAAAAAATACAATAGGTCAAAACAAAAAACATCAAAAAAATCGAACCACTTTTTTTAGTGATTCGATTTAATTTTTTATGCAAAATTTTTATATATATAATTTGCATCAACAACATGGTTGGTGCCACGACTGGCGTTTGGGGTACTTGCACCGACAGTTACAAGTATATACTCCCTCTCATTTTTTTTCGCAAAAGTCGCAAGACATAATGCAGCTTCACCGGTATAACCTGTTTTTCCGCCTAAAACATAATTATTTGTAATTCCCGCACGTTTAAATGCAGTAAAAGTTGTGTTTGAAAAAGTCAAACCATCTAAATGTTTATTAGTAGCAAATGTAGTATATTTTTCTGTAGTAAAAATAGTCTTAAAAGTATCGTTTTTTAAAGCATATTTTAAAATAGTTGACAAATCACGGACCGTAGTATAGTGATTATTGTCGTGGAGTCCGGTGCTGTTCGTAAAATTAGTATTATTAGCACCCAACTCACGTGCTTTCTCTGTCATTTTTTTAGCAAAGGCCTGTTCGTTGCCCGAAATTGCATTCGCAAGAGTGAGGCAGGCATCAGCTCCGGATGGCAATAAAACGCCGTATAACAAATCAATAACTTTTACTTTTTCTCCCGGTGAAAACCCCGCTACAGAGGCGTTCTGTTCAATAAGATACGAAAAAATAAGATTGGATATTTCAAGAGAAACTTCTGTATCCGGAAAATGCTCTAAAGCAATAATTGCCGTCATAATCTTGGTGATTGAGGCAGGATATATTTTTTCATCGGGAGATTTTTCTGCCAAAATTTCCCCGGAAGATAAATCAATCAGAATTGCATTTGTACTACTTATTTCATCATCTATCTGTTTAACCAAAAAAGCATAATCTGCTTTGCTCGAAGTAGGAACACCATTATCTTTTTTTAGAGTTGCGGAAGTGGGCAGTTGCATATCTACAAGGTTACTGTTTCCGGGAATAAAGATAAGCGAAAATACCGTTGAAGCAACAATTACAAACACAATAGTTTGAAGGATTATAAGCCTATTTCGAATTAACCGTTTATTTTTTTTCTTCATCAATTCTCTATTTTGAATATCTTGACGAACGTATTTTCTATTGTTCACAAAAGTAATCCTCTTTTTTACTACAATCTCTTTATGTATTATACCATTTTTTAATACCACTGTCAATACGAGGCTATTAATCTTAATAATCTATTGAAAACATTTTTAAATTAGTATATAATATAAAAAAATGATTGGAGAGAAACAAAATGTCTATTGAAAAAGTAAGAGAATATTTTAAAAATAAAGGTATAGAAGAAAAAGTCAGAGAGTTTAATATTTCTAGCGCAACTGTAGAGTTAGCAGCCAAAGCGCTTGGGTGCGAAGAATGTAGAATAGCCAAAAGCATGTCCTTTAAAATTGACGAAAAAGCTATAATAATCGTAACAGCCGGTGATGTAAAAATCGATAACGCAAAATATAAATCAAAATTTCATACTAAAGCTAAAATGCTACAATTCGAAGAGGTAGAACCATTGATAGGCCACAAGGTTGGGGGAGTATGTCCATTTGCAATAAACGAAGGTGTAACAGTTTACCTGGACGAATCCCTCAAAAGATTTAAAACGGTGTTCCCTGCTTGCGGCAGTTCAAACAGCGCAATAGAACTAAGCATACCAGAACTTGAAGAATATTCTAACTTTATAGAATGGATAGACGTTTGCAAAAGCATAATTTAAATACTAATATAATAATCCCCTTGAATTGATTATTTTAATCAAACCAAGGGGATTTTTTTATCCAAGAATTTCTGCAAGAGCATCTAAATCAGACTGTGTAGTTGACCAGGTAGTAGCAAATCTTACGACCGTGTGGTTGTCATCATATTTTTCCCAGAAACTAAAAACAACTTTCTTTTGGAGTTCTTCCATTACTTTATTTTCAAGTATAATGAACTGCTGATTAGTAGGAGAGTCTAAAAACAATTTATACCCTCTGTCTACAAACATCTTTTTCAGTTTTTCAGCCATAACAACAGCGTTTTTGCTTATGTCAAAATACAATCCATTTTCAAAGAGAACATCAAATTGAATAGCCATAAGTCTTCCCTTTGCAAGAAGCGCACCATGTTGTTTTAAAAGCGTTTTAAAATATGTGGGCATATTTTTTCGTGTAAAGACAACCGCCTCCCCACAAAGTGCGCCTATTTTTGTTCCACCGATATAAAAGACATCACAAATACGTGCAATATCTTCCAAAGTCATATCAGAAACAGAGCTCATAAGACCGTAACCCAATCTCGCACCATCGAGATATAGAGGCAAAGAATATTTTTTGCATACGGCTGAAATATCTTCAAGTTCTTTTTTTGAATACAAAGTACCATATTCCGTAGGATGAGAGACGTAAACCATACCGGGAAAAACCGATTGTTCGTGATTACCGTCCGCATAAAAGTCTTCAAGATATGTATTTAACTGATTTGCATCAATTTTACCCGCTTTTTGTTCAAGCGTTATAACCTTATGCGAAGTCAATTCGATTGCACCACCCTCGTGTGTGCTTACGTGACCTGTCGTTGCAGAAACAACCCCCTCGTGAGGTCTCAAGATTGACGAAATAACAACAGCGTTTGTCAAAGTACCGCCGACGATAAAAGCTATTTCGGCGTCAGGACAATTACAAGCTTTTTTTATTTTTTCTTTAGCACTGAAAGCATATTCATCATTTCCGTATCCCGCCTGCGGAATCATATTAGTTTCCACAAGTTTTTGCATTATAAAAGGATGAGCACCGGTGCTATAATCATTTTCAAAAGTAAGCATAATATATTACTCCAATAATAAACTTATATATAAGACAGTATAGCAAATAAATATAATATTGTCAAAGGATTTTAAATATTTTTCTTTTTCTTTTTTTAAATAAGAATTAATCAGATTATCAAATGAAGCCACAAAAAATTTAAACTTTCAACCACAATGTAAGCCAATAAATATTGACAACAAGAAAGTAATGTGTTATAATATTGAGGTACGTTGGGATGTAGCCAAGCGGTAAGGCCCCAGACTTTGACTCTGGCATTGCGCTGGTTCGAATCCAGCCCTCCCAGCCAACAAAGAACCGCATTCGCACGAATGCGGTTCTTTGATTATTCTAAACATAAACTTTTCAAAATATCGGAGAAATCAACAAAAAATGAATACCCGAACTTTATCAAAAGACTTTACAAGAGGAAATATCACAAAGCAACTTTTACTCTTTGCTCTGCCATTTATGGCATCTAACGCCCTACAAGTACTATACAGTACTATTGATATGATTATTGTTGGAAAATACGTTGGAACCCCAGGATTATCTGCAGTATCACAAAGCAGTATGATAGTCAATTTTGCAACAATGGTTTGCCTTGGGTTTTCAAATTCAGGTCAAGTTCTTATAGCACAGGCATTAGGCGCAAAAAAATACAAAGAAATGAACGAGATTACGGGAACGCTAACAATATATGTTCTTTTACTTTCAGTTGCTTTTTCGGGAATTATAATTGCGTTATCCAAATGGATTTTGAACGTTATGAATATACCTGTAGAATCGTATGCTATGTCAATGGATTACTTGATTATATGTGCTGCGGGATTATTTTTTACTGCGGGCTACAATTTAGTTTCAGCGGTACTTCGCGGTATGGGGGATGCCAAAAGACCTTTTCTGTTTATAGGTATAGCCTCTGTTGTTAATTTAGTTCTTGATATACTTTTTACAGGTATATGGGGGTGGGGAGTTGCAGGTGCAGCTTATGCAACAATAATAGGCCAGGCGGTATCATTTATTTTTTCAATTTATTATTTGGTAAAACATAAGGATTCTTTTGGATTTGAATTTAAGAAAGAAATATTTGTGCTAAATAAAAAATATTCAAAAATGATTACCGGACTTGGTACACCGATGGCTATTCAATCGGGCTTCATTAACGTTTCAATGCTATTTGTAAACGCTATGATAAATAATGTGGGTGTTATTGCTTCCGCAACATTTGGCGTGGGATGTCGTATTGATGATATAATAAATAAGATATCACAAGGAATACAATACGCCGCAATGCCTATGATTAGTATGAATATCGGCGCCCAAAACAGAGATAGAGCAAAGCAAGTAGTGTATAAAGCGTGGATTATTTCTGGTATATTTACAGTATTCTGTATGCTGCTATACATATTTTTTGGAAAACAATTATTTATATTATTCTCAGACGATCCGCTTGTACATGATATGTCTTCAACTTTCATTAAAGCGATTCTTTGGATGTTTCCTGCATTCTCTATAATGCGTGGAAGCGGTGCATTTATTCAAGGGATAGGCAACTCAAAACTCTGTATGGTTCTTGCAATGCTTGACGGTGTTGCGCTGCGCATAGGACTTAGTTGGCTCTTTGGCATAGCCCTCGGTTTTGGTTTTTACGGATTTGTATTAGGTTATGGATTAGCGCCTTACGGATACGCAATTCCAAGTTTACTATATTTTCTATCCGGTGTCTGGGAAAAAAGAAGAACACTCGCTGATGAAATGTAACGCAATTAAAAAGCTACAGATTAGCTTAAATCTGTAGCTTTTTTATATACCGAACAATTTACAAGCATTGTCTCTTGTTATATTAATAATCTGCTCTGTAGTCATTCTTTTTATTTCAGCAATTTTTTCTGCAGTATACCAAAGATTTGCTGAGTTATTAAGTTTTCCCCTATTTGGAACTGGCGAAAGATACGGTGTATCCGTTTCTATGAGCATTCTTTCGAGCGGTAACATTTCGACAACTTCAACTATTTTTTGGGCATTCTTAAACGTTACAACACCTGAAACTGATATATACCAGCCCAACTTTAACAACTCCTCGGCAGTTTCTCTGCTTCCGCTAAAGCTATGAAGCATACCCTTTGCATTTTTATGATTTTTCAAAATACATACTACATCCCCGTGTGCATCTCTGTCATGAATACAAACCGGTATATTTTTTTGTTCTGACAAATCCAACTGTAATTCAAACCACTTTTTCTGAATATCCCTCGGAACGTCATCATAGTAATAATCAAGTCCAATTTCAGCAAGAGATACAACTTTGGGATGTTCAAGCATTTTTTCGAGTTCAAACAAGGCAGCGTTATCGTCATTTATACTGCAACAATCGTGGGGATAAAAACCAATACCGGCATAGAAACCGCTGTATTTTTCCGCAAGAGCAATACTTTCACGTGAAGTTGTAATATTTGTACCGGCGTTAAGTATATACTTAACGCCGTTTTTAAATACATATTCAATTATTCTTTCTCGCTCTTGCTCTGAATATTTATCGTCATTATAATGCGCATGAGCATCAAAAATAATCTGTTCCATTATATAAACCTTTTTATCTAATTCTTGCACCGTTTTCGGTTGATTCGTCAAGGAACAATACTTTTACATCCTCTTCACCTGATGCAAGTATCATACCATTACTTTCAACACCACACAAAACAGCGGGTTTAAGATTAGCAACAAGTGCAACTTTTTTACCAACAAGTTCTTCGGGCTTATAATATTTCGCAATCCCCGATACAACCTGTCGCTTTTCATATCCAAGATCCACTTGAAGCTTAAGAAGTTTCTTGGCTTTGGGCACGGGTTCACAAGCAATAATCTGCGCGCAACGAAGCTCAAGCTTCATAAAATCATCAAAAGTAATTTCATTTACATTTGCATCAGCAGGTTTTTCGATAACCTTTTCCTGCGCAGCTGCTTTTTTTGCTTCGATTTCTTCGAGAAGTTTCTTTTCATCTATTCTTTCAAAAAGAACGGTTGCATCACCGACCATATTGCCGGAAACGAGATTACCAAATGTAAGTACAGATTCATAATCGGTTACATCTGTGTTGATAAAAGAAAGAATCTTTTCGCTCGTCTGTGTAAGGAAAGGATTAAGAAGAATAGCACTTATTCTTATTGTTTCGAGAAGATTGTACAAAACAGTACCAAGTCTTTCTTTGTTAGCTTCATCTTTGGCAAGAACCCAAGGCGTTGTTTCGTCAATATACTTATTAGCGCGGCGCAGAAGGTTAAATACGCAATCGGAAGCATCTGCAATATGATAATTATCCATATTTTCGCGTACATTTTCAACAGCCTCTTTACAAGAGTTCTTTAATTCTGCATCAAATACACTATCACTATCAACAGGTGTCGGAACAACCCCGTCAAAATATTTTTTAGTCATAGCAATAGTTCTATTTACGAGGTTACCAAGGTTATTAGCGAGGTCGCTGTTGTAACGAGCAATAATGTTTTCGTATGAAATACTACCGTCAGCTGCATAAGGCATTTCTGCAAGACAATAGTGACGTACAGCGTCAACACCAAACATATCTACCAAATCATCAGCATAAATAACGTTACCTTTAGATTTACTCATCTTGTCTGTGCCAAAATTAAGCCAAGGATGACCAAAAACTTTTTTAGGTAATTCAACGTCAAGAGCCATAAGCATTATGGGCCAGTAAATTGTATGGAATCTTAAAATATCCTTACCGATTATATGAACGTCTGCAGGCCAATACCTCTGGAAGAGTTCGCCTTGCTCATCAACATCATATCCCAATGCAGTAATATAATTTGACAGAGCATCTATCCAAACGTATATAACGTGTTTAGAGTCGAATTCAACAGGAACTCCCCACTTAAATGAAGTTCTGGAAACGCAAAGATCCTGAAGCCCTGCCTTAAGGAAGTTGTTAACCATTTCTTTTTTGCGTGATTCAGGTTCAATGAATTCGGGGTGTTCATCAATATATTTCATAAGTCTGTCAGCATACGCGCTCATTCTAAAGAAGTAAGCTTCTTCTTTAGTCCTCTTCAATTCCCTTCCGCAATCAGGACATTTACCGTCAACAGCTTGAGTTTCGGTAAAAAAGGATTCACAAGGTACACAGTACCAGCCCTCATATTCGTTTTTGTAAATATCGCCCTTTTCGTATAATTTATTAAAAATGTGGCTTACAACCTTTTCATGATAATCGTCGGTGGTCCTTATAAACTTATCATAACTGGTATTCATAAGATCCCAAATATTTCTGATAGTTCCTGCAACACCGTCAACGTATTCTTGGGGCGCAATACCTGATTCTTTTGCGCAATCTTCGATCTTCTGACCGTGTTCATCAGTTCCTGTAAGGAAGAACACGTCGAAGCCTTGCTGTCTTTTGTAGCGTGCGATCGCATCGGTGAGAATAATCTCGTAGGTATTGCCTATATGAGGCTTTCTTGATGCGTAAGCAATCGCTGTAGTGATATAAAATTTTTCTTTCATATTAGTCAACCTTTCTGCCTGAATGGAGGCGAAATGGATTTTTAAGCCAAACCTTTTTCTATTCTATCAATTAAATCTGCTATACAACCTTCATCATTCGAACAAAGATGTACGTCACAGAAATCTATAACCGCTTGAAGCGAATTAGAAGGACAACAAGAAAAGTCTGCCGCACGGAGCATATCAAGGTCATTTTCATAGTCTCCAACAGCGTATATTCTCTTTGTTATACCTTTTTTTATGTAATCTTCTCTAAACTGTTCGATAGCCGAACCTTTTGAAACGTTTTTAGGCTGAATATCAATTAGTGTCTTCGCGGAAAGAAAGAAATCTACAAATTCCGAATATTTCTCATTAAGCACCTTTTTGACACCCAAAATAACATCTTCTCTGGAACAAACGGTAATTTTATTAATTTTGTCAACAGGAACAGTTTCAAAATTATATACCTTTACATTTAACATATACCCTTTTGCAATCTGACGCTTAATCTCTTCATTTTCGTCAGGAGTAAGATATTCATCTCCACGAACAATTCTGATTCCTGCTTCTTTATCAAGCTCTCTTGTTGTGTATAAAATATCACGCACAATTTCTTCGGCAACAAATTTTTCGTGGGATCTTTCGCCGGTTTTATAATCATAAAAATAACTGCCGTTAGAATATATACACGGAGCATTTACCATTTCTTTAACTCTCGGTTCAGCAACGTCAAGAACAAAACCTGCACGTCCCGATGCAACAACAAACGTTCCGCCGAGCTCGGTAAATCTTTTTATTGCAGTTATATTATTTTCCGGAACGGCAGAATTACTCCCGCGTAAAGTTCCGTCAAAATCGGTTACTATCATTACATCCGAAAAAACAGATTCTTTTGATTGTACCATAATTTATCAAACCTTTCTGAGTTTAGACACTATATTTTCAAAATAATCCGGAAGATTACTGTCAAAACTCATTAACTCACTTGTAACAGGATGAATAAACGAAATAGTTTTTGCATGTAAACACTGCCCTGTTACTCCGAGTTTGTCCCTTGCGCCATAAAGTGTATCGCCCGCAATAGGATGTCCTTTACTGGATGCGTGAACTCTGATTTGATGAGTTCTCCCCGTTTCAAGTCTAAATCTGACGTGAGAAAAACCGTTATATTCTGCCAAAACTTCATAATGTGTTACAGCGTTTCTTCCATCGGATACAATAGCCATTTTCTTTCTATCCTTCGGATGTCTGCCGATAGGAGCATCAATAGTTCCCTTTGCTTCCTTGAATCTACCGCAACATATCGCTTCATAAAATCTATCAAATGAATGTGATTTTATTTGTTCAGCAAGAGAAACGTGAGCAATATCGTTTTTAGCAACAACAAGCAACCCGCTTGTATCCTTATCAATTCTGTGAACAATCCCCGGTCTAATAACACCATTAATCCCCGAAAGTGAGTCTCCACAATGAAAAAGTAATGCATTAACAAGTGTATTATCAGGATTTCCGGGGGCAGGATGAACAACCATCCCCTTAGGCTTATTCACAACGAGCAAACAATCATCTTCGTATACAATATCAAGTGTAATTTCTTGAGGTTTATTCTCGCATTCAACTGCTTCCGGCAGTTCGAATTCAACTAAATCATTAGATTTAATCTTATAATTTTTTGTTGCAACAACACCATTAACGGTTACCATACCGTCTTTTAGTAGTTTTTGAGAAGCGGAACGTGTAATATTGCCACGTTCCGCCATAAAAACATCTAAACGTTTGTCGAGATCTCCCTCGTTAATCGGTCTCAGTTTCATTATTTGTTACCTCATCCGATTTTTTATCATCAAGAAAAGCAAGGTCGCTTTTCTTGAGTATTATATCAAGAATAAGAAGTCCAACGCCAACACAAATAAATGTATCAGCAATATTAAATACAGCAAAATCGATCAAAGTAAAATCAACAAAATCAACAACAAAACCATTAATTGTTCTATCAATCATATTACCTATCCCTCCGCCGACAACAAATGATAAACCGGTCAGCATAATTGGATGAAGATATTTTTTATATTTGAACATAACAGTTAATATTATAACCACTACAACAGTAGACAAAACCATAAAAACCCATCTATGATTTTGCAACATACCAAATGCAGCACCTCTATTTTCGACATAAGTAAGATGTAATACATCTTGAATAATCGGAACGGATGATACAGGCATAAGATATTCTACTGCAATAAATTTTGTGATTTGGTCAAGTACAATTACTGCAACTATACACAGTGTGTACAAAATATAGGACATTACAACCTTACCCTTGAATTAGTATATTTTTTATTCGGCAACGATAGCCTTACAACGAGCACAAAGATGAGCTTCTCCTACTGACTCACCGTCTGTAGTGTACATCCAACAACGGTCACACTTTTCACCGTCAGCTTTCAATACTTCTACAGAAATTGCACTGCCTTCTTCCGAATATGCGCCTTCTGTAGCTTTACCATTAACGACCTCAACCTGTGATGTAATAAACATAACAGCAAGTTCATTACCAAAAGCATTAAGCATACCTGCAATTTCATCAGATTCAGTGTAAATCTTTACTTTTGCTTCAAGAGATTTACCAATCACTTTTTCTGCTCTTGCAAGTTCAAGCGCTTTCATCACAACGTCTCTTGTTTCAAAGAGTCTGTCATATTTTTCTTTAACGTCAGCAAAATCGAAAGCTGTGTTAACTTCAGGCATATCGTTCAAAAGAACATGTCTGGTGTCGTCTGTTTCTTTATGTGGCATAAAGCTCCAAGCTTCATCAGCAGTAAACGTAATAATAGGAGCCAAAAGTCTTGTAATAGTGCTGAGAATAATATACATAGCCGTTTGAGCTGAACGTCTTGCCTTGCTATTCTTGCCCTCGGTATATACACGGTCTTTGGTGATATCAATGTAAAGTTTTGAAAGTTCAACAGTACAGAAGTCGTTAAGAACGTGATAAACAATATGGAAAGAATAGTTATCGTAAGCATCTCTTACAGCCTTAACGATATTATTAAGGTGATACAACGCCCACTTATCAATATCATAAAGTTCGTTTAATTCAACCATATCTTTATTTGGGTCAAAATCAGAAATATTACCCATAAGAATTCTGAATGTGTTACGAATCTTACGATAAGCTTCAGAAAGCTGTTTGAATATTGCATCAGAAACACGAACGTCTACCTGATAGTCAGAGGAAGCAACCCAAAGTCTAACGAGGTCTGCGCCGTATTTAACAATCATTTCTTCGGGAGCAATAGCATTTCCAAGAGATTTATGCATTGCCTTTCCTTCGCCGTCAACAACCCAACCGTGTGTAAGAACCTGCTTATAAGGAGCACCTTCACCCTTTGCACCTACAGCCGTAAGGAGCGATGACTGGAACCAACCTCTGTACTGGTCAGCACCTTCAAGATAAAGGTCAGCGGGCCACTTTGAATCAGCCTTATTTTCAAGAACTGCAAAATGGCTGGAACCGGAGTCGAACCAACCGTCAAGCGTATCAGTTTCCTTCGTAAAGCTCTTTCCTTGACAGTGAGGACACTCAAATGTTGCGGGAAGAATATCTTTTACATCAAGTTCATACCAAGCGTTTGATCCCTTTTCAGCAAACAACTTAGAAACCGCTTCAATCGTTTCATCTGTGCAAACAGGTTTACCGCACTCAGAACAGTAAAATACGGGAATAGGAAGTCCCCAATGACGCTGACGTGAAATACACCAATCAGCTCTTTCTCTTACCATCTGTGTGATTCGTTCACCGCCCCATGCAGGAATCCACTCAACGGCTTCACAAGCTTTTACAGCCTCTTCCTTAAATGCGTCTACCGAACAGAACCACTGTGGTGTAGCTCTAAATATAATAGGCTTTTTACATCTCCAACAGTGAGGATATGAGTGTGTAAACTCTTCGGATGCAAACAATGCTCCGCTTTCTTTCATATCTTCAAGAATAGCCTTGTTGGATTCAAGGTAATGCATACCTGCAAACTTACCTGCATCAGCAGTCTGATATCCTCTATCATCAACCGGAACAATAATATCCATGTTGTATTTACGTCCGGTAATATAGTCTTCAGCACCAAAACCGGGAGCAGTATGAACACAACCCGTACCGCTATCCATTGTTACATAATCAGCATTAACAATAAGAGAACTACGGTCAAGGAAAGGATGTTGAGCTGTCATGAATTCAAATTCACTACCCTGCATCGTGCATACTATTTCATATTCTTCGATGCCGCCCTGTTTCATTGTGTTGTCTGCAAGGGCTTCAGCAACAATGTAGAAATTACCGTCAGAAGCCTTAACTACTGCATAAGACTCTCTGGGATGAAGAGCAATAGCAAGGTTTCCGGGAAGTGTCCAAGTGGTTGTTGTCCAAATGATAAAATATGTTTTATCCAAATCGCAAACACCGTTAAGTTTTGCGTTATCCTCTTTAACAAGAAACTTAACAAAGATTGATGTACAAACGTCATCCTTATATTCGATTTCAGCTTCAGCAAGTGCTGTTTCGTCGTTAGGGCACCAATAAACAGGTTTAAGACCTTTATAAATATAACCCTTTTTGTACATTTCTCCGAACACTTTTACTTCTCTTGCTTCGAAATCGGGAGTCATAGTAAGGTAGGGGTGTTCCCAATCTGCAATTACACCTAAACGCTTAAACTGCCCCATCTGAACATCAACAAAGTGTTGAGCAAACTCGTGACAAGCTGAACGAAATTCGGGAATACTCATCTTCTTTCTATCAAGCTTATTTTTCTTGATAATAGCACTTTCAATAGGCATACCGTGGTTATCCCATCCGGGAACGTACGGTACATAATAGCCGGTCATAGACTTGTGCTTATTAATAAAATCTTTTAATATTTTATTGAGCGCTGTGCCCATATGGATGTTATTATTAGAAAAAGGAGGTCCGTCATGAAGAATGAAAGAGGGCTTTCCTTCATTTCTCTTTAACATTTCTCCGTATAAATCCATCTTTTCCCAATTTTCAAAAAACTGAGGTTCCTTCTGCGGAAGGTTAGCCTTCATAGAAAATTCGGTAGAAGGAAGATTTAACGAATCTTTAAAATCAATAGCCATAATCGTTTATATATACTCCTTTAAATTAATGTCAAAATAATTTTATGTTATTCTGTTTTTTTGCACTTGCTTTTTATAATTTCATCATAATTGCTAGGGGTTTTGTAAACCTCATTAAGTTCGATTTTTTTTGTATTATCCGGTGTATTTGAAATATCGGTTACACTATTCAAATCAATCGAATCGCCTGCCCCCAACTGTTTGAGAATCTCCGAGTATTCTTTTTCAGCAATCTTTTCTTCCTCAGAAGACTCTTCTTTCAAAACAATCGACTCGTCTTGTTCATCTAAAATGCGCTTATTCAATTCTTTTATGGTATCCTTTACACTTGAAGTACGAACAACCGATTCCGCATGAACAAATCCCTCGTCCGCCTCATTCGTCTCAACATTTCCCTCAACGCCTTTGCGAGTAAGCTCAACAATCTCTTGTTTTATATTCTGAATAACAGTAGAAGTATAGCTATCCTCTGAAAGCGCATATTTTGCTATCTCATCAGCCTCAAGTGTAGGGATATCTTCAACGTAAGCAATATGTGTTCCGTATAATTTGAACAACTTTTCTTTAAATTCACTAATAGCAGTATTTAATGCCAAAAGAACTGCCTTTTCTTCTTGGATTTTTGTTTTAAAATCAGCAAGAATTCTATCACAGGTTTTACGAGCCGTGTTAATAATTATATCAGCTCTATCATTTGCTTCTGTCATAAGTTTAGCACTTGCTCTTTGAGCATTAATCATTGCATTTCTGATAGATTCTTCTTCATTCTTTATTTCATCAAGCTTTGCATAAGCCGTTTTAAGCTTTCTTTCAAGCTCATCATTTTCTCTGTAAAGCTCTGTATATTTTTCGATAATAAAAGCAAAATGTTCATCAACTTCAGCAGTGTTGTAACCACGCATATTTTTTGAGAACTCTTTATTTTTTAATTCATATGGGGGAAGCATCTTTACACCTCTAATCTTTTCTTACATTAGCGCCAAGAGAATCCATATCAAAAAATATGAAAACATAAAAGACAAATCAAGCGGAAAGTCTCTCAACGCACGAAATTTCATTATTACACTTCTTACAAAAGCCAAAAGCGGTTCAGTTATACAAAAAACAAAATCAACAATCTTCCCATCAATTTCACCGGGAAACCATGAAATAACCGCTCTAACAACAAGAAATATCTCCATTGCACAAAGCAAACATCTAATAATCGAAGTAACTAACAATAAAAAAAGTCCCAAACCCTAACTCACTCCGAAAAAATAGTTAACCCTCAATAAACAACTTTATCTACCCGACCTTTTTTTACAAAATGATCGGGTAGAATATCGTTTAAAGTATTCAAATTAATAGGTTAACTTAAATATTGTCGTAAATATCACCTGCGGGAGCTACTTTAGGCTGAGCCTTCTGCGCTTCCTGAGCATCATTTGAAACGTCAACGTTACAAGGAGTAATAACAAAAGTGTTATTAGCTACTCTCTTGAGGTTACCGCTTATTGAATAAGCAACGCCACTCAAAAAGTCAATAATTCTTCTGCTTGTCTCTTTGTTTGTAGCTTCAAGGTTAAGAACAACCGTGCGCTTGTTAAGAAGGTGGTCTGCAATCTGAGAAACACTTTCAAAACGATCAGGTCTAATAACCTTAAGTTCAAGAGAACTACCGTTAAGACTCATACCTGAAGAACCGGACTGAAAAGACTGAGAAGCATTATAAGACTGTTCATAATTGTCCTGAGCGTCATCATCCTCGTCTATAAAATCATAGTCCTCATCATAATTGTCATTGATGCTGTCGGGGTTTACAAAACCTTTAATTTTGTCAACAAACTTTGCCATAATATCCTCCAAAAAAGTAATATATAAATTATTTTAATTTCAATTATTATGTGTAGCGCGAACCAAAAATCGCCGAACCGATCCGCACAATATCACTGCCCTCTTCTATAGCAACCAAATAACTGTCGGTCATACCCATAGAAATTGTATCCATATCTATATTATGAAGTTTATTTCGCGAATTGTCAATAAAAATCGAATAAGTTTCTCTAAAATATTTTCTATACTCCTCTTTTTCGACACATACAGGAGCGATTGTCATTAACCCTTTTACTCGAATATTAGTGAATTGACTCAATTCAGAAAGAAACTTGGAAACATCTTCATGAAAAACTCCTGATTTATTTTCTTCTCTCCCACTATTAACTTCAACAAGGACATCCATAACCTTACCGATTTTTTTTGCTCTCGAATCAATCTCTTTTGCCAATTTGATACTATCAAGAGAATGAATCATATCAACCTTATCAATAATATACTTCACCTTATTTGTTTGAAGTTTTCCAATAAAGTGCAGTTTTACACCATCAAGGTTAAGATCATCATATTTTTCAAGAAGCTCTTGAACTCTGTTTTCGCCTATATTTTTTATACCCAATTCTTGAGTAACATAGTTTATAACTTTGGCAGGAACAGTTTTTGTAGCGGCAAGCAACGTTACTGATTTCCCCTTCCCGCTATGCAAAGACGTCTCTTTGATCTTTAAACAAAGACTATCTACATTCTCTTTCAAAATTCGTTTAGTATCATCATTTAATTGTTGTATTGTCATTGGTTCACCCCAGCTGCACTGATTATCTTACCGTTATACAAGTTCTTACCGGAAACAATGACATTATCATACAAACCTAATTTTTTATAATAAAACTCATCTTCCAAATAAGTCGGTTGCTCTTTCACAATAAAATAACCATCAGTTTCCGCCAAAACATCAATCTCTTTAAAAGACACCGTGTTTCCGCTCAAAATATATACTCCGCGCACACCATCAACAACACGTACGGCTTTTGCGGAAATTTTATATCCTGTATAACTTTCTTCAATAACCTGGATACTCTGTTTTCTAAGATATTTAAATCCCGAGGGCATATAGTTCGATTTAAACACGAGAACAGCTCTATCGGACTCATTTTCAACAATGGTCTTTTCCAGAGTCATATCAATCGCAACGTCAGAACTGAAAGGAAATTTAATTTTATAAACACTGCCATCATTAAACTTTTTTATTTGTTCGTTGGAAATTTCAGAAAGTATATACCATTCATCAGATTCAACAATCTTACCAACAACCAACCCCGAGGAGTAATCAATCGGTTGTGAGTTGACAATTTCATCATACGATTTTAACGTCATATCTGAAATGCTCGACACCTTAAATATGTTTTCATACCCATCTGTCTGTGAATAAAAATACCCGGGATGAGCTACAGAAATGTTTTCTTCAAGATTAATAAGCTGACCTGCAAGTGTTTCCTTTTCTCGAATCAATGTAACAATCTGTTCTTCAAATCCTGATAAATTTTGAGTCAACACTTGACGTTTATTCAAATACGTCAAAAGCTCGTCCTTTCGATAAATGGCGTATTCGGTGTCACCGTTTTCTATTCTATCGCGCATAAGATAAAAAAGTTCGTTAATCTTATCATCAATAACCTTTGAATCGGTCTTCGTAGCTTTATCGGATACACTGCTGTTTTCAAGAACAGAAATCTTCTTATCTATAGCCAATATCCTATCGGATACTTCTTCAACACCCTCGCCGGAGTATATATTCGCAATAATAGCACCGGAACCAACTTTGTCGCCGTCGTCAAATAAATAATTGACACCGCCTTCAACGTTGGCGCTGAGTACAGTCTCATCTCTGACAATATATGCATCAAGAGAAATTGAACTCGATTTAGTGACAATCATCGCGGGAGAAGTCTCAACTTCATTATCAGATCCGCTAAAAAGATGATATAATACGTACCAAATAAGAAGTACGGAAAGGGCTGCGCTGAATAAATAAACAACTGCATTTTTTAAGTGTTTTTTTATCACAACATTTCCCTCGCTTCCCTTGATACAATTTTATTTCATTATATTATAACACAAAATTCTCAAAAAATCAATTACTTATTATTATTTTAGCAATATTTACAATATCGTCAAATTTTTCACATTCATCAACAAAAATTCTGTGTACATCATCATACCGTCTAAACCACGTTAACTGTCTTTTAGCGTAATTTCGGGTTCCTTTTTTTATAAGTTCAACAGCCTCATCAAGAGTACATTTATTCTCTAAATAATCGATAATCTCTTTGTAACCAATTCCTTGTTTTGCAGTATCAGATAACTTAATATTTTTATCGCACACGAGAGATTTAACTTCATCCACCAATCCACACTCGAGCATTATATCAACACGTTTGTCGATTCTCTCATAAAGTTTCTCTCTGTTTTTGAAATCAAGACAAATCATTGTTGAATCATAGGGAGATTCTACTTTTTTCGACTCTTTATCCCACCATGATTTAGTCTTTCCTGTCACGTGAAATATTTCAAGCGCACGTACAACCCTTTTTGTGTTGTTTGGGTGTATGGATTCAGCCGATTCAGGATCAACTCTTTGGAGTTCAGAAAAAACCAAATCAATCCCCTCTTCTTCAATTTTTTTATTCAAATAATCTCTGTATTCATCGTCGCGTCCCGCTTCAGAAAATGAAGTATTTTTTAAAACGTGGTCAACATACAAACCGGTACCGCCGCAAAATATAGGCAGCTTTCCTCTATTTATCACTTCTTCTATCTTTTCTTTAGCCAACACAGCATAATCAGCACACGAAAATGACACATCGGGTTCCACAATATCAATTAAATGATGTATAGCAGATGTCTGTTCTTCATCCGTCGGTTTTGCTGTACCAATGTCCATCATTCTGTAAATCTGCATAGAATCGCAAGATATTATTTCCCCATTAAGTTCATTGGCAAGGGCTATAGCAAGAGCCGTTTTCCCGGATGCTGTCGGTCCTACAACCGAAACAACCTTTTTTTTCATATATCAATTCTCCCAAAATCAGATTAACAACATACAGTCGCCAAACGAGAAAAACCTATATTTTTCCTCAACTGCAGTCTTATACGTATCAAGAATAATTTCACGTGTCGAAAAAGCAGAAACCAGCATCATCAACGTGCTTTCGGGTAGGTGAAAATTAGTCAACAAAGCATCTACAACTTTGAATTTGTACCCAGGATAAATAAATATTCCGGTATCTCCCGACATTGCAATAACCTCGCCGTCATCATTACTTGCGCTTTCAAGGGTTCTGCAAGAAGTTGTTCCTACGGCAAACACACGACCGCCGTTTTTCTTACATTCGTTTATAATATCTGCACTTTCTTTTGAAACAGAAAAATATTCCGAATGCATTATATGATCGTTAATATTATCAACTTTTACAGGTCTAAACGTACCAAGTCCTACATGTAACATAACAGGCGCTATTTTCACGCCCTTCTTTCGAAGTTCCTCAAAAACTTCTTCGGTAAAATGTAAACCTGCAGTAGGCGCCGCGGAAGAGCCTTCGTGCTTTGCGTACACTGTCTGGTATCTGTTCTTGTCTTCAAGCTTCTCCTTGATATAAGGAGGAAGTGGCATATTACCTATTTCATCAACCAGTTCCATAAGAGAGTGTTTTTTATCATAATCAAATCGCACTATTCTGTTTCCGTCTTCAACAACTTCAAGAACCTCGGCACGAAGTTTGCCATCACCGAATATAATAACAGTACCCGGTTTTGTTCGTCTTCCGGGGTATGTCATAACCTCCCACGTATCGAGTCCCTTGCTTTTTAGCAAGAACACCTCAACATCTATACCGCTGTCACTTTTTTTACCTATAAGACGAGCCGGAATAACCTTCGAGTCATTTATTACAAGCACGTCACCTTCATTGAAATAATCGACAATATCGCTAAAGATTTTGTGTTCTATTTTTCCGTTGTCTTTTTCAAGAACAAGCATTTTAGAAGTATCACGTTTTTTTAACGGTGTTTGCGCAATAAGCTCTTCGGGAAGCTCATACCAAAAATCACTCTTTGTCAACGTAGTTTCAATATGTTTGTTTACAATCATTTTCGCCAAAATTTCCTTTCGCATCTGCTAATTTGTCGATATATATAAAAAATGTATTGACAAATCAAAAGAATGATGTTATCATAAATCCAAGATAGAGGTGCGGTTTCAATGAATAAACATGTGGAGGCTCCGCTTGCCGATTAAACATGTCCAAAGGTGAACCCGCCGAAGTTTATCACACGTTAGCGGTTGGTGTGATAGGCTGGGCCGTCACTTAACAAGTGCCGGACTGTCATCAGTGTTTGCTGATGGAGGGCTATCATGTATATACTATTCTTTGTAGCGCACGTTTTGTTGCACATTGTTTATATTATATTACATGGTAAGCTGGTTTTCAACCGGTTTTTTTATTTTTTTATCAAAAAAGGAGATTTTACCATGAAAAATTTAGTTTTTGAAGGCGCGGGCGTCGCAATTATCACCCCTTTTAAGAACAACAAGGTCGATTTTGACGCATTAGGTTCGCTTATTGATTATCAAATCAACAACAAAACCGATTCAATTGTAATCTGCGGTACAACGGGCGAAGCATCAACTCTTACAGATGAAGAACACAGAGCATGTATCAAATACGCCGTTGAAAGAACTGCAGGAAGAGTTCCCGTTATTGCAGGTACAGGCAGTAACGACACCGATTATGCTATTGACCTTTCAAAATATGCTTGCGAAGTCGGCGCAGATGCATTATTGCTTGTTACCCCCTATTATAACAAAGCTACACAAAAAGGTCTTATCAAGTCTTTCTTTGCTGTTGCTGACGCTACAGACAAACCTATCATTCTTTACAACGTTCCCTCCAGAACAGGCTGCAATATCACAACAGCTACATATAAAGAACTTGCAAGGCACGAAAGAATTGTTGCAGTTAAGGAAGCATCGGGAAATATCAGTGCTATCGCTGAACTCGCCGCAGAAGTTGGAAATGATTTGGCTATCTACAGCGGTAATGATGACCAGATAGTTCCCATCCTTTCGCTCGGCGGTAAGGGTGTCATCTCTGTTCTTTCGAATATTATGCCTAAAGAAACACATGACATTTGCGAACTTTTCTTTAAAGGTCAGGTTAAAGAGTCAGCTGCACTTCAGCTCAAACTCCTTGAACTTATAAACTCACTCTTCTGCGAAGTTAACCCTATTCCCGCAAAGACGGCTTGTGCTTTGATGGGTATGTGCTCTGACGAAATGAGACTTCCTCTTTGCGCTATGGAAGATAACACAAAAGCAAGACTCATGGCAGCAATGAAAGCACAGAATCTTATCTAATAATTCTTGAAATTATAAAAGGACGCTGAAAATGATAAATATACTTCTTACAGGTTGCAACGGCAGAATGGGCAATGCAGTTGCCGCATCTTGTGATGCAAATGAAAATTGTAATATAATAGCCGGTGTTGATGTTATGGGCGGAAAGAATACGTCTGACTTCCCTGTTTTTGTTTCTTTAAATGATTTTACAGGTAAAGCTGACGTTATAATTGACTTCTCTCACCATACGGCTACAGAAGGTCTGCTTAATTATGCCAAAACAAAAAACATACCGGTAGTATTAGCTACAACAGGACATACTCTCGAAGAAACCGAAATGATTAAAGAAGCATCAAAAGCAATTCCCGTATTCTATTCAAGAAATATGTCCCTTGGAATCAATCTTCTTATTGCACTTGCTAAAAAAGCATGTTTGTCACTTGGCGAAGCGTTCGATATTGAAATAATAGAAAAACACCACAATCAAAAGCTTGACGCTCCCAGCGGAACTGCTCTTATGATTGCAGATGCTTTAAAAGAAACAAGAGAATGCGAAACTGAATACATCTATAACAGACAGCCACTTCACCAGAAAAGACAGTCTACCGAAATCGGCATACACGCTGTCAGAGGAGGCACTATCGTTGGTGAACACGAGGTAATGTTTGCAGGAAAAGATGAGGTTATCACGCTTTCCCATTCGGCTTCTTCAAGAAACGTATTTGCCGAAGGCGCAGTAAGAGCCGCTCTTTTCCTGGCAGATAAGCCAAGCGGTCTATACGATATGAACGATATTGTAAATTCAATAATATAACAACTAAAACAAAAAAAGCACACGAAACCGTGTGCTTTTTTCTATGTTTAATTTTCAAGTACATACTCTATTATTAACGAAGAATCGTTAAAAGTGATATCCCCTGATTCGTCAATATCTATAGCTTTCAAAATAGATTCGGTAACTTCAAGAGCCTCTCCCGATGCTATCTTATGCGCGATATTGGCTTCAAAGACTGTAATCACTCCATCGCCGTCAATATCCTCGGGTTCAACAGGCGGTTCTTCTATAACACCTGTTAACGTTATATACTCAAGTTCCACCTTTTTATAATTTACATCATACACATTAGTGCCTTCAATAGAAACAATATAACTTTCATTCGAACCTTTGAGAATTTCCCATTCTATACAAATAAGTTCAATATCAGTTTCTGAATAACCGTTTTCATTTACGTAAGGAAACTCGATTGAGCCATCACCAAACCCATCGTCGACAATCAACGTACCGCCTATTGAAGCAATATCTTTTCCTACTGATACGGATACACACCTCAAAACTTCGGGATCGTAGTTAATTTTAAAATCTCCCGCCGCAACCCCTGCGCCTTTTTCGAGTTTCAAAACACTGGTTGCAGTTTTTCCTCTGTAGAACACGTCGCTCGATTCAAGCCAAATATTCGAATTATCCACAGTTTCGGGAAGTTTTTTTAAAGTAACACTACTTGTAGACGAATATGGTAAATACTGCGTCAAATCTTCTGTATAAATATTTCTCGATTCATAAGAAAGCTTCGTACTTCCGTTTATATCTGCAATAACCTTCAAATTAATTTTTATCATATAAAATGAATTTACAGCAGTAGAATTGGCATAAGAAACAAGAACAGTTCCCTTTATATCCTTATTAATCGAATAAGTTGCGGTTTCTTTTTTCAGTCCGCTCTCAAGTTCGACAGATTCAACCTCAAAAATCTCACTGTCATAGTTCAGAACAAAATCACCGCTGCCAAAATAGTATCCGTTGGAATTAGCCAACCTCACAGATACAACGTCGCCACAACTTGCTGATGTTTTTGATAAATAGGAATAAACGCTAAACGTCTTTTGTGTTGCGGAGACCTCGGTAACGCTGATTGAAGCTCCTGTACCTCTTGCCGTAACCCCTGCAAAATCAAGTCCATAGCAATCTCCAACAGACATTCTAAGGTCATAAGAGCCGGCCACACATTCAGAATTAACATTAAATACAATATTTAACAATGTTCCGCTTGTACTGAAACCATCAGGATTAACCAAACTCACGTTAATAACACCACTGTTATCTGTATTCACAGAGCTTATAGAATTCTGTGTAATCATACCTCCATTTGAGGTGGATTTAACAGACATAGCAGCAGAATCGTAGTAGACGTTAAAATCAACTGCGCTTACCGTTTCGAAATTCGACGCCTTGATACTCAGGGTAAAATTATTACCCTGAGTAACCGAAGAAAGCGACGTTTGTGCCGTCAGTGTTGGAGGATTTTCAGCATAAACCGTTATTGAAACAGATGCAAAAACCACCGCTACTGCTATAAGGCATAATATAATTCTTTTTTTCATATATCTTGCAAACTCCCTTGTATCTTTTACTATGCTGTCATATCAAGAGAGCCAACCTTACCTGTAACGTAATGAAGTATTCTAAGAGCTTCAACAGCGGAAAGCTGTTCGTCACTATTAAGGTCTGCGCGTTTGAATTCATCTTCTGTCATATTGTACTTATGGCTTATTGCCAAAAGAAGAATCAAAGCGTCCTTGTTTGTAACAGTACCGTCACCGTCAACGTCTCCGAGAGAATTCTTATCTATAGATTCTTTAACAGTTACGGCATAAGGTTCACTTGCAGAGCCTCTGTAGGTATAACTTACACCGTCAAATGCTTCAATATAGTATTCCAAACCTTCAAGCTCAAGACTTGATGCAGGAATAATTGCAGAATACTTGTCATTAAGATTGTTCATACGAACTGTCTTCCACTCGGTCTGACCTTTTGTACGGAAATACAGATTAGCATAAGAAATAGTCAAGTTGTCCGTAACGTCGGCAGAAATAATGAGATTCTGTCCCATCGTAGCTGAATATACGGGGCTGTGATAAATATTCGGCGCCATTGTATCCTTTGACATAATGGTTATCTTACCGGAAGGTGTAGACTCGGTGAGGTCAGTCTTAACAACTGTAAAGTTGTAGTAGTAAACAACGCCGGGTTCAACGGTATCATCAAAGAATTCCATCGTATCGAAAGGTATTACAGTCTTGTTGACTCTTTGATACAAGCCATTCAAAGAGGTTGAACGATATACGTTGTAACCCATAAGGGTATCAAAGTCGTCTTGTGTCCAACGGAGATTGATTCCGGTATCGGTAGCCTCGCCCTGCATGATAAGCGCCTGCGCTGCTGTGGTATCAATTACAAAAGCAAAACGAGCATTGTCGGGCTGAAGTGTCAAATCTTCCGTTGCAGAACAACCGTTGCTTATTGCAACAAACTGATTACCGTTTTCGATTACAGTGGTAAGTGTGTACTTACCTTCCCAAGTACGAGCATCAACGTAGCTTCCCTCTACAGTGTAATCTGCATAAGGATAAGCACTTCCGAAAGTAAATCTCAAAGGAATTGAAGTATCCATATCTCTGTTGAACGTTACGCGGAATGTAACCTCTTCATTTCCAACAGTTGTAACAACTTCGCCTGTTTTGTTTATAAGGGATACAGAAGTAACGAACGGGAATGTGTTTTCGGGCGCTTCTGTGAGATAGGGAGCGTACATAAGACGATTATAAGTGATAAAGTCAGAATAGTCGACCATCTGCAACTCAATAGCTCTTTCGTTAGTTGTTCCCCAATAGTTTTCGGCCAAAGGAATCTCCGAATAAGCTCCCGCAGTAACCGTAGGCGCAATAGGTCTCAACCAATGTGTAACATCGGTGTCTGTAGAAATGGGATTGAGTATTGCATTACCATAAAAATTTGGGTTGATCTGCAATTCCGCAAGAAGCGATTGCAACTTTGCAACAAAACTTTCAGCAGTATAAATACGTTCAATTGTTGTATCCAGAACAGAATCATGAATAACAGGTTCTTTTTCTTCGGTTTCAATCTCTGTATCTTCTTCTATTTCTGTGTCAGTTTCGGGAGCTTTATATGTAAACGTAATTGTAATATCCTCGGCATTGGTTACACCCTCTGCACCAGCAAGATCTCCTGCAGAGAACAAAAGAGTATATTCTACGCCTTCTTCAAAAATAGCTGAAGATAATATAACATCATTCACATTTTCAATCCTAGGAATTGCAACCACCTGTTCATCCCGAGCATATAATACCAAACTAACATTTTTAAGAGCTTTATTAAATGTCAGTACCAAATTCTCGTCTGATAAAACCAAATATTCAGATAAATTTGTAGCAGTTAAAGTAAGGTTTTCTACTAGAAGTGGTTTTAAATGTACTACATAAGGTGTTTCTCCATCATTAAAACATAATAAAGCTTCCGGTGTGACAACATAATGCATTCCATCGTATGCAAATACATCTATGGCATTCGTTATTCCTGGGACTTTTGTGATTGAATCCGAACCACTTTTGAAAGTATAAACCCCGCCATTTAGAACCCCTATAGCAGTAGAGTCTGATTTGTATACTTTAAAAGAATCAAATTGTTCTGCAGGACTCTTACGAACTGTTACACCCGATGAGGATATACTACACCATTCTCCGTCCGTATTTCTTGCATAACAAGTACTTAAAGAGCCTATATTCCCTGCATATAACTCAACTATATTTTCAGCAATTTTTGTCGGATATAAGCGAGTTGAATCAGCACAGTATACATTTCCATTTTCTGTGTGGAAATAAGTAATATTATAACCGCACACAATATCAATCACTTTTTCCGGCAACTGAACCAATTCAGCGGTTGATTTAACAGCATCTGATGAACCAACACCAAGAATATTACCGTTTTCACCTTTCGCATATACTTTTCCATCTTCGGTAATAACGAAATATGTATAAAAACTAAAAGTATATGTTGATATTTTATAGCACGCAACGGATTTAATATTTAAGCCTTCGAATCCACTTATCGATTTACTTGAACCATCAGTTCTATAGACATATTCAACAGAACCATCTTTCTTCAAAAGCATTGGATATTCGGGAGAACAATAAGAAATAGAAAAATCATCAACATTAGAAACAGTCCAATTTACAGATTCACTACGACAGTATAACTCTCCGTTCTCCAAAAGTATCATTGTAATTCCCTCTCGGTACGTTTCGGAGTAGCGAATATCAATCTTCTTTATAGGAGAATAATCATTATCACTAACATTTATCAAACAAGTAGCAACTAATCCACTACGTTCATCTTTTACAACTAAAGTAGAGGTACCGGCAGTTTTAGGAATCAATTTATCATCATCAATAACCACAACATTTGAATCGGTCAATCGCCAATTTAGTTCGGGTTCTGCGCCCTCGTTTGTTATAATCATAGGAAATTCGACTGCGGATTCAGAAAGAGCGATTTTCATCACTGTTTTATCAAATTCCAAACTTACAGCCTTCACATAAACAGTAATTTCAACACTTGCCGTAAATTCTTCACACGTTGCGGTAATTGTAGTAGTACCTGAACTTACGCCATAAATTACACCTACAGCATCTACAGTAGCAACGTTTTCATTTGATGAAGAATATTTCACGTTTCTTCTTGTTGTGTTTTCGGGTGTAAAGGTTACTTTTGTAGATAAAGTTTCGCCTGCTGCCAAGAGTGAGTTTTCTTCTTTTAACTGAAGCTCAATATTCTCAAGAGGAACGTATTCAATTACTTCAAAAGAAATATAATTGGAAACAGCTCTGTCTTTTGAGTATACATATACATCTGCATTTCCAACTCCAACAGGGGTAACAAGACCGTTTTCGTCAACAGTGATTACGTTTTCGTCGTTACTCTCGTATACAAATCTGTCTAAACCAAGTTGAACAGGTTTATTTGTAGGAGTAATCTGATAAGTCATTTCGGTATCCATCGATACTTCGTATTCGGTAAAGGTAATTTCCGTTGGAAGAATATCACCGGGGATTTCATAGAGATAATAACTCCAAGAGTCATCATTAATTTTCATCAAATAGGATAAAAAACAATAATTACTGCAATATTTTTGGGTTACACCATTTGGATCTAAAAAGTCAGCTATTTCAGTTCCGTCATACCAAACAGCCTTATTTTTTAATGCATCATACTTGATACCAACCGTAAAACCTGAAAACTCAGAAAAATTCATTTTAATCCATTCTGCTTCTTCTTGAGATTCAATGATAACAAATGATCCTCCAAGTTGTTCAAGGTAATATTGGTTAATAGCACCATTTGATACTATATATGTTGTACCTGTTTCTTCGCGATATGAAATTTTGTTTATATAACTATACAAACTCACACTCGGTACTGTATACGTAAAATTAATACTTCTATCCGGACTTGTTTGATCTACAAATAAATTTTTCAAAAACACACAGTTTTGTGCCTTTAATTTAGAAGACAAAGTGATAATCTGTCCCTCTAAACCACACTCAACAAATATACATCTATCAGCATTTCCACTAATGTACACCTGACTATACGCACCAATTTTGTAGAAGACACTATCATTTACGTTGTTAAAGCTAGCTAAATAAGGATTACTGGTAAAAGCATAACCTACTTTTCCAGAATAAACGTGACGATAATACATATTGTTGCCATAATTGAACCTAAAGGTACAATGGTCGGCATGTCCAATTATATTATATAAACCTGTATTACCTGAACTGCCGGTAGCTAGATTGGTTATATCAGCGTATTTGAGAGAAATATAACCATTTGAACTTTGAGTAAGTTCAACGTTATACTTATCCATGAGCTGACTCGGGTAAATATAGACAGGATTCTCTTTCGTTCCCTCTACCAAGAATTTACCGTTTACAAGCAAGTATGCAATATAGTCGCTTGCATAGGGGTCGTTCGCATCATCTGACCAGAACTGAATATGTGTACCGGATTCAACGCGAACGGTTACCCCCTCGTTGATTACTGTCGAATTTGGGATAATATAGAGGTTATCGGCTGTGAGAACCATATCCTCGTCAATAACGCTCGGCAAAATCTTTCCGCTTCTTACTGTGAGATTGATTTTTGATTCAGAAGTATATACAGTTTCATCAGCTTCATCAAGAGCATTCTTGCACGTGATGGTTACGTAGATAGTAAATCTGTAGTCATTGGGACAGTCTTTTGCTATGCGAACGTAAAAAGGATTTTCCCAACCTGTAAGAAGTTCGTCTGTATATATTTTTCCGCAATCCTGAGTTGAATAAGTTCCTACAGAGCCATAGTTCACAGTAGGATTGATGAATGTAATATAGGGGTCAGCAACGCCGTTGTTGTTTGCATTTATCGATACTACAGTATCTTCACTCATTCCCCAACGGTTACGAAGTGTAAGTCCGAGAGCAACTGTTTCACCAGCATCAATGACACCATCACCATTATTCACCTTGTCTTTGTCATTTTTGAATCCTTCGGTATCAAAAGCAGCAAAATCCTGAACTGACACTTCGGGTTTCGGAAGTTTTGTCAATGCAGCATCAAGATTTACAATTTGAGGAAGATTGTGGGGCATTCCATTTACAGTATGCTCCTTGGGGTTGATACAAGTAGCGTGATAATCGGAGGTACATGCAAGCTGACCGTAAATAAACTTGGTAGGATACATATCACGGTCCTTAAATTCACTTCTTAAAATAGCCGCAATAGCAGAAACGGTAGGCGCCGCCATAGACGTACCGCTGAGTATACCATATTGGTTGTTGGGTAACGTACTCATTATAGCTTCACCTGGGGCATAAAGCTCATATTCAACACCGTTGAACGCTTTTGCATCCCAGTTCGAGAATGAGGATTCAACACCGTTTTCGTCAACACTCATTACACCGAGAACGTATGTAAGTCCTGCAGGATAATTAGGAAGCGGATTCAGATAATTATCTGTTTCTTCATTAGGCATACCACTGTTACCCGCAGAGGCTACAAGTACGCATCTGCTGTATGCAACAGCGAGCGCATCTTGTACTGCAATAGAACAAGCTGTACCGCCGAATGACATATTAATTATTTCAGCGCCGTTTTCATAAGCGTAAAGAACAGCTTTCGCTATTGTCGCCTGATTAAGCGTACCGTTTGCTGCTGCCGCTTTGATGGGCATTATCTTTACGTTGGAAGCAATACCCACAACACCCACGTTGTTGTTCTGCGCGGCAATAACACCAGCAACGTGCGTTCCGTGTCCGTTGTCATCGTCGCCGTTGCCCTTGCCTGCTACAAGGTTTACACCGTAGTAGTCGTCAATGTAGCCGTTATTGTCGTCATCTTTGCCGTTTCCGGCAATTTCTTTAGTGTTTACCCAAATGTTTTCGGAAAGATCCTCGTGGTCATAGTCAACACCGGTATCAATAACAGCTACGATTACAGACGAGCTTCCCCCAACCTCTTCAACCTTATCCAAGCCGTCGGTTACGCCGCAGTGGTGCATGTGCCACTGCTTGTTGTGATATGGGTTTTTGTGATGTCCCCATTTTTCAAAACATTCTTTGCAAATATCTATATTCGCTGTTTCAATTTCGAAATTGTATTCAACAAGTTTTACTTCATCAAGCAAACGGAGTCCGTCTATAGTAGTTGCAACGTCTGTTCCCTCTACAAGCTTTGCTTCGTACCAAGTCTGTTTTTCCATGGGTACAACGGGTGTGAGAAGTGCCACGCCGTACTTCTTCATACCCTCGGTTATTTTTCCCTCAAGGGTGTTGTTAAGTTTGATAAGTACACTTTCGTCACTATACTTGACAGTTCCGTTTTCAACAAGCTCGGGATATACTTCGTCAAAAGGCTTCGTCATTGCACCGTTTTCGTCATACGTACCGTCATTATCTTTGACTGTCTCCGAAGTATCGGCTACAAGAGGCGCTTTGTTTGTGCCTAAATTAACAATACCCGAATCGTTGTTTGCATTTGTTGAGGTCTTGTTGTTATCCAATCCTTGAATAAGCTCTTCAACATAGTCGTTGATTTCTTCGTCGGTCATATTTTCGGTGTTTTCACCGTTACCGAGAACTTCAACAACTTTTTCAAACTCTTCTCTGCTTCCTAATGCAGATTCATTCTTTTCGTTTGTTACGGTCTTATTGTTATCCAATCCTTGAATAAGCTCTTCAACATAGTCGTTGATTTCTTCGTCGGTCATATTTTCGGTGTTTTCACCGTTGCCGAGAACTTCAACAACTTTTTCAAGCTCTTCTCTGCTTCCTAATGCAGATTCTTCAAACTTTTGGAGTGTGTTTGCATTACCATTTTCCTTGGGCAATACTTTTACCGTGTCCGAAGTCGGAACTTTCGCGCATCCGACAACACCTAAAAGCATTATTGCCGCAAGAAGAAATGCTAACGTTCTTCTTGGGAATAAATGCATTTTTTTCATGACATATCCTCCATTGCACTATGTACAAATCTATTTATTGGGTTATTTGTATAAAAACACAAAAAAGTAAATATTTATACAGTTTATATTCTATTACTTTTCGAGAGGAATGTCAATTGATATTGTTCACAAAAAAATATGCTTATACTTATATAACTTTCCTTATGTTATACTTCGCGTTAAGCACGAGCCAGTTTTGCGGGAACCATTCCATCAAATTCCAATACCCTACGCCGTATAAATTGTATTCGGGTACGAGCTTTAATTTTTCGTCGATACTCCTTGCGTCATCAAACCATACTACATGTTCCGTTCCATTTTCCGTATAGTTGAAAAAAGGTGTCTGCGCCACTTCGTCAAAGTTTATACTTACACCTTTTTCTATTGCTAAATCAACCGCTTCAACGTTGGATATTTTTTGAGCTTTCGTTGTTCCCATCTGATAAGGTAAAGGCCAGTCATACGCGTAATTTGGCACTCCTAAAAATATCTTTTCGGGGTTTATTACACCAACACCGTAGTTCAGCACCCTCTCTACTTCATTTAAGGGAGCTACTGCCATTGGAGGTCCAAATGTATATCCCCATTCGTACGTCATAAGCAAAACATAATCGCTTACCGCGCCTATACCGCCGTAATCGTGCGACTCATATAATCCACCGGGTTGATCCCCCGACGCTTTCGGTATAAGCGCGGTAATCAATATATATCCGTTTTCATTTAATGCAATCCCGAGACGTCTTACGAAATCTGTATATTTATCTCTGTTTGCACCGTCAAGATACTCAAAATCCACGTCAAAACCGTAATAATTCTTCTCGTTCATTCTTGTAATTATGTTTTGAATAAGCACATCTTGCGCCTGTCGGTTGTTTAGAAATGCGTTACCAAGCTCACTACTGAAAACTCCTGCTTCGGTTAAGGTTGATAGGTGCATTATCGGAGCTACACCGTATTCTCGCGCGAGTGATATTATCTCGTCTTCGTCAAGTCCGAAATCGGTTATTCCTCTATCCACAAGCTGTCCATCGGGGGTGAATCCGTATGTGAATAGTGTTATGTATGTCAAATACGGCAGGGTTCTTATAAGCGTATCTCGTTCAACAAATGGATATATATATCCGTTTACAGCTATTTCTCCTTGTTTCTCGGTCGTATAATCTATTATTATCGTTTGCCCTGCGAATATTTCGTCTCTTCCTTTAAGTATAGGGTTATTGCGGAGAAGCTGATTCACAGATACTCCGTAACTGTTCGCAATCCCTTCAAGTGTATCTCCCAGCTGTACTGTATAAACTTGTTCGGGATACAAAATAACTATAGTCTGACCAACAGTTATTTTTCCCTCTTCGTTAAGCTCATTTTGCGATATAAGTCTCGACAACGGTACACCGTATTCTCGGGCTATAGAATCAAGAGTATCCCCCGGCTGAACAACATAAATTATCATATTAATCTCCCCTAAAGCAAAAATATATACTATTATCTTATTCGACGAAAAAATAAAGGTGCAGTCCATAATAAGCGAACTGCACCTATGCAATATATTTTTATTCAGCTTTATTCAGATATTCAATCTGTTCATTTGAAAGTTTATCTATTGAAACGCCGAGAGCTTTTAATTTTAATTCTGCAACCTTTTGGTCGATTTCTACGGGAACACTATAGAGTTTATGTTCCAAAGCACCTTCCGTTTTTACAAGATATTCTAGGCATTTTGCCTGAAGGCTGAAGCTCATATCCATTATTTCTGCGGGGTGTCCGTTTCCTGCCGCGAGGTTAACAAGTCTGCCCTCCGCCATAAGATTAAGCACTCTGCCGTCAGCCATTTTATAGCCTACGATATTGGGCTTTCTGTCAAATACTTCTATAGCACATTCTTTCAACGCCTTCTTATCAATTTCACAATCGAAATGACCTGAATTGGAAATAAGAACGCCGTCTTTCATAACCTCAAAATGTTCTTTTCTTATAACGTCGCAACAGCCTGTAACGGTTATAAACAAATCGCCTATTCTCGCCGCATCGTCCATCTTCATTACGGTAAATCCGTCCATTACAGCTTCAATAGCCTTAACGTTGTCAATTTCTGTAATTACGGGTATACCGCCCATACCTTTAACGCGCATAGCAATACCCTTACCGCACCAACCGTACCCTGCAATTACAACTGTTTTTCCTGCGATAATCAAGTTTGTACTATTCATTATACCGTCTAACGTCGATTGCCCTGTTCCGTAACGGTTATCAAAAAGATGCTTACAGTCAGCGTCGTTTATATTAATCATTGTATAATCGAGTTTTCCTTGAGCCTGTTTTGCCTTAAGTCTATGAATACCCGTTGTTGTCTCTTCACAACCGCCGATAAGATTCTTACCATATTCGCGACACTCACCTTGAAGGAGATTTATCAAATCGCCGCCGTCGTCTATCATAACGTGAGGACAAAGAGAGAGTGTTTTCTTCAGGTGTTCTTTATATTCCTCTTCATTTACTCCACGCCAAGCGTTAACCTCAAAACCTTCGGCAACAAGAGCCGCCGCAACGTCATCTTGTGTCGAAAGAGGATTACAACCGGTAACATATACTTCCGCTCCGCCTGCCTTCAAAACCTTTGCAAGAAACGCGGTCTTTGCTTCAAGGTGAATAGACATAGATATTTTTTTACCTGCAAAAGGTTGGGTTTCCTCAAATTCTTTCTTGATTATATTCAAAACAGGCATATAGCTTTCTACCCATTTTATTTTATCCGCGCCCGAGGGAGCAAGATTTATATCCTTGATATTACTCATAATTCTCTCCTTAAAATTTTGCTTTCTTCCGAATCATATTATAACAGATTTTACTTATTTAGTCAATTTTTTTGCATAATTTTATGTTTTTTTAATATAATTTACTTTATCAATCTTCTTTTTTTGTTAAATTTGTAATTATTTTGTTTTTTTAACAAAAAATATTGTAAAACGAAAATTTCTGTGCTATAATAAATAAGATTGATACAGATATCAATTTGATTAGTTTGAAAAAAATAAAATAATTATATGAGGTGAAAAAATGTACAACAAGAAATCTATTAAAGATGTAGCTGTTGCCGGCAAAAAAGTTATCGCTAGATGCGACTTCAACGTACCTATGCAGGACGGCGTAATCACCGACGACAAGAGAATTGTTGGAGCTCTTCCCACAATCAAATATCTTGTAGACAACGGTGCGGCAGTTATTCTCTGCTCACACATGGGACGCCCCCACAATATCCTCAATGAAACTTTGAAGCTCAGCAAGAAGGACAAGAAAAAAATCGATGCTCTTCCCGAAGAAGAGAGAGAAGCTGCAGCTGCAAAAATCCTCGCAAAAGCAAAAGATGAATTCACTACCCTTTCTCTCGCACCTGTTGCAAAGAGGATCTCCGAGCTTCTCGGTAAAGAAGTAATTATGGCAAAAGACGTTGTAGGAGAAGACGCAATGGCTAAAGCTAAAGCGCTCAAGTCCGGCGAAGTTATGCTTCTCGAAAACGTTCGTTTCCACGAAGAAGAAGAAAAGAATAACGAAGAATTCGCAAAGAAGCTCGCTTCTATGGCTGATATCTACGTTAACGATGCATTCGGTACAGCTCACAGAGCTCATGCTACAACAGCAGGTATCGCTCAGTTCTGCCCCGAAATGCCTGCAGTTTGCGGAACTCTTATCCAGAAAGAAATCGACGTTATGGGCGGCGCTCTTTCCGAACCCAAGCGTCCTTTCGTTGCTATCCTCGGCGGCGCAAAGGTTTCCGACAAGATTGGTGTTATCGAAAACCTTATCAACAAAGTTGACACACTTATCGTTGGCGGCGCTATGGCTTACACCTTTAACAAGGCTCTCGGCTACGAAATCGCTGATTCAAAATTCGAAGAAGACAAACTTGACCTTGCTCTTGAACTTATGAAGAAAGCAGAAGCTAAAGGCGTAAAATTCTTGCTTCCCGTTGATAACCGCGCAGGCGACAAGTTTGATAACGACTGCAACGTACTTGTTGTTAGTTCCGAAAAAATTCCTGCTGGTTATATGGGCCTCGATATTGGTCCCAAGACAGAAGAACTTTTTGCAGATGCTATTAAGAGCGCAGGTACAGTTATCTGGAACGGTCCTATGGGTGTGTTTGAGTTCGAAACATTTGCAAACGGTACAAAAGCGGTTGCAAAGGCTGTTGCTGAAAGCAATGCAATCTCCATCATTGGTGGCGGCGACTCTGCGGCAGCAGTTGAATTGCTCGGTTACGCTGACAAAATGACTCACATCTCTACCGGTGGCGGCGCATCTCTCGAATTCCTTGAAGGTAAAGACCTCCCCGGAATCTCTTGCCTTAACGACAAATAATTCATTAACGATTGAAGGTATAATAAAATGAACAGAGAAACAAGAAATACAGTTATCGCAGGTAACTGGAAAATGAACCTTACTCCCTCTAAGGCAAAGGCTGTTATCGAAGAGCTTAAGCCCTTGGTTGCAGGTAAGGACAACTGCACAACTATTCTTTGTGTTCCTTTCGTCGATATTGCAACAGCAGTTGAAGCGGCAAAGGGTTCAAACATTAAAATCGGCGCACAGAACGTTCACTTCGAAGAAAAGGGTGCTTTCACAGGCGAAATCGCAGCTGATATGCTCCTTGAAATCGGCGCTGAATACGTAATCATCGGCCACAGCGAACGCAGACAGTACTTCGGTGAAACAAACGAAACTGTTAACAAGAGAGTTCTTGCAGCTCTTAAAGCAGGTCTCAAAGTTATCCTCTGCGTTGGTGAAGTTCTTGAAGAACGCGAACAGGATATCACCGCTGAAATCGTTTCTTTGCAGACAAAGATCGCGCTCCTCGGTGTTGACGAAGAAATGATGAAGAACGTTATTATCGCATACGAACCCGTTTGGGCAATCGGTACAGGCAAGACTGCCACTGCTGAACAGGCTGACGAAGTTTGCGGTATTATCCGTAACGTTCTTGAAGCAAAGTACGGCAAGACCGTTGCTGAAGCAACTACTATCCAGTACGGCGGCTCTATGAATGCTGCAAACTCTGCAGAGCTTCTTTCCAAAGTTAACGTTGACGGCGGTCTCATCGGCGGCGCTTCTCTTAAACCCGCAGATTTCTCCGTTATCGTAAACAACGCTCAGTAATTTTGAAACTATATAAAAAATCACTCCGACACAAATTCGGAGTGTTTTTTTATTATCCGAAACCGTCTTTCAATCATACAATGTAGTGAGTACAAATGAAAGGAGGTTTAAAAGGTGTGTCAAAATATAAACAATGTTTATTTCAAGTTCGCAATAGCAACTCTCGTTGCAACTGTTCTCGGAATAATTGCAGGAATCGTGTGGCCGGAGTTCTTTACGAACTTCCCTACACTTCTTCTGATAGAGTTGATAACCGCTGCCGTTGTTCTCGTAATTCTCGGGGTGTATCTTCTTACTCGTGGAACAAGAGGTAATCAGTCATCTTCTTTTATCGTATATTATATCAGATTTCTTCTTTTTGCAACAATCGGAAGTTTTGTATTCTCCGTTATTGCCCTCTCAACAACTCTTACAGCTTCTCTTGTTAGCGCAATAATCTTTGGTATAGCAGTAGGCTTCTTCGTTCTTACAATAATCGCTGTAATCTTTCTTTTCGATTATCTCTTAAAAAACGCTTTTTAACCAAGTATTTAACCAAAAACAGAACAAAACATCATCGAAAATCCAGTTGCCTTAAACAATAAAAAATACCAAAAAGCTCCCCACCTAAATAAACGGCGGGGAGCTTTATTTTACAATATATTTTAGATTTTTTTAAATATAATTTTTTTAAAAAAATATTCTAAAAAACTATTGACTTTATCACTTTAGTGTGATAAACTATCTACCGTTATTTGTATAACTAAATTATTCTGAAAAGGTGATTACAATGAAAGATATTCATAACGAATCCACTGAAAGATTTATTAAAGCGATTCTTAATCTTGAAACCATTGATGAATGTAAAAGATTTTTTGAAGATATTTGCACAATAAAAGAACTACAAGATATGTCTCAAAGACTTGATGTTGCCCTCCTCCTCAACGAAGGTAAGAGTTATCAAGAAGTTTTGGCAAAAACCGGTGTTAGTACTGCAACAATCAGTCGTGTAAATAAGTGCTTGAATTACGGTAGCGGCGGATATAAAGAAGCAATAGAAAAATTGTCTTCAAAGGAGAGTAAGTAAAATGGATATAAAAGAAACAGTTTTAAAAAATGAAGAAAAAGCTATTTTCAAACTCCGTCAGCTTTATGGTAAGTACGGTTACTCGCAGTATAAAATGAGCAAATTCGAAGAATACGACCTATACGTAAGAAATAAAGACTTTCTTGTTTCGGACAGTATAATCACCTTTACCGATACGAACGGAAAGCTTCTCGCTCTGAAGCCTGACGTTACCCTTTCTATTATAAAAAACACAAAAGACGAAAAAAATACGGTAAACAAAGTATACTACAACGAAAACGTATACCGTATTTCAAAGGGTGCTCACTCCTTTAAAGAAATTATGCAATCGGGACTTGAATGCATAGGCGATATTGATAACTACAATATTTATGAAGTTCTTATGCTTGCCTGCGAAAGCTTAAAAAGTATTTCGGAAGACTGCGTTCTTGATATTTCAAACCTCGGTATACTTTCCGACGTTATTGAAAACATAAACATTTCCGAAGAAAACAGAAAATACGTTTTGAAATGCGCAAGTGAAAAGAACGTTCACGAAATCACAAGAATTTGCATAGAAGAAGGCATTTCTGAAAACAAATCAAATGCATTAAAAAAACTTATTTCAACCTACGGCTCTCCCGAAAGAGTTCTTGAAATGCTGAAAACCGAACTTTCCGAATATATTGAAAAGAAAAAAATTGATGATTTGTCAGCTATAATCGATACTCTTGTTGAAAACGGTTATGGAAATATGATTCGAATTGATTTTTCTGTAATAAACGATATGAATTACTATAACGGAATCGTTTTCAAAGGCTTTATTAACACAATTCCTAGCGGTGTTCTCTCCGGCGGTCAATACGACAAACTTATGCAAAAAATGGGTAGAAAATCAGGCGCTATAGGCTTTGCTGTTTACCTTGATATGCTCGAAAGGTTTAACGAAACCGAAAAAGACTTTGATGTCGATACGGTTATTCTCTACTCCGACGGCGATGATATTAATTCGCTTAATAACGCAATAAAAATGATGGCTGACAACGGTAAAAGCGTTATGGCTCAAAAGGCTGTTCCTAAAGATATTAAATACAAACAGTTGTTGAAATTAAATGACAAAGGGGTGGTTATTCTTGAAAACAATGCTTAATATTGCTCTTCCAAAAGGCAGACTTGGTGAAAAAGTTTACGATATGTTTGAAAGAGCCGGATTTGAATGCCCCTCCATTAAAGAAAACAGCAGAAAACTTATTTTCGAAAACGATGAATTATGCGTAAGATATTTTTGGGTTAAGCCCTCCGATTCTGCAATATACGTCGAAAGAGGCGCGGCTGACATAGGCGTTGCAGGAAAAGATATTCTTCTTGAATACAATCCCGACGTTTATGAGCTTCTCGACCTCGACATAGGCAAATGCAGAATGGCTGTCGCAGCTAAAAAAGAATTTAGAGACGATCCCCAGAAAACACTTCGCGTTGCAACAAAATTTACAAATATCGCTCAAAATTTCTACGCTTCAAAAGGCAGAGAAATCGATATGATTCACTTGAACGGTTCTATTGAAATAGCTCCGATATTGGGACTTTCCGACGTAATAGTAGATATAGTTGAAACCGGTACAACATTAAAAGAAAACAATCTCGAAGTTAAAGAAACTATTTTTCCCATAAGCGCCCGTCTTATCGCAAACAAATCGAGCTTTAAATTCAAAAATACACAAATCGAAAAAATAGTGCGCGAACTTTCAGCGCAAGTTGAGGCAAAAAAATGATTAAGATTTTAAAATACGGTGAAGTTGAAAACAAAGATATATTTGCCAGAGCAATATCGGAAATTGACGTTGCCGGTACAGTTACCGAAATAATCGAAAACGTAAAAGAAAATGGCGATTCTGCCCTTTTTATGTACTGCGAAAAATTTGACAAAGCAAAATTATCATCACTTGAAGTTTCAAACGATGAAATTGAAGAAGCTTTCGCTTCCGTTCCTGCCGAGTTTATTGAAATATTAAAAAAAGCAGCGGCAAATATCAGAAAATTCCACGAAAAACAGATAAGAAACAGTTTTATTATAAACGACGAAGACGGAATTGTTATCGGACAAAAAATCATCCCTGTAGACAAAGCCGGACTTTACGTCCCCGGCGGTACTGCGGCATATCCGTCAACCGTGCTTATGGACTCTATTCCCGCAAAAATCGCAGGTGTTAAAGAAGTCGTTATAACGACTCCCCCCTCCGCTAACGGTAAAATTAATCCTGTTATACTTGCGGCTGCAAAGATTGCGGGCGTTGACAGAATATTTAAGGTAGGCGGTGCTCAGGCTATCGCGGCATTGGCATACGGAACAGAATCAATCCCTAAGGTTGACAAAATAGTCGGCCCCGGAAACGCTTTTGTTGCAGAAGCAAAAAAGCAGGTATTTGGAAACGTATCTATTGATATGATTGCAGGACCTTCCGAAATTCTTGTCGTATCTGATGGAAAAGGTAATCCGGCGCACACAGCGGCTGACCTCCTCTCGCAAGCTGAACACGACAAAATGGCAAGTGCTGTTCTTGTTACCGATTCTCTTGATTTTGCAAGAAACGTACAAGCAGAAATTGAAAAACAAATCCCGAAACTCGAAAGACAGGAAATAGCACGTGTATCTATTGACACCAATGGTAAAATAATTGTCGCAAATACACTAGACGAAGCTATAGAAATTTCAAATGAAATAGCTCCCGAGCATCTTGAACTTTGTGTAGACAATCCTTTTGATTATCTTGATAAAATAAGACACGCAGGTTCGATTTTTATGGGAAGATACTGCCCCGAGGCCTTGGGTGATTATTTTGCAGGACCTAACCACACACTCCCCACAAGCGGTACTGCCAAATTCTCAAGTCCGCTTTCGGTTGACGATTTTATTAAAAAAACACAGTATACATATTACACAAAAGACGCGTTGGCAAAAGTTGCAAATGAAGTTGCTTACTTTGCTGAAAAAGAAGGTTTGACAGCTCACGCCAAGAGCGCTACAATCAGATTCGAAGAAAATTAATCGGAGTTTATTATAATGAGCAGATTTTTTAGTGAAAAATATAAAAAACTTATTCCCTACACCCCGGGCGAACAGCCGAAGGATATGAAATACATCAAGCTAAACACCAATGAATCGCCCTTTCCCCCCTCTGAAAAAGCTATTATCGCGGCTATGGAAGAAGCGCAGAAATTACAGCTTTATCCTGACCCCGAATGTAGAGCTTTAACCGAAAGAGTAGCCGAATACTGCGGTGTAAAATACGAAAACGTGCTTATGACAAACGGCTCTGACGAAATACTCAATTTCGCATTTATGGCTTTTTGTGATGAAAACACCCCCGCGGCATTCCCGGATATATCGTACGGTTTTTACAGCGTTTTTGCAGAGCTTAATAACGTACCATACACACAAATTCCTTTAAAAGACGATTTTTCAATTGACGTAAACGATTACAAAGGAATAAACAAAACTATATTTATTGCAAACCCCAATGCCCCTACAGGTATGACGCTTACGCTTCCTCAAATCGAAGAAATATTGATTTCTAACCCCAACAACGTTGTTGTTATAGATGAAGCGTACGTTGATTTCGGCGCAGAAAGCTGTTTGCCATTAGTAGAAAAATATGACAATCTTTTGGTTTGTCAGACATTTTCCAAATCACGTTCTATGGCAGGTGCGAGACTTGGTTTCGGTGTCGGTTCTGCCGCACTTATCGCCGACTTGAATACCGTTAAATATTCAACCAATCCTTACAACATCAACAGAATGACAATGGCAGCGGGAATAGGTGTTTTAAACGATGATGCCTACACTAAAGCAAACTGCGCGGAAATTGCTGAAAACAGAGAAAATGCTACCGCAAAATTAAAAGAAATGGGATTTGTTACAACAGATTCAAAATCTAATTTCCTATTCGCTAAACACCCCGATGTTAACGGACAAACCATATACGAAAACCTCAAGAAAAAAGGAATTCTTGTACGCCACTTCTCGAAACCGAGAATCAGCGAATACGTTAGAATTACCGTAGGCACGTCCGAACAAATGACAGCGCTTTTGTTTGCTTTAAAAAAGATATTGGAGGAAAACAAATGATTAGAGTTGCTGAAATCAAAAGAAAAACCGCCGAAACAGATATATATTTAAAGATAAGACTTGACGGAAAAGGCGAATCAAAAATAGAAACAGGCTGTGGTTTTCTTGACCACATGCTTACTCTATTCTCAAAACACAGCCGATTTGATATAGAAGTATCTTGCAAAGGCGACACATACGTCGATTACCACCACTCTGTTGAAGATATTGGTATTTGCCTCGGTATAGCTTTTAATGATGCTATCGGCGATAAAAGAGGTATAAACAGATACGGAGATATCACGCTTCCTATGGACGAAGCTTTGATATTATCCGCAGTAGATATTTCGGGCAGAGATTATCTCGGTTATAACCTCAATATTCCTACAGAAAAAGTTGGAGATTTTGACACAGAGCTTGTTGAAGAATTTTGGCTCGGCTTTGTACGTAATGCAAAAATAAATCTCCACATAAAACAGCTTGCAGGAACAAACTCCCACCATATTATAGAAGGTGTTTTCAAGGCTGTAGGAAGAGCGCTCGGTCAGGCAACAAAAAAAGATCCTGCTCTTTTGAATGAAATCCCCTCAACGAAAGGACTCCTTTAATGATTGCAATTGTTGATTACGGAGTGGGAAATCTCTTTTCTTTGAAAAGCTCACTCGCATACGTTGGCGCTGATACGGTTGTTACAAGCGATCCTAACGTATTAAAAAAATCAGAAAAAATAATACTTCCAGGTGTTGGAGCATTCAAAGATGCATCAGACAAGCTTTTTGCATCAGGACTTGCTGAAATAGTTACAGAAGAAGCCAGAAATGGTAAACCACTTCTTGGAATATGTCTCGGTATGCAGATGCTCTTTGAAAAAAGTTTTGAATACGGCGAAACAAAAGGTCTTGGCTTACTTAAAGGTGAAATAAGACCATTAACTGATGTTGTTGACAAGGAATTAAAAATTCCACACATTGGTTGGAACGCTTTAAAATTTACAGAAAACAAATCACCTCTGTTTAAATATATAAACGAGGGTGATTGCGTGTATTTCGTGCATTCATTTTACGCAACCGGCTGTGATGATTCACTTATCGCAACCGCTGAATATAGTTGTGATATAACAGCGGCAGTCGGAAAAGGCAATATATACGGCTGTCAGTTCCACCCTGAAAAAAGCGGAAACGTTGGTCTTAATATTCTCCGCGCATTTTGCGAGAAAGGCGGTATTTGATTATGATAATATATCCCGCTATTGACCTTTTCGAAGGAAAAGCAGTACGTCTTTACAAGGGCGACTACAATCAGTTAACCGTCTACAGCAATAACCCCATCGAAATTGCAGAAGACTTTGTAAAACAAAGCGCAACACATATCCACCTTGTTGACCTTGAAGGAGCCAAAGACGGTACAACACCAAATCTTGAAATTATATGCAATATAAAAAAGAAAACCGGACTTTTTTGCGAAGTCGGCGGCGGCATACGCTCAATGGATATAGTCGATAAATATATTAGCGCCGGCCTTGACCGCGTTATACTCGGTACGGCGGCTGTTGAAAATAAAGATTTTGCCGCTGAAGCTGTAAAAAAATACGGAGATAAAATTGCAATCGGCGTTGATATAAAAGACGGTTTCGTTGCAGTAAAGGGCTGGACTGAAAAATCCTCGCTTGATGCGTTTGATTTTTGTCTTCAAATGCAAGATATTGGCGTAAAAACGCTTATTTGTACCGATATCTCCAAAGACGGCGCAATGAAAGGTACGAACCATGACCTATACAATGAACTTTCACAAAGATGTAATATGCAAATAATAGCGTCGGGCGGTGTTTCGTCTATCCAAGATGTAAAAAAACTCGCTGACAAAAAGATATATGGCACGATTATAGGTAAAGCTTATTACACAAAAGCAATTGACCTGAAAGAAGCAATCGAGGTGGCAAAATGACTACCAAAAGAATAATTCCCTGCCTCGACGTAAAAAACGGCCGAGTTGTCAAAGGGGTTAATTTTGAAGGACTTAATGACGTTTCTTCTCCTGTTGAATTAGCCAAATACTATAGCGACAACGGCGCTGACGAGCTTGTTTTTTATGATATTACGGCATCATTTGAAGAAAGAAAACTCTTTTCGGATATACTTTGCGAAGTTGCAAGTAAAATATTTATTCCCCTTACAGTAGGCGGTGGAATAAACACAGTCGATGACTTTGACAGGGTTTTAAAATGCGGCGCAGATAAGGTCAGTGTTAACTCGGGAGCAATTAGAAATCCCGATTTGGTATACCAAGCCGCAAAGCTCTACGGCGACCAATGCGTTGTACTCTCGGTTGACGTAAAACGTGTTGACGGTGTATTCAGAGTCTTTGCAAAAGGCGGAAGAGAAAACACGGGTATGGAAGCTATTGAATGGATAAAACGATGCGTAGGCAACGGCGCGGGCGAAATAGTTGTTAACTCAATAGATACAGACGGTGTAAAAAAAGGCTTTGACCTTGAAATGCTTGATGCCGTATGTAACGCCGTATCAGTTCCTGTTATTGCCTCGGGCGGTGCGGGAAACATACAGCACTTTATTGAACTGTTCAACACTCTTCCCAAGGTTGATGCAGGTCTTGCGGCATCTATCTTCCATTTTGGCGAAGTAAAAATATCCGACCTCAAAAAAGAACTAAATAAAAACGGAATTTGTATGAGAATATAACGCTTTGAAAGGATTAAATAAAAATGATAAACATTGACGAACTCAAATTTGACGAAAAAGGACTTATACCCGCAATTGTGGTTGATGCCAAAACCAAACAAGTCCTTACACTTGCATATATGAACAAAGAAAGCCTTCAGATTTCTATGGAAAAAGGATTGACTTGCTTCTACAGCCGTTCAAGACAGTGCCTCTGGCTTAAAGGTGAAACAAGCGGAAATTATCAGCATATAGTTTCTATCACCGCAGACTGCGACAAAGACGCACTTACCGTTATGGTTGAACCCGACGGTCCCGCTTGTCATCTCGGCACAACTTCATGTTTTGAAAACACGGTGTGGGAAAGCGATGAATTGCATGAATTCTCTCTTGAAGGTCTTTTAAAACTTATTGAAGGAAGAAAAACCGACAAAAAAGAGGGTTCATACACAACTTATCTCTTTGAAAAAGGACTTGATAAGATTCTCAAAAAAGTCGGCGAGGAATGTACCGAAGTTATTATCGGTGCCAAAAATAACGATAAAAAAGAAACTATCTACGAAATCGCTGACCTTACATATCACGTAATGGTACTTATGATTGAAATGGGCATTTCTCTTGAAGATATACACAATGAACTTGCATCAAGACACATAATTGATAAAAAAATTAAGCAGGAGAAAATGACACAATGATCGAATATGATCTCCACATGCATACAACCTTTTGCGACGGTAAAAACACCCCCGAAGAAATGGTTCTTTCGGGAATAAAAAGAGGGTTGAAAACAATCGGCATTTCCGGACATTGTAACACGGGCTTTGATGAAAGTTACTGTATGACAGATCCTGTTATGAAAGAATATTTTGAAGAACTTCAAAGGCTAAAAAAAGCATACGAAGGTAAAATCAAAGTATTATGCGGTGTTGAACAAGATTACTTTGCAGGAAAACCCAAACTTGATTTTGATTATGTAATAGGAAGTGTGCATTACATACATAAAAACGGACAATATCTTTCTGTAGACCACAAAGAGTCAATAACATTAAATGACGTAAAAGAACACTACAACGGCGATTTTTATACATACGCCGAGGATTATTATAAACTTGTGGGCGATGTTCTCAACAATACCGGCGCGGATATTATCGGACATTTTGACCTTGTAACAAAATTCAACGAGGGTAACAAACTCTTTGACGTAACCAATCCCAGATACGTAAATGCTTGGAAAGCGGCTGTAGATAAGTTACTTCCCTACGGTAAACCCTTTGAAGTAAATACGGGCGCTATTTCAAGGGGCTACAGAACTGCGCCCTATCCTTCTCTACCTATATTGGAATACATAAAAGAAAAAGGCGGAAAGGTAATACTTTCCAGCGACAGCCACTCGGCTGAAAATATATGCTTCCAATTTGATAAATGGGAAAAACATATAAGAGATGTAGGTTTTGAAATTTAAAAAACGGCTGTTAAACAGCCGTTTTTTTGTTATTTTACAAAGTCAAATTCAAAATCGTACATACTTACGGTGTCGCCGTCTTTTACGCCTTTTGCTTCGAGTTTATCAAACACACCTGCATTTTTAAGCACTTTTTGGAAGTACATCAAGGACTCATAGTCATCAAAATTAATCGATCCCATAAGTTTATATATCCAATCTGCCTCAACAACGTAAGTACCGTTAACATTCTTTATAAGTATATCGTGATTTGTCTTGTCGTCAAATACGTCGGTTTCGGGGAAATAATCAGCTTCATATACGGTAAGTGGCGGAAGTTCCTTTAATTTATCGGCAACTCTATGCACAAGCTCTTTTACGTTAGTTCCCGTTAACGCAGAAATATACATAAGCTCATATCCGCTTTCTTTTACATAGGCTTCAAAAGAGTCTTTATCAAACTCTCCCTCTTCGGACATATCAATCTTATTTGCCGCGATTATCTGCGGTCTGTTTGCAAGATCTTCGCTATATTCCGCAAGTTCTGCATTGATTTTTTCAATATCTTCAATTGGGTCTCTGCCACTCATTCCCGATACGTCAACTATATGAACGAGAAGTCTGCATCTGTCTATATGACGAAGAAAATCGTGTCCAAGTCCTGCGCCTTCTGCCGCACCCTCAATAATACCGGGAATATCTGCCGCAACAAACGAGCGTTCTTCACCTGCATCAACTACACCAAGGTTGGGCGAAAGTGTGGTGAATTCATAGTTAGCTATTTTAGGCTTTGCTGCGCTTATCTTCGATAGAAGCATTGATTTGCCTACGTTAGGAAATCCTACAAAGCCCACGTCTGCAAGCATTTTCAGTTCGAATATAACCTCTTTCTCTTCCCCTTTAATACCGCTTTTTGCAAATCTCGGTATCTGTCTTGTAGGAGTCGAAAAATGTCTGTTACCCCAACCGCCTCTACCGCCTTTGCAAAGCACAAACGGTTCTGTATCCGACATATCTTTTATAATTCTTCCGCTTTCTGCATCTTTTACAACCGTACCGGGCGGAACTTTTAAAACGAGGTCGTTCGCTGTCTTTCCGTGGAACTTTGATTTCATTCCGTCTCCGCCGTTTTCCGCTACAAATTTTTTGTGATATTTATAACGCAAAAGCGTATTTTCGCCCTCGTCAATTTCAATTACAATATTACCGCCGTTACCACCGTCACCGCCGTCGGGACCGCCGTGGGATACGTATTTTTCACGTCTGAACGATACTGCACCGTTACCGCCGTCGCCTGCTTTCACGTAAATTTTCACTTTATCAATTATCATTTAAGCCACCTGCTCTTTCTATATCCCAAGCATATCTTTTAGCTGTTGTTCATCAATAATTTTTACCCCGAGTGATTGCGCCTTTGTAAGTTTACTGCCTGCATCATCACCCGCTAAAACATAATCGGTCTTCTTTGAAACAGAGGAAGACGTCTTTCCGCCATAACTCTCAATAAGCGCCCCTGCTTCATCTCGCGACATAGTAGGCAATTTACCGGTCAAAACAAACGTCAAACCTTCTAATATATTACCCTTTTGTTCTTCCGCTTCAAAAATTGTCAATACCCCTGCCGACTTCAGCTCGTCAATAATCTCTCTTGTTTTTTCGTGAGAAAAGAAATCGATTATATAATCAGCCGATACTTCGCCGATATCGTCTATCTCTGTAAGCTCTTCTTTTGTTAAATTGAAAAATGCATCAATATCTTTATATTTTTTCGCAAGAGCCGTAGCCGCAACTTCGCCTACTTGTCTTATGCCTAACGCATACAACAAACGAGCAAGTCCCGCATTCTTTGAGTTTTCAATAGAATTTATAAGGTTTTCAGCTGATTTCTCTCCCATACGCTCAAGGGATGCAATTTTTTCTTTTTCAAGTCTATATATATCGGCAATGCTTTTCAACATACCGTTATTATAGAAAAGCTCTATAATCTGCGGTCCCATACCGTCTATGTTCATAGCGGCCTTGGATGCAAAATGCTCTAAAGTACGCAATAGTTGCGCAGGACATTCAGCATTCGTACATCTGTGGTCAGCCTCGCTTTCTTCATGGAATATAGGCTCGTTACATGAAGGACATACTGTGGGCATTTCAAATATTACTGCATCATCAGGTCTTTTTTGCAAAACTACGCTTTCAACCCGCGGTATTATTTCACCAGACTTAATCACTATTACAGAATCGCCTATACGTATATCCTTTTCTCTAATATAATTTAAATTATGCAAAGTCGCTCTGCTTACTGTGGAACCGGCAATCTTTACGGGTTCTAAAACCGCGTTTGGGGTTAATACCCCCGTTCTACCGACTTGGATAACTATGTCAAGCAATTTCGTTTCTTTTTCCTCGGGAGAATACTTGTACGCAACCGCCCATTTCGGTCTGCCGCCTACTTCGCCAAGCTCTGTTCTGTCATTTAAAACATCTGCTTTTATAACGGCTCCGTCAATATCAAACGACAGATTTTCACGCATTTCGCCAATTTTATTTATATGATTTTCAATTTCATTAATATTGTCTGTTACAAGTGTATACGGCAAAACCTTGAAACCTTGTTCGCGCAAAAAATTTAACGAATCGCTGTGTCTTGCAAATTCTTTATCACAAAATTGAACGTTAAACACAAATATATCAAGCATTCTTTGCGCAGTAATCTTTGAATCAAGCTGACGAAGCGAACCTGCAGCCGCATTCCTCGGGTTTGCAAATTTTTCTTTTTCGCCCCTTGTTTCATTTATCTTTTCAAAAGCCTCCCTGGGCATATAAACTTCACCACGTACCTCAAGTCTGCCTTTATAATCAATAGTCAGCGGAATTGATTTAATGGTTTTTAAATTAAGCGTTACGTTTTCGCCCACCAAACCGTCTCCACGTGTTGCTCCGAGAACAAACTGACCGTTTTCATAAACAAGAGAAACGGATAAACCGTCAATTTTCGGCTCAATTGAATATGTCATTTTGGTGTTTTTATTATAAAATACTTCAAGTTCCTCAAAAGAAAAAACATCGGTAAGGCTACCCATGGATACGTTATGCTTTACTTTTTCAAATTTATCAAGAGCTCTCCCCCCAACTCTCATTGTAGGTGAATTTCCGGTCTTTAATTCGGGATGTTTTTCCTCAAGCTCTTCAAGTTCTCTGAAAAGCATATCATACTCATAATCCGATATTTCCGGACTATCTTCAACATAATATTTTCTGCTGTGATATTCCAATATGTTTCGTAAATATCCTATTCTTTCAGACGCTTGATTCATAATATGAATTAACACCTTTCTTTTTATTCGATAAATAAGGTAAAATATAATCAATTATTAAAATTATACACCGAAATTCCGTTGACAATACAAAAAAACTCTGTTATAATAATAACATAAATAATTGATTTTTGCAATATTATTCAGAAAGAAAGAGGCATTAAAAATGAAAACAAAAGCAGTTAGACTTTACGGCGTAAATGATTTGCGACTTGATGAGTTTGAGCTTCCTAAAATAAAAGACGATGAAGTGCTCGTTGAAATCATTTCTGACAGTATTTGTATGTCTTCATACAAAGCTGCTATTCAGGGCGCAGCACATAAGAGAGTCCCTGACAACGTTGCTGAAAACCCCATTATTATCGGACACGAATTCTGTGGTAAAATAGTTGAAGTAGGCGCAAAATGGGCAGACAAGTACAAAGCAGGTGATAAGTTTACAATTCAGCCCGCTATCAACTACCAGGGCAAACTTGATGCTCCCGGTTATTCTTACAATATGTGCGGCGGTGCTGCTCAATACGTTATCCTCCCTCATGAAGTAATGGAAATGGATTGTTTGCTCCCCTATGAAGGTGATGCATACTTCTACGGTTCATTGGCTGAACCTATGTCTTGTATTATCGGTGCATACCACGCTCAATACCATACAACAAACGGCAGTTACGTTCATGAAATGGGTATAAAAGAAGGCGGCAAACTTGCTATTATGGCAGGTGCCGGTCCTATGGGTATGGGTGCTATAGACTACGCTATACACGTTGATCCCCGCCCCTCACTTGTTGTTGTAACAGATATTGACACTGCAAGACTTAACAGAGCTGCTGAAATTATCACAGTTGAAGATGCTGCAAAGAACGGTGTTAAGCTCGTTTACGTTAACACAGCTGAACTTGAAGATGCAGATGCATATATGATGGAACTTACCGAAGGAAAAGGCTTTGACGATATATTCGTTTTCGCTCCAGTTAAGCCTGTTGTTGAAATGGCTGACAGACTTCTCGGTAGAGATGGTTGCCTTAACTTCTTCGCAGGTCCTGTTGACTCCAAATTCTCCGCAATGTTCAACTTCTACAACGTTCACTATGGTTCAACTCATATAGTTGGTACCAGCGGCGGTAACACAGATGATATGAACGAATCCAACACACTTGCACATAAAGGTATTATCGACCCCTCTTGTATGATTACTCATATCGGCGGTCTTGATGCTGTAGTTGATACAACACTCAACCTCCCCAAGATTCCCGGAGCAAAGAAGCTTATTTACACACACAAGTCACTCCCCTTGACTGCTCTTGCTGATTTCGCAGAGCTTGGAAAGAATGATCCTTTCTTCGCTGACCTCGCAAACATCATTGCAAAAAACAACGGTCTCTGGTGTGCAGAAGCTGAAAAGTACGTTCTTGCAAACGCTAAAGAAATCTAATTTTTTAATTAACACAAAACAAAACCACCGATTTTTGTCGGTGGTTTATTTTTGAATAAAATTGAGCAGCTTTGGACATTGCCCGTAGCCTTTCAAATTATTTTACCCAAGCCTCAAGTCTATGAATATTGAATCCTTTTTCCGAGAAATTTTTTTCATATTCTGTCATAATATTATCTTTTGCAAACTCGCTGTTATGTAAATCATAAGTAACATTTTTTAATTTCCAACCATCTTCAGTAAACTGCTCGAGCGAAAATTCAAAAAGTCCTGCGTTATCCGTTTTGAAGAATATTGCTCCGTCTTCTTTTAATATGTGTCTGTATACATCCAGAAAGGCTTTGTAAGTCAATCTGCGCTTGTAGTGCCCCGCTTTCGGCCACGGATCAGAAAAATTCAAGTAAATATAATCAACAGAATGTGGTGGAAAAACTTCAGTTAACCCCTTGGCATCGCAAATCATAAATTTAATATTTTTTAATTCTCTTTCGCTCGCTTTTTCTGCCGCAAGCAAAATAACATCCGACACCTTTTCTACAGCTATATAATTAATATCTGGATTTCTTTCTGCATTCTCAATAATAAATTTTCCTTTTCCACACCCAATTTCAAGATATGTAACCTTGTTCGAATCAAGTTCAGGGATTTGTGTAAAATATTCAGATACAGCCGCCAATCTTTCAGCTCCATGTTTCTTTTTTCTTGCTCTCATAGTTAATCCTCTTTTTTATCTTGTACATAGAATATTTATAAATACAAGACAATATTATTATTGCATTTTTATTTTTTTTGTGGTATAATAATATTATAACATATTTTTTTACTTAAAACAACACATTACCTTATTTTTTTGAGGAGGTTTTTTATAAAGTGGAAAAGTTCATCTTTTTAGCTACAATAAAAGACAAGCTTGCAGAAATGAATTTACCGCAAGAGTCTATCGATAAACACGTTAAAATTTTTGATGATTGCTTTAAGGGAAAGAATGCCGAAGAAATCGATGCTATGCTTGAAAGCGCCGGTGGAGTTGAAGGTATTATAAAATCAATACAGAATTTGGAAATTGTAAAACAAAAACGTGCTCCCAAATCTCCTGAACCCTTCATCAAAACAAAATCAGACGGCAATGTTGAAAATGTTGAAGGAACTACAACCTCACCCGATTTGAAATCTAAAATTGAAGTTTCCGAAGAAGTTCCAACCTACGCTGAACAAGAACAGGCGGATAATGAACTTCCTACTATGGAAATGCCTAAAGCTCCTAATATCGACAAGCATATCCAAGAAGCAGAAGAATTAAGTGAAACTATGGAAAGAATTCCCGTTCAACCCGTTGTTAATGAAGAATTTTCTGCAGAGATTTCTGACTATGATTTCGAGTTGCTTTTCCAAGAAAAATTAACAAAAATTGAATCTTCAATAAAAAATCTCCGCAAAAAACTCTCAAGTAAGACCTACAAAGCTACCTTGCCTATCGCTTTAATTATAACGGCACTCGTCTTTGTTCTCGTTTCTGCTCTCTTTCCTATCCTTGTTGTTTCAGCAGCAGTCTTTTCAATTGCATATATTTGCTTACTTGTAGCAGGTGTATGCTTTGCTATCGTTCCTATAGGATACGGAATTTATATGTGTTTCAAATCAATGCCAATTGCTCTTTATGAACTTGGTATCGGTATTATTTCATCAGGCATTACAATGTTCTCTTGTATCTTACTTTATAATTACGTTAAGAGACTTGTTCCATACCTCTTCAAAAAATTGATAAAATTATTTAAATACTGTATCAAGTTAACAAAAAGATACTTTGGAAAACAAGTAAAGGAGGAAGCATAATATGAAAAAAACCTCTATAGTTTTCCTTGTTGTTTCAGTTCTTCTCATTGCAACCGGCTTCTATATAAAAAACAAAGGCTTTGAACAAGCAGAAAAAGCAGAAATTAATTTATACAGCCAAGAACTGACGGATGGCGGAGACATTGTTGAAAAGATTGAATTTTCTTTGGAAGATACAAACAAAATTAATATAAACCTTAAAGACACAGATATAAACATAATCGGCGGCACAAGCAAGAATTATGTTGAAATTATTAATTTCAATATGCTTGAATATTCTGCATATCCCAATAACCGTTCATTTAATGTAGAAAGTGACATTGTTTCTTCCCTTACCGGAAGAGCTGAAGGCGGAAATATATCTTTTAACGGTGTACGCGATTTTGTAAGATTTAACAAACATAATAAAAATAAAGTTTTAAATATCTATCTTGCCGAAAACTCGGAAGTAAAAATATTTGAAATTGAACTTGAAAAAGGCGATATTTTCGTTTCCAAAATTAACCAAACATGTGATTATAATATTAAATTAAAAAACGGAAATGTTACACTATCTGATACCCCTACTGTTTCTCTTGCAAACTTTGACATCAAAAAAGGTAACGTTGTTTTAGATAAAACCTTTATAACAAACACGAACATGAAGATTGAAAACGGTAATTTGGACTTTACCAGCTTTTCGAACATCACATACGATTTTGAAATCGAAGCTGAAACCGGTGATATTAAAATCAACGAAGAAACACATAAGGGTAAATATACTCTTGAAAACGACGAAGTAAACGGTATTTTTGCTGCGCACATTGGTGTAGGTAACGTAAATATTATAACATCCCTTCCCCCTGTAACTACACCGACACCGGCACCTGAAACCACTCCTGCTCAATAATAATTCACGCACACGACGTACTTTCGTGTGCGTTTTTCATTAAAAAATAATAACCATTTTTGTTTGTTGCGAATAAAACCAAAAATTTTGTCAATCCTAATATTGCTCAAATTTAAATATTAAGGAGCTGAAAAAAATGCTTGACAGAATTTCATTGATTCTGCTTATAGTCGGCGGTCTCAACTGGGGTAGTATCGGTCTATTTAAATTCGATATAGTTAGTTGGCTCTTCGGCGGTCAAACAGACTTGATAAGCAGAATAATATACACCGTTGTCGGTCTTTCGGCAATTTGGTGCGTTTCGCTTCTTTTCAGAAGACGTGAAGAAATTTTTGAAGACGACTAAAAAATATATCCTCCGAAAACGGAGGATATATTTTTTTATTCTTCTAATAATTCATAGAGTTCAAGTAATCTTGCTTCAAGTTCTTCTTTCTTTTCCCACAGTTCAGCAGATTTAACGTAATCCGTAGCACATTCTTCGATGAGTTTTTCTAAATCTACAAGCTGCTGTTCTATGTTCTCTGCCTCTTGTTTCGCTTGTTGTATCTTTCTTTCACGTTTTCTTGTTTCTGCAAGTTCTTTTTTGTTCTGAAGATAACTTTCTTTTGAACCTGTCTGAACCACTGTTTTGTTTTCAGAATCGGAAAGCGTTTGTCTATTCCTTTTATATTGACAAAATTGCTCGTATGTGCCTATAAAATCAGCTACTGTCCTATTTTCAAAATCTATTATTCTGTTTGCAAGTTTTGAAAGAAAATATCTATCGTGAGATACTGCAATAATCGTACCATCAAACTCTATAAGCGCATTTTCAAGTGCTTCTCTTGAATTAATATCAAGGTGGTTCGTTGGTTCGTCAAGTATAAGAAGATTCATTCTCGACAAAATCAATTTACATAAAGTTAGCCTTGCCTTTTCGCCACCGCTTAACTTTGATACGGTTTTAGATATATCATCGCCTTTAAACAGAAATAACGCGAGAGCATTTCTTACTTCGGTTTGGGTTAAATTGGGGTATGAGTTCCACAACTCATCAAGAACAGTATTGTCTTCATTAAGTTCTTGATTTTCCTGGTCATAATATCCCACCTTAACGTTATAACCGTATTCCATAACCCCAGTATCAGCACGAAGTTTTTCTGCAAGAATCTTTATAAGCGTGGATTTTCCGCATCCATTCTGACCGGTTATAAATACGTGCTCTCTCTTGTGGATCTCAAACGATACGTCACTAAATAGTTTTAAATCGCCAAATGACTTTGACAACCCTTTTGCTTTCAAAACATCGCTACCACTTTCGGATGCCGTGTTAAAACGCAACCTTATGCTTTCAGGTAAGCTATCAGGCCGCTCCACCCTCTCCATCTTGTCAAGAAGCTTTTGTCTGCTTTCAGCCGCAATTATATTACGCTCACGGTTCCAACGTCTTTGTTGCTCTATATAGCTCTCAATACGCGCAATTTCTCTTTGTTGATTTTTATAATGTCTTTCTTGAATCTCCCTGTCGGTCTTCTTTTGCTCAACGTATTGCGTATAATTCCCATTATAAATATGACTTTTTCCATTTTCAATTTCAAGAATCTTCGTTACGGTTCTATCGAGAAAATATCGGTCATGGGAGATTATCAAAACCGTCTTCTTATAAGTACGCAAAAAATCTTCAAGCCATTCAACAGAATATGTATCAAGATGGTTTGTTGGCTCATCAAGAAGCATAATATCGGGTTCACGTAAAATAAGCCTTACCATAGCAAGTCGAGTTTTTTGTCCGCCGCTTAACTTCGAAATACGTGTATCCCACATAGACTCGTCAAATCCCATATATTTTAACGTGCCTTTTACTCTACCGCGAAATTCGTATCCACCATCTTTGGTAAAACGTTCGTGTAAAGAAGCATATCTATCAGCAAGTGAATTGTTGCCATTTTCTATTTCTCTGCGCAAAAATTCAAGCTCTTTTTCGGTTTCAAGCAGCTGCGCTTTTGCAAGCATAGTTTCCCCAAGAACAGTTCCGCTTTCTTCAAAAGCATTTTCCTGCGCCAATACACCTAAAGTTTTGTCTTTTGCTATAAATACATTTCCTTCAGTTTGAGTATACTCACCCGAAATTATGCGAAAAAGAGTCGTTTTCCCCGCACCGTTAACGCCGACAATTCCTAATCTTTCTCCCTCGTTAAGCGCAAAAGAAACTTTTTTTATAATTTCCTCATCGCCAAAAGCCATATTGATATTTTCACAAGATATACTTATCATACTTCGTCTCCGTAAAAAAAGAGCTTAATCAGAACGTAAGCCCTTTTTTTCGTAATATTTTATTCTTCTGATGCCACTTCGGTTACTTCTTCTGCTTCTTCTTGTTCGGCCTCAAACGCCTCGCCGCATTTGGGGCAGTAAAGCATTTCTTTCGTTAACTTTTCTCCGCATTTTTGGCAAACCTTTGTATTATTAATAACGTTTGTCTGTGTATTGAGTCTTTCAATCTCTGTGATAGATTTTTCAATCTTATCATAAGCCAAAGCTATTTTTTTGTCGTCATACTCGGAATTTTTCATTTGGTTGTAATAAAGTTCACCCATTTCCTTGTATGCATCTTCTAATTTTGCCTTTTCGCGCATCAAGTTATACTTAACCTTTGCAAGTTCAGATAGTCTTCCTGTTTCCTTTGCTGTATAATTTGCAGCATCAGATACTTTTTTATATACGTCATCCCAAAAATCCATAGTATGTCTCCTTTTCATATATTTCTTATATTATTATAACAATTTTTTCTGTTACTGTCAACAATTAAATATCAGCCTCTGCTAAATATTCGTTTCCGTGAATAGTAATAAATCTCTTTCTTTCAGCAAGATTATCGCCCAACAGTGTCTCAAATATTCTTTCGGTCTCTTCTTCATTTGCAGGTTCAACCTTAATAAGTCTTCTTGTAGCCGGGTTCATAGTTGTCTGCCACATCATATCAGGCTGGTTTTCACCAAGTCCCTTCGATCTCTGTAATGTGTATTTCGACTTACCTAAACTCTTTATTATTTCAAGTTTTTCAACTTCATTGTAAGCAAAATAAATCTCGTCTCCGCAAGTTATCTCAAACAAAGGAGATTCAGCTATATATACTCTTCCCTCTCTGATAAGCGTTGGTAACAATCTATAAAACATCGTAAGAATAAGCGTTCTTATCTGGAAACCGTCTTCATCGGCATCGGTACAGATTATAATCTTCGACCAATTGAGTGAATCAAGGTCAAACGGAACGATATCGCCCTTAACCTTGGTATTAATCTCAACACCGCAACCGATAACCTTTAATAAATCTATAATAATATCATTTTTAAATATCTTATCATAAGTACTCTTCAAACAGTTAAGAGTCTTACCCCTGACAGGGATAATCGCTTGATATTCGGCGTTTCTACCCAACTTACAAGAACCCATAGCAGAATCACCCTCTACTATATAAAGCTCACGCTTCGTACCGTCCTTTGTTCTGCAGTCTACGTATTTTTCAACGCGGTTTGCTACATCCATAGTGCCCGTAAGCTTCTTCTTTAAGTTGAGTCTTGTCTTTTCTGCATTCTCACGACTTCTCTTATTAACAAGTACCTGATTCGCAAATCTTTCGGCTTCAATAGGTTTTTCCTTGAAATAAACTTCAAGATTACGCTTAAGAAATGCAGTCATACTATCAGCAATAAACGGGTTATTTATTGCCTTTTTAGTTTGGTTTGCATACGAAGTTTGAGTGGAAAAGCTGTTCGAAACCAAAACCAAACAGTCTTCAATGTCATTAAAACTTATTTTCGATTCATTTTTGAGATATTTGCCCGAATTCTTCAAGAATTTATCAACTTCATACAAGAATGCATTTTTTACAGCTTTATCGGGAGAACCGCCGTGTTCAAGAAAACTTGAGTTGTGATAATATTCTATAGCCTTGTTAGTATTAGATGCACAGAAAATAACCTCTGCCTTTAAATCGTAATCGTCTTTGTCCTCTCTGTCTCTTCCTCTGTCTTCATAGCTCCAGAGAACAGGTTGTGTTAACGGATTTTCTCCTGCAAGTTCAACGACGTAATCGGATATTCCGTTTTCGTAAACAAACTCAAACGTTTCAAACTTGCCGTTTTCGTTCTCGTATTTTAGTTCAAATTTAATACCTGCATTAACAACCGACTGTTTTCTCAACATCTCGGTGAAGAAATCAAGCGGAATATTTATATCAGTAAAAACTTCAAGGTCGGGCTTCCATTTAACTATAGTACCGTGCTTCTTGTCCTTCTTCTCTATTTCTCTTACGGTAAATTTACCGCTGGGTTTACCCTTTTTAAAGTTCATTTCTGAAACTTCATTTCCTTTGAATGAACGAACTTTCATATACTCGGAAGAATACTGTGTTGCACAAGCGCCAAGACCGTTTGTACCCAAAGAGTATTTATACGCGCCGTCGGCGTTGTTAAGATATTTACCGCCAGAATACAAATCGTTGTAAACCAAATCCCAGTTGTATCTCTTCTCTTTTTCATTATATCCAAGCGGAACGCCTCTTCCAAAGTCCTCTATTTCAATCGAATGGTCAGCAAAAACAGTAATAATAATCTTATCGCCGTATCCCTCTCTCGCCTCATCGACAGAGTTTGACAATATTTCAAATACGGAATGCTCACAGCCCTCAAGTCCGTCAGAACCAAAAATAACCGCCGGTTTCAGTCTTACACGGTCAGCCCCCTTCAAACTTGATATACTGTTATCATCATAAACCACTTTCTTTTCTGCCATTTATAACCTCCGATTCGCTTTTTATGAGCGAATTTCAAACAATCTTATTAAAATATTATATTATTTTTTCGATATTTTGTCAAGACCTACTTGTTTTAGATAATTCGTATGATATAATATGTATAGCTTTACGCTCGAAAGGACAGACAAAATGTTAAAGACAATGATCAAAGTCGTCAAAGATGCATCACAAATAATGCTTGACGCGCAAAATATTACAGACAACACCATAAAAAAAGGCGACAGAAATTTTGTAACCCTCTACGATACAAAAGTTCAAAAATACATTCAGGATACTATGAATGGTATATATCCTGAAATTAGTTTTTTGGGTGAAGAAGAATCCGCGGATTGTAACCCCTATGAAGGATACTGCTTTATATGCGACCCTATCGACGGTACAGCTAATTTCAGACGCTCGTACAAGCACAGTGCTATTTCCCTCGCTCTTGCAAAAGACGGTGAAATCATTTGCGGTGTAGTTATAAATCCCTATTCAAAGGAAATTTTTTACGCCTCTAAAGGCAAAGGCGCATTTTTAAACGACACAATGATAAGTGTATCGGATGCATGTCTTAAAGATTCATTCGTAAGCTTTGGTACAGCCCCCTATTATCCTGACCTTATCGACAAAACAATGAGAATGATTGCAAAAATTATGCCTGACTGCGAAGACATACGAAGAACAGGCAGCGCGGCTTTAGACTTGTGTTATCTCGCTTGCGGAAGACACGATATGTTCTTCGAGCTTAATCTCTTCCCTTGGGATTACGCCGCCGCAAGTATTATTATTGAAGAAGCGGGTGGCATTATAACTGACAGAAACGGTAACAAACCGCCTCTTCACAAACGAACTGAAATCTATGCGGGTAACAAAAAGGTATATAAAGAGTTTTTTGACAGAAACTACTTTATATGAATACCAAAACTAACCCTTTAAAATATAAGAACTATTTATCATATCTTTATGCTAACGCAAAGAAAACAACTTTAGCGCACAAAATAAAAAGCATCTACAGTTTTCTTAAAAAATACATTCTCGTCGGAAGAATATTCAGATATTTGCGAATATTTTTCGTCTGGATACAGACAGGCGCGTATTTTTTAATATTTTCTACCGCTTTATTTATTTTAATTCCCTTACTCTCGATTTCTGTTCTGGTCTTCTTTTTATACAGCTCGGCTCTACACAAAAAATATAACAAGTATTTTTTAAGATTGACCAAAAATAAAAACGTATGCATTTCTTTCAGCGAAAACGAAAATACAATTCCGGAAAAGTGCTCAAGTGAAGACATTTATATATATGTTATAACAAATCCATTTACACAACTGACAGAGTGTGTCAGAAAAATTAATTCAAACACCTTTTATATAAGTATGAGTTATTTTTATTCTATGAAAAAGCATATACTTGATAAAAACAAAACAAACGTTGTTTATAGTCAAGATGAGGTGATTTTTTGAAAAAATTATTAGTTATCCTTTGTTTATCATTCGTTATTTTCTCTATTACGTCATGCAAAAACAACAGTACACAAAAAAACAACGAAATAGATACTTTACCTCGAGACACCACCTCGGATATGGGGGACAAACCTGTCAATGAAATTATGAACTACAAAAATATTAAAGCTATGTGGCTTTCACAATTCGACTTGCAAAGCATTTATACAGACTCTGGAAAGCAAAGAAACCAAACGGATTTTCAAGTGCGAATAATCCAAGTACTCGAAAATGTAAAACAAAACGGATTTAACACTGTTTTTCTGCAGGTACGACCTAATGCAGACAGCTTCTACCCATCTCAACATTATCCGCCGTCAAAATACGTAACGGGAAGTTATTCCATTAATTTCAACTATGACGCTATAAAAATAACAGTTGAAGAAGCTCATAAAATAGGGCTTTCAATACATGCGTGGATAAACCCGTTAAGAGCGATGTCAGCCGATGAAATACCCGAAGTTAATGAAACCTTTTTGATTAAAAAATGGTATAAAACCAAGAGTCCTTTTTTAGTTTTGTTCAACGGAAAATATTATCTAAATCCCGCATACGCTGAAACAAGGCAGCTTATCATTGACGGAGTAAAAGAATTAATCAATAATTATACTTTTGACGGCGTACACATGGATGACTATTTTTATCCTACGACATCTGAAAGCTTTGACCTTGCTTCATATACAGATTACAAGTCCCAAGGCGGCATTTTAGACCTGAAAGAATACAGATATTCTAATTTAAATAAGCTCGTTTCGGGCATATATTCGGCTGTGAAAGAAAGAAATAATAATCTTCTCTTTGGCATAAGTCCCGAAGGTAATATGTCGAACGCCACCAACAATGCATACGCCGATGTATATACATGGTGTTCCGAAAAAGGTTATATTGACTATATCTGCCCACAAGTTTATTTTGGTTTAAAGCACGAAACTCACCCATTTGACCAAACTGTCGAAAAATGGAAAAATATTATAAAAAACAACGACGTAAAACTTATAATCGGTATGACCTTTGGAAAAGCTCTCTCAAAAACAGATAAGTGGGCAGGAAGCGGTAAAGACGAATGGAAAAACGATACCGATATAATGAAAAAATGCCTTGATTACACAAAAAATGTCGATAAATGTATAGGGGTGTCGGTATTTTGTTACCAATATTATTATGAGCCCTTAACCAACACAGAAATACAAGAAACAAAAAACGAAAGAAATAGTTTTACATTTTCTTTAAAAGAGATTCAATGGAATTAAAAAAACTATTGAAAGATAGCTGAAAATATGATATAATATATCCATAAATATACAAAAAAGACTATTATTAAAAGAAAGAGTACATAATGGAAAAATTAAGACAAAAAAAAGGATTTATATGTGATATGGACGGTGTTATCTATCACGGTAACAACCTTCTCCCCGGAGCAAAAGAATTTGTTAAATGGCTTAACGACAATAACAAAAACTTCTTATTTTTAACCAATGCAAGTAACAGAACACCAGAAGAATTAAGACAAAAACTTCTTCGAATGGGACTTGACGTTGATGCATCTCATTTTTATACAAGCGCACTTGCAACTGCAAAATTTTTACAGATTCAAAAACCTAACTGTTCAGCTTTTGTAATTGGCGATGCCGGTCTTTACAACGCACTTCACGATGCGGGTATTACAATGAATGATATTGATCCCGATTACGTTATAATCGGTGAAACAGCGCAATACAACTACGAAAACATCACCAGGGCTATGCGTCTTGTTAACAACGGCGCAAAGCTTATTGGTACTAATACAGATTTAACAGGTCCTTCCGAAACAGGTCCTATTCCCGCCTGTCGCGCACTTGTAGCACCTATCGAAAGAACGACGGGTAAACAAGCATATTACGTGGGTAAACCTAATCCCCTTATGATGAGAACAGGACTCCGTATACTAGGCGTACACTCTGAAGATACCGCAATGATAGGCGACAGAATGGACACCGATATTATCGCAGGAATAGAAAGCGGTCTTGACCCCATACTTGTTTTAACGGGGGTTACCAACCTTTCTAATATTAATCAGTATCCTTACAGACCAAGACTTATTATAAATTCAATCGGCGATATTGCCGCAGAATAAAAGGAGATTACCAAAATGAGTTCAGCTGATATTGCTTTTATAAACACCTGTAAAGATATACTCGAAAATGGTTCTTGGGTAAAAGACGAGAAAGTAAGACCTCATTGGGAAGACGGAGAACCTGCATATACGATTAAAAAATTCGGTGTTGTAAACCGCTATGATCTTTCAAAAGACTTCCCTCTTATAACTCTTCGTCCTATTTCTCTTAAAGCTGCAATTGACGAAATTCTTTGGATTTGGCAAAAGAAATCAAATAATATAAATGACCTTAATTCACACATTTGGGACAGCTGGGCTGACGAAAACGGTTCTATTGGTAAAGCATACGGTTATCAAATGGGCGTTAAACATAAATACCGCGAGGGTGAATTTGATATGGTCGACAGAGTTCTCTACGACCTCAAGAATAACCCCTGCAGCCGCCGTATAATGACAAACCTCTATACCTTTGCAGATTTGCACGAAATGGCATTATACCCCTGTGCTTACAGCATGACGTTCAACGTAACAGACGGAAAACTCTGCGCTATACTTAATCAACGTTCACAGGATATGCTCGCCGCAAACGCGTGGAACGTTGCACAGTATGCCGCACTCGTTATGATGTTCGCGCAGGTTTCGGGCCTTGAAGCAGGTGAGCTCGTTCACGTTATTGCGGATGCTCATATCTACGACAGACATATTCCAATTGTTGAAGAACTTATTAAACGCGAAGTATATCCAGCCCCCGAAGTAATCCTAGACAAATCAATTACAAACTTCTATGACTTCACTCCCGAAAGCTTCACCGTAAACAATTACGTTCACGGTGAAAAAGTGGGAAGATTCCCTGTCGCTATTTAAAACAGGATTTTGAAAGGAATTGATTAATTTATGAAACTTGTAGTTGCTGTAGATAAAGAATGGGGTATCGGCTACAAAGGCGATCTTCTCGCAAGAGTCAGAGCCGATCTTATGAATTTCAGGGATTTAACGTCAGGTAAAATAGTTATTTTAGGTTCAAACACATTAGCCACTTTTCCAGGCGGAAAGGCTTTAAAAAACAGAACGAATATTGTTCTCCACCCCTCTGAAGAATATCATCCCGAAGATACGACGGTCGTTCACTCAATAGAGCATTTACTTGAAGAAGTAAAGAAATATAATACAGACGACGTATTCGTTATCGGCGGCGCAAGCGTTTATAAACAAATGCTTCCCTACTGTAACACAGCATACGTTACGAAGTTTGACAAATCATTCGAAAAAGACGTGTATTTCCCAAATCTCGATGAAGACGAAAACTGGGAAATGGTATGGAAAGGTGAACCACAAACCAGCGACCCAGAAAAAGATACTGAAGCAGATTTGAAATTCTATTTTACAGAATACAGAAGAAAATAAAAATATTGGTGTGTCTCTTTTTTTAAGATAATCGAGACACACCTTTTTATTATGTGAAAACTAACGGCTTAGCCGGTGATTTTATTAAATCCTCTTAAATTCTCAAAAATGTACCAAGCATTTTTCTTTCATCATTCTCTTTGTAGAAAATATACCCTTGACGCAACGCTTCTTCTAACACTGCACCTCTAAGATCAAAAATATTCGCGCATGCGTGATCAATCTGATATTCATCATCCTTCAAAAATTCGGGGATTTCTTTATGAATCTGCTCTCTACAGAATATATAATGTTGCATAGCAATATTTGTAGCAACACTACGCAATTTTTCTAACGACTCAAGCTCTTTTTGGGGCATGGCTTTATTTTTGCTTTTAAACATTACCAAGAAAGTCGGGCTGTAGGCTTTACCCTCTTTCTTGATATACCCATGCTTTTCGAGATACGCAACAACTGATTCATCCAATTTATTATCTTCGCATTTAGCAATTGAAACAAGCGCCCGTGCATAATTGTACGGCATAGATACAGGAGTTTTATCTTCAATTTTTTGATATTGAAACTTAAATTGCTGAAACTCTATTTTTGCAAGATTCCGTTCAGCCGGAGAATTCACACAACCGTGTAAACCGACAAATTCAGGTCTTATGCCTTGATAACTCTCCCTCCCAAGAATATCCCACTCTCCTCCGTTTGGCCGAATCGTATGTCCCCAAACTCCTAAATTTGCGTTTGTATATTTTTTTCTTGTTGCATTAAAAGCATTTAAAGTATCAAACCATATAATATCTGTTTGATACATAAGTAACGCCCATTTCATATCCTCGAACGGCTGATACCCTTCATGCCATTCAGAGCAATTCTCATTTTTCCAATGGATTTCATACTCCATGGCAGCTATCACAGCTTGTGTAAGCTCCGACGTTATTGTTTGCAAATGTACATTTATTTTTTCTTGCGCATCTGCGCTGACAATAAAGAAATTTGTTTCGTATTTATTTCCGTTCTTCTTCATCAATGTAGCATCCACAAGCCCACGCAGTTCTTCTTCCATATACGGAAGCGCAACGCCAACTTCCATTGCCAATTCTTCTGCCGTAGAAGGGGTTCTGTAAGCTGCAAGCAAAATATTTTTGCAAAGCGAACGTGAGATAAAACTCCAGGGTTCACCATTTGCACCATACAACCCGTTATTGATAAATAAAATGTTCTCGGGATTATAACTCAATTTTCCAAAATCTCTTGCCATATTAATTCCTTCCTTCAATATAACTCTTGCGCGGTGAAGTCTTTGCTGAACCGCGCTAATTGAAATAGAAAGCGACGATGCAATATCACGCACACTCTTATTTTCTATGTAATAGGCAACTACGATATTACGATAATCACTCTTAATGAACGCCAACTCTCGTCGCAGCAAAGCCACTTGCTCTGTATGTATCATTTCATCAAGGATATTTTTGCTCTCGTCCTCGATATCATAATCGCCTATATTGAAACCAGTTACCGACTCGTTTCGACTGTGCTTTTCTTTTGCCCATACTGAATAACGATTTCGCGCAATTTGCCATACCCACGCCGAAAATCTCGTTGGTATCGTACCTTTGTTCAAAGCTGTAAGAATATGAATTGCAATATCTTGAGTCAAATCTTCAGCTTCAATTTGGCTTCCCGTTTTTTTTAGACAGAAGTAAAATAGTTTTTCCATATAATTCTCGGTAAACTCGTTGATAAACCAATCCCGCATTCCGTTCGTTTCCTGCATTTTCTCGCCTCCTTTCACTCATATAGTGTGGTATTTTTCAATTTGCTGACAATATTATTTAAAATTACAAGATTATTTAAAATATTATAACATAATTTTGCAAATTAATCTACACAAATGCATTTGTCGTTGAAATACACGCTTTCGAACAACTTACTCCTTAAGTCACTTTTTGTGACATCTCCCTTTGGTAGAGTGACTGCAATTGCTCGTAGCCACACTGGCTATGGTTGCTAATGAATAGTACTTATTATTCAACCTCTGTTTGATTTTATCAATTTCCTCTCCGTTGAAATCAACTATCGCTTGTGATATACTATACACAGAAAGCAGCTTTCAAATATTTCAAAGGAGAAAATTTATGAGTATTGAAATAATAGGAAAACAAATTGCATCTATGCGCAAAGAAAAAGGCATAAAACAAGAAGAACTTGCAAATTACGTTGGAGTAAGCACACAAGCAGTCTCCAAGTGGGAAAATGGCGGTGTGCCGGATATAGAACTTTTACCTAAAATTGCAGATTTCTTTTCTGTTTCAACAGATTCTTTGTTTGGACGAAATAATACAGATTACAGTGATATCAAATCAGCACTCTTTAAAAATATATGTGATACGCCTTGCGACGAACGCTTCAAACTTGTTTTCAATTATTGTTGGGATATGGAAAAAGCGCTTATGCCAAGTGGGCATACGATAGAGGGAGGAAGCATTGAAGATTACGAAAGGGAAATAAATGCCGATGCACAGCATTATTCTTCAGTGATGCAGAATAACGGCTTCACTCGAATGGGTATTGCTAACCGTTCACAATATTTTTTAATAGTACCTGATCCTAAAAATACGAATGACGCATATTTTAACGGTATTAATTATGCTGCTTTTTTTAAAGATATGTCTGATGAAGATTTTTGGAATGCTTGCGTTTATCTATATAAACGTGATTATAAAAAGGCTTTTACAAGTGCGTTGTTTATAAAAAGATTAGGAATCAATGCTGAAAAGTCAGAAAAGATTTTAGGTATGTTAAAAAAATATCATATGGTTTATGACACACAAATCGAAATGGATGATGAGATACAAACGGTTTATCATTTTACTCCAACTCCCTCATTTATCGCGTTGCTGATTTTTGCGCGAGAGATTATCGAAAAACCTGAAATTTTTTCATATTATTGTGATAATAGAGCTAATCCATATCTTAAATGAACATTTCAATTTTATTGGATATATAGTAATATATTTTCATCTTTAATTAAGTAAATAATCAAAAAGACAGAGAACAAAAATTTTCTCTGTCTTTTTATTTGCGTATAGGTAGCTTATTCTTTTTTAAAACTGTCCTGCAAAATACGTACTATACGACGTTTTTTTATATCTCAATAGTCTTACCTAAAGCAAAAGAATAAATAAGAATCTTATCAACCTTTTTGCCAAACATCTTTTTACAAGCCTCGGCATAATATGAAAGCTGTGTTTTGTGTCTTTCTATTATTATCTTTTCAGCATTACCGTTACTTATATCTTTGTCCGAAAACCAGTCGGTTTTATAGTCGGCTAACACAAGTTTATCATTTTCATCAATAAACAACAAGTCAATAACACCTTGAACAAGTATACTTTCGTCTGCATACTTCTCTTTCAGTTCTGAATCTTGAGTAAATTCCGCTGCAGGAAGTTTTATATTAAATCTTCTTTCACGCCAAACATTTTTTGCTTTTGAAAGACTACGGAAAAATTGTCCGCTGAAAAACTCTTTTATTTTTTCAACATTTACAAGCGAAGAATTGCGTTTGTCAATATACCCCTGCTCCGTCAATCTCAAAAGTTCGTTTTCCACACCGTTATTCGCCACGTTGTCAAAATCGCAGAACTGCATAAATATATGTGTTGCAGTCCCCCTCTCTGCCCCTGTTGCCCTTTCCTTTTCAGGAAGCAAAAATTTAGGTTTCACGTACATAGACGGCGCTATGGGTTCAGTTTCCGTCGTATATTCATCAAGTACTGCAGGATAAAGCTTTGATACTGCAAGTTTTGAAGGCAATTCGGTCATTTCTTTATAAGGATATTCAAATGAAAACCTATTCTCGATTTCCCCTAAAACATCATTAATCAAATCTTCATTAAATACTTTTTCTGCTGTTTCAACGACTGTACGTTCCTTTTCAACACTATTAGAAACGTATTCAAGGTCAAAAGTATCATAATCGGATTTTAAAATTCCCCACAGAATTAACTCTGACATATTCTTTGCTTCAAGCAAAACGTGTCTTGAAACCTTTCTTTCGGGAGAAGATATGCTTTCTATTACATCTCTTGCATGTTTTAATGAAGATGTTATAATAAGCCGTTTCTTTGCTCTTGTTAAAGCAACATAAAGAACGCGCATTTCTTCGTCAAGTGCTTCTTCTCGTAATGCTATTTCTGCAGCACTTCTTGCCATCGTATTAAATTTACCAAACGAAGTTCCATCACGCAGTCTTAACGTTAAGCCATAATCCTTGTGAATTATATACGCGCTTCTTTCATCACCTCTGTTAAACAAATGCGCAGTATCACAAAAGAACACCGTATCAAATTCGAGTCCTTTTGAATTATGGACAGACATAATGTTTACAACGCCTTTTCCTTCACCCGTAAGTCTTGCATTTGAAAGCTTGGTTTTCTTATCTAAAACGTCGTTCAAATAGAGAATAAAATTATAAAGCCCTTTGAAACTTCCGTTTTCGAACTGACGCGCATATTCATAAAGCAAAAGTAAATTCGCTTGACGTTCGATATCGGAATCCTTATTTTTTCTTCCGGAAAGCAACTCTACTATATGAGTATCGTTATATATATACCTTACAAGTTTATCAACGGGACAACCCTCAGCGTATTTACGCCACTGATTTAACTTTTCAAAGAAATTCTCGCATTTTTTATCCGAAGTATCATTGTAGTATTTTTGCACAGCATTAAATAAAGTACCGTTTTTTTCGTATCTGCGGATAGCCGTTAATTCGGATAGCGTAAATGAAAATATAGGACTTTTTAACGCTCCGGCAAGATAGATATCTCTGCTTGGATTGTCGATAGTATTCAAGATACATAACATCAAAAGCACGGCATCATTTTCAAAAAAATCTCTGTCAACTTGGTTAAAACTCGATATATTTCGCTTTTTTAAAGCCTCTTCAAAATATATAGTATTATTCCTTGAACGGAACAAGAGAGCTATATCCGATGGATCTGTTCCATCTTTTACGAGTTTTTCTATTTCAGAAGCAACAAACTCGGCTTCTCTGACAACACCAGATACTTCGTCGTCATCTTCCATAAAGCAAAGTCTTACGTTGTAATCCTTTTCTCCCTCTTTATAAACCTTTGAGCATACAAGCCTATCCCCTTCGGTATAGGGGGCTTTTCCGCTGTTGTTGTTAAATAACACTTCAAATACAGCGTTCGAAAAATCTATAACTGCTTTATCGCTTCTAAAGTTATTGGACAGATATAGAGTTACGCCGTCATCATCGGGACATTCCTCTTCGGGTGAAACCACGGGAAAATTTTTTCTGTATTCTGAAAATAACGCAGGTTCAGAACCTCTGAATCCATAAATACTCTGTTTTATGTCACCAACCATAAATCTGTTTACAGACGTACTTATACCTGAAAAAATCTTATCCTGAAGCTCATTTACGTCTTGGTATTCATCAATAAAAATATACTTATATTTTTCTTTTATACTGTTTGCAAGTTCACTTGAAACCGTACATTCCTTGTCGGAATACAGAAGACGTAATGCAAAATTTTCAAGGTCGTTATAGTCAAGAAGCCCTCTGCTTTTTTTCTCTTCTTTATACATACCGTCAAAAGCCGAAAGAAAAGCATACATATCACGACACACCACAGACGTGCGCTCAAAATGTTTTTTCACTATATTTTCAGAAAAAGCAAAATAATTAGATGCCGATTTTGAAAGCTTGTCCCAAAACTCTGCACGTATCCCTCTGTAGTAATCAGATTCGGCTGTCTGTAACTCGGTCTTTACACTACCAAGTTTCAATTTAGTATTTCCGTTGAAACATTCTGCCAATTCGGTATAAGTTGAACCTTCTATCGATGATACTATTCTATAACAAATACGCCTATCCTCTTCAAATGCAGGAAGATATGCTTTTGCAAATTTTTCATCTCCGATAAAATATCCACAAGCATTATCAAGCTCTTTGTAATAATATTCGAATGTTCTTTTAAGATAATCGGTTATTTTTCTTCCCCATTTGGTTTCAAGCGGGTTTATTTCTGCGCCAGTATTAAGTTCTTCGGCACATATTTTTAACAACTCCACACCTATTGGAAAATTACGTAAATAATTATATATTCCCGTAAAAATCATAGGCAAACTGTCATCTTTTTTCGCCTGTAAAAAGTTCTCGGTAAAATCAGCAAAATCAGATATTTTTTCGGAATATAAACCGCCGTAGCACGAATCTATAAGCTCATTCATAATATTATTGCAAATTAGCGCAGATTCGCTTTCGTCAGCTATACGAAGATTTGCGGGTAGGTCTAGATTTTGGAAGTTATTTCTCACGAGGTCAGCACAAAACGAGTGAATGGTACATATTTTCGCCTTGCCCAGATTAAGCAATTGATTTGAAAGATGCTTGTTTGTCGGGTCCTCTTTCAATGCAGAAAAAACAGCTTTTGAAATACGCTCCTTTAACTCTGTAGCCGCCGCCTTTGTAAAGGTAACAACAAGCATTTCAGATACGTCAACAGCGCTTTGGGAATCGGTAACAAGCTCAATTATTCTTTTAGTCAATACTGCGGTTTTACCCGAGCCGGCAGCGGCAGAGACAAGCATAGTGTGGCCGCGCAGGTTAACAGCAACTTTTTGCGCGGGAGTTAGTTCAAATTTACTGCTCATCGTCTTCCTCCTTATCCAGCCTTCTGCATATAGCCTTCATCTTACAATACGTGCAAGGACTGTCGTTCTTGTTTTTCATTTCCAAAGGCTCTGCTTTTACGCTTCCCGATTTCATATCCATTGCAATTTTGTTTAATATATCGTCAATCTTACGCGATAACTCGCCGAATTCTTCAACGGTTTTAAGATATTTTGTATTACTTAAATTGCCGTTTTTGTAAAGCTTCACCGGAATATACTTTTGCTCAAGATTCTTGTCCATTGCTTTGAGTATTTCAATATCATTCACAAGCATACCAACTCTGCCGATACTGCTTTCGGCTATTGTATATGCATTTTCTATATCTCCGTCATTCTCAATAGTAAAATCGGGGGCTTTTGCGGCAAAGTAAAGTATGCCAGCGGGCAAAACTTCACCCTCACACTTAATCCGTTCTTTGAAATCATTTCTTTTTGTGTTCCAAATCGCAAACAGATACAAAAGCATCTGCAAATTCAAGCCCTTTTCTATATCATCGGGCGAAAAAGTCTTCGTGCCTGTTTTATAATCAACTATTCTGATATATACGTCTTTACCTTTTTTAAACGTATCAACTCTGTCAACAATTCCGCGCATAAAAAGTTTTGTACCATCTTGAAGCTTAATTTCATAAGGTTCTACACCATTCTCACTCTCGTGTGAAATCGGGAGTTCAAAAAATCTTGGAACAAACTCACTTTGACGAAATTCTGCCAAAATATTACGAACAAGCAAAAGCGTCGTTCTTTTTAGCCGCTTTATAAGCTGCATAAGGCGTGGGCTGTTTTCAGACATTCCCTGACATGCACTCTTCACGTAATCATTGATTATTTCATCGATAAGCTGAACAATCGTTTCATTGTCAATGTCGGTATTAATGCCATTATCCGTAGCAATTCTCGACATAAAACGCTCAAGAACGATATGAACGAAATTACCTATATCGTTGCTTCTGAATACTGCAGTTTTCTTTTCTTGAAGTTTGAGAATATATTTACAATGATACTCAAATGAACATTTTACATAACTGTCTATTCTCGATTGACTTGTAGACATATTACCCTTGTATATTTCGTTCGCAAGTTCATTATCAATATCGGATACTCCTGCATCAAGTGAGGTATCCAAAAGATTAGTAAACTGACCGTAGGCATTATTCTTTTCAAAATATCTTTGCAGGGCTATACCTATTTCATTATCTCTGTTTAATGCAAGGAGTTTTAATGCGGTATTTTTGCCTTCAATCTTTTCTTCAGTTGGCATTTCCGCATAATTTATAATTGGTTTATTATTCAACAGGAAATTAACTCTTGAACCTGCAACGGATATATTACCGGTCGCGCCTTTCAGGTCGGAGCCGCAATAAGTAAGTGTCAACGACTCTCTCGCTGTTGATATTGATTTATAAAACCAATATAATTCATCTGATGTAAGCCGCTCTGTCCCGGGACTTAATTCAACGTCAACAGATTTTAATATTCCCTTTTCATTGTCGCTGAAAATACAGTTTTCTTCTGCTGTTTTGGGAAATACACCTTCGTTTACGCCTATTAAATATACGTGCTTTACGCTCCCTGTACGAATCATAGAAGCACTGCCGAGCATAATCTGGTCAACCTTTGCGGGTATTGTTCCAATATCTATCTTACTCAAAACGAGATCAAGAATAGTGGCAAAAGTATTACCGTCAGCTTTCATTTCTCCCGCAAATTCTACGATATCGTCAAGTGCATTTATAAACAAATTCCAAAGTTGTACAAGTTCTTTTTCCTCTGCATAATCAACTTTTTGACGACACTCTGCCGCTTTATGTTCGATCTGCTCTTTTATATTTAGTTCACATAAAAAATCATACAAAGCCACCGTAACGTCAGAAACTGTAGTTCCACCTATAGAATCAAAAAACTTTACAAGTGGTGGTACTACCTTATTTCTTATTTCGTTGGCCTTATTCAGCAAATCTGCGCCTTCATCTGTAATCTTTTCGACAAAACCGTCGGGGTTCATATTCCAATCAATTCCGTCATACCAACGTCTGCCGTTTATATTCCAAGCAGAAGCATAATTTTCAAGAATATCACACTCGTCATAACTTATACCCACAAGTCCCGTTTTTACGTACGAAATAACGTCGTTAAAACGCCAACCTTTATTCTTTATTGCAAGTGCTGCAAGAATAAGTTTAAACAAGGGTTTTGTTGTAATATCCGTTCTGCGCGACATAAAGAAAGGAATACCGTTATTTTCAAGTTCACAGTCGATAATTCCCTCGTAAGAATTAATATCTCTCGCAATAATAAGAATATCTTTATATCTTACGCCGTTTCGTACCTTTTTCAGTATGTCGCAAACAACAGCTTCGCACTCTTCAAACTTATCATGGCATACAATAGTGTTAACGCCGGAAGCATCACCGGAAAAATCGTCGCTTTGTACGCTGTGATGCCAAAGATTTTTTGAAACATATTCTATAGCCTCACTGTCAAAACCAAGGCTTTTTTCTAAATATATTTCTTCAATATCGGTGTTATATCTTTCGGCAATCTTTTTTAAATTTTTATATGTAATTTCCGTTGTACCAAACACACCGGACGTATTTTTCATATCATAGCAAAGCGAAAAATAAACATTTTCGGCTTGTTCTGTAATATTACTTATAACCCTATACTGTTGTGGGGTAAAGCTGTCAAATGCATCTATATACACGTTGTATGAATCAAAAAAATTATTGTTTTCCAACGTTTCGGCAAGATGCGTCAATTCATCCGACGGATCATTATATTCCTTTGAAAGAAAAGCCTGATATGTCGAGTATATAAAACTTATATCATACAATTTATCACTTAAAGCCTTGTATCTGCCGCAAAGTTTTTCTGCCGCCTTTTCAAGCATAATAGGCGTAACTGCAAACTGTTTCATTTCATCAACAGTAGAAAGCATAAGCTCGGCAAAAGACGTATTTCTATCATCAACGTTATTGTAAATCTTCAGAAAAGCTGAAGCCTCGCGAAGAGCGCGCCACATTATGAGCAAACGGCTTCCCTCGTTTAAATCATTAAACGATAATCCTCCGAAAACTCTAAATATCTGGTTTGCAAGTCGTCTGAAACTCAACACCTCAAGATTCAGAGTCGATACATCATTTGACATATCCGTTATAGACCTTTCAGCAGATAATACATTCTGTTCGGGTACTATAAGAATAGCCTTTTTCCCCTGCTCCAAATCCTCAATTATTTTGTTGTAAACATAAGTACTTTTTCCGCTAGCGGCGGGACCGTACACAAGTTTTAGCATAATAATTACCTCATGCGGAGTTTTTCGCATAACTTTTCATCGGGAGTTACGTATGCGGTCCAGTTCGTAGAATAAGTAACTAAACCGAGTTTCGATGAATTTATCTTTTTTATATTTTTCACAAAAGTATAGTCAACGGCAACATTTTCACCCTCGGAAATTTTAGAATGGGTAGCCGCTATAATCGCCGCCTGTGTAAAATCAATTTCGGGCGGTTCCTCCCCGTTACATATCATAATACAGTGAGAACCAGGCATATTTTTTACGTGAAACCAATAATCAAGCTTCGCTGCCGTCTTAAATGTAAGCGTATCATTTTGAATATTATTTTTACCGCAAAGAACCGTGTACCCATTTTCTGTCTTAAATTCAAATGGATATGTTTTAGGAGCATTTTTCTGCTGGGATTTAGACTTTACACCATACCCCGAAGCTCTTAACTCTCTTCTTATTTCTTCGAGATCATTTTCCCCCTCTGCTCTTGAGAGTGAATCAATAACAGACCTTATATAAGAGAGTTCAATTTCATCATTTTTTAATTGTTCTGTTAAATACTCAATCGCCTTTTTCGACTTGTTATATTTCTTGTAATACCTTTGGGCGTTCTGCGACGGAGATAGTTTTGAATCAAGCACTACTTCTTTCTCTACAGGTGTTTCCAATGAGTAATCCCATAGTTTCACCTTGGTATCCCCTCTTTTAAGCAAATATATATTTGCTGTAATAATATCACCAAGATTCTTTAGTTTAAGTCCTTCATTCGCTCTTCTTATCTCTTCTTTATGAATAGAAATCTTTTTTACTATGCGATTTTCGTTTGTAGTAAGATATTTGAGCAAATCTGCAGAAATTTGTTTAATATGGTTTATACGTTCTTTCTTTACGTAATACTCGTCAATAAGTTTGCTGAATGATTCACATTCGCTTTTTGTATATGTTCCGCCAAACTGTCTTAAATTCATAAAACAAAATTCAATCGGCTTTTCATTAGTCCTAAAAAGATATGGAACAAAACTTCTCTCTTTAACAATTAAAATAAAATCGTTAAAGTTGAACCACAAATCATTAAATGAACATTCTGACAATACTGAATCAACGTTTCCCGTTGTTTTATAAGCAATTTCAGAAGAAACAAGAAGCGATATTCCCATATAAGAATCTGTAATAAATCGCGAAATAAGTTTGTCGGGCGATGCGTTCTCATACAAGGTTTTAAACTGCTCTTTTGAAGTTTCAAGCGGTGATATTTTATCCTGCTCGGGTGGGTATTCATAAGTCATTCCGGGCAAAACCTGTCTTTTACTGCTCGTCGTGAAATCAACAGGTTTAATAGCGCTTATTATTTTCATATTCTCATCGCAGAAAATAATGTTACTGTATTTACCCATTATTTCAACAATAAGATAACGAACACAAAGGAATCCCATTTCATCTCTGCATTCCATCTTTATCTGCAAAAGTCTTTCAAAACCGTATTGTTCAACAGATATAATTCTTCCGCCCGTCAAGTGTTTACGCAAAAGCATACAGAACATAGGCGCCGAGGCGGGATTTTCTTTAACAATATCTGTTAAATTAATTCTCGGATTGTTTGCGCCAGAAGAAACAGACAGTCTTAGATTCTCTCTGTCTGCTCGCAATGTCAAAACTATCTCCTCTTTTTCGGGCTGTTGAATCTTATCAATTCTTGCTCCCGATAATTTTATATTAAGCTCATTTGCCAAAGCGGCAACCATACCTGCATCAAATGCCATTATAAATATCTCCTAATTTACATCATATAATTATTTTACCATTTTCTCGAAAATAAGTCAACAAAATAATAATGCCCTTACCGAGTTTTTTACAATTCGGTAAGGACACTATCTTTTCTTGTTCTTATTATAACTGTTTAATTACAGTCAGTTAGAACCCTTAATATCGTTCTCGTACTTTTCGATCATCTTCTTAACCATCTGACCGCCAACGGAACCAGCCTGCTTAGAGGTGAGGTCGCCGTTGTAGCCCTGCTTAAGATTTACGCCAACTTCGTTAGCAGCTTCCATCTTGAAACGGTTAAGAGCTTCCTTAGCTTCAGGAACGAGTGTCTTGTTAGATGCCATTTTGTTTTCTCCTTGTTTTTTGATAATAATCAAAAATCTATATCAATTGAGTCTGTTTGACTCTGGTATTATTATAAACAATCATACAAGGTTTATAACTGCCAATTTTTTGAAAATATAAATACAAACATAATTAAAATTACATTAATAATTTTAGTTTATCTATTGCTAAGCTCATATTATTGTGTTATATTTATTATGTAGAACACCAAAACCACTCAAAATAAAAACGTTATTTTTCTTAATTTTTAGTTTAAATAAATTATAATAAACAAATCGCGAAAGGATAAACTAATGAAAAAGACAGTATTACTTTTATCCTCTTTAATACTCACTACTCTACTAATGTTTTCTTGCGGTAATTCAAGCAATTCAAAAAATTCCCCTACCACACCACCGGACACAAAAGATTCTCTCGGAAGTAGTGTAAAAACTGAACCACCGGAAACTGAGACAAATGAACCTAAAGATCCGGCATATACAGATTTTCCTAAAAAACAAATCCCCAAAAAAGAAGACTACGATTACTACCACGTATTTAAAGCCCCTGAAGGCACTCCCCGTGATATTGTAATGGACTATATGCTTAAAATGGCAAAAGTCGAATGGACTCCAACTACTACATGGACAACTTCTTGGAAAGATACTGCAGAATTTAAAGTCAACCTTACATATAAAGCGGGAAAGACATACTACGGAGTTCCCTATTCCGATACAAGAGCGCCTCTCGGAGAGTTTGAATTATTCCTCAACGACGATAAATTTACACCAAACAGTCCCTATTACGAAGAACTTATAGGCAATCATTGCTCTTCTTCCATGATTATGGCGTACCAACAGATCATTGACCTTTCTTATCCCGCAGGCCTCAGACCCACAACCGTAAGAAGAGGTCTTCTCCGCTTCCCTGACGGTATCGAAACACCACCTTCAGAAAGTTCTACTTCCCCTAACCTCTGGTATTCCGACACAGTCCTTAAGATCAACTCGCGCGATACCATATTTGAGGGTTACGCCTCACTTGACAAGGGCGATATTGTTATGAAAGACACAAAAAGCGGCGGACATACCCGTATGATAAGCAAGGTCGAAATCTCCAAAAGCTTTACAGGCAAGATTAATCCCGGAAAAAGCTATGTCTACTGTGTAGAACAAACTAATGCATGGTATGACAAAAATGAAAACTCTACGTGGTGGATAGACAAGAAGTATTCGTTTACTCAACTTTATGAGGATAGCTTTATGCCCGTTACGTTGTGCATTTTCCATCAAGAAAATCCCGTAATTGACGATGCCGTTATCTGTATGCAAGGTAAAAATACACCTACCACTATTACAAAAATGCTTAACGGTACTATTGAATCGAACTTCCCTCTTTCCTATATCTACGTTACGGTTAAGGACATCAACGGAAAGATTGTCAGCGAAAAGCTTGAATATAATCTTGGTGAATTATACAAGTTCAGCCTCAGAAAGCTCTCATACGACCTCGATATAGACAAACTCGCTCCCGGAAACTACAGCTTTAAAGTGGATGCAGGTATTGCCAGAGGCTCCGTAACACTCGAATCCTTTGATTTCACAATAGCTTAATTTTATACAAAAAAGACTTACTGTTATTATTCAGTAAGTCTTTTTTATTTATTACATTAAAGGCATTTTTTATTAAAATATTTTTTGATATTTTTTCATATCACTTTCTTTCGGAAGCGGAATTTCTGCGAAAGGAAAGTTAATATTCAACATATCATATTTGGTTATACAAATATTTTTGAATGGTAAAAGCTCAACTTTTTCAACAACGCTATATTTATCGGCAATTTCTTTCAGCTTTACAAAATTTTCTTCGTAATCGTTAACCGTCGGAATAACCACCTGACGCAATATAGTTTTTATATTCATCTCTTGAAGAGTATCAAGAAATTTCAAAACTTTATCCATATCACAGCCGACGTGCTTCTTATAAAGCTCGTTTTCGGTATATTTAATATCAAGCAAAACTATATCTGTTTCTTGCAATAGTTTGATAACACTATCGTTAAGTATACTTCCCGATGTATCAAGACAGGTGTTTATACCTTCCAAATGGCAAAGTCTAAACGTCTCATTTACAAAATCCGGTTGAAGCAAAGGCTCACCGCCCGAAAATGTTATCCCGCCTTCGTTCCCAAAGTATTCTTTGTATCTCTTTGCGCGATTTACTATTTCTTCGGGTGAATATTCTTTCCCCTCGTTACAATTCCATGTATCCGGGTTATGACAGCACGAACATCGCAAATTACACCCTTGGGTAAACACAACGAAACGAACTCCCGGACCGTCTAGGGTTCCGAGAGTTTGTATCGAATGAACATATCCTTTTATCATAAAGCTTCGTGGAAGGTACGGCTGATAACTTCTTTCTGCTGTTCGCGAGAGAGCTTATTAAAGTTTACAGCGTATCCCGATACTCTTATTGTAAGATTTGGGTAACTTTCGGGATCTTCGTACGCCTTCATCAACGTTTCTCTATTCAAAACGTTTATGTTAATGTGGTGCGCCTTCTTTGCAAAATATCCGTCAAGAATAGAAACAAGATTGTCAATTCTTTCATCTTCGGTTCTGCCGAGGGCTTGAGGTGTAATCGAGAAAGTATTAGAAATACCGTCGCGGCAATCGTCATAAGAAAGCTTTGCTACAGAGTTAAGACTTGCCAAAGCCCCGTTCTCTTCTCTGTTGTGCATGGGGTTAGCGCCGGGGGCAAAAGGCATACCTGCCCCTCTTCCGTCGGGAGTAGCGCCCGTATTCTTACCGTACATTACGTTTGACGTAATTGTAAGAACAGATAGTGTGTGAATTGCGTTTCTGTACGTAGGTGTCTTACGAAGCTCTGTAATAACCTTGTGAGTCATTTCTTTTGCTATATCGTCAACTCTATCGTCATCGTTACCATACTTGGGGAACTCTCCCTTTGTATCAAATCCAACAACAAATCCTGCTTCATTAGTTATAGGTTTAACGTTTGCATATTTTATAGCACTCAAAGAGTCTGCAACAACGGACAAACCTGCGATACCAAACGCCATAAAACGTTCAACAGAAGTATCATGCAACGCCATTTGCGTCTTTTCATAAGCATATTTATCGTGCATATAGTGAATAACGTTCATAGTCTTAACGTAAAGCTCACTCAACCACTTGATATAAACATCATAACGCTCCATAACAGCATTATAATCCAACTTATCAACAGTCATAGCTTCCATTTGAGGACCGATATGCATATCGCTGTCTGCATCGTATCCACCGTTTATTGCAATAAGCAAAAGTTTTGCAAGGTTGCAACGAGCACCAAAGAACTGCATCTGCTTACCCACTCTCATTGCAGATACGCAACAAGCTATCGCATAGTCGTCGCCATATATAGGACGCATAACGTCATCATTCTCATACTGAATAGAGTCTGTATCTGCAGAAACCTTCGCACAGAATTTCTTAAAATTGTTCGGCAACTGATTCGACCACAGAACAGTAAGATTAGGTTCGGGTGAAGAACCCAAAGTATAAAGTGTATTCAAAACACGGAAGCTGTTTTTTGTAACTAACGTTCTGCCGTCTTCGCCCATACCGCCTACCGCTTCGGTTATCCACATCGGATCTCCGCCGAAGAGTTCGTTATATTCAGGGGTACGAAGATGACGAGCCATACGAAGTTTCATTACAAAATCGTCAATAAGCTCCTGTGCGCCCGTTTCATCAAGAATTCCGTTTTCAATATCTCTTTCAATATATATATCAAAGAATGTGCTTACACGGCCCAAGGACATCGCAGCACCGTTTTGCTCCTTAATTGCACCGAGATATGCAAAGTAAGTCCACTGTATAGCTTCTCTGGCATTACTTGCAGGTTGGCTGATATCAAAACCGTACATTTCAGCCATTTCTTTTAAGTATCCCAAGAAAGCAATCTGCTGATACAATTCCTCTGTGAGTTTAATGTTGTCCGCATTTAATACATCACCGGCAAGAGCCCTTTTGTCTTTCTTCTTTTCCTCAATAAGCTTGTCTATACCGTACAAGGCAACACGTCTGTAATCACCTATAATTCTCCCTCTGCCATACGCATCGGGAAGACCTGTGATAACGTGACATTTACGCGCGTCTCTCATCTCATCGGTATAAGCTCTGTATACGCCCTCATTGTGAGTAGTTCTGAATTTGAATTCTTCCTGAACTTTAGAGCTAAGCTTGTAACCGTAAGCTTCACAAGCCTGCTTAACCATTCTCATTCCGCCAAATGGATTAACGCCACGCTTTAACGGTCTGTTTGTCTGAAGTCCAACTATTATCTCATTATCTTTATCAAGATAACCGGGGGCAAATGCCGTTAAAGTTGAAACCGTCGATGTATCAATATCAAGAACTCCGCCAAACTGTCTTTCAATTGCAAAAAGAGCCTGAAGCTTCTTCATCAAAGCACTGGTTCTCTCGGTAGCTCCCGCTAAAAACGAGTAGTCACCCGTATATTCTTTATAGTTTGACTGTATAAAATCGCGAACGTCTATATTATCTTTCCAAAACGTTCCTTTAAACCCTGCCCAATTGTTGTGTTCCATATTTTTACCTCCTAAAAAACCAAAAAAAGGCAAATCAGCTTTTTTTACAAAACTGACTTGCCCAGACGGTCGGCGTTATTAACTTTTACATTCCACCGCAGTTATTCTGCGTTTTTCCGTCAGTTATGTAAAAGCTGTATGTTAATTATACACGAGTTTAACGCATTTGTCAATCACGATAACAAAATAAATCCGAATTTTTTTATTAATTTTTTGTTACATTGATAATCGGTATTTTTATACAAAAGAACTTTCTTAAAACTGTCAACACAAAAATCGGTATCAGTTACGTTAATATAAGCAGTTAACGTAGCTTGTCCTACAGCTCGTTCTATTCTCAAAACACCGTCTTTCTCAACAAACACTTCGATATTTCCATTATTTAAAAGCTCCAAAGAAGCCTTAATTGATGACAGTTCCTTGTAAAAATCAAGAATTTCGTTTTGTTCAGTCTTTGTCCAATCAAAAAAAGTTCTGCAAAATGGATCTTCAAACCCTTCGGTTCCAATTTCATCTCCATAGTAAATACAAGGATTGCCCGGAAGTATAAATTGCAAAAAAATTGCAACAATTAGTTTTTGCTTCGCTTCTTCAAACAGTATTTCAGTCATACGATAAACCGCTCTGTCCGTCTTGCTTGCAGGTATGTCATTAACCCCAAGAGCTGTAAGTATTCTTACTGTGTCGTGAGTCGACAAAATGTTCATAAGCGAGTTAAGAACACTCCTAGGGTAGTTCTCGGCAATTGACATAACTGTTTCTCTGAAATTATTCCCTTTATCATAACCCTTTACAAAATCTATTATCGCGTTTTTAAAAGGGTAATTCATAACCGAATCAAGTTCACCGTCAGTAAAATATTTTCGCCTTACACCATAACTGCATTTATTTGATGCATCTTCCCAAACCTCGCCTATAAGAAATGACTCTTCTTTTACTTCTTTCATTTTGTTTCTTAAAGCTAAAATAAATGAGTCGGGTAATTCATCAGCAACATCAAGTCTGAAACCATCAGCACCGAGCTTTAACCAGTGCGAAACAACACTGTCTTCATCATTAATTATATAATCTCTGTAACTATCATTATTTTCATCGACACAAGGCAAAGTCTTTATTCCCCACCATGCAGTATATTCATTCGGGTAATTTTTAAAATCAAACCATTCTCTATATTTTGAATCGACATCAGAAACAGCCCCATCACCGAATACACCTTCTGAATCAAAATATATACTGTTTGAACCTGTGTGAGAAAATACTCCGTCAAGTATAATCTTTATACCTGCGTTATGAGCAGTATCACAAAGGTTTTTAAAATCCGCTTCAGTTCCCAACATCTCGTCAATTTTTTTATAATCAGCCGTATCGTATCTGTGATTTGAATACGCCTTAAAAATTGGATTAAGATATATAATTCCAACGTTAAGTGATTTTAAATACTCTATCTTTTCTGTTATTCCCTTTAAATTTCCGCCAAAAAAATCATTATTCTGCACTATTCCCTTTTCATCGGGCAAAAAGTGCGGAATTTCGTCGGTCGAAATATGCAAAGAAAAAGGCTTTAACTTTTTTTCCGTATCACATTCACCCGATTTATAAAACCTATCCGGAAAAATCTGATACATAACCTTACCTGAAAAACTATTACTAACATTAAAATCCAAAGGAATTACCGATAACTGCCAAAATTCTCCCTCTTCCATATTGGTCATATCATAACCTTGCTTATAAAGGGAGAACTTTTCGTTCTCTGTTTCAATAACAAAATAATAGAAAAAAAGCCCCGATTTTGCAAAACAGATATCGCAAGAATATATTTCATATCCTTCGTATTCATCGGTTTTAAACATAGTATTAGATGAAAACCTGCTTCCGTCTTCTCTGTTAAATACAACATCAACGTTAACAGTTTTACAATTTAAAGGTATATGAATATTTAATTCGCACCCTTCGCTTTCACGAAGGGTGCCAAATTTGGACTTATGTTTTTTATCTTTGCTGTCAAATAAAATTCGCATTATTATAAATTCCAAATGTTCTCAGCATATTCGGTTACCGAACGGTCTGCCGAGAATACTCCTGCCTTTGCAATATTGGTAAGAGACATCTTCATAAACGCCTCTTTGTTCATATAAGTTTCCGATACAAGATTCTGCGCTCTAACGTAATCATCAAAATCTGCCAAAGCCATATACTGATCGGCAACACCGTATCTATTTGTAAGAAGAGATGCTGCAACATCGTCAAAACGTCTGCCAAGCACACCGGAAGTCAGCATATTAACAACCTGACGAAGCTCTGAACTTTTTGCTATAAAGTCATTAGGATTATATCCCTTTCTCCAAAGTTCCTTGACTTCGTCAACATCCATACCAAACAAGAATATATTATCTTCTCCGACTTGTTCGAATATTTCAACATTCGCACCGTCAAGAGTACCCAAAGTTATGGCACCGTTTATCATAAGCTTCATATTGCCTGTACCTGATGCCTCTTTACCGGCAATAGAAATCTGCTCTGATATTTCAGCTGCAGGAATAATCTTTTCTGCCAATGAAACTCTGTAGTCTTCAAGGAACACAACCTTAATTCTATTCTTAATAACAGGATCATTGTTAACAAGTTCTGAAACTGCAGATATAAGGCTTATAATTTGCTTTGCAAGGTCATATCCCGCAGATGCTTTTGCACCGAAAATAAACGTTCTCGGTACGTAATTACCATTTGGATTATTCTTTATACGATTGTACATTGAGAGTATCTGTAATACGTTAAGCAACTGTCGCTTGTATTCGTGAAGTCTTTTTATCTGCACGTCAAATATTGAATCAGGATCAACGTTAACTCCATTTTTATGAGCGATATAATCCGCAAGTGCCAACTTATTCTCTCTCTTTATTTTCGCAAGATCGTTAAGAACTGAAGAATCATCACGGAATTTCAAAAGTTTTTCCAGTTCATTTGCATCTTTCTTGAAACCGTCACCGATAAGTTCTGAAATAAATGACGTAAGCTTGGGATTAGCCTGACAAAGCCATCTGCGGTATGCAATACCGTTTGTAACATTTATAAAACGACTGTTGTCAAGATTGTAGTAATCATTGAAAATACTGTTCTTCAAAATTTCAGTATGAAGCTTTGATACGCCGTTAACCTTGTGACAACAAGCAAGACAAAGATTTGCCATACGAACTTCGCCGTCAGCAATTGGCGCCATATAATTGATCTTTGCAACATCACCGGGATATACTTTTTCAAGTTCGGATACAAGTCTTCTGTTTATTTCACAAACAATAGAATATACTCTCGGAAGCTGTTCATTAAACAACCATTCACTCCACTTTTCAAGAGCCTCGCTCATTACGGTATGGTTTGTATAAGACAAGGTCTTACAAGTAATACCCCAAGCGTTATCCCAACCATACCCATGTTCGTCCATAAGCAGTCTCATAAGCTCGGGAACACAAAGCGCAGGGTGTGTATCGTTAATGTGGATAGATACTTTATCTGCAAGATTATCCAAAGTAGCGTACTTTTTCAAATGCTTTGCAATTATACTCTGCAAAGATGCGGACACAAGCAAATATTGTTGCTTCAAACGGAGTCGTTTGCCCTCTATATGATTATCTGCAGGATAAAGAACCTTTGAAATAACTTCAGCCATCGTGTTCTGCTCAAGAGAACGCATATATTCGCCTCTTGAAAAAGCATGCATATCAAAACTTGGGATATTTGCACTCCAAAGCGTAAGTTTATTTACGGCGCCTGAATTATATCCTGAAATATACATATCGTAAGGTACTGCTATGACGCTTTGATAACCGGTTTGAACAGCTTTAAACTGACCGTTATCAAACCATTCATTTACAGTTCCGCCGAACTTCACTTCATAACTCTCGTCAGGTCTTGGCTGAAGCCAAACGTCGCCTCTCTCTAACCAGTTATCCGGAAATTCCATCTGCCAACCATCAATTATCTTTTGTTTAAAAATACCAAATTCATATCTGATTGAAAAACCTGTAACCGGCATCTCAAGTCCCGTCGCAGAATCCATATAACACGAAGCAAGTCTTCCAAGTCCGCCGTTACCGAGTCCTGCATCGGGATCAAGCTCATACAAAGAATCAAGCTCAAAGCCCTGTTCTTTTAAAACTGTTCTGAATTCATCTTCAAGTCCAATGTTATATAAGTTGTTTCTTAAAGATGTCCCAACAAGAAACTCCATAGACATATAGTAAACCTGTTTCTTTTCATTTCCTGAAACATCTTTATTAAAATCTTTTCTCTTTTTTGCGAGCATCTCACGCAAAACTGTACAAACAGTTTTATACAACTGTTTTTCTGTTGACTCATTAATATTACAACTAAAAAGTCTTGTTGATGTGTCATTTAAAATATTAAGTAAGTCCATTTTTTCTTTTTGCATTTATAATCAATTCTCCTTTGGTTTTTGCTGAATAAAAATAACCTATGAATTGTAATATATTTATTATATTATGTCAAGTAAGGCATTTTTTATAAATATCCATATATTCTTTTGCGGGCTTGTCCCACGACGAATCATACGACATAGCATTTGATATAATTTTATTCCAAGCAGTTTTATCATTTCTATAAACATTGAGACATCTGTTCAATGCATCAAGCAAATCTTCTCTGCTGAACGTCTGAAAATTAAAGCCTGTGCCATTTTCTTTGCCGTCAAAAGCTATTACAGTATCCTTTAAACCACCCGTTGCATTTACAACGGGAATAGTTCCGTATCTCATCGCTATTAGCTGTGAAAGTCCGCAAGGCTCACTCTTCGATGGCATAAGATAAATATCAGATGAAGCGTAAATCTGCGACGCAAGCGATGAATCAAAACAAAGGTTAAGCGAAAACTTTTTTCTATTTGAATTAGCAATATTTTGCAAGAAGTTTTCGTAAGATGCGTCCCCCGTCCCAAGTATTACAAGTTGAACGTCTTGTTTCAAAAATTCTCTTGCAATATCACAGATAAGTTCAAATCCTTTATGAGAAGCAATTCTCGAAACCATACCAATAAGCGGAACGTCTGCTCGAACTTCAAGTCCAAGCCTTTCTTGTAACGCTGCCTTGTTTTGAGCCTTTCCATTTTCAAAATCATTTATTCCATAGTTTGCAACCAATGATTTATCAGTGGCGGGGTTATTGATTTCAAGATTAATTCCATTTACAACACCGTCAATTTTAAAGCTATGTTCTTCAATAATGGACGCAAGTCCGTGCGCAAAATAAGGATATTTTATTTCCTGCGCATAAGTTTTTGATACCGTTGTCAGAGCATCGGTACACAAAATTGCACCTTTCATAAAGTTTATAGAGTTGTTGTAAGTAAGTATATTTCTATAATTTTCTCCAAGGCCCAGAGTATCACTAAGGAAGTAAGGATCGCACCAGCCTTGATATTCAATATTATGAATTGTAAAGACCGTCTTCGCTTTACCTAATGTTTCATGGTAAAATGCGTGAAGGAACACAGGAATTAAAGCCGTCTGCCAATCATTGCAGTGAATAATATCAGGAATAATATTAAGCTTCACCAACGATTCAAGCAATGCTTTAGAGAAATAAGTAAATCTCTCGCCGTCGTCGGTTTGTCCGTATTCGCTTCCTCTGTTAAAATAGTATTCATTATCTAAAAAATAAACTTGCAGCTTTTTTTTACGGCTTTTATATTTAAAAACACCAACGTGCTGTCTGCGCCAAGCAATATCCACAGCAAAGCTTGTTACGAACTCCGCTTCAATTGCAGGATTATTTTTCACTTTGCTGTAATATGGCAAAAACAATATAACCTCAATACCCTTTATTCTTGACAAAGCGGCGGGAAGCGCCTCGGCGACATCGCCGAGACCTCCTGTTTTTATAAATGGCGCAGCTTCACTCGCAGCGAAGACTATTCTCATACTGTCTCTCCTTTTTTGATTATAACGGGGTGTTCGGGTGTTCCTTTTAATTCGGCACCGTCGGATACTTTAACATTTTTATCCAAGATAACACATTCGAGTTTTGCATCTTTACCTATACGAGCTCCCTGCATAACAATACAACCTTTTACTTCAGCGCCCGTATTTATAGTAACGTCTCTGAAAAGAATACTGTCCCTTACTTTTCCGTAAAGTTTACAACCGTCTGCCAAAAGGCTGTTTTCCACCTCTGAACCCTCACAGTAATACGAAGGCATTTCATCTCTTACCTTTGTATAAATGGGGTTCTTACCAAAGAGTCCGTTTCTCGTTTTTTCTTGTAAAAGAGCCATATTATTCGCATAATAACTCTTTATATTTTCATTCCTTAAAACTATTCCTTTAAATTCATATACAGATACTTTCAACTTACCGTCGTTAAAATATCTCTGCAAATAATCCTTTTCAAAATGAACATAACCTTTTGAATGGGATTCGTTTAATGCATCAACGAGAAGCTGACGTTTGATAATAAACATACCCATACCAACAAATGCATTTTCATCAGAAACAGAGTCAAGCAAGATAGATTGAGCCTTATTTCTCTTGTCGGCATAAACTATCAAAGGATGTTTCTTTTTGGTTTCGACTTCTTTATTTGAAATTACGGTAATGTCGGCTCCCGATTTAATATGACTGTCTATCGCAGGTCTGAAATCCATATTACAAAGCACCGTCGAATCACAAACTACAACGTAATCGTAAGTCGGGTTATCAATAAAGGAAACTGCCGAATACAAGGCTTCAAGTTTTCCCTTATAAACCCCCGTATGACCGCTTGCAAAAGGAGGAAGAATAAATAATCCCTCATTTTTTCTTCTCAAATCCCAGTCAGCAGCAGAACCGAGATGGTCCATAAGCGATCTATAATTATATTTTGTAATAAGTCCTACGTTGTAAATTCTTGAATTAGACATATTAGAAAGAACAAAGTCAATTTGCCTGTATCTTCCGCCAAAGGGCAACGAAGCTACGGTTCTGTGATTCGTAAGCTCTCCTAAAGTGCTGTCATATATATTTGAAAAAATAATACCCATTGCTTTCATGGCAAAATACACCTCTCAATTCTATTAATTGTAAAAAAAGTCAGAATATTTCTTTTGGAGAAAGAATCTTATTTTGAGGAATAACCTTATCTTTGCCCACTACGGCAATTCCCCACTTATTCTTATCGTAGAATTCGGGGAGATCGCCTATTCTTGCATTTGCGTTTACGACGGAATCTTCGCCGATTATTGCATATTTTATAACCGAATTACGTCCTATCTGCGCATTTGGCATAACAAAACTGTTAGATATTTCCGCATTTTTTCCTACAGTACAACCTGTAGAAATAATAGAATTATACACGTTACCGTAAATGGTACTTCCCTCTGCAATATAGGAATTTACAACTTTAGCTCCTTTGGCTATAAAAGTTGAGGGGTGTGCATAGTTTCTGGAATAAATCTTATTTTCGCCGTCAAAAAGGTCAAATTTCGGATCATCTCCGAGAATATCCATATTAGATTGCCACAAACTGTCGATTGTTCCAACATCTTTCCAATATCCATCAAAAGAATATGCGAAAAGTTTGTACTTGTCCTCAAGAAGTTTTGGAATAATATTTTTACCAAAATCGTTATTCGACTCGGGATCTTCATTGTCCGCAATAAGATACTTCTTCAAAATCTTCCACTTAAAAATGTAAATACCCATAGAAGCCTTCGTACTCTTCGGCTCCTTCGGTTTTTCTTCAAATTCAAAAATTCTGCCGTCAGGCTTGGTATTCATTATTCCAAAACGGCTTGCTTCTTCAAGCGGCACGTCAAAAACTCCTATCGTGCAGTCTGCTTTCTTGCTCTTATGAAGCTGAAGCATCTTTGAATAATCCATCTTATAAATATGGTCGCCCGAAAGGATAAGCACGTTATCCGGATCGTATCTTTCAAGAAAAGATATATTTTGGAAAATAGCGTTAGCCGTTCCCTTGTACCACTCGGAACTTTCACTCTTTGAATAAGGCGAAAGAACGTGAATACCTCCGTTAGTACTGTTTAATCCCCATGGCATACCGTTACCTATATATTCGTTCAGCTGGAGAGGTTGATACTGCGTAAGAATTCCTACCGTATCTATTCCCGAATTAACACAGTTAGACAACGGAAAGTCAATAAGCCTATATTTCCCCCCGAAAGGAACAGCCGGTTTTGCTGTATTTTCGGTCAGAACCACAAGTCTGCTTCCCTGACCTCCCGCCAATATCATGGCAACACAATCTTTTTTTCTGAACATTATTAGATTCCCTCCAAACTGTTTTTTTGTTTTTTATAGAAAACTGCTGACATAGCAGGTATTGTAAATTCAGCAGAATAATCATATCCGTGAAAAGATATTCGCTCTGCCAATGCTTTTTTTAATTTAACCGATGAACCGCCGTATTTTTTTCTGTCAGTCGAAAAGACGGGACAATATGTTCCTTTTTTAGATAATCCCAATCTGTAATTAAATCTTGTAACCGGACAAAAATTGAATATGCAGATAATTTCCTCGTTTCGTCTGTTTATACGCCGAAAAGCAATAATGCTTTGCGCCGAATCGTCAGCCGATATCCACTCAAACCCATTCCAATCGGAATCATTTTCCCAAAATTGAGAATTATTAAGATAAAAGCTGTTTAAATCCCTAACTGTAGTATGAAGCATTTTATGTTTCTCATACTCAAGCAAGAACCAGTCAAGCTGTTGCTCGTAATTCCATTCGATAAAGTGACCGAACTCATTTCCCATAAAATTAAGTTTTTTCCCCGGATGCGCAATCATATAAGCGTATAAAACCTTTAAATTTTCAAACTTCAAAGCATAATCACCGGGCATTTTTTCTATCATAGATTTTTTCCCATGAACTACCTCATCATGAGAAAACGGTAAAATAAAGTTTTCGGAAAAAGCATAAGTAAGAGAAAACGTCAATCGGTTGTGATCACCTTTTCTGAACAGTGGATCGTTTGACATATAAGAAAGCATATCGTTCATCCAGCCCATATTCCATTTGTAATTAAACCCAAGTCCACCGAGATACGTCGGCTTTGTAACCATCGGGAAAGCGGTTGATTCTTCAGCAATCATCAAAACCGAACCATTCTCCCTGAATGCACATTCATTTAACTTTTTCAAAAAGTCTATTGCATCAAGATTATAGTTACCGCCAAACTTGTTTGGAACATAATCATCTCTGCCGTAATCGAGATATAGCATAGAAGCTACAGCATCTACTCTTATTCCGTCAATATGATATTCTCTAATCCAAAATAACGCACTTGAAATCAAAAATGACCTTACTTCATTTCTGGAATAATCAAAAATTCTGGTATTCCACTCCGGATGCTCATTCATTTTTGGATCTCTTACTTCATAACAGCTGGTACCATCATATTCATATAATCCATAACTGTCTTTTGGAAAATGAGCCGGAACCCAGTCGAGAATAACACCTATCCCGTTTATATGGCATTTATTTACAAACTCCATAAAAAGTTTTGGTTCGCCGTATCTGAATGTCGGTGCATAATATCCAGTTACCTGATATCCCCAAGACGGCGGGAATGGGTGTTCCGTTACCGGCATAAGCTCAATATGTGTATATCCCATATCTTTAACGTATGAAATTAGAATATCTGCTAATTCCGAATAGTTATATAACGAACCGTCCTCTTTTAACCTCCACGAACCTAAATGCACCTCGTAAATATTTACAGGTCTTTCAAGAACATTTTGTCTTTTCTTTCTTGTTCTGTACGCAGAGTCTTTCCACGCAAATCCCGTATAATCGTATATTACACTTGACGTGTCGGGCAGTTCGGCAAATCTAAAAGCATAAGGATCTATTTTATATTCAAAAGCACCGTTACATTGACCTACATAATATTTATACTTGTCCCCAATTTTAGCATATTCAGAAAAAGCCTCCCATACACCGTGGGGATTCTTTGTCATTTTTAAGTCTTCTGTGTTCCAAAAGTTGAAATCTCCGACAACGCTTACACTAATAGCGCAAGGAGCCCATACTCTGAAACAAAAGCCCTTAATATTCCCCTTGGTTGCAGGGTGGCAGCCCATAAATAAATATGCATTATCACATTCGCCTGAATAAAAACTATCCATATTGTACTTTCGATTATTAGCCATAATGCCTCCAAATGTCAATTCTGACATGTATATTATATAACATTTAGTGTTACTTTTCAACTATTTCACCAATTTTTATTCATATTTTTTTGTTTTTTTGTTGATTATGTATTGAAATAAGTGTTATTTTATATTAATATAGAAACAGAGGTGATAAAAAATGAGCAGAAAAAGCGGAATATTGATGCATATTTCGTCACTTTACGGTGATTATTCTTGCGGCAGCTTTGGAAAAAGCGCTTTTGAATTTATAGATTTTTTAGCGGAATGCGGATTTACTTATTGGCAGGTGCTTCCTTTCTGCATTACAGATGAACATAATTCCCCCTATATGTCTTATTCATCTGTAGGCGGAAATATGAATTTTATCGACCTTGATGTTCTCTACCAAAAAGGTCTTATTACCCCAGAAGAACTCAAGGAAAGCAAACAGCAAACACCATACTTATGTGAATTTGACAGGCTGAAAAAAGAACGTTTTAAATTACTGAAAAAAGCGGCTTCAAGGGTAAAAAACAAAAAAGAAATAACCGACTTTATTACTACAAATCAAGACATAAAATTATGCTGTGAATTTATGGCGCTGAAAGATGCAAATGATAATAAACCCTGGAATGAATGGACTATATTAACTCCGACAGACGAATATCTTTTTGTTTGGCAATTTATACAGTATGAATTTCATATACAATGGAATAAAGTACACGAGTATGCAACAAATAAAGGCATAAAGATTATAGGCGATCTCCCCTTTTACGTAGCCTATGACAGTTGTGACGTAAGAAATAACATTAACCAATTTATGCTCGACGATATTAACAAACCCGAATTAGTTGCAGGTGTCCCTCCAGATTATTTTTCAGAAGAGGGACAACTTTGGGGAAATCCTATCTACAATTGGACACAAATGAAAAAAGATGATTATCAATGGTGGAAGAAACGCCTATCATACACCTTTGATCTCTTTGACGGTGTAAGAATCGACCATTTCAGAGCCTTATCTGAATACTGGGCAGTCCCCGCAGACGCCAAAACCGCAAAGCAAGGAAATTGGTATAAAGGTCCTGCCGAAGAAATGATTGACGTTATAAAAAACATTGCAAATAACAGGCTTGTTATAGCGGAAAATCTCGGTTTAATTGACCAAAAAGTTAATGATCTTTTATCCTACAGCGACTTTCCCGGAATGGCAGTTTTTCAGTTTGGATTTGACGGAAACACAAAAAATCCGCATCTACCGCATAACTATCCAAGCAACATCGTTGCATACACAGGCACTCACGACAACAACACGCTTCTCGGTTTTATATGGGAGTTAGATAATTATACACGAAACACAGTGTTGGAATATGTCGGATTTACAGATGCAGATTGGAATAAATGTTACGACACCATAATAAGAGCTATGTATATGAGTACTGCTGACACCTTAATAATGCCAATTCAGGATATTTTAGGTTATGGGGCAGATACAAGACTTAATACCCCCGGAAAAGCGGACGGAAACTGGTGTTACAGAATAACCAAAGACCAACTTGAGTCTATTGACAAAAATAAATTCAAACGTTTGAATCAAATCTATGCAAGATAAAAAGAATTGCACACAAGCTTGTGTGCAATTCTTTTTTATACCTCAATTTCTTCCGTTGGCTTGGGATTCAAATGCTCATCAAATTCGGTTATTATCTTTTCCCTGTTCTCTTCATCTATGCGATAACTCTTGTTCTTCCACTCGAAATAATAATCGTCTTCAACTTCATATATGTATATTGGCTCAAGTTTTTTTCCTTCAGCATCCTGCATTTGAAATATTATCTTATATTTCCATTCTTCAGGTAGTTCAATTTTTTCTTTCTTGGCTGTATTCACGCTATAGCGTAATACAGAAACAAGCCCATAATTAAAATGTTCATTCTTTTCGACTCCTGCAATATTCTCTTCAGGTTCATCGGCAATATATATTTCAGCTTTTACATAATCATCCCATACAATATGATTGGTAAAGTTTTCCGTCTGTCCTCCGTAAAGACTTGATGTCGGCACTAAAAACAAATACGGAGCCGTAATAACTGCAAGTATAAGAGACAATACCCTTTTAGTTTTTTGGTCGGTAATCTTTCTGAAAGAAATAAATCTATTAAAAATATATATGAGAACAGCAGATACAACAACCGCCAAACAAGTATATAACAATGCGTAAACGTTGTCAAAAGGATTCATCGCTACGGGGCCTGTTAAATATTCATAGAAGAAACCGTCAGACTCAACAAATTGAGTAGCAAGGAGTACTATTCCGCCTAAAATATCCGCCGCAAATCCAAACAAAAACACCCAGAATATTGTCTTCTTATACAGAGAAAGTTTTTCTTCGGTACGCAACAAATACATTCCAAAAAGCAAAACCAAACTATCAATAATAAAATTAGCCGGTATTACGAGCAACCACGTCATCGGAAATATGAATAACAGCCACACGGGAAACATTACGTTATAAAATTTAATATCCTTGTTTTTTCCTTTTAAGTCTTTCAATTTTACTTCTCTCCTTTTTTTATTTTTACAATAAATTTTATTGAATTATTCAAAAATGTATGATATACTGACTATATAAGAAAAAGTGAGGTAAAGTACATGAAAAAAATAATCAGTATTCTTCTTATATGTGTTATCTGTTTGGTTTCCTGTTCAACAGCAAAAAACAAATCAGACGACAATAACTACAGAGATGACGTTGAAGTTTCTGCAATATCTGCTAAAATTTCAGAAATCGCAAACATTTCGGCTCTTACACAGGCTGATGAAGGCTGGGTAGCGTTAAATATTCCGCTTGACACCTCTTTGTGCGACGAAAGTTCTGTTTATATTCATACTGAAGGCTCGTCAGATATGTTTGGCGTGTTCAAAGCATCGTCAATTGAAAATGCTGAAAAATTTTTGGCAGATACCGAAGTGTTTTTGGAAACCCTCGAAGAAAACTGGATGAGCGAATATCTTGCAGAAGAATTCCCAAAAATCGAAAATGCCATCGCTAAAAGATGTGGTCTGTACGTAACATTTCTTATATTTGATGACAACGTAAGAACAAGTGCAGAAACTGAATTTGAAAATATGCTAAAAAAATAAACTTTCTTATATTTTAACAATTTTATCGGTATATGTCAACCGATTTTTAGGAGGAATCTATTATGAAAAAGACAAAAATAACAGCATTAGTTTTAACCGCTGTAATAGTAATTGCAATTTTAATTTTGGGCATTACCGCAACGAGCACCGTTCCTGCAGGTCATACAGGTATAGTCGTTACTTTCGGTCGTGTAGAAAACTACGTTCTCAATGAAGGTTTACACTTTAAGTTGCCCTGGCAGCAGATTATTATAATGGATAACAGAAACCAGAAAGCTCAACTTGACTTCCAAGCTTTCTCAAGCGATATTCAGCAAGTTAACGTTAAATGCTCTGTAAACTACAGCATAAATAAAGAAACATCGCAAAACCTTTACAAAAACATCGGTGTTGCATATTATAACACCGTAGTTGAACCAAGAATTATTGAAAACGTAAAATCTATTATCGCAAAATATACTGCAGAAAACCTTATTAAATCACGTGATTCCCTTTCAGGTCAAACCAAAGAAATGCTCTCTCCCGAAATGGATGCATACGGAATTAACATTTTAAGTGTAGCAATTGAAGATATTGACTTTACAGATGTATTCACAAACGCTGTTGAAGCAAAACAGGTTGCTGAACAATCAAAACTCCAGGCTACCATCGAGCAGGAACAAAAGAATATGGAACAGGAAGCCGAGGCAAAACGTAAAGTTATTGCTGCAGAAGCAGAAGCCTCCGTTGCAAAAATTCAGGCTGATGCTGATGCGTATGCAGTTGCAGTTCAAGCAAAAGCAGAAGCAGAAGCAAACGAAAAACTTGCTGCGTCACTTACAGAGCTTCTTGTAAAATATAATGAAACAATGCAATGGAACGGTGAACTTCCTCAAATTGTTGGAAGCGACTCTGTTCTCCCCGTTCTTGATGTTGAAAAAACGGAAACCAATAATACATAAAAAACAGTGCGTGAATACGCACTGTTTTTTTATTAATTCAGAATTATAACACCAAGGTTTAAATATGTAGCAAACGCAAGCCAGACCGCATAAGGTATAAGCAAATACGCGTATAACGGTTTTATTTTTCTATACTCTATAATACAAATCAGATTTAGTATAAAAATTACAATGATGTCAACCAAAGCAGCTACAAACTCTCCACGTCCGAAAAAAATCGGATACCACAAAAGATTTATAAGAAAACCTATAAAAGCAAAAACAAGACCGTTTTTTCTATTCTCTTCTTTGAGTGGGTCATTCAAAAAATATACACTTCCGTTTACCCCGCCGATTATAATATAAAGTATCGACCACACTACTGCAAACAGTTCGGGAGGGGGAGACAACGGCGGTTTATTCAGTCCCGCATATGCATTTGAATCGCCTGTGAGAATCGCAGAAAAGAAACCTAAAATCAAAAAACACAGCGCAAAAACAGTCGTATATATTAAACTTCCTTTTTCTCCGTTATCTTTTTTTATAGAATTATTCAAAAAAATCACCTCATAGAAATGTATGAGGTGATTTTGGATTTTATGAGTAAACCAATCGGGCAAAGCTGCCGATTTGTCTTATCCTGTGGTTTGCGTAGGGGTATCAGGCGGTCCGCCCGGCGCTGTCGTCGCAACTGGATTAGTTCCGCTTGATTCACTTCCGGGAGTCGTCTCCTTCTGTCCGTCCGGAGGTACAGTAGTTACAACTTCCGGCGGTGCGGTCGTTTCTTCGACATAAGGAGTCTTTATATGCTCAACACATGAATGGTTAAAATGCGTTTTACTACCTACAGTACCAACATATCTTCCATCTGTAGCTGTCATAAAGTATGGCTCGTTAAGATTTGTGGACATAGACAAATCTTCCTTCAAATTTCTGCAAGTATATTCAGCATCAGTAACCGTAACTTGTATCGGGAAGTTTCTGTCACTTGCATCAACAAGAGCAATCTCAATTACATCTTTGGGAGGACATCCGGGACAAGCAATAGATTTTGTTTTTTCATCATATTTAACCAAAACGTGCTTATTGCAGTATGTTTTAGGTTCTGTTCCCGGAGCAAAGTATGCAGTAAAGCCTCTGCCGCCTCTGGGATCTTTGCTACACGTAGAGGTACAAATCAATCCCGAATCTCTGCATACAGTTCTGGCTACTTCGTTTGAATAAGTGAATTTCTTTACACCCTCTCCGGATTCTGCAGCCTCATCAAAATACTTCTGATGAGCAATAGTCATAACCTTATCCCAAATATATGCTGCAGGGTTTCCGCTAACTTTAGAAAGACTGTCCGGTTCAGCGTAACCATACCAAACACCGCCTAAAAGGTAAGGTGTGTAACCAATAAACCATCTGTCGTGGTCGGCATTTGTAGTACCTGTTTTACCTGCAACGTTAACACGGTTTCTCAAATTCACAGCGTGTCTTGCAGTACCGCTGTCAACAACGCCTTTCAACATTCTCGTCATAATCGACGCATTTGTTTCACTGATTACTACCGAACTTTCACAACCGTCATCAAGTATAAGGTTATCATCATTATCAAGAACTTCGGTATAAAGTCTTGGATTGTTATACGTACCCTTGTTTGTAAAAATACTGTATGCGGCAGTTATTTCAAGGTTGGTAACACCATAGTTCATTTCACCCATCGCAAGTGCAACCAAGCCTTTATCGGATATCCATTCGCCGTTTGAAAGTTGAAGCTTTTCAATCATACTGTCCATATGAAGCTTATTCTTCGCAAAATCGAATGATGCTTCACACGTCAAATCTTGAAGTACTCTCACAGCGACGGTGTTTTTTGAAACACAAACAGCATAATCAACCGTCGTTCTGCCGTCGTATCTCTTCGGAGAGTTATTTGGCCACCCGCTATTTCTCGTAATCGTTTGACCGGTTTCGTCATAATAATACGTAACGTTTCCGCCGTTCACTGTATATTTACCCGTATCAAAGTTAACGGGAACATCATCATATACAGCGCCCATTGTAATTACACCTGCCTCAAGTGCGGGTGCGTATACCGTAACAGGTTTTATAGATGAACCCGGTGATCTTGTGGTTTGCGTTGCATAGTTAAGTATCAAGTTGCCCTGCTTCTTACCACGGCCTCCCGCTATACCAAGAACGTCACCGGTCGTCGGATGAATTATAACCATTGAAGATTCGGGTTTAAATACACCGGGGAGACGGCTATCCTGGAACACTTCGGTATCACTTACATATACAGAATCAAGCGCTGCTTGAATATCGGGATCAAGAACTGTATAAATTTTCAAACCGCCCGAATAAAGCATATTGTAAGCAAGGTTTTCGGGATACCCCTTCTCTTCTTGAAGTCTCTCAACAATAGATCTGATTACAGCATCCGTGTACCAAGTATTGTAATCTTCTTCATTTGTTGACGGTTCACCCTCTACATTAGCAATATTCTTTGCCAAAACCAGTTCTTCATTTAATGCGTCTTGATATTCGCTGTAAGTTATCTTGCCAAGCTCATACATCTTGTAAAGAACCGTACTTCTTCTCTCTTTGTTGTTTTCAGGATTCTGTATAGGGTCCCACTTAGTAGGCGCCTGCGTAATTGAAGCAAGAGCAGCACACTCAACAAGAGAAAGTTCGCTTACGTCTTTTCCAAAATAAACGTTAGCCGCCGCCTGAACACCATAACAACCTTGAGACAAATATATCGTATTCAAATACAACTCAAGCACTTCGGTCTTGTCTTTGGTCTTATTGAGATAAAGCGCTCTCATTATTTCCTGAAGTTTTCGCTGAATAGTAACATCTTTTTCGTTGGTTATATTTTTTATAAGCTGCTGTGTAATGGTAGAACCACCGAAATGGTCGCCGCCCGTAAAGAAATAATACGTAGCGCCGACAGTTCTCTTCCAGTCAACACCGCTATGAGTCCAATAACGTTCATCCTCAATCGAAACAAATGCTTCATACAGATACGTGGGCATTTCGGTAAAACTAACCCAAATTCTGTTTTCAGAACCATACAACGTTTCACTTTCAAGCTCAACCGGCGTACCAACTCTGTTTTCTCTGTCGGTATAATCCATATAGTAAATCTTCGACGACAGTTTCTGTTCAGTAGATATAGTATCAAAGTCATCGATTACAGGGTCAATGTAATTCTTTATATACATTGCAAATGCGCCGACAACTATCAACCCGGTTATAAAACCAATAAGCAAAACAGTAAGAAGAAATATTGCAAAACCTGAAAGAATCTTGCTGAATATACTTCTCTCTTTCGGCGCCTTATTCTTCTTTTTATTTTCTTTTGTTCGTTTCTTTCGAATTAAAGCATCAGTTTTATCGACCGGAGTTTTTGCTTTTATCCTTGGATCCTTATTTTGATTCATATCTATCCTCCGTTAACATACGGTAAGTTTATTACAATTAACCATATATGGCATATTATAACACATAATTTTAAATTTGTTGTTAATTTCTAAAATAATTTTATTAATTTTTATTTGAAAATGACATTCTCTTCGCCCAGCAGTTCAAAAAAGAACCTTAAAATATTTCCGGAAAGGTCTACTGAACGTCCTTTCGCGCTAACATAGCTCTTTTGAGATGCATCGTAAAAAACAACTTTCGTCCTTCCTTCAAATATCTCAATAAGGTTAAGTGCCTTCTTAAACTGCTCGCTATCCATACTGCTAACTCTTAAAAAAAGTGTTTTTTCTTTGTTGGCATTTTTAATATCATTTTCTTTTTTGGGTAAATCCGGTTGTATATACTTATATTGAGAATTTGGCTTCAACACCTCTGCCTTTTGCATAATAAGCTTAACCTCATTCTCCCCCCTTGCCGATATCTCACAGTAAAATGCAATAATATTGTCAAGAGTAAGCATATATCCGTATTCTTCCAATGCAGAAGAAAAGACTATAACCTCTATTTGTTTTGTTCTGTCTTCAATAGTCACAAAACACATCTTATCACCGCGCCTTGTTGTCTTTTCAACTATCTTGGTAATTATTCCACACACGGAAACCCTTTGTCTGTCTTTAAATTCTCCCGTACCCTCGATTATATCTTCTCCGTCGGAAATATCAAAAGAATTAATTATAGTTTTTATCGGTACGCATTTTAACACTTTTTCGTGATTGGTGTAGTCATCAAGCAAATTTCCCGAAAAATAAAATCCCGCGCACTCTTTTTCGTATAAAAGCTTTTCCTTTGAATCGAAGTCATTTATCTTTGGGTATTCGTAAGAATCCTCTGATTTAGCGTCTCCAACGTTGTCAACCGAAAAGAAATCAAGCTGACCTGCAGCGTTTCTTCTATTTGTTTCAGATACGCTATCTATCATACTCTCAAAAACTGCCAAAAGTTGAGACCTAAATACACCCGTATAATCAAAACAACCAACTTTGATAAGAGCTTCAATCTGCCTCTTGTTCAGATCTGATTCTCTCATTCGGTTAACAAAGTTTTCAAAAGAGGTAAAATCACCATTTCTCCTCTCTGAAACAACGTCATCTACAAAAGTTCTGCCCACGTTTTTTAATGCAAGTAGAGCAAACCTTATGTTGTCGCCCACAACGCTGAAGTATCCGTAGCTTTCATTAATATGGGGAGGCAAAAGTTTTATACCAAGTCTTTTGCATTCCTCTGAATAAACAACAACTTTATCCTCGTCGCCTATAACCGAAGTTAACAGCGACGCCATATATTCTTTTGGATAATGAGTTTTAAGGTATGCTGTTCTGTACGTTACAACTGCGTAAGACGCCGCGTGGCTCTTGTTAAATGCATATTTACAGAACCCTACCAATTCTTCAAAAAGCTCGGCAGCAGCAGATTCATCAATTCCCTTTTCGACCGCCTTTGAAAGAAAAGTATTCTTTTCTTTTTCAATTACGCCCGCTTTCTTTTTAGACATTGCTTTTCTTATAATATCAGCCTGTCCAAATGAGTAATCAGCAACGGTTCTGAATATCTGCATAACCTGCTCCTGATAAACAACACAACCAAACGTCTCTCTTAAAATGGGTTCAATAAGCTTTATTTTGTAATCTATTTCTTGACGGTTCTTTTTGTTCTCTATATATTTACCTATAGAATTCATAGGTCCCGGTCTGTAAAGCGCTATTGCCGCCATAATGTCAGCCAAACTTTCGGGTTTCAGCTGAACAAGCTTACTTCTCATACCTGCGCTTTCAAGCTGGAACAGCCCTATGGTTTCTCCGTCTGAAATATTCTTAAATGTTTCCCTGTCTTCAAAAGAAATTTTCTCAATATCAAAGTCGGGATCTTGTTTCTTTATCGCCTTAACAGTATTTTCAATAACGGTTAAAAAGCGTAATCCCAAAAAGTCAAATTTCAACAGCCCCAGATCAGCGACCGTATTCATATCAAACTGTGTAACGAGCGAACCCTTGGTAACAGCCATCGGAACATAATCACACACCGCTTTTTCTGTAATAACAACACCTGCTGCGTGCGTTGAAGCATGTCTGGGCATACCTTCAAGCGCTTTGGCGGTATCTATAAGTCTTCTTGTTTCAGGCTCATTTTCATACATTTCTTTTAGTTTTTCTGTTTTGAGAGCCATATCAAGCGTAACTTTATTAATATTTTCAGTAGTACCATCTTCATTTTTTACGGCTATTCGTTGTGGTACAGCTTCGGCAACCCGAGCAACGTTATTATAAGAAAGCCCCATAGCACGTCCTACGTCTCTGACGCAAGCGCGTGCCGCAAGTGTACCGAAAGTGATAATATGAGATACTCGCTCTTTGCCGTACTTACGTGACACGTAATCAAACACAAGGTCGCGTTTTTCGTCGCTAAAGTCAATATCAAAGTCGGGCATACTCACTCTTTCAGGGTTAAGGAATCGTTCAAACAAAAGACTGTGCTTAATCGAATCAACTTCTGTTATTCCTATAAGATAAGCAATAAGACTGCCTGCCCCCGAACCTCTTCCGGGCCCTGTAGGAATTTCGTGCCCTTTAGCGTAATTAACAAAATCCCAAACTATAAGGTAATATTCGGCATACCCCATCTTTGTAATAACCGACAACTCGTATTCCATTCTCGACATATATTCATCTTTCGTATGCTCGTCGTTGAAAACAATCTGTCCGTTATTTAACTTCTTCTCAAATCCTTCCACAGCCAGAAAACGCAAGTATTCTTGTGGACTCATTCCATTTTCGGGAGTATATCTAGGCAACAACGTATTACCGAATGTAAAATCATATTCACACATATCGGCAATTTTCTGCGTATTGCTTACCGCGTCTTCGTATTTTGAAAAAAGCGCGTTCATTTCTTCTGTTGATTTATAGTAAAACTCATCAGTCTCAAATCCGAGAGGTCTGCCCTCGGATATAGTTGTATTCATTTGCAGACACATAAGTACTGCTTGTGTTTCTGCATCTTGCCTTCTCAAATAGTGAACATCATTTGTAGCAACAAGGGGAATACCTGTCTCTTCGTGTATTCTTAATAACCCTTCACTCACTTCAGCTTCAGCATCAATACCGTGATCCTGCAGTTCAAGGTAAAAATTACCTCTGCCAAAAATTTTATCAAGTTTAACAGCATAATCCAAAGCGCCCTGATAATCATTTTTCATTATCAATTTCGGGATGGTCCCCGCCAAACAAGCCGAAAGACAAATAAGCCCCTCTGAATGCGCTTCAAGTAAATCATTATCAATTCTAGGCTTTGAGTAAAACCCTTCTTCAAAAGCCTTTGAAACCATATATATAAGATTCTTATAACCAACTTCATTTTTTACAAGAAGAATCAAGTGATTGTAACCGCTATCGGTCCCATATTCCTTATCAAATCGGGTTCTTGAAGCGACGTAGACTTCACAGCCAATAATAGGCTTTATATCGTTAGCTTTGCAAGCCTTATAAAATTCAACAACACCGTACATAGCGCCGTGGTCGGTAATAGCTACGGCATTATGTCCCATCTCTTTCGCTATTTTCGGAATGTCGGAAATCCTGCAAGCGCCGTCGAGCAGACTGTATTCCGTATGCAAATGTAAATGAACAAATCCGCTCATACTTTACCCACCCTTCTACTTTTTAAATTTCATCAGCCATCATAGTCATTTTTTTAAGTCTGTGATTAACTCCCGATTTTGAAATTCTGTCAGAATGCATTTCTGCAAGTTCTTCAAGACTTGCAAAGGGGTTATCCACCCTCAAACGAGCAGTTTCTGCAAATCCGCGCGGCAGTTCGGCAAGTTTGCCTCTTTTAATAAGTTTATTTATAGCATCAACCGATTCTTGAGCTGCATCAACCGTCTTTTGTATATTTACAACTTCAAAATTACTTCGTCTGTTTGCTTGGTTTGATATATTTCTTTTTATCTTCTCGTTTGCAAATTCAAACGCTTCTCGGCTTGAGCCCATATAATGCATCAAGTCTTCGATATCGTAACCTTTTTTTAAATAAAGGCAATAATTATCGCCTCTGGTCGTCCTTTTCATCTCAATGCAATTGTCGGAAATAAATTCAAAAAGCGCATCGGCAAGAAGTTTATTCTTTGTTTTTATCTCTAAATGAAATGACTTTTCGGGATCTGAAACAGTACCTGCTACGTAAAACACACCGCGCAAAAAACTGCTTTTACAAGTTGAACATTTAAAATTATCTCCTATTATTCTTTCGGGTTTTTCATTCTCCCCGTACCCATATTTCGTCAAATCAGTATTTTCATCCCTTTTTTTATCAGGGGTAAATAAAGTTTCACCGAAAAAGAAAGCTCGTCTGCAACACTTCTTTTTCATACTAATTTCTTTAAGATTCTTTTTTAATAAACTTGAATATGACATTGCTGTCTCCAAAATAATCAGTACATTTTTTCAATATCTCTGTGAACAATAACTGTTTTATAGTTTTTCTTCAAATAAGCATTAAGTTCTTCAGCTATAGCAACCGAACGGTGTTTTCCGCCGGTACAGCCAACCGCTACTGTAAGCTGTGATTTTCCCTCTTTTTCATATAAAGGAATCATATAATCAAGCATATCATATAGCTTTTGTAAAAAAAGTTGCGCTTCACCGCTTGAAAAAACATATTCTTTTACGTCCCTTTCAAGTCCGGTCTTTTCTTTTAATTCAGGTAAATAAAATGGATTTGGAAAACATCTAACATCAAAAACCAGATCGGCATCAGACACAATTCCATTTTTAAAACCAAAAGACATACATGTTACAACCAGCTCTTTTTTGTTAGTGTTAGTGTGAATTGTAAGCATCTTTTCTCTAAACTGTCTGACGGAAAGATATGAAGTATTAATAATATAGTCAGCATATTCTTTGATAGGAGAAAGCATACTCCTCTCAAGTTCAATAGCACCGCGCGTATTTACGTTTTTTATTGGAACGAGCGGGTGTATTCTTCTGCTCTCCTTGTATCGGTTTATAAGAATCGAATCATCGCAATCAATAAACACCGTAGTACAACTGTATCCTCTGTCTTTCAAAGCATCAAGCTCTGAAATAAGAGTCTCAAATTCAATTTCTCCTCTAACGTCTATAACAAACGCTACCTTTGAGTTTTTATTTGGTGTCTGATTATACATTTCTGCAAACTTTGGAATAAATGCAACCGGCATATTGTCTATACACAAATACCCCATATCTTCCAATGTATTTGCCGCGCATGATTTTCCCGAACCTGACATTCCTGTTAAAATAACAAATTCCATAAATTTCTACCCTATTTTTTTGCGTTCTTTTAATTGATTTTAGTCTATATACTTGACTTCCTCTTGGATATCTAAATCGTATTTCTCTTTTATTTTCTGCTTTATTATCTTGATAAGCTCTTTGATATCCTTCGATGTAGCGTTACCCTTATTTATAACAAACCCTGCATGTTTTTCAGATACTTGTGCGCCGCCGACAGAAAAACCTTTTAATCCAAGTTCATCAATCATCTGTGCAGTATAATGTCCCTCGCATCTTTTAAACGTGCTTCCGGCACTCGGATACTCAAGTGGCTGTTTTTCTTTTCTTGCAGCCATATATCCGTCCATTTCAGCCTTTATTTCTGCGGGATCTTTCTGCTTTAATTCAAACACTGCAGAAAGGATAACGTTATTATTCGTTTCATAAATACTATCCCTATAACCGAATTTATGTCCTGCATTATACAATTCGCATCTTTTCGATATAGAAAGGTCAAAATATGCGCTTTTCTGTAAAACGTCTTTTATTTCACCGCCGTATGCGCCCGCATTCATATATACGGCTCCGCCGACAGTTCCTGGAATACCGTAAGCAAATTCAAGCCCCGACAAACCGTGTTTCTGCGCATAAACCGCAAGGGCTGTCAAAGACACCCCGCACTCTGCGTACAATGTATTTCTTGTCTTTCGTATTTTCTTTAGGTGGTTGGTTATAACAACGACACCCCTATATCCTTCATCGGCAAAAATTAAATTACTGCCGTTTCCAACAACCGTGTATTTTATTCCCTCGTCATTAAGATAATCAACCAATGCACATAATGCACTTTCTGACTTTGGATATGCAACGTAATCTGCATATCCGCCCACTTTCATGGTCGAATGTTCAGCAAGTGAAACATTCTTTTCAAAATCAAGGGACGCACATTCCTTCATAAATTGCTCTAAATTAGAACACTCAAACATAATATTTCCCCTTTAGTCTTTGTAAAAAATCAATATACCGTTAGTATATGTCATCATAATTACAAACTTCACATATTTTAATATTTTTTAGAAGTATCAAGCAATTCTTTCGCACTCGAAAGTAAAACTTCTGTTATATCCTGACCGCCCATTATTCTTGCGATTTCTCTTATTCTCGCAGAATAATCTAAAACAGTAACTTCCGTCTCTACTCTTCCATTACGTTCATTTTTTGAAATATACAAATGCTCGTCAGCCAATGCTGCTATTTGCGCCGAATGTGTTATACAAATAACCTGACAGCTTTCCGACGTTTGTTTTAATTTTATGCCGATTTTTTGAGAAGTCTTACCCGAAACACCCGCATCTACCTCATCGAATACAACTGTTCCCGTACTCTCTTTTTCTCTTAATACACTCTTTATAGCAAGCATAATTCTGGATAGTTCACCGCCTGATGCTATTTTTGATAACGGCTTCAACGGTTCACCGGGATTTGCAGAAAGCATAAAACTAACATCATCTTTACCTTTAGGCGTAAACTTACCGCAATCTTCAACAAGTGCTTTAAATTTAACCTTTGGCATTTCAAGAAAGGATAAACAATCACAAACAGAGTTTTCAAGCATTTCTGCCGTTTTAAGTCTGTTTTGTGTTATGACCTTTGCAACCTTTTCAGCTTTTTGTTTAATCTCGTTATATTCTCTCTGTAATTCTTCCGTTTTTTCTTCGCTTCGCGTTATGTTATCTAACTCTTCGGCTCTCTTGTCTCTGTATTCAAGTATCTCTTCTACGGTGTTACCATATTTTCTCTTTAGCTTATGAATAACGTCAAGCCTTGACTGCACTTCGTTTAATTCAAGCAAAGGATCGAGACTGATATCACCCACGGCATCTTTTGCGCTAATGGCTATCTCTTCCATTTCATAAGCAAAATTATTAAGTTTATCTGCCATTTCTTGGAAGTCCGGTATCATATCGGATACCGAATTCAATGCATCTGCTGACTTTCTCGCTAAAGTCGATGCCGTAACCCCTTTGTCGTTTGAATAAAGTGCTTTATAACAAAATCTAATTTGTTTTGAAATGTTTTCGCTGTTTCGCAAAACACTTTCTCTTGACAAAAGTTGTTCTTCTTCGCCACTCTTCAATTTGGCATTATCTATATCTTTGATTTGATACGTCAATATCTCGGTAAGTCTTTCTTTTTCGCCCTCGCTAATCTGTATCTCTTTTATTTTGGCGGCAATATCGTTCAGCTTTTCGTAGTATTCTTTGTATTCCGAAAGACTTTGTCCGTTTTCTGCAAAAGAATCTAAAATGTCTATATGATATTTACTTTCAAGCAGGTATTTACTGTCGTGCTGACCGTGAATGTTTATCAAAAGACCTGCTGCCTCTTTCAAAATAGACGCAGTACACGCTCTTCCGTTTATCTTTACTTGAGATTTTCCGTCTGTATTAAGGGTTCTCTGCAAAAACATTTCTCCGTTCTCATCAGCTGAAAAGCCAAGTTCAAAAAGTTTATCAAGAACATCTTTAGGTATATCCGTAAAAATTGCAGAAACAAGCGCACCGTTTTCTCCGTTTCTTATGAGTTCTTTTCCCGTACGGTTACCCATTAAAAAATTAATAGAATCAATTATAATGGATTTACCGGCACCTGTCTCACCTGTCAAAACCGTAAAACCTTTGCATAAATCAATATCTGCGCTCTTTATAACAGCAATATTTTCTATATGTAATGATGAAAGCATTTTTGCATTCACCCCTTTTTGCTAAAACTTATTTTTGAGCGATAAGATTGTTGAATTTTGAATAAAATTCCTTTGCGCTCTCATCACTGCGCATAATTATCAAAATAGTATCATCTCCGGCTACAGAGCCTACCATTTCATTCCACCCCATATTATCTATAGCCGCTGCAGCCGCTTGAGCCATACCCGAATACGTCTTTAATACAACCGTATGACAAGCAAAATCTGCGCTGATGAGTGTCTCTCGAAGAATATTTTTATATTTAACCGATATTTTTATATCATCTTTAGGAGCTACAGCATATTTATATGACATACCGTCAACAGACACCTTGATAAGATTAAGTTCGCGAATATCACGCGAAGCCGTTGCCTGCGTAACGTTATATCCCTCTTTGCCTAATCTGGCAGTCAACTCCTCTTGAGTTTCGACGTTGTAACGTTCTATTATCTCAAGTATTTTCTTCTGTCTTTCTTTTTTCATTTCAAACCCTCTTTTTTATATTTCGGTCATCTTACTGCGCATAACGCTGTAAAAGTTATTTTTCTTTATTTTTATAAGTTTGGTATATACGTCGCTCTTTTTTACCGTAACAACGTCTCCCTCTTCTATTTCACAAACAACTTCACCGTCGCCCGTCAAAACGACTTTGCCGTGTCCTCTGCTGCCCTTTCTGAATTCAAGAACCGAAGATCCTCCGAAAATCAACGGCTTTGCGTAAAAAGATTGAGGACAAATTTGAGACACTCCGAAACACTCCATGCCGGGATCAATTATCGAACCGCCCGCAGCAAGTGAATATGCGGTAGAGCCCGTCGGTGTAGCGCATATCAAGCCGTCAGCAAAATACTTACCAACCTCTTCTCCGTTACAAACAAGTTCAATCTCAGGCATAACCGAATAACCGCCTTTAGACAGTACAACTTCATTCAACACATTTGCTTCAGCTGTTTTCACTCCGTTCTTCTTAACAGTATAATTAAGCATCATTCTGTTTTCGATAGAAAAATTATCACAAAGAAGCTCTTTAAGCATTTGAAGTTCATCGGTTTCAAGTTCTGCAATGTAACCTATTCTTCCTAAATTCACACCAAGTATGGGAAGTTTTGTTCTATGGGCGGTACGCATTATAGAACCATCGCCACCAAAAACTATTACACATTCCGCTTCGTTACAAACTACGTCCTCATCACAGTAAAAAACATTTTCTCTGTCGCCTATATATTTCTTGTCCGATTCCGGAAGATATAAAATACATCTATGTTCGGACAATATATCAACAGTCTCCCGCGCAACGTTAAGTCCATCTTCTGTATCATTTTTTATAATCAATGCAATCTTTTTCATATAGTTTTGCTCCGATATGTTATTTTTTCAACTTAAATAAAGCTAAAAACTCTTTATTTCCGTCGCCGCCTCGAATGGGGGAATCAACTATTTTAATACATTCAAGTCCGTAAATCGAAGCATTTTCTTTTATATCTTCACAAACTCTCTTGTGTATTTTTTCATTCTTCACTATACCATTTTTTCCAATATATGATTTACCTGCTTCAAACTGGGGTTTTATCAAAGAGATAAACATTCCACCATTTTTTAACACCGAAGAAACACCATGATAAAGAATCGTTTGTGATATAAAAGAAACGTCCATAACCGCTAAATCAACTTCTTCACCTAAATCTTTTTCAGAAAGCTGTCTCGCGTTAAACTCTTCCATACAAACAACTCTGTCATCTTCACGAAGTTTAGGATGAAGCTGGTCCTTGCCCGAATCTATAGCAAAAACCTTTGATGCCCCCCTTTGTAAAAGACAATCTGTAAATCCACCGGTTGATGAACCAATATCAACACACACCAAATCTTTTACATCTACCCCAAAAGAATCAAGAGCACCCTCAAGTTTAAAACCACCTCTGCCAACGTACGGACAAAAGTTTCCGACTATCTCTATTTTTTCCGAGCCATCAACACAAAATGCAGGTTTTGTTATAATATTTCCGTTAACCGAAACGTATCCGTTCTTTATATTGTCCGTTGCTTTTTTTCGGCTTTCAAAGATATTATTGTCAGTTAAATATACATCAAGACGCATTTTTAATTCTTTCTTTCAAGCAAGTAATACGCAAGTTCTTTCAATACTTCAGCATCTTCCCCTTGGCCGATAACGTCACAAGCTTCTTCGGTAAGTTTTTTTGCGTATTCTGCTGCCTCTTCAAGCGACATAAAATCCATATAAGTAGTCTTATTGTTTTCTGCATCACTGCCTATTGGCTTACCTAACGTTTCTTCATCACTTGTCACGTCAAGAATATCGTCAACTACCTGAAATGCAAGACCTATATTATGTCCGTAAGTTTTAGCGCTTTCTATATATTTCTCGCCGTTTTCTGAAGTACAACAACCGAGAACGCAAGCCGCTTGAATAAGCGCACTCGTCTTTAAATCATGAACATGGTGAAGCTCGTTTCTATTAAGTTTTCTCGTTTCGCCTTCAAGGTCAAGAACCTGTCCTCCGACCATACCGCAAGGACCGGCATATTTAGCAAGATATGCAACCGCTTTTGCCGCAAGTGAAGGTTCAACGTATTTATTTGATGCGCATACTTCAAAAGCGTAAGTCAGTAAAGCATCTCCTGCCAACAATGCGTTCGCTTCACCGTAAACAATATGGTTTGACGGCTTCCCTCTCCTCATATCGTCATCATCCATACAGGGCAAGTCGTCGTGAATAAGCGAATATGCGTGTATCATTTCTAAAGCGCACGCAAAAGGAACAGCCGACTCAACCGTACCGCCGGAAAGCCGCGCAAACATAAGAGTCAAAAATGCTCTTATTCTTTTACCGCCCGCCATAGTCGTATATTTCATTGATTCAAACAACTTCGGAAACATCTCGTCCTTTGTAGCAAGATATTTTTCGAGTGCTTCGTCAATAAGTAAAAGATCCGATTTCAGTAAATCCTTGAAGCTCATTCTTTGCCTCCGACAAAATCACTCTCGATCATTTCGCCCGAATCATTTTTTGACAAAATTTTTATTCTCTGTTCAACGTTATCAAGCTGAACATTGCACATCTTAACGAGCCTTACACCCTCTTCAAAATATTCAAGGGATTTATCAAGGGGAGCCGATCCGCTTTCAAGCATTCTTACGATTTCTTCAAGTCTTGCCAAAGCCTGTTCAAAAGTAATATTGTTATCCATTTTTTGTTTTTCCTTTCACTTCAGCAGACACACTTCCGTCTACTGTCTTAAAATTCAACACGTCGCCAACATCAACTTGGTCAACACTCTTTATGAGCTGTCCGTCATCCGAAAAAACAGCCGAATACCCACGCGAAATTACAGACATTGGATTCAAAGCCTCAAGCTTTGACGTATAACGCGCAAATACTTCTTTCTTCAAACTTAACGAATACTTCATACCGTTTTCCATTCTCGCATCAAGATTCATAAGTTGAACACGTCTGTCATCCACAATATAATCAGGGGTATTTAAAACACGCTTTCCCGCAAGTTCGTTAAGCTTCTGTCTGTTGTTTTTTATGTTGTGCATAATCAGCATATCCATTCTGCCGATTATGTTTAATATCTTCTGCTTAAGCTCCATCGTTTCGGGAACTGCAAGTTCTGCAGCCGCTGAAGGTGTGGGTGCGCGTCTGTCTGCAACAAAATCGCATATAGTAAAATCAGTCTCGTGTCCTACCGCTGATATTACCGGAATCTTCGATGCAAATATCTCTCGTGCCAATCCCTCGTCGTTAAATGCCCATAGGTCTTCTATTGAGCCGCCTCCTCTGCCTATTATAATAACGTCAACGTTATTAGCGGAGTTAAAGTACTTCATACCGGCTATAAGCTGCACCGGCGCACCGTCTCCCTGAACAAGCGCAGGATACAAAATGCCTTCGGCGTAAGGAAAACGCCGTCCAAGGATATTTATTATATCTCTTATAGCCGCCCCTGTCGGCGAAGTAATAATCCCAACCCTTTTAGGTATTTTAGGCAACGGCTTTTTATACATAGGACTAAACAGTCCCTCTTTTTCAAGTTTTGCTTTCAACTGTTCATAGGCTATATATAAAGCCCCTATACCGTCAGGCTCCATATTATCTGCATATAGCTGATACTGACCGTCTTTGGGATATGCAGAAACTTTGCCGTGAAGAATAATCTTCATACCGTTTTCGGGAACAAATTTCAGTTTTTCGGCAAACCCCTTAAACATAATACATCTAATAAGACTGTTTTCATCTTTTAAAGTAAAATAAAAGTGTCCGGTCTTGTAGTGATTAGTAAAGTTTGAAATTTCGCCCTTTACAAATAAACTTCGCAGTACGGGCTGTCCTTCGATCACAGCCTTTATATATTCATTTAATTGGGAAACGGTGATTATCCGTCTTGTTTCTTCTGCCACCATATTCCCTCACTTTCATTTTTTATTTGCTTAAATAAGCATCTCTTGTAAGCAGTGCAATGCCTGCCGCATTATCCGCCGAAAACGCTCTTTCGGCAAAATATGAACTTTCGTATTTTGACAATGCTTTTTTTATTGCACCGTTACTCATAACTCCACCAGCAAAAATTATCGGAAGACTGTATTCATTCCTTAAATTTTCCGTAAGTTTGTCTAATGTCATTTCAACGTATTTTAATGCATACAAAGATATGTCTTCGGGCGAAAATCCCATATCTTTAAATTTTATAACCTTATTTTCAAGTCCCGACAGGTTACAATTTAACCCTTTAACGCATATTTTCGGCTTCTCGGGTAATTTGCCTTTCAAAGCCAAAGCCTCCAAAGCAGGTCCACAAGGAAATTTTAATCCTAACAATACACCGGTTCTGTCAATAGCCTGTCCTGCATTAAGGTCGAGCGTTCCACCGATATTTTCAATTTTAAGCTTTCCCTCGGTTCCATCGCATAAAAGTATTTCCGTCGTTCCTCCCGAAACATGAAAAGCGTTAAATTTTCTTTTTAACAAATCCATTCGCTCTGCCGAATATGCCGCCGCAACCACGTGTCCGTTCTGATGTGAAAACTTATATACCGGTACGCCTATCAATTTACCAAGTGATTGAGCAAAACTCTCGCCGGCTTTAAAGCACGGCATATATGAGCCTTCTGCATCACGGGGCTTTGAAGATACCCCTACGGCAATAATATCTTGAGTACCAATTCTTTCGGCGACAACAGGCAGATTGTTTATATGCGAAAAAACAGCATCACTTTGTCTGAGACCTCTTTCGCCCTCTTTAACCTCGAGTAATATCTTCTCATTCAAGAGTATACCTTTCGAATCGCATACTGCCATTGACGTTGTATAATTACTCGTGTCTACACCGAGAAAAACACCCATTATTTTTTGAGTCCCTCGTTTTCGGCAATCTTATTCAAAACACCGTTAATAAACGAAGGCGCTTTGTCATAATCAAATTTCTTTGCCAACTCAATAGCCTCGTTAATTGATATATTGAATGGTACGTCTTCGCAGAAAAGCATTTCATACACACAGATACGCATAATCGCAAGTGAAACCTTGGATATTCTCTCAAGTTTCCAACCTTTTGCATTTTCTTCTATCTTCTTGTCAACAGTTTCAAGTTCAGCCATAACGCCAAAGAAAACTCGTTCAGTAAATTCATCGTATTCGATAACCCCTAAATCCTGCGCCGTCTGAAACAAATCGGCTGAATTGACGTTATCTTTTTGAAATTCGGTCTCAAAAACCAAGTAAAAAACATTTTCTCTCGCCTGTCGTCTGTTCATATTTGACTCCTCTTACATTTTTATACAGTTAATCAGTGTATATTATATACTTTTTCGCATAAAAAGTCAATATTTATGCGATTATATGTTTATATTAGTTATAAAAACATTCCGTCAAAAAAAGAAAATGGAGTTTTTTAGCAGAATATATATTTTTTTTCAAATTTTCCCTTGCAATAAAGCACAAATGTGATATAATGTAATTGATTATATCCTAATTCAGTACACAGTTTTGTGCTGAAATATATTAAAATAAAAGAGGTGCGCTATGAACAACAAGTACATTGGTAACAGAATGCAGTTATTTGACGTGAGAGAGTACAAATTCAGCAACGGAAAAGCAGAAGGAACTCGCGCAATTGATATTTGGAACGGTGCAAATCTCCATTTCACAGTTCTTCCCGACCGTTGTCTCGACCTTTTTACAGTACGTTTTAAAAATAAAAATATGGCATTCCACACCCCCAACGGTGTTGTAAATCCCGCATATTATAACGAACTCGGCAACGTTTGGTTGCGTTCTTTCGGCGGCGGTTTTCTGGCTACCTGCGGTCTCAAGAATTACGGAGGAGCAGACGGCACAAATCCCGAACTTACGTTCCACGGCAGAATGAGTAATACGCCCTGCGAACATCTCAACATAGAAATCCCCGAAGACGGAAGTTCCGTTACAATTTCAGGAGTTATGCGTGAGGCCATCCTGTTTGGTTCAAACATGTCATTAACTCGTTCTATTACGTGTAAATATGGTGAAGATAAGATATTTGTTAAAGACGTTATTAAAAACGAAGGCTTTACAGATACCCATCTTTCTATGCTTTATCATTTCAATTTTGGTTATCCGCTTATGTCGGAAAACTCAAAAATAGTTATCCCTTCAACAAAATGTCATCCTTTCAATGCTTTGGCAAAAGAAAATCCTGAAGCTTGGAAATATTTTGAAGCTCCCCAGGATGAGTTCGGAGAAATGTTGTTTGAACATGAACTTTCCGAAAAATGCTTCGGTATTGATAACGCTGATATTAACACAAAACTCAGAATCAACTACCTCTCCCCTGCACTCACAAACTTCCTCGAATGGAAGGCTTGTCAGTCGGGCACTTACGTTTGCGGTCTTGAACCTATGACTGCAACTAACTCCGGTTTTAAGGCTAACGTTGAAAACGGTACACAAAAATATCTTAAAGCTCAAGAAAAGGTTGTAAACACCTTTGAAATCAGCTTCTCTGACCTTGATTAAGAGGTGTCTTTGCTTAAAATGAAAACCAAATTTTTGAAATCTGTTTACGGCATTTTCCAAAACGCATGTGTGATTTTCACAATATGCGTTTTGGTATGTTCGTTTATTGCATTTGCCGCAGGGGCAAATGCAGGTAATTACCTTAATATTTCTGCGCTGTTGCTGTTGGCTCTTCTTTCTCTCTGGTTGTCTCTTTCATCGCTTCTTTTGAAGCCTAAAAAACTTAATATTATTCTCCGCGTTATTCTGAACTTTATATCTTCTATTGTCGGCATGTACGTTATACTGTTTGGCATTTCGGAAAAATCGGAAAATAGCGCGTTTGCATTTACTTTTACTATTGTTTTTTCTGTAGTTTACATACTTGCAGCTACGGTAGTTTTAGTTATAAAGAGTAAATCAGACAAAAAGAAAGCAGAAAAAGAAAATTACGATTCGGTATATAAAAAAGAAAATAATGATTAAAGAAGGTATCGGAATATGAAACTCAAATATAATTTTATTGTTCGAAACGTTGCAGGACAGGCTGTGGCTCTTCCTGTTGGAAATACAGATAACGAATTCAGCGGTATGATAAAATTAAATTCCGTAGGTGAATTTATTTTTAAACTCCTTGAAAACGATATTACTATTGATGAAATCGTTAGTAAGATTACCGAATCCTACGACATATCTGCCGAAGAAGCAAAAAATGCTGTTGACTCTTTTCTTGAAACATTGAAAAATAACGAGCTTATAATTGAATAAAATTATATGAACACCCAAAAAGAAACAGTAGATTTTGAATCACTTATCGAAAAAGAAGGTATACTAGTACACCTTACTAAAGGGTTCAGTATGATGCCACTTATTCGCCAAAACCGAGATACTATCATTGTAAAAAAAATGAAGAATCCCCCAAAAGCAAATGACGTTCTTCTTTACAAGGATAAAAGCGGAAGATATGTTCTCCACCGTGTAATTAAAGTCCTAAAAAACGGCTATATCATTCGTGGAGACAATAACTTTTTTAATGAATACGATATTAAAGATGAAAACATAATCGGTATTCTCGATGGCTTTTACAGAGATGATAAATATATCGACTGTAACAATAATAAGTTATATAGGATATATATCCAGCTCAACAGACGTACGTATTATTTGAGAAAAGGTTATTCCAAAATTCGCTCCCTTCTGTCAAAAATCAAACACGCAATAATAAAATAAAAATACCTGCTTAATGAGCAGGTATTTTTTCATTCAATTCAAGCAACCGGAGCAACAGCCTCAACTACATTTTTTTCAGTCAAAGCAGACTTGTTGATTAAGTCATCAACATTTTTTAAAATATCCATTATTTCAGCAGCCTCCTTTTTCTGTTCCTCTTTATCTCTGTGAATCTTTAAATCAAACATGGAAAGAATTTTCATAGATGTGTCAGCGTCTTTTGTAATACTATTTACAGACGTCAAAATAAGCATCTTTTTAATAGGCAACATAGCATCACTGCAATTTAACCATTTCCCAAAAGCGTACAGAAATTCATCACTGTATAAAACCGCCTCTTCTTCTTTTTCAATTCTATTCATAAAATCACTCTCAATTAGATATTCGGTAAAACCAAGAGTGCCTTTTATACAAGTTTGAAAGTCCTTTTCAGGCATATCAAGCGAAGCGATAAACTCATCGGCAAAAATTTTTTCATCCCCCGTCAAACCGTTAGATGAACTATTATACATATTTACAAGCTCATCCTTTGCAAGTAAATATAAATCATAAAACCATTCTTGACCGACAAGATTCTTATCAATATATTTTATCAATGATTGAACTTTATCTTTTTGTTCATTTTCGGGAAGATTTTCTATTCCATTTAATTGTTCCAAAACACCGCTTACAGAGGAAATCATTTTGGGGAGATTAAGAGTCGAATTTTCTATCTTCGTTTTTGCCAGTCCGTTATAAATAACTTCCATAGGCTTTGTCTTTGCTGCCTTAAGCAACGGATGATTGCCTATCTTTCCAACAATCTCCGAAGCCAAAACTGTATCTCCTGATTCGTCGGATGAACTGCTGATATTAATTACTTCTTCAGCTATCGGCACATAAGTTGCCATAGTTCCGTAAATCGGAAGCAACAAAAGCATTGAGAAAACCAAAGCTTCAACAAAACGCACACCAAGTCCTGCCCAACGCATTTTTTTGCCTTGAGGCTCAAACTTATCTTTTACAATAACACTTGCAATAACTTTTATAATTATTGTCAAGAAAAACAATATAGTCGAAAACATAAACAAAGCAATAATGCCCTGTACAAGCCCCTTTGCAAAAAGCTCTATTAAGTTAGAAAACATTTCATCGGAATCAGCAATATTTTCCGCCATAATTGAGCCATAAATGCTATCAGCCATACCTGCTGCAAAAAACTTTGCTAAAACGGCACTTATAATTCCGGAAACAACAGTCGCACCAACCGATACCAAAGAACGATATAAGCCTTTTTTATAACCTCTTACACTATAAATAGAACCATAAACAGAAGCATACAAAAGAAACGGTATCCACATCAAAAAAGTTATTAAAGCCGTATTCACGAAAACACCTCGCAAACTATTAAAAAATGTTAAGAATATTATATAATTTATTATGTGTTTTGTCAACAAAAAATATGGTACACAGACTATAGCCGTGTACCATATTTTTAAAGCATATCAGCAAGTTCAAGTATAAGTTTTTCTGTCTTTTCCCACCCAAGACATGGATCTGTAATCGACTTACCGTAAACGTGTTCTCCGACACATTGCGCACCGTCTTCAATATAGCTTTCAATCATTAGCCCCTTTACAAGACTCTTTATGTCAGCGTTCTGCGCTCGGTTTTCAACTACCTCTTTAGCGATTCTTATCTGTTCAAGATATTTTTTTGAAGAGTTTGCATGGTTCGTGTCGATAATTGCGGCAGGATTTGTAAGTCCTGATTTGGCATACATTTCACATACATCTATCAAATTTTCATAATGATAATTCGATATGTTTTTTCCGGCAAAATCAGTATAGCCGCGCAATATGGCGTGTGTCAACGGGTTCCCGTCGCTCTTAACTTCCCATCCTCTGTAAATAAAAGTATGACTGCTCTGCGCAGCTTTTATGGAATTCATCATAATCGAAAGGTCACCACTCGTTGGGTTCTTCATACCTACAGGAATATCAAGTCCACTTGCAGTCAATCTGTGTTGTTGGTCCTCGGTAGATCTTGCGCCTACGGCTACATAAGAAAGTAAATCAGATAAATAACGGTGATTTTCCGGGTAGAGCATTTCGTCAGCACAAGTAAATCCATAGTCTTTTAACGCATCTAAATGCATCTCTCTTATAGCTACTATTCCCTTCAACATATCGGGCTTTTCGTCGGGGTTAGGCTGATGAAGCATACCCTTATATCCAGCACCTGTCGTTCTTGGTTTATTGGTATATATACGGGGAATGATAATAATTTTGTCGTTAACCTCATCCTCTACTCTGCGCAGACGTGAAATATAATCAAAAACCGCCTCGTGATTATCTGCGGAACAAGGCCCTATTATAAGCAAAAATTTATCCGATGTCCCCTCAAATACCTCTTTTATTTCCTTATCTCTTTTGTTCTTTATCTGTTCCATTTCCGCAGACACGGGGTATTCTTCTTTAATAACCTGCGGAATCGGAAGCTTTCTATAAAAATGCATATTCATATATTTTTTCGCTTTCTATCGTTAGTTTTCCTTACTTATCTTTATTCCTAAACTATCTATTTTTTCAAAATAATCGGGGTAGCTTTTTGCTACACTTTCTGCGCCGACTATCGTACCGCCCGTAACAGAACAAAGCAAAGATAATGCCATTACTATTCTATGGTCATTATGTCCGTTAAGGTTTTCTGTAGGCTCTTTTAAAAGTCCTTTGTGAACTGTTACCGAGTCTTCAAAAACAGACACTTCTATTCCAAACTTTGCAAGTTCCTCTGCCATAGCAGCGGCTCTGTCGCTTTCTTTCATCTTTAATCTGGCAGTTCCCGTGAACTCTGCACCGCCGCAAAACGCTGCCATAGCAAACATAACAGGGGCAAGGTCGGGACAATCGGACAAATCAAACTTTTTTGCGCCGTTTTTTAAATCTCTAAAAAACTTTTTATAAACTCTGTCACCTTGAAGTGTATCGGGGGTTGTCCCTTCAACCTCCACACTACCGCCTAAAAGATTAAACGCTTCAAGAAAAGCCGCATTTGAGCAATCTCCCTCAACGTTATACGTTCCGGCTTTATATTTCTGTCCGCCTTTTATAAAAAACACATTGTCTTTTCTTGATATTTCAACACCAAAAAACAGCATAGCTTGAAGTGTCAAATCAATATATGATACACTTTCAAACTTCCCCGTAACAGTCAAAATACTATCATTTTCAAGAAGAGGCAAAACAAACAAGAGTCCTGTTATAAACTGACTCGAAATATCTCCCGGGACAGCATATTCACCCGCTGTAAGTTTTCCATACACCGTTACACTGTCAATTTTTTTATCAAAAAATATCCCTTGTTTATTGCATATATCTTCATATACGCTTAACGGTCTTTCAAAAAGTCTTTCGCTCCCGCAAAAAGTCATTTTCTTACCAAAAAGTAAAGCTAATGGTATCAAAAATCTTAAAGTACTTCCGCTTTCATTACAAAAAACTTCAACGTTTTCTTTTGTGCTTTTGGAGTCTAATCCGCCAATTTTTACAGAATCTCCCTTTTTCTCAACGTAAGCCCCCATATTTTTCAAACAATCTATGGTTGCTTGAATATCTTTAGAATATGCAAGATTACGTATCTCTGCGCTCTCACTTAACGCACCGCATATAAGCGCTCTGTGAGCAACGCTTTTTGACGGCGGCGCTTCAATAACACCCTTGGCAATTGATTTTTCTATTCTTACAATCATAATCACTTACCGTATTTTGTATTCAAATATTCCATAGCTTCAAGGTATCCTTCAAAACCGTGCCCACATATCGTCTTCTCGCAATATTGTCTTACATAACTTATCTGTCTGAAATCTTCCCTCTTTGCTACGTCTGATATATGTACTTCAACAGTCGGAATACTAACAGCCTTTAATGCATCGAGCAACGCAACACTTGTGTGCGTATAAGCGGCAGGATTCATAACAATACCGTCAAATTTACCGTAAGCATCTTGTATCTTGTCAACCAAACAGCCTTCGTGGTTCGATTGATACAACTCAATCTCTATATCATTCTCTGAAGCATATTTTTCAATCATTTCACACAAATATGCATAATTTTGTTTACCGTAAAGGTGCGGTTCTCTTATTCCGAGCATATTTATATTCGGTCCGTTAATTACAAGTATCTTCATCGCAAAAATCCTTCTTAATCAGTTGCATATTTTCCTGTGCATCATTTTCTATGCGTATATGTCTGTCGCATCTTGAAGTATAGAGAGGATATCTTTCCCTATATCGCTTTTCAAGATCGGCTCTGTTGCTTGACAAAGGTCTGTCGGATGTAGCAACAATATTTTCAATATTTCGGTCAATGAAGTATATTCTTCCGTTTTCACCCAGCATTTCCATATTCAGAGGGTTTAATATAGCTCCGCCCCCTGTGGCAATAACTGCACTTTGCACTGACGAAAGTTCAATTATCACCTCAGTTTCAAGCTTTCTGAATACTTCTTCACCCTCTTCGGCAAATATCTGCGGTATTGGTTTATTAACCTTTTTGACTATCTCTTCATCAGTATCTATAAATACTCTTCCAAGCTCTTTGGCAAGTAACTTACCTATAGTCGATTTTCCGCTTCCGGGCATACCGGTCAGAACTACATTTTCTTTAAATCTTACGAGTTCTCCGTAAACTCTGTCTATTTCCGATACCGGAACCTCGGTATCTATAAACTTTTCCGCGGCAACTGCTGCCTGAGCCACAAGCATATACAAACCGCCTACGGCATTTATTCCTTTTTTTCTTGCATCATATACAAGCTTTGAGCGAAGGGGGTTATAAACAGCGTCAACTACAGAAACAACATTAGGATAATCCTCTAAATCTATGGGAGAATAACCTATTTTCGGATACATTCCCACCGGAGTCGTGTTGATTATAACATCTGTATCTGCGTGTTTTACCTTTGCATCACTATAAGTAATACAATCTTCTTTACCTTCTCTTGAAACACGGTAAATCGAAGAACATTCCATACTTTTAGCTACTGCAAGGGCTGTCTTTGATGTTCCGCCGCTTCCAAGTATCAAAACCTTTTTGCCCTTTAATTTAATTCCGTTACGATTTATAAGAACTGACAATCCTGAAAAATCTGTGTTATATCCTTTTAAGTAACCATTTTCGTTTACAATAGTATTTACAGCACCTATCATTTTTGCAGTATCGCTAATCCAATCAAGATAAGGTATTACACTTTCTTTGTATGGAATAGTAACGTTAATTGCCTTAAAATCCTTCTTGCGCATAAATGCATCAAGCTTGTCTTTAGGTACCTCACATAATTCGTAATCGTAATCAAAAAGTCTGTTATGAATATCTTTTGAAAAACTGTGTCCCAGCTTTTCGGCTATACATCCGTATACCATTTTTATTTCGCCAACCAATCCGTGCCATATCTTGTTGTAAGTAAATCCGCAACCGTAAGTGCAATCATACAATCAACAACTATTCTTGCCCTGTGAACTATACAAGGATCGTGTCTTCCTTTTGAATGAAGAACTGCATCTTGCATTTCTTTAATATCCACCGTATCTTGTTCCATACTCAAAGTCGGAGTAGGTCTTACGGCACATCTGAACAAAATCGGCATACCGTTTGTTATTCCGCCGTTAATTCCACCTGCGTTATTCGTCTTTGTGTATATTTTTCCGCCTTCGGTATAAAAACTGTCATTTGCTTCTCTTCCGGTCATATCGGCAATAGCAAATCCTGCGCCGAATTCAATTCCCTTTATTCCGGGAATAGCAAACATAGCATGGGAAATCATCCCCTCAAGTGTATCAAACATAGGTTCTCCTACACCTGCATCAAGCCCTGTAATTACAGTTTCAAGTATACCGCCTACGCTGTTTCCATTTTTCTTTGCCTCTGTTATTGCATAAGTCATTTTTTCTGCAACAGAATCATCAAGTACGGCAAAACTCTTTTCGTATAAACTGTCTATCTCAAAATTAACATTACCGGAAAAATCAATATCAGATATTCCTGCACATTTCTTTATGTGAGTGCCTATCTTAATTCCCTTTTTATTCAATGCTGGTAAAACTATAGCTCCTGCCGCAACTATAGCCGCGGTTATTCTTCCGCTGAAATGTCCTCCACCTCTGTAATCCTCAAATCCGTGATACTTACAGTTCGCAGTATAATCAGCGTGAGACGGTCTCGCCAACCATCGCGTTGATGAATAATCCTTGGATCTTGTATCGCTGTTTGGTATAAATATGCTTATCGGAGTCCCCGTCGTTCTTCCTTCAAAAACACCGCTTTGAATCACAAATTCATCCTTTTCCTGCCGCGACGTTGATATTACTCCCATAGGTCTGCGCAAAGAAAGAAGCTTGTCTATATATTTCGTATCTACTTCTATACCGGGAGAGAGTCCGTCTATTACTACACCTATTCCCGCGCCGTGACTTTCACCATAAATTGTGCAAGAAATATTGCTTCCGAAAGTATTCCTCATTTCTTTAATCCTTCCCTTACCATTTCTTCAAATTCTGAAATTTTCATCTTGAGAAGTTTTGCTTTTCCTATCTCTGCAACATAAACAACAGTTATATCGTCTCCCGATGCTTTTTTATCGTGTCTGCACGCATCAATAAGCTGTTCTGCGGTATATTCCGTCTCTGTCGGAAGATTCAACTTTTTAAGTATAGGCAAGAGCCTTTCTCTTATGCTTCCTACACACATCGGCACCATACCAATGCTCACGCACTCTCCGTGATAAAGGGTATCAAGTTCATTTACGCTTTCAATGGCGTGAGCCAAAGTATGACCGAAATTCAGCGTCTTACGTAGTCCCGATTCTTTTTCGTCTTCTTCTACCACGTATTTCTTTATGTAAAGAGAACGCTCTATTATCGTATCAATATTTTCTTTTATATCCCCTTTTTCAAATATGTCAAACAATACGGAATCGTTTATCATCGACATCTTCAACGCTTCGGCTAAACCGTTTGAAATTTGTCTTTCGGGCAAAGTACTCAAAGTATCAGAATCTATCAGTACTCCGTTTGGTGGATAAAATGCGCCAACAATATTTTTCAATCCCATAAAATCTATCGCGGTTTTTCCTCCGATTGATGAATCAACCTGCGATAAAACCGTTGTAGGAATATTATAAAAGTCTACGCCTCTCATAAAGCTTGAGGCAACAAAGCCCGAAAGGTCGCCGACAACTCCGCCTCCTACGGCAACAACACAGTCTGTTCTTGTAAAATTGTTGTTTACCATACATTCCAAAAGGTACTTGTAGGTATCTATGTTTTTTGATTTTTCCCCTTGTTCAAACTTTACTATAACAGCCTCTTTACAACAAGAAGCAACAGTTTCTGCATATTGAAAAGGAACTCCCGTGTCAGTTACAACAAAAACCTTTCGGTTCAGGTTAAAGTACTCTCCTGCCTTTTTCAATGCGCCTCTTTCGAGATATATGTTATACGAGCTGTTTTGTGTTTTTACCGGAATAATCATTTTCTTCGCCCCGTTAAATATGAATTTCTTTTTCAAATCTTCCAATAACCTTTAAATTTGAGCAACACTTTTCAAGCTCTTCAAGCATAGCCTTGCCCTGCCAACTGTCTATATTACCTTCACCCTCAACATAGAAGAAATAATCCCACACCAATTCTTTGGTCGGTCTGCTCTTCAATGCTCTCAAGTTAAATCCGTGCTGACCTATTACCGATATCGCACGTCCCAACGAACCTGCGGCATTCTTCACCGTAAACAACATAATAAATCTGTCATCAGTTGAAGAAGACGCTCTGTTTGAACGGGAAAATACGGCAAATCTCGTCGTATTCGTATTACTTTCGTTAATATGAGAAGCAAGTACTTTCAATCCAAACTTTTCAGCCGCTTCAATGCTTCCGATTGCCGCAATATCTTTTCTTCCCGATTCTGCAACCATTTTTGCCGCAACAGCTGTATTAACAGCATCTTCGGTTTCAAACCCGTGTTTTTCTATATACGATGCGCTTTGTCCCAACGCCTGCGGATGACTGATTACTTTTTTTATATCGTCAATGGTCGTACCCTTATTAGCCAAAAGATTCTGCACAACATCAGCTTCGTAGACGCCGTTTATATAAAGACTGCCAAAAAAAGCCAAATCAAGAACGTTTCCAACATCACCGTTGTGGCTGTTTTCGATAGGCAAAAGAACGCAATCGCATTCACCGTTCTCCACAGCTTTATAAGCAGATTTAAAATCACCGTAAGGCACACAAAAAGCATCGGGAAATATTTTTTGAGCAGCAATATTTGCAAATGCGCCTTCAACACCGCTGTATGCAACTTTCATTCCTTCAAGGAGCTTGTGCTGCATATCCTTTGAAAGTTTTATATTATTCTTCAAAAAATTTACGTAATACGACCTATATTCTTCATTTTCGATATAATCGGAATTACGCTTAATCATTTCTTCCTCGCGACCAAAATCGTCAATCGGAATACCATTCTCCTTTTTGTACTCGGAAACTATCTTCACAGCGTCCATTCTTTTTTCAAAAAGACGCGCCATTTCCTTGTCGGCTTCATTAATTATCTCTCTTGCCCTTTGGAGTTCACTCATAACCCTTTGCACCTTTTTTCAGTATAAATATAATAAAATATTATAAAACTAATTAATTAGGAAGTCAATAATTTTTATTTAAAAAAATATGGTTTCCAAAGATTGTGAATTTTTTATTAACATTGCAACCTTTTATACCAATTTAATCCAAATGTGTGGTAAAATAAATAGGATTATGGATTTATCCAAAACATTTTATTTTTTAAAACAATTTTAATCCAAATAAAGGAGCAAAAACTATGGGCAACTACCTACTTCAATCAACAGGCGCTGAAGAACCCTCTATACTGCTCGTTTGCGCACTTGGTATCGGTGTTGTTTTTGTCGGTCTCGCTTTTCTTGTCGGTATCGTTTCTATTATGAACGCATTTTTCCGCAACAACATAGCTAAACCGCAAACATCAAATTCACCGGTTACAACTGATACGCCGACAATAGAGACATCAACAGCCCCCATTGAAAACAAACAAGAATTGATTGCGGCGATTTGCGCGGCAATCGCAGAAGAAAACGGAACGGACATCTCGGCTATAAGAGTACTTTCGTTCAAAAAACTTTAATTAACGACAAAGAGGTAAAAAAGATGAAAGCTTACAAAGTAAATGTAAATGGAAACGTATACGAAATCACACTCGAAATAATCGACAAAGAAGAAATCAAAAACGCTCCTGCAGCTCCTGTTGCTACTCCTGCACCCGCAGCGGCCCCTGCACCTGTAGCAGCTCCGGCTCCTTCTGCCCCCGCAGCAGCTCCTGCTTCTTCAGGTTCTGTTACTATCAACTCACCTATGCCCGGAACTATACTTAAGGTTAACGTTGCTAACGGTCAAGCTGTTAAAAAAGGCGACGTTCTTATGATTCTTGAAGCAATGAAAATGGAAAATGAAATCATGGCACCTTCCGACGGTACAATTGCATCTGTAAACGTTCAGGCGGGCGCTTCCGTTGACTCCGGCGCTGTTCTCTGTACTCTCGCATAATCGCTTTCGGAGGACTTTTAATGAACGCTTTGATTAATTTTTTAAACGACACGGGGTTTGCCCTCTTCTTTGAACAAGGCGGTTGGAAAAACCTCATTATGATTGGTATTGCCTGTCTTTTGTGCTACCTTGCTATCGGAAAGAAATTCGAGCCATTGCTCCTTCTTCCAATCGCAATCGGTATGCTTCTCACAAACCTTCCCGGTGCCGGAATTTTCCACGAAGAAATATTCGCAAACGGTAACATTAACTGGGGCGCATTCGCTGACGTAAAAAATGTAGGTCTTATCGATGTACTCTACCTTGGTGTTAAGCTCGGTGTTTATCCTTGTCTTATCTTTATCGGTGTAGGCGCTATGACAGACTTCGGTCCGCTGATCGCAAACCCCAAGAGCCTTATGCTCGGTGCGGCTGCTCAGATTGGTATTTTCGCTACCTATGCTGTTTCTATTCTTCTCGGCTTTACAGGCCCCGAAGCAAGTTCTATCGGTATTATAGGCGGTGCTGACGGTCCTACTGCAATTTTCGTTACATCGAAGCTTGCATCACACTTGCTTGGACCTATTGCTGTAGCGGCTTACTCGTATATGGCGCTTGTTCCCGTAATTCAGCCCCCCATTATGAAAGCACTTACAACAAAAGAAGAACGCGCTATAGTTATGGACTCTTTGAAACCCGTTTCAAAGTTGCAGAAAATCATATTCCCCATTATATCTACAATTTTCGTAGCTTTGATAGTACCCAGCGCTGCTCCATTGATTGGTTGTCTTATGTTCGGTAACCTCCTTAAAGAATGCGGTGTTTGCGAACGTCTTTCAAAAACGGTACAAAACGAGCTTATGAACATTGTTACGGTATTCCTTGGTGTTTCCGTTGGTGCAACTGCAACAGGCTCTACGTTCCTTAAGCTTCAAACTATTAAGATTATTATTATGGGTGTTGTTGCATTCGGTGTTGCTACTGCATTCGGTGTTCTTATCGCTAAATTTATGAACCTTTTCCTTCCCGAAGGAAAGAAAATCAATCCCCTTATCGGTTCTGCAGGCGTTTCTGCAGTTCCTATGGCTGCCCGCGTATCCCAGAAGGTCGGTCAGGAAGAAAATCCCGGCAACTTCCTTCTTATGCACGCTATGGGGCCCAACGTTGCCGGAGTTATCGGCTCTGCTATTGCGGCAGGTGTGCTGATAGCTATTTTCGGCGGTTAATGTGAGGTAATTATTTATGGCAAAGAAAGTTTTTATTACAGATACAATTCTCCGTGACGCTCACCAGTCTCAAGCGGCCACAAGAATGAGAATCGAAGATATGCTCCCTGCGCTTAAGGATCTCAACGAAGCGGGATATTGGTCTCTCGAATGTTGGGGCGGAGCTACCTTCGACTCTTGTATGAGATTTCTCGGCGAAGATCCTTGGGAAAGACTCAGAACTCTCAAAAAGAATCTTCCCGACACAAAATTGCAAATGCTTCTCCGTGGACAGAATCTTCTCGGTTACAAGCACTATGCAGATGACGTTGTTGATATGTTTATCAAAAAATCTATTGAAAACGGCATCGACGTAATCAGAATATTTGACGCGCTTAACGATACAAGAAATATGGAAGCCGCTATGCGCGCTACCAAAAAATATAAGGGCATTGCAGAAGCCGCTATAAGCTATACCGTAAGCCCCGTTCACAATGAAGAATACTTCGTTGACCTTGCAGTGAAATTGCAGGATATGGGCGCCGATACAATCTGTATCAAGGATATGGCAAATCTTCTCCTTCCCTTTGATGCTTATTCCCTTGTTTCAGCTATGAAAAAGAAGGTTGACGTTCCGATTCACCTTCATACTCATAACACAACCGGTACGGGTGAAATGACTTACCTTATGGCAATTCAGGCGGGTGTTGATATCATTGATACAGCGCTTTCTCCTCTTGCAAACGGTACTTCTCAGCCCTCTACCGAAGCCCTCGTTGCTACACTTAAGGGTACGGAATACGATACAGGTATTGACCTCGGTCTCTTGACAAAACCTGCGGCTCACTTCCGTAATATTGCCGCTAAACTCAAAGAAGAAGGCTTCCTTGACCCCAAGGTGCTTAACGTTGACCCCAACACTCTTCTCTATCAGGTTCCCGGCGGTATGCTTTCTAACCTTATTTCTCAGCTCAAGCAAGCTAAAGCAGAAGATAAATACTATGAAGTTCTTGAAGAAGTACCGAGAGTTAGAAAAGACTTCGGTTATCCTCCCCTCGTTACTCCTACAAGCCAGATAGTTGGAAGCCAGGCAGTTCTTAATGTTCTCACCGGCGAACGCTACAAGATGGCTACAAAGGAATCCAAAGGTCTTCTTCGCGGCGAATACGGTCAGCTTCCCGGTGAAGTTAATGAAGATGTTCGCAAAAAGGTTCTCGGTGACGATACTGAAATAATCACTTGCAGACCTGCAGACCTTATTTCTCCCGAATTTGAAAAATACAAAGAAGAAGCAAAAGACCTCGCAAAATGCGACGAAGACGTTCTTTCATTTGCTCTCTTCCCTCAGGTTGCCCCCAAGTTCCTTGCAGAACGCAACAATGCAGGCAAGAAAGATGATGAAAACGCTGTTCGCGAACTTTTCGTACAGGATCTAACTTAATTTTATAACATTAAAAAAGTCCCTTTTTCAAGGGACTTTTTTGTTGGATACAATCGAGGGGATATGGGCCTTGCCCATATCCCCTTTGATTAATTAACAGTATTTTGAGTTATTATATACTTCGTCGCTTTATTAGTCGTAATATTATAGTCCACATAACCACTGAGAACTATTTTCTTATCGAAAGATTCAAGCTTGTTTGTAAAGCGAATAACGTCCTTTTTAGGCTGACTTATTTCAAAATCAGTCGAATATTGCGCCGGTCCTGCTTGTGACTTGAAATAATAAGCCTTTCGTATATCCTCGGATATTTCATGGGCGTCAAGCATCATCTGCTCTGTCATACCACCGTTTAATATTATTTTTCCTGTTTTCAGGTCAATAATCGCCGCCCTGTCCACATACTTATGTCCTTCGTTTTTATTTGCACAATAGTATTTTATTAAAGCTCTGCTTTCATCTTCAAACACGTACATCTCGGGAGCTTTTTCAAGATTTATCGACCACAGTATAACCTCTTCGTTTTCCCGTGGTTCATACATTTCTCCAACCCACGTATTATAGTGAAGATACCTTAAATTAACGTAATAGAAGCTTTTTCCGTTCTTCCCATCAACGTGCAACCACCAATTCTCGTCGGTTCTGAGTATCCAATTGGAATTATTACTGTAAAGAGGTGAATTATAAAGCTTCATATCATATCCTTCTACACTTCCCTCTACTTTTGACAGTCTCTTTACAACAAGTCCGTTTTCAGACGAGTATTCCAAAACAGCTGACACGTCAAACTTAACGTGAGTTCGGTATCCGGTCAATGCATTCATAACGTAACATGATGCATTGTAGGAGAATTTTCCATCTTCGGTTATTATTGCATCTCCTCCGCTGAAAACTTCAAGTCCGCCAAAATACTCGCCCTTTTCAAGCTTTGTTCCAAATCTTATTTCTTCCGCCTTTTCACCGTTGTTATACACAGTCAATTTCTTTTCGGTACTGTCATAATCATAAGTAAACACCTTTTCAATTTTTTCAAACAAAGGTTTACCGCTGAATGGGTGACATATCCAGCCATCGTCTGTTTCATCAAACAGATAAAGGTGGTTCACATTATTGTCGAATTGATTCTTTTCCGGTTTAAGCTTCAAGTAATATTCATTATCGCCGTCTTTATCTATATCTATAGTTTGAATCTTGTCATAATTCAGTCCGTTTAGGGTTATCCAGGTTATAGGAAATTCATAATATTTACCTTCACTGTCTTGCAAAGCAATCGATTTTCCTCCATACTTACCGTACAGTTTAAGCCCATTGTCCAACTCTTGAATAAATACAAAATAATTCCATGAGTTCGAACTGTATGAGTTCAAATAATACGAGGAAGGCTTGCTACTGTCATACACCCTATCATAATTGCTCGCCAAAGGAATAGTTGTTGTGTTCGGCTCTGTTTCAGGAGGTTCTGTTTCAGGAGGTTCTGTTTCTAAAGGCTCTGTTTCGAGAGGCTCTGTTTCGAGAGGCTCTTCGCTTTCAGACTCTTTTACAGTTTCGCTATATGTCGGTTGCATCGGTTTGTTTTCTTTTGGGGACTCCTCTTTTTTATCAGCACTGAAGCCGATAAGTACACCTGCAACGACACAGACAATCAAAACTGCCGCAACTATAACCGTTCCTTTTTTCTTTTTGGTCGTATCAAGAATATTCATGATACGTTTTTTTACTTTGCTCTCCTTGGAATCAAAATGCGTAGTCAAGCCGATGTGTACATTATTGCACCTGCCGGCAGTTTCAAGAAGAGCGCGGCTGTAAGTTATTCTTTCCTCTTCATTCAGCCCCCTCAACACCAACTCATCGCAAGACAGTTCCATCTCATCGTTAAGTTCTCTGACTGCGAAATATACAAATGGATTAAACCAGTTGATAGAGTTGGCTGCCAAGGCAATTAATTTAACCCAAAGATCGCCCCTTTTGTAATGAGTCAACTCGTGGGATAAAACGTTTACCAACGATTCCTCGGAAACATCTGCGGGAACTACTATTTTCTTTGTTATAAATCCGTAATGAACGGGACTGCCGACGCCACCGCTTACATGAAGAAGCGGATTACGGTCCAAATTCAATCTGCGGCACGCCTCTATGTAAACCTCCGTCAATCTGTCATCGGGCAAAGTAAGTGTATAGTTAAGCTTTGCTGAAAAAGAAATGTATCTCACTATATTCGCACCAAAGAACACTGCTGCGCCAACAACCCAAACAGCAAAAATTATTTTGATATAATCATTTGCAGACAGCTTATTTTCGTCATTTACAACTATATCGGCAGAGGGATTCTGAACACTTGGTAACTCATTTTCTGTTTTAACACTGTCATCTGACGGACCAATAACGCTGTCATCATTGTCTGCAACGCCCTCAATGCTCGGTCTGCCTTGTTCTTCAATCGTATCATCGAAGTTATCAAAAGTCGGTTTATCAATCCCATGTTGAATGTCGGGAACAGTATTTGTTAATTCATCCGACTGTATGACCTCGGAATATTCATCTTCGGTTACGGGAACGGCAATATTTATGAATGACGGAAAAGCTATACTGCCTATGGGCAAAACAAGTCTTACTATTACCACAAGCCAGATCACGTATCTGCAGGTTGCGGTAAATCTATTTTTAAATATACGAGAAAGAACCAGCAGGATAAATATTACAACAGACATCGAAAGAGTTAATCCACCAAAAGATAAAATAAAATTTCTCATTCTTGTCTCTCCCTATTATTTCTTGTTTTTAATTGCCTCGAGTCTTTTGTCAAGCATTTCAGAAAGCTCAAGCAGTTCCTCTTCACTTACGTCTTCGGATTCAACAAGTGATGCAAACATCATTGGTAATCTTCCCTTTGCCTTTTTCATCAGCAAAGCAGATTCTCCTGCGAAATACTCACTTTCGTCAATTAACGGAAAGAATTTATGCGAATATCCGCTTTTGTCTACACCTACAAAACCTTTATTCAAAAGTCTTGAAAGCAAAACGTGGGCAGTCGGTACTTTCCAACTGTATTTGTCGGCAAGTAATTTTACGATTTCACTCGCTTTTAATGCATTTTTTTCAGTCCACAAAACTCTCATTATATCAAGTTCGGATTCGGGCAGTCGTTCAAAACCCATAATTTTCACCCCACTATAATTCATAGACATCTTGTCTTCGATTTAATCATAACAAACCATAGACACTTTGTCAAGAGTTTTTTGTAAAAAAAATGTATATGAGCAAAACCCATATACATTATCATTATATTATTTCTCCCGATGAAAGCAATCTTTCTGTTCCGTCGGCAAGTATTATTTTTAAGAAGCAATCTTCGTTTACTCCAATTATTTTACCTGTAATTTTCCTGTTATTATCTGCATAATCGGTTACTGTTACACTTTCACCTATCCACGCCATATTCTTTTCATATTTAGTAACGAGGTCGGTTGGATTTGTCTTTACAAGCGCGCCAAGCCTTTTTACGATATCAGATGCAAGTATTAGCTTGTCGCCGTTATAATAAGCGCACCCTGCTTTATGTTTTATCTCTTCCGGAAAGTCGTTTTCCGGCTCGGTAAGGTTTATTCCTATGCCTACAACTATGTTCTTTAATCCCTCTTCTGTTGTTCTACACTCCGTAAGAATACCGCATATCTTCTTTTCATTGAGCAATATGTCGTTTACCCACTTTATTTTAACACCCGATACACCTGCTTCATTTAAAGCATCTTTTACCGCCAATGCCGCCGCAGGTGTACACAAATTTATGGGAATAGCTATCTCCGACATTTGTAAAACAACCGACATATATAGTCCGCCGTTATACGAAAAATACTGTCTGCCCATTCTCCCCTTGCCCCCCGACTGACTGTCGGATATCACGGTCAAAAGGTGCTGTGAATCAGTATTTTCAAGGGCTATTCTGTTCGTCGAATCAACACAAGTATAATGATGTATTTTTATTCCGTTAATTGTCTTTTCGGTCATTAATATAATCACCTCTTTTTGCAATATTATAAAATAATTAATGAAATATTGCTGCGCAATATGAAATAATTCTGCGAATTATGAAATATTTTGACTCAACGGCAAAATGTGAAATAAAATTCGCCTCCTAACATTTGCGAAGCAAATATTTCATACGCGTTAGCGTATTTCATAGCAAAGCTATTTCACTCGCCGTAAGGCGAATTTCATTGAAAAAGACCAAGTCATTGACTCGGTCTTTTTCTGGTGCCGGAAGCGGGGGTCGAACCCGCACGGTATCGCTACCACTGGATTTTGAGTCCAGCACGTCTGCCAATTCCATCATTCCGGCGATTATTTTCAACATTCTGTATTATAACAAATTTATTTATAATTGTCAAGTGTTTACGGATATTTTATGTTAAATAAATATCAAGTTAAACTATAAGCCTCCCAAAGTTTTAATATCTTCGAGAGGCTTTATGTACTCACTTAATATTTTATAGGCCAAACAAGTTTTGCGGGGTCAAGAAGCTCGTCAATCTCATTCTACGTAAATATTCCTTCTTCCAAAAGATACTCTTTTGCAGTCTTACCGGAAGAAATTACTTTCTTCGCTATATCCGCCGCCTTAACGTATCCGATTACGGGACAAAGCGCTGTAACAAGACCTGCGCTTCTCTCTACGTAAGATTTGCAAACGTCTGCATTTGCAACAATACCGGCTCAAATGCGTTAAGTTCAAGTTGTCCTGCCTCTGCTGCCATATTTACCGTCTTAAGTCCGTCTGCAGTCTTTCTCAATTCTGGTATTCATAGTTCGATTCCTCCGCACAATTACCTATATCGTATTTTATATAACCATTTTTACACTAACACAACCCTCTTTTTTTGACAATATCAACATTATTTTTTCTTGTTTTTAAATTATTTTAAAAGAAAAATTTTATATAATTATGTAATATATCGATATGTTTGTTATAGTTAAGCAAAAAAGGAAAAAGGAAGTATTATAAAAACAATACTTCCTTTTGGTATCTAAAATTTTTAAATCAGTCTTTTGGAGTCAAATAACCCTTCTTTGCAAGAAGTTCAGCAATAAGTACTGCACCGCCTGCTGCGCCTCTCAATGTATTGTGAGAAAGACCAATAAACTTATAGTCATAAAGGTGGTCTTCGCGAAGTCTGCCCGCTGTAATCCCCATTCCCTTTTCGATGTCTCTGTCAATACCTGTCTGAGGACGGTTATCTTCTTCGAAATATGTGATAAACTGCTTGGGTGCTGAAGGCAATTCAAGTTCCTGGGGCGCGCCCTTGTATTCTTTCCATGCCTTCAAAATTTCTTCCTTGGTGGGCTTATTCTTAAATGATACAAATACAGCCGCCAAATGTCCGTCTGTTACGGGAACTCTTATACACTGTGTTGTAATGTGAGGTCCGTCTGCCTTAACGATCTCGCCGTTTTCAACCTTACCCCAAATACGAAGAGGTTCCTGTTCGCTCTTCTCTTCTTCGCCTCCGATATACGGAATAACGTTATCAATCATTTCGGGCCATTCCTTGAACGTCTTGCCTGCGCCCGAAATCGCCTGGTAAGTAGTTACAACTACGTCTGTAGGCTCATATTTAAGCAATGCAGAAAGCATGGGAACATAGCTCTGAATAGAGCAGTTGGGTTTAACTGCGATAAAGCCCTTCTTTGTACCGAGTCTCTTCTTCTGTGCTTCGATAACTTCAAGGTGCGCATCGTTTATTTCCGGAACCACCATAGGAACGTCCGGTGTCCAACGGTGTGCAGAGTTGTTTGATACAACGGGGATTTCAGCTTTTGCATAAGCTTCTTCCAGTGCTTTAATCTCATCTTTCTTCATATCAACAGCACAGAAAACGAAATCTACTTTTTCGGTACTTGCCTTTATATCAGATGCATCTGTTACTACAATCTTCTTTACTGCCTCGGGCATAGGAGTCTTAAGTTTCCATCTTTCTCCTACTGCTTCTTCATAAGTCTTTCCTGCAGAACGGGCGCTTGCCGCAATAGCAACTACTTCAAAATAGGGGTGGTTTTCAAGGAGTGTCAAAAAACGCTGACCTACCATACCGGTTCCGCCTACAACGCCTACTCTTAATTTTCTTTCCATAATATCTTCTCCATTCTATAATGAATTTTATTTTTTCAAAACAATCTACACAGATAATAAAAAAAACCGAAGCCAAAATACTGCTTCGGGGTGAGGATATCATTTTATCCGCACGGTTCCACCCAAATGTTTCACTCGTGTTTAATCTGTATAAAAATTGACTCACAGGTGGTACCTTGCATCTTTCCCGTACGGCTCTTTCAGCTTCTAAAACCGCTCTCTGTTACGGCAATTAATACAAAACGTGTCCCGTAAATTTACATAATCATACCATACAAAATTAAGTATGTCAAGAAAAAATCCGTATTTTTTAAGTATTATCAACAATTTTATTTATCAAGAACAAAACTTTCGGGCAAAAGCTCACTCAATTTGTACACCTTGGTCTCGTTTTCGGTCTTCGCAAGTACAATCTTGAAATCTCTGTCAGCAAATTCAGCCAACGTCTGTCTGCACATACCGCAAGGATAGCAATAATCGTCTCCCCCGGTTATAACTATTGCTTTAAAATCTCTGTTACCGTCAGCAACAGCATTTCCAACTGCAACGCGCTCGGCGCAGATAGTTACGGGATATGATGAATTTTCAATATTACAGCCCTTATATATCCTACCGTCTCCACAAAGCAGTGCCGCGCCTACTTTAAAATTTGAATACGGCGCATACGCATTTTCCTTTGCTTCAAATGCTTCTTTTATCGGATATCTCATCTTAATTCTCCAATATAAATAATCTTATCTAAATCATTATTTTTTAAAGCGTTTATCACGTGTCCTGCCAATCTTATACTGCTCTTCTGAATATAAGGTTCGTCAAAACATTTTTCTACTGTCTCAATAACAATCCTTCTCTGTTCGTTTTCGGGTAATTTCTTCAACAGCTTCGATATTTTCAAAACATCTTCTTTTAATACTTCGATACCGCTATTTCCTGCCATTTCGGCAAATATACGGTTCATAAGTACAATCGAATAAATATTGTTCCCAATTTCATTATATGCAATATCGTTCTTTTCGCAATAACCGTATATAAGATTTTGTATATTATCTTCACCGAACCCGTTAACAAAACCGTTCTCAAAAATAATATTTTCAAGATATTTCTTTAGTTGCAAAATCCCTCTGTATCCACCGCAACCGTTCACAGAATCGTAAGAAAGATATCTGCTCATTCCGTGCGCAAAATATTTGCCGTCATATCTCTTTAAATATGCAAGTATCTCCCCGTCAAGCATTTTATTATACCGGGTGTGCGGGTAATTTATTCTACTGCTCTTCGCCTTTACCAAAAGGCTTACACATTCAAAAACGCACTGTTTTATAACCTTTTGTCCTTTTTTGTAAACGGTATTTACGTCATTTTCTATTATAAAATCCAGCGCATCCTCGTGTGATTCAAAAGTAAAAAGCGCCATATCAAGACAATACAAAAGCGACACGAATATATCATTTGCCGTATCTTTCATAACAGAGGTACTCTCATACCCAGTATATTCCGCAATAAGTTCAGATAATATTTCACCTATCTGTTTCTTAATATCAGCAAACTTTTTCTCGTTCAAAAACGACTGTCGCTTTCCCTCGCTTGAAAGAGTGCGAAAATAATCGGAAAAGTTTATATATTCATAATTAAGTGAATTTCCGTAAAAATTTTTAAGTTCTTTCATCCGTATAGCTTTCCGTTTCGTAAACATCTCCCACCGAAGCGTTATTCTGCCCCAGTTCCATCTCAACGTATTTCACCAAAAGGTCAATATCTCTTTCTCGCATTATCTCAACAGAACCCATGGCCTTGTTTTCATAATAATCCCTTAAAAGTCTTACGAGGTCATTGTCGGATATTCTGTCACATACCGCCGTCTTAACCTGAAAGAAAATATATACCAACTCTTCAAGAAGCGCAGCATAATTCCCCTGATCAACAAATATAGAACGGGAAAATTCATCGGCGAGTATCGGCAAAATCCCCGCACCTATCTCTACTCTGTCGCTTTCTCTTAATGCGCCCTTTACCGCATCAGCAAGTCTGTTTACCTGCTTTACGGTCAATACTACACCGTATTCGTTAGTTTGGCTGTTAAGTTCTGCAAGTGCATCTTTCAGCGCATTCGTATCTGACAACTGTATTTGATTTATATTAATTAGAGAATTGTTTTTTTGGTTTCTTTTAAAATACATTTTTACTTCTTCTTTTTCTTTGCAATAACTATAATAACTGCCGCAACTACAGCTGCAGCAACACAAGCAATAACAATTATAAGTCCTGTATTGCTCTTTCCGGGCATCGTAACATTATTCTCTGTTTCCGGCGCTTGAGTTTGATTAACCGTTTCTGATAAAGTTTCCGTTACCTTTTCTATACTTTCCGTTTCCTTTAGCGTTTCAGCTTCGGTTACTGGCTGTGTTGCCGGCGGTGTTGTTCCCGGTTCATACCAATAGGCTGACTGTGTAACTTCAAAGGGGGTTGCCAGTGCGTTATCAACACATTCTCTTATAAAAGGCAAAACTCTCGCTCTCATTCTGTTTGGCATAGTCTTTAAATTATCAAGAGAAAAACCAAGCGTCTTCATCCAAGTTGCCGCAACGATATATCTTCCGTAATCAAGTGTTAAGTGCAGTCCATCTCTTGTTAATTTGTCACCAAGATAACTTGTTCTTGCATTCTGTATAGCCGTACCTGCAGGAATAATAAAATCTATCTTTTCGTTTGGCACTATATATGTTTTTACGCACCTCATAATGCTATTATACATATATTTTTCGTCTTTCTTGTAATATGTTGCAAAAGCAGAACCCGTATAACCGGTTTCGTATGCCCACGTCATATGCCAACCAAGCTTTGCATTCGGACATTTACTCTTTACGTAATCAACCATATACGTTAAATCGTCTTTGTATTTACTTTCCTGCCCACTGTGAACGCTGGAATTCTGGAGTGTAACTATATCCCAATCCTCGTCTGTTAATGCAGTTTCCAAAGAAACATTTTGAGTTGTCGGACAAACACTCATAAGCGAAAAGGACGTATTCTTGTAATATTTATAAGCTGCTTTATTATTTTTTGCATTTTCCGCGTGCTGCTGAATAGTGCAACCGCCTATATACATATTACCAACTATTATATTTTTTACGCCGCAATCCTTTGCAACCATGGGTATATATTCGGTGGCATCTTCGCTAAAACTGTTTCCAATCGCAAGTATTTTCAAAGAATCTTTTTGCGCAATACTCGTAACGTCAGTAAGAGCGTTTGCGGGGATACAACACAACAGCATTGCAATCGCCATAAAAACAACAATTGCTCTTAATTTCTTTCTCATTTTCTATACACTCCAATCGCTTTTTCGTTTACTTTATTATACCCCTCACGTTTTATTTTGTCAACAACACGCCTACTGCAACTTTTATGTTATGGTAGAATACATTATTTAACTATTGACAACTTGCTGACTATGTTATAAAATGTAGTGGTAGTAATATCGAATTCGTTTCGTTCAGCGAGGTAAACAATATGAAAAATTCAATTATTATTCCCTCCGCCCTTCAACTTTGCATTGATGATATCGGTTGGTTTAACGGCGCTGACGAAAGACATATAGGCAGACCGTCTCGTACGGGGATGCCGAGAAAACACGTTCCCGAAGATTATACCGTATTGAACGAAATAGGTAAGGCGCTCGATATGAAAATAATCTGCCCTCTCATACTTGGCGAGTGGGATAAAGATAACCTATTAAGAAACGAGGTCGGTGCAACCTTTCAGCCTTTCACTTGGGACAGAGCCTCTTTAATAGATTATAAGATTGCAGAAAAGTCGCTTGAGGTTGCTGAAAACAGCGAATTTATTGAATACGCGTATCACGGTTTACTTCACGGCACATACGACGAAAAAGGCAACCAAATTACAGAATGCGAATTTTTTGAATATAAAAGCCCGACAGATAAAACATTGGTACTCCAAACGGAAGATGAAATTCTTCACCGTATGGAGATTTACTACAAAATATACGACTCTTGGGGCTTCAAGAAAAAAATCCGCTCATTCTCTTCCCCAACCGTTATTCCTCAATATTTTAAAGCAGAAAATCTTCTCCCACTTGCATCGGCGTTGGAGAAAAACGGTATTTATTATTGGACGAACAGGTGGAAAAGCGTTATATCTTATTCGGAGTTTATCGGAAACGTTTTGTATTTAGAAAAAAACGTCAGATACAAAAACCCAAGAATTGGTATTCCATGGAACGCCTATGATTTTGACCCAAATTATATTATGGATTTTGCAAAATCGGGCGATGACGTCATTGGTGATATCTTAAGCACACATTGGCCAAATTATCTCCGTTTCAACTATCAGAAAAACCTTGAATCAGTTGAACCTTGGGTAAGATATTTAAAAAAGCAGAGTGAAGTTTTTGGGCTTATGCTTTCAAAAGATATCGTATTCTGCGGAAATCAGCATTTGTACAAAAAATTTACCAGAGCAACAAAAATCAAAAATATTGTTACTTTTGACGTTTCGGAAGTTTCAAAAAACTCTAAATTACAACTTACACCTGAATTTTACGTTAGCTTTAAAAACGGTGTGGTTCCACAAAGCATCACAGGCGGCAGTTTTGAACTCTACGAAACACACAAAAATTTTATAACTTATAAAATCAAGCACACAACCAATATTATACAAATCACCGTAAATTAACGGTCATTAGCATAAATTGTAAATGATAAAAAAGGAGTATAGATTTATGAAAAATTCAGTCATTCTCCCCTCGGCGCTTCAACTTTGCGTTGATGATGTGGGGTGGTTTTTGGGAAGAGATGATAGACATATGGGACGCCCTTCGCGTACCGGTATGCCAAGAAAGCATTTTCCCGAAGACTATGAAGCTCTTGCCGACCTCGGTAAAGCTATCGATATGAAAATTATGTGCCCTATCTGTCTCGCAGAATGGGATAAAGATAATATTTTAAGAGGAAAACCCGGATTTACATACGAGCCCGATACTTGGGACAGAGCATCTATTATCGATTATAAAGTTGCTGAAAAATCATTCGAAATTGCAGAAAACAGTGAATATATCGAATATGCATATCACGGAAATCTTCACGGCAACTATGCCCCCGACGGAAGCCAAATAACAGAAATGGAGTTTTTTGAATACAAGACACCCGAAGATACCCTTCTTTCTACACAGTCAGAAGAAGAAATACTCTACAGACTTGACGTCTTCAATCAAATATACAAATCTTGGGGATTCAAGAAAAAAATCCGTTCGTTCTGCGCTCCAAACGGTATTCCCAAACACCTCACAAATGAAGATTTGTTACCGTTGGCATCAGCTCTAAAGAAGAATAACATTGAATATTGGACAAGTCGTTGGAAAAAAACTGTATGTGATACCGTATTCTACGATGGTATTATCTATATGGAAAAGAACGTTAACTTCGGTGTGCCGTGGGATGCGTACGATTTTGACCCCGAATATATGAAGGACTTTGCAAAAGAGGGCGATGAGGTTATCGGTGACGTTCTCGGTATGCATTGGCCCAATTTCTTGCATTATCAACCGCAAAACAACTATAAGGCTTTGGGCGGTTGGGTGAAATATTTCAAAAAACAGGCTGAAATATTCGGTCTTATGCTCTCAAAAGATATTGCTTTCTCTTCCAAACAGCACGTTTACCGCCGTTTCAGTAAGCTTTCATTTGAAGAAAATAAAGTTATTGTTGACCTGACCGACGTTCTTAACAAACCTACTGATGCACTTGAAGGCGAGTTTTATATAAGCTTTAAAAACAACGTTACTCCTATTGAATGTAACGGCGGAAGTTTTGAGCTTTACGAAACTCACAATAACTTTAAAACATATAAAATAAAACACACCTCTGACAAAGTACAAATCACTGTTAATTAATATGCAAATGATAAAAAAGGAGTATATATCTATGAAAAACTCAGTAATTCTTCCTGCTGCTCTGCAGCTCTGCGTTGACGACATCGGTTGGTTTAGAGGCTCAGATGACAGATACGTAGGAAAACCCTCACGTACAGGTATGCCGAGAACACACGTAGCAGAAGACTATATCATTCTGAACGAAATCGGTAAAGCCATTAACCAAAAGATCGTTGCTCCCTTCGTTATCGGCGAATGGGATAAGGATAACATTCTTCGCGGCGAAATCGGTGCGACTTACGAACCGGAAAACTGGGACAGAAGAAAAATCATTAATATGGAACTTGCAGAAAAGTGCTTTGAAGCGTCTGAAAGTTCTGAATATATCGAAAACTGCCATCACGGTCTCCTCCACGGAAACTATGATGCCAACGGTGGTCAGATAACAGAATTGGAACACTTCTATTATAAGAACCCCGGCGAAAAACTTCTCTACACTTTACCCAAAGACGATATTGAACGCAGATTCGAACTCTACTTCAAAATCTACGATTCTTGGGGCTTCAAAAAACCTATTCGTACATTCTCTTCCCCCACAAACGTTCCGAAAAACTTAAAGGCAGAAGACGTTATTCCTCTTGCTGAAGTTTTGGAAGAATACGGTATGAAATATTGGTTTAACCGTTGGAAAGGTCAGATTTGTTACTCTGAATTTATCGGTAACACATTATATATTGAAAAACACAGAAAATTCGGTATTCCGTGGAATGCTTACGACTTCGACCCCGAATATCTCTTTGATTTCTACGAAGAAAAAGACGGCGAAATCGGTGATATTATGAGTACTCACTGGCCCAACTTCTTAAGATTCAACTACCAGAAGAATATGGAATGTCTTGAACCTTGGGTTAAATGGTTCAAAAAACAGGCTGAAATTTTTGGAGTTATGCTTTCAAGAGATATTGCATTTTGTTGCAATCAGCATATTTACAGAAAATATAGCGACCTCACCTTCGACAACAACGTATTGACTATTGACGTTTCAGGCGCAGTTAGCTTCTCAAAGCTTCCTCTTGATGATGAATTCTATATCAGCATCAAGAGCGACCTTGTTCCCTTTGACGTTCAAGGTGGTACAATCGAGCTTTATGAAAGCCACAAGGACTTTAATAACTACAAAATTACACGTTCAAGCGATAAGATTGTAATTACACTTAACTAAACTTATGAACCCCTTTTCACGAAAAGGGGTTCATATTTTCATTTTAATGAAATTAATATTGTACATCTTTTTAAAAGCATTAATTAAAATTGTGTATTGCAAAAAAAAGCTATTGATTATATAATTGAATTAAGATAAGTAAAAAATAAAAGTTTTGATTCCTATCAAAACTAAAAATCAAGGAGACTATGAATTATGTGTATCAATCCGTTACGTCAAAAAGTTGTTGACTATATGAAAAATATGGCAACAATTGAATGGATCCCCGACGAAAATTTTGTAACCTATAATCCCGGTAATAGAGGAGGATGTACTTCACAACTTTGCGTATACCGCAAAGGCGTTAAATACTACGGACCTCCTTACATTAACGGAAATATGACTAACGCTGAAACATTCAATGACAAGCGTGTCGGAGCGTACATTCCCTTCCCCGGAACAGAAGAGGAACTTAATAAAATTGATTCTGTTGCTTCCCTTAAAGCAATTGGTGGAGAAATCCTTGAAACCTCTATCAAAAATGCATTCACTTTCCCCGGAAATGACTGTATGGGTGCTGTTCAAATCGCTTGGAACGCTGCTATAAACAACAATGAGAAAATGCAGAAATTGCAGTTCTGTAATAACACCATCCCCTTTGAAGGCGCTTGTGTTATTCCTGTAGGCGAATACGTTTGCAACCCTGATCACGGCAACAACACAGACCTTATCTGTGAAGAAAACGGCGAACAGGTTATGGCTAAAGCATACGCTCAACTTCTCCCCGGCGATGCTGTTACTCACGTAAAATCACGCGATAGTAATGCACGTCATATCAGACTTGTTGTCGGCGAACCTTACGTTGAATACAAAACCCTTGAAAACGGCGAAAAAGTTATTAATATGGATATAAGTTACGTTAAACTTCTTGACCAAGCAGGAGGCGCATCAAGACGTTACGTTAAGGGACCTATCAAGGCTTCAATGCAAGAGCACGAATGGAAGTTTATCGACCTTTATAACGGTGCAGATTTGCCTATAACGCTTCCTGAACTCGTATCCGGCGACAACGGCGTAGAAAATACTGTTCTTGAAGATGCTGTAATTGACACTCTCTTCACTGAAAAGAAAATATCCGGTAAAGTAACTTCTAACAGACAGATTATTTATGCAAGAGCTGAAATAACCGACGGCACTACCGTTTATACAATAAAAGACATTGTTCCTATGGCTATCCGCCACAAGAGAAACTACCACAACCCCGTTTATGATCTTGAAAACCTTGATTTCTCTTGCTTTAACTTTAAGGAAGACACACAATATACGTTCAATCTCTTTGTATGTACTTCGGGTAACGAAGGCAAAGAAATTAACCTCGTTAAAGACTTTAAACGCGAAGGCAGATACAGAAACGGTTGGACCTACGAGGAACTATAAATTAATTTCAAGCAGTTACATTTTTGGTAACTGCTTGTTTTTTTGTATTATTTTTAAAAACCATTGACATGTTGACGCAAAAATGATAAAATACAAAAGTACTATATTTGCGGGTATGGCGGAATTGGCAGACGCGCTAGATTCAGGTTCTAGTGAGGGCAACTTCATGCAGGTTCAAGTCCTGTTACCCGCACCAAGTCTTAATAGCTTGAACCTCTTTACCGTTGGTAAGATGTTCGGGCTATTTTGCTTTATGTCGGAGTATGAAAACTTCGAAGAATAAAGGCATAGCAAAGCCGCAGGCGAATTTTCGTCTGCGGCTTTGTGTATTCAGGTATTCCCTTATGCTTCTATTTCATCAAGTTTGTTTTCTTGGTTGCTTACTCTTTTCTCGGTGCTGTCAGCGCCCTGTTTTTTACGAGCCTTCCATTCTGCATAGTCTCGTTTTCCTTCTTCGGATGCAAGATACTCCCGCATAATCGGCAGTAGTATTCGTGCCAAAGATTCCATTTCATATTCGGGGATACCTAAATCATTGCGAGGGATTTTCTTTTTTCTCGGCATGATATAGTTATCCTTTCTTTTTTGATTTGATCACTCTTCATAGATTTTCGTGATTCCGGAACGATGATGACCGAGTCGCTCTGAGACCTCTCGTCTTGCCTGTTCCTCATTCATACCACGGGCAATAAGTCTTTCTTCCGTCTTTTGTGCGTAAGTGTGCCGTATTGCATGCCAACCGTAACCGCTGTCTGCTCGCTCTTTCTTGCCCTCTTTGACCTGAGTCTTTCGATCGGGACCCAAAATTTCGTCAATATGATTGCTCATCCAATTGGTCAATGCTGTCTTTACTTTCTTCACGCTATTCTTGTGATTATCGCAGAACAAATAATTGCTTGACTTCTTTCCGTCTGCTTTAGCAATATTTAAAATTCTTTGTAGCACTATAACTTGTTCTTCTGTATCAAGCGGAATAGCTCTTGCCTGACCGCCTTTTCCGTTGGGTATGTGTAACTGTTTTGATTTAAGAGCTTCTTCCAATTGATAGATTCTTAATGTGACAAGCTCATTCTTTCGCAGACCAAAATGGTAAACAATATATACCCCAAACACTACGTCACGTCTGTCTCCGCTTTTTGCTACATCTACCATTTTCGTCAGTTCACTGTCAAGGAATCCTTTGTTGTACTTGCCGACCTCTCGCTTCTCTAAATCCAGCTTCTTGTTCTCGGGCAGTTTGTTCTTGCAATTTGAATGCTTGTGCCAAAATCGGATTGCGGATAACTCGGTCAGAATATACGATGCGCTTTTTCCGTTTGCTTGAAGGAAATCAACGTAGGCGAAGATGTGCTTGGCAGAAACATTCTTAACATTCTCAAGACGAAATTCAACTGCAAGGAATTTGGCAAAGCGGTCTTCAAGCGCAGGGTGATAACGCCTTCTTGTTTCAATCGATCCATTGTTACAGTTATTAATATCGCGCCTGAACTGAACTGCAAGGTTGTTCGCCATATTCGCTTGCATCTCGGTTAATTCATACTTAATCTGAACGCCCATAGGACTTTCACCTCCTTTCTGCAAATTTTGCAAACGAAAATTTCAATGTTTTCGTTTGTACTGTTGTAGTAATGCATTGCAAAAAGGGGTGTTTTCAAGAAAAATACAAAAATTTCTTGAGCAAAAAAAGCAGGGGCGAAAGATTTATCTTTCACCTCTGCGTTTTGCTGACGAAAATAATGTCCGAGACCAAAATTTATGAGCTATCATCTCGAAACGAAAATTTTCGCCGTCATATCGATACGACTATCATATATCATTCCAAAAGGACAGCATACTTTCAAACTTGAGGGGACTCTTTTTCAGCCGACTGTTTTGTGTGTGATACGGCTTGTACCTATACCGCTTGTCCGTATTACACATAAAACAGCCGGAACGCCGAAGGCGAAAAAACGCCTCCCTACAATTAATCTATAGGACCTCATTTCAAAGAGAGAATCATACATTATCATTTCGAAATCATAGATTCTCATATATCATTTCAAAAAGACCGCGGCAAGGCATAGCTATCCCATTGGCACGTGAGGCTATTTCTCGTGTCATTTCTTCTGTTTTCTTTCTCTATGCTCTAAAAATGCCTTGCCGTACGGCGACTTCAATAGTATTTTCGTCGCCGTTTCTATTTTCTTCGCCAATAGAAACGGCGACGCTTTCAAAAAGACAATCATCAATCATTTCAAAATGAGCCGTTCCACTTATCATAGAACAGTTATTGGGGAGATAACTGCTATGCGGGACTTTTCATATATCATCTCGAAACGATAATCATAGAGCATATCGAAAAGTGTATCATATTTGATTGTGTAACAATGAAGGTGAGTACAGCGGATATAATCCGGCGCATACCTGCCACGTGACAGGCGTCAGATACTCGCGTACTGACAGCGCAGTGCCGTATACTGTAACTGCTTACAGTGCCTACTTAATTCGGTCGACGGCAAGGATTTCATTTACCATTTGAAATCCGGGAAACTTCGGCTGTGACCTTTGTCGCACAGAGACAGCGGTTAAATTGACCGTGCCGCACACGGTTGACTGCTTGGCAGATCTTTTGCTTTGGCTGTGGGGTCAGCCTTTGCTATCCACCATTTTCATTCACAGCCGCAGTCTGCCGTGAACCGTTCGTTGCCTTGTCACTTAAATTTGAACGTTGTAGGCAATACTTTCTTGGGATTTGTCCTTTCATTTGAATTCCTCCTTCATTGTCATAAATATATTTTGACTCCAAAGCAGGCTCCTTGCCTGCTGGAGAACAAAAACAAGGTACAAAAAAGCACCTACCCGAAGATAAGTGCTGCTGTTGCTGTATACGGAAGGAAACATACTACCTCGAAGGTTCTACTGAGTTTGGTTTTGAATGCTTCCTTCATATTTTTTAAGCTCATATATAATATAATCGATTTTGGGGCAATCGTCAAGGTGGTGTGACACAATTATTTTTAAATTCCAATCACAAACGTTACATTACGAAATACACGTCAGATGTTACCATCTGACGTGTGTTATTTTTGTGCATTGTTTAAGTGTTTTTGAAATTTTGTATTATACACTCAGTTTAAAAAGGTTTAGTACAATTCTTCGACACCCTTACTATTGTATCTTTCTTCTCGTAATGGTTCTTTATCTCCTGTTACGTAACGAATGAGTGTTCTAATGCGCTTCCAATCCATATCGTTTATTTCTGCCAAAGAACCATTGTCCAAACGAGCAAAATATAGTTTAGGAGTACCGTCCGAAAATTTCCCATCACAATACACTATAAAATGATCATGACTGTCAGTGAACTCAAAACTCAAGACTACTTCCACCGTTGTTTCTGAACCGTCAGAATTTTCAATAATCATGCGCTTATTATTGGTAGTGGCATCTCCTGCTGTAGCAATATTTTGCTGCCACTCTCTGATTAGATTTTTTGGAATGTTATCCATTGCAACATTAACTATTTTAAATTCCTCATTGTTGATAAACTTGCCAACTGTTAATTTTACTTTTGTTCCTCTAAACACAATTGTATTTGATACAGGGCATTGCTTAACGACGACAACATTATCATCAACTATCAGTGAATATTTCAATTTTTCTCTTTCCAAAAAGAGTATTGCATCTTTTATTTTAAGTCCTGTTACATCTGGAACAATAGAAAAGAACATATTCAGTATGGTAGTTATCGATGAAAAAATATTAATTGTTAACAAAATGTACCAAAACAAAGGTTCAATCTCTATTCCTATTGCAATATGAGAAATCAGTGTAAATAAATCCAGCAAGATGGCACACAAAATAAAAATGACACGTATAAATACATTTTTCTTTAGGAAAATCCAGCTAATGTATGTCATATCTAGTTTCTTGTAACCAGGCGATTACTTATTATTACAAGTTTCAAATATGTTCTCTTTCTCCAATGTTCTATAATCAACTTTACCAATATCAGTTAAAGGCAGTTTATCTATAGAAAAAAATTCTACAGCCGTATCTCGGGGGGGCAACTTCTTATCACAATGCTCCTTGATATCATTGAGCACATTTTCATCGTTTTTATAGTCATCTTTTAACACAACAAACACTATCGGCCATTGCCCGCTTGTGTGCTCTTTGTCCTTTCTGCCAACTACCGCACAAGTTTCAACAGCATTATGTTCCAAAATAACATTCTCGATTGCTACCGGAAATACGTTGTGTCCATCAGGGCGGATAATCATACGCTTCAATCTTCCCTTGATATAGATAAAGCCGTCTTCATCCATATATCCGATATCGTTTGAATGAATCCATACATTCCCATCGGAATGCTTTTTTAAAACCTTTTTTGTTTCTTCATCATTTGCCATATATCCAACCATCATAGCCGGAGTAGATATGCATATTTCTCCTTCTTGATTGTAAGATAACTCATTGTCAGTGCCCGGTTCAAAAACAGACACTATTGTTTTACAATGTGGAACCCCCACACTACCAATTTTATTGACATTTCCATGGCAAGCCACAGCGGCAGAACCTACTTCTGTCATTCCATATCCTTTCGCAATATTGTATTTGTTATTATGCGATTTAAGGAATTCGTTTATCTCATTTTCCATTTTAATATTAAATGCATCACCGCCTGCGCCAGCACTCTCTAGAAACGATAAATCATAGCCTTCCATTTTCTTTGATTTTGAAAGTTTCTCGTAATGTGTTGGTACACCAAGAAAATGAGCGGGTTTGTATTTAATAATTAAATCATCGAATTCATCTGGATTAAATACAGGTATTAATACGTTGTTTAACCCTAAAACCAAGGGCATATGTATACCGCAAGTGATACCATATGCAATAAACGGAGGCATAATGTCAAGGAAGTTTTGCTTTCGGTTATAATTTGCTCCTAACAAACGATACTGCATTGCGATTATGTTAAGCGTATCATTCGATAACATTGCCCCTTTAGGTACACCAGTGGTTCCTCCAGTATATACGATTGTTGCAACATTATTCTTTTGATATGAAATAGTTTTAATTGTTCTTTGAGCACCCGATTTGATAAATTGTTTCCAATCAACGACTGCTGAAAATTTTGGGCTTTTGTTTTTCAGTGAATAACCCATTCTCATAAAGACGGGTAACGAGTCTTTAGGAGAAAGATTAATAATGTTTCCATTAAAGCCCAACTCTCTAAGTTTTATTATCTTGGGGATACACTTATCAATTGCGAGTATGCATTTTGTTTTGGAATTTTCGATATAAGTTTTTATACGTTCAAGATTCGTGCGTGGATCTATCATATTAGAAATAGCACCTAAACGATTAAGAGCATATACTGAATAAATAACTTCTGGAATAGTGACGGAACATATAGCAACTACATCGCCATCTTTTATGCCTGCACTGGCAAAAGCCTTAGCGGTTTTGTCAATGTTTTCAAATAATACTTCATATGTAATTTTCTTTCCATAGTAAATGAGCGCAACATCGTCAAGGTGATCTTTGTTGTTTTCCCAAAGGTACTCATAAATAGTATGTTCAGGCAGTTTAGCATTGATAGCCTCTTCTGTGTAATACTTCAACCAAGGTTTATCAATAGAAGGGTGGCCTGTAAGTTTTTGTTCTGTGTTCATAAATTATCTCCTTTTTGACCATTATCAAAAGGTACACCTTTTGATAATGGTCTCGTTTAATACGTTGGATGAAAAATCTGTAACTTTTTTCGAAATTTTGTCGCATTGAATGGCTAAATCACTTGAATTTTTTGCATTTTTATGATATACCTATCTAAATAATTATGCCTATCAAAAGGTGTACCTTATGATAGTTACTGCTTTATTTGTCGCCATGAAGCAACCTATATTCCCGTAATCTTCGGTAAAACGTAGCTTCACTCATATTACATATCTTTAAGACTTCCGAAAATGGAAGTCTTTTTTGTTCCCATTGTTTAATAATCTTTCCAAAATCATCCGGGACATCTATTTCGGGCCGTCCAAACTTCACGCCCTTTGCTTTTGCGGCTGCAATGCCTTCTGCTTGTCGCTTCTTGATATTCTCACGCTCGCTTTGCGCCACAAAAGATAGAATCTGCAAAACAAGATCAGCAATAAACGTCCCCATAAGGTCTTTACCATTACGCGTGTCAAGTAAAGGCATATCAATAACACATATATCCACACCGATATCCTTTGTAAGCACACGCCATTGCCGCTGTATCTCTTCATAATTACGTCCTAGCCGGTCGATGCATAGTATGTAAAGCAAATCACCTGACCTTAGTTTTTTAATCATACGTTTGTACTGCGGTCGTTCAAAATCCTTTCCCGATTGCTTATCCATAAAAATGTTTTCGTCAGCAACTCCAGCATCGCTTAACGCAATCAACTGACGATCTTCATTCTGATCGGTGCTAGATACACGCACATAACCATAAATCTTTCCCATATTTATTAACCTCCTGAACTAAAAATATTTTACCTTAGAGTTGTGTAAAATTCCTTATCAGGTAACAATATGGATTGCATTTGGGGCTCTTTTCAAAAAAACAATAATCATACAACTATTAATTTTCGTCACAAAAAAATTACGCATAATATGAATTTATAATCCATATATGTATTGACCGTACGCTTTGTTTGTGTTATAATATCAATATACGAAAAAGCGAGGTGTGTTTTAATGACGAAAATTATTGGTAAAAGGCTGAGAGAACTGCGTGTGGAAAACCGCTACTCTCAGCAGCAGATCGCAGAAATGTGTGGATTGACACAAGCGACCATCGGCAGATACGAGCAAGGACTTGTTGATGTTGCATTGGACAAGCTATTTTGGTACGCAGAACATTTTGAGGTATCTTTGGACTACATCTTCGGAAGAACCGATGATCCCAAGGGTCATCTGTACGATAAAGACGAGCCGTCCTTGCCCTCTGATGCAAGTATCAATGACTTTATTGAGTTCTGCTTTGATCCTACTTCACCTGCCAACGCCAAGCTGAAAAAGATGCTTGTACAGTTAATGGAGGATAGCAAAAGACGAGAGCAGTAATTTACGCTCGATATTCATCGGACAATCAGCGTGAAGAGAGTATAGACGGGCAACTTCGTGAATGTATGGAATTTGCCAAATACAACGAAATGACTGTTGTTAATACATATATTGACCGCGCACTGTCTGCCAAACCAGATAATCGTCCTGAGTTTCAGCGAATGATAAAGGATAGCTACAAATGCAACTTTGATGTAGTTATCGTTTGGAAGTTAGACCGCTTTGCACGTAATCGCTATGACTCAGCACACTACAAAGCACTTCTAAAAAAGAATCGCGTGCGTGTGGTGTCTGCTAAAGAAACTATTTCTGAAGGCGCAGAGGGCATTCTGTTGGAATCCTTACTTGAAGGCTACGCAGAATACTACTCCGTAGAACTTGCCGAAAAAGTCAAACGAGGACTTACAGAAAACGCTCTGAAAGGTGTTTGGAACGGCGGTACGGTTCCTTTCGGTTATGTCGTCAACAAGCAAACTCAGAAGTTGGAGATCAACCCACTTGCCGCAGAGGTTGTCCGTGAAATCTTTGATATGGCTTATGATGGCAAGACAGTCAAAGAGATTCATCGTTATTTAGAAGAAAAGAATGTCACACGTTCTAACGGAAAACCGCTCCGCTATAATGCAGTACGCTATATTCTCTCCAATCGCACGTACATAGGCGAATACAATCATTCGGGTGTATTAATTGAAGATGGGGTTCCCGCAATCATTGAAAAGGATCGTTTTGAAAGGGTTCAAAGTGAATTGAAAAAGAACTCCAAGGCACCGGCACGACACACAGCAGACGATGATTATCTTCTCACAATGAAATTGTTCTGCGGTAAATGCGGGGCAATGATGGTAGCACAGGCAGGCACAAGCCACACAGGATATGTGTGTTTCTGCCGGTAATTCAATGCTTTTTAATCAAGTCCGTTATGAACACCCGCACCACCGGCAGTGCCGGCTCCCAATCTCGGGTGTCGTTACTGCCGTTTTTTTATTTATCACACGAGGGCGAAGTTCTGTATTGCCACTTGTACCAAATTAGAGAGGATATGGACAATGCCCATATCCTCTCTGATTATATTCAAAAAATAACCCCGACTTTCAAAGCCGAGGTTATAATTTTTTATTCAAACATCTTATCAATAAATGCAATCTTTATTGCTTTTTTGTTGTATGATGCCAATGCAAACAATGCAAATACTACTACCTTCAAAACATAAAGCACTGAATCAAAGAAATTGAAAATCCTGTGGATTACGTCAATGTTAAAGTATACTGTAAATATCGAAATAAAACTTTCAATCACATTTATAATGTTAGGAATAAAGTTTATTACGATAGATGCAAGTGAAAATACCAACATTAATACAACCGTCTTAACAGCCACACCCTTCAAAAATTTGTCTTCCTCTGCAAAAAGTATGTAACCTGCCATTACAATTGCTGCTACGTATCCGCCCATCCAGCCGCCAAGAACCATTATTATAGCCATAAGCGCTACAGGCAATCCAAGTTTTGTCTTTTCCATAAATGTCTTTCTCCTTTTTATATTTAAATTAATATTTTAAAATCTGCTAAGTATATTCGCCGTAACTATATCACACCAATAATGCAAGTGATTCAAAGCTAAACCGTCCTTTTCGGGTAAATACGGAATTCTCTCAACTTCAAGTTCCGGTATAGACTCCGTCTTGCCCGAAATATAGTCAAGCAATACCGTTCTAATTGTCTTTGCTCTCTGAATAAGTCCACCAAAACGGATATCTATAACTTCAAAACCGCAAGGTCTGTTATATTTATCCCACTGCGCTTTGTTAGCTATATAGTACTTTTCATATCTCTTAACAAGCTCGGGTAATACTACATCTGCATATTCCTGCAACGCCTCTTTATCCTTTGCATCATAAGCCTTCTTAATATTTACACCGAGTGCCGCCTTAATCTTAAGTACCGAACAAAGCGCTGAAAGAGTCTTAAAGAACTCTTCGTACCCCTTATTTCTCTTGCCGAGCTTCTTCATATACTCTTCCCGCTCTGCAAAGTGCTTCTCTATTCCCTCGGGAATATGACAATCGTACTTGCCATTAAGAATATCCTGATAAAGCATATACTTGTAAGGATTTGCAATATCTTTTGCAAAGTTATCTCTTGAGGGAACATTGTTAACCTGTTCCATTTCAAGAAAATCTTTATAAGATGCGCCCGTACACGTCTTCATTCTTATTTCAGCATATTCGTCTGTTGTGTTTCCACTCCAACATGCCTCTGCATATATCTGAAGTGTCGGCAATGTTGCAAAATGAGGACATTCGGAACCGTCATCGCCCCACATTGTTATCCAAGCCTCTTTACAACCCTTGTTTATACAACAGTCAGTTGCTGCCCTCGCAGATTCAACGGAGAATGCGTTAAGGGGTACAACACCGTACCAGCACACAGCACCACCGGCAAAGCCCGTTTCATTATTCTTGAAGCAAGCGTGCAGGTCGAACATATGGTTATATCTGTTTCTGTCTATTGAGTAGTAATCCCAGTAAAGAAGCTTCAAACCTTCAGGCACAAGCGAAACTATATCCTCGGGTATGATTTCTAAATCTTTTCTGTAATATCCCCCCGTAGAGTTAAGAGCAGGAACCATTCTGAAGAACATATCGCTCCAAATCATAGGCTCAAGCCCTCTCGCCTTGCATTTGTTTACAACGTTTTCAAGGTGCTTTTTCATTATCTCGGAACGAGGAGTATAGCCGTTCTTTTGCATATATGTACCGCAACCGAGCAAGAAAGCTTCATCCATACCCAAATTTATCTTTCTTGAACGGAAATTATTAGCACAAGTATCAAGCATATCATCTATAAGCTTTTCTACCTTTTCATCGCCGACCAAGAGAATACCGTCAACGTCACGAAGCGGTGCCATAGTCGCGTTAAGGAATAATGTTCTGAGATGCGCCAAAGTCTGTATACAAGGCACAAGCTCTATTCCCATAAGATTGGCATAATCGTCAATCTCTTTTATTTCTTCCTTCGTATATCTGCCTCTCATATAGCCAAAATACGGCTGTGCTTCAATCTCATAAGTATCTTCGGTATAAAGCATCATAGCATTCAAGCCCATCAATGCATTTATGCGTATCCACTCTTTCAAAGACTTTACGGTAAGCATTGCGTTTCTTGAACAGTCAGGCATCGTTCCAAGATAGTTAAATTTTGGAGTTTCTTCTATATCAAGAGTCTTTTTCTTTAAATTTTCAACAAGGAGACCTACCGCTCTCATAAGAGATATTCTTGTGGAAAATTCAATAGTATACCCTTTTGAATCTTTGCTTATCTTAAGTCCTTCAGGTCTTCTTTTCAACATAACAGGTGTTCCTGAAGCATCGTCAACGGTATTAAGCTTCGGAAGTATTTCATTAATCGCCTTCATTTCAGGCGAAGTCTTATCAGTCAAAAAATAAAGTTTATTCATACTCTCTTTACCTTTCCATATGTCCCCTTTGAGTTAATATGATTATAACATTTTGCAATTAAAAAGTCAACCAAAACAATGGGTTTTGAGAAATAAAAGCAATATATGGTTACAAAACAAATATACAAAATGCAACAAATGGCCATATGCTCTCATACGCCGCACAAAAACATAATCATAACCACCGGCTAAGCCGGTGGTTTGCACAGGCGTATAACGCCATATTACTGGCGGGGCTGAAAGCCCACCGAATAATCTGCCAGCCGCAAGCGGTCTCAAGCTACCGCTAAAGCGGTTGGCTTATTTTTTGCT
>JAZRUG010000033.1:0-21154 GCA_045652425.1 Eubacteriales bacterium
ATATATTTTAACTTATTTTTGAATCAAGGTCAATAAAGGATCGGAAAATTCGTCAAAATTTGACTCGCAGTAAACAAAGAAAAAGATTTTTTTGACGAGAAAGCGCGTGACAAAACTGTGGTCAAAAAATGTGAGTTTTCTGAAAGTGGGGAGAAAATGCCTAAATAGTAATAAAAAATGACCTAAAGTGGAGAGTAAATCTCTGCTTTAGGTCATTTTTGTGGTCGGAGTGACAGGGTTCGAACCTGCGGCCTCAACATCCCAAATGTCGCGCGCTCCCAACTGCGCCACACCCCGATTTTTATTCAATTTTTCTTCTTTTTGCGTGGAAGTGGGACAAACTGTGGTCAAACTCAAATTCCACGCTTTTTTGAGTTTTCAAAACAACCCGAAAGTCCGCATAAGTAAAGGGTTTTCGGGACTTTGTTGTTTTTACGGCAATTCGTGCCAGGCACGCTCCCAAAGCAAGCGCGCTACCAGCTGCGCCACATCTCGATAATATTAAGTTTAGCAATTGAGCAAGGTGCAAACGACAAGACAACTTGCTTTATCCGCCCTCTTGCGGTGCCCGAAATTCTACACTCGCTAAACCGCTTCGCAGAATTTCGACCGCTGCGCCAAAGACGCCTTCCTTCAATCTCCCACAGGGAGCAGTCAGGCTCTTTGCCCAAAGCAAGCGCGCTACCAGCTGCGCCACATCTCGAAATTATATTGCCTACGTATTATAACAAATTTTTGTTTTTGTGTCAAGTACATACGGTATTTTTAATAATACAAAAAAGTGTGGGTTTGCCCACACTTTTTGCTATTATGTAAAAATTAGTCTTTTACGTTAAATTTCTTTCCGAGGATTTTGAAAAGATAAGATATACTAACACCGATAACAACGGCGATAATGCTCAATATCCAGTTAAGCGTATCTTTGGGGAGCCCGGGGAAGATGCTTATAATCGAACCCGACATAAAACCAAGCACCATAAGAAAAGCTAAACTGCGGTGCTTTTCAAACACTCTTTTTGTTATGTTAGAGAATAAAACCATACCCACGAGGAATGCAAGTGCTACTGTTCCGACTGTGATAACGCTTGTAAACCATTCGGGAGTGAACCAGTTACCGAAATCGAGAATATTTGTTGCAAGGTCGAGTAGCGGTTCGTAAACGCTGAACATCATAAGAAGCATAGACACGCTCATACCGGGGACCATACTCATCATACCGGAGATACCGCCGCATATAGGCAGATAAATTCTCATAGCAGAACTTGCGGTATTGGTTGTATCAACGGCGACAACATAATCCATCTTTGCAAGAAATCCTATGGAGAGGGCGAAAGCGAGTGCGCAAGCGACACCAATAAAATAAGTTTTCTTGATTTTGCCTTCTCTTGCTTCGCCGATAACGGTGGGAATACTACCTGCGATAAGGCTCATAAAGAGCAGATAAGCGGGAACTGTATAGTTTTCGAAAAGAAAATCCAAAACTTGAATTAACAGTACTATACTTACTCCGGCGCCAATAACCATCGGCAATAAGTAGATTACGTTCTTTTTGAAGTTTTTAAATGGGTTAGAGATGATAGTGATAAGCTCATCATAGATACCCATCATAACAGCCATAATACTGCCGCTTATACCGGGGGCGATAACGCTTATGCCGAGGAAAGCGCCGCAAAGCATTCTGTAAAAAAAGTTTTTCAAAGTGTTAGTGTTTTTTTTCATTATTATGTTATTGTAAATCCCTTCGATATGTTTTTTGTATACAATACATTTTAAACTAAATCAAATAAATTTGCAATAGGAAAATAATACTTTCCGAGAAAATAATAAGTATGAATTAATAAAACGCAGTATTTAGTACTTGACAAAACGGAAGAAGTGTGTTATAATCGTCGGGTGTTGAGTAACAATTAAATACGCAGGAATATCGAAGTGGTCATAACGAGGCGGTCTTGAAAACCGTTTGCCCAAAAGGCACGGGGGTTCGAATCCCTCTTCCTGCGCCAAAAAAAGAAGAGAGAAGTTTATTCTCTCTTCTTTTTTAGCGTGGAATACAATGGGATTCGAACGCAGAGAAAAAAAGGCTCCGGCGGAGCGTTTTTGAACGGTGACCGAAGAATTTTGCAAAGCATAACCAAAAGGAATTCGAATTGCTTTGCAAAATTCAAGAGCGAATCCCTCTGCCTATTTAGTAATATAGAATAAGTTATATTTGCTATTTATTCTATAATTTCAAACTCCGAAAGGGACAGAACAACGTTATTGCCGTTTATACCTGCTTCTATTCTTAAGGGGAGGTCGGTTTCATTGGAAAGATATAGCTTAACGTTGCCGAAACTGCACTTATAGTCGGATATTTTTACTTTAACACCGCCGAACATATCGTTTTTTGTGGAAACGAGGTCTGTTTTTGAAAGGTTAAAAAGCTTAAATGTTTCTGCGGTTATATTTGATTTATCTTTGAGTGGAATATGTACGTTTCCGACCGAGAAAAAGAGCCCCTCATTGTTTTTTTCTATTGTAATACCGCTTACCGTTTCGGGAGCGGTATATGTTATTTTATAGTTATCGTTATCTGTTTTTAAATATTTTACCGAATAATCTTCACCGTTTATTTTTAGGTCGGCAAGACACTCGAAATTTTTTTGTTGGTAGTCAAGGTGGGGTTGTTTTTTTGGCGTACACCCAAAAACGAAAAGGGTTATAATAAGCATAAAAAATATTGTGATTTTTCTGAACATAATATTGCACCTCTATACTTTTACTTTTTGATAAATATTATTCAGTAAAAATACTTTTTATTCGGGATGTACGATTAATAGAGTGTTATTTAATATTGACAATGTTTTATTAATATGGTATTCTAATCAGGAATAGATAAGCAGTATACATAAATGCAAAAACGGAGGATTTTAATATGCAGGCTGTTATAAGTGTAACCGGAAAAGATAGTGTAGGTATCGTTGCAAAGACGGCTAACAAGTGCGCTGAATACAACGTAAACATTGCCGACGTATCTCAAACCATTCTTCAAAACTATTTCGTAATGATTATGCTTGTTGATATCGACAACATAAGCGTTCCTTTCAACGATTTTGTTGATATAATGTCGGAAATGGGTAAACAGAACAATCTTGAAATACATACTATGCACGAAGATATTTTCAATTCCATGCACAGAATATAACGGGGTATAGAAATGCTTAACATTCACGATATACAAGAGACTATAAATATGATACGCGACGAAAACCTTGATATCCGTACTGTAACAATGGGTATCAGCCTTTTCGACTGCGTAAGTGATGATGAAAACAGACTTAACGAAAAGATATACGACAAGATAACCAAATCTGCGGAAAAGCTTGTTTCCGAGTGTGAAGTGATAGAGAAGCAGTACGGTATTCCGATTATAAATAAGCGTGTATCTCTTACACCTATATCTCTTATCGGCGGTGCAATCAGTCCAGAGGGTTACGTAAGAATAGCTCATACGTTGGATAAGGCGGCGCAGAATATCGGTATTAACTTTATCGGCGGCTTTGGTGCTTTGGTTGAAAAGGGAATGACACTTGGTGCTGCAAATCTTATAGAGGCTATACCGCAGGCTTTGGCAGAAACAAATTTGGTTTGCTCTTCGGTAAATGTTGCATCTACAAAAGCGGGTATCAATATGGATGCTCTTGCAAAGATGGGCGGAATTATTAAGAAAGCGGCATATCTTACGAGAGATAAGGATTCTATCGGTTGCGCGAAGTTTGTTGTTTTTGCGAACGTTCCACAGGATAATCCATTTATGGCGGGAGCATTTCACGGCGTTGGTGAAAATGAAAAGGTTATAAACGTAGGCGTATCGGGCCCCGGAGTTGTTGCAAGTGCAATCAAACGCGCGGGTAACTGTAGACTCGACGAACTTGCAGAGGTTATAAAGAAGACTGCGTTTAAGATAACGAGAGTAGGTCAGCTCGTTGCCCACGAAGCATCGGCAAGACTCGGCGTACCGTTTGGTATCGTTGACTTGTCTCTTGCTCCTACCCCCGCAGTAGGCGACTCTGTTGCATACATACTTGAGGGAATGGGACTTGAAAAATGCGGAGCACACGGTACGACAGCGGCGCTTGCTATGTTGAATGATGCAGTTAAGAAGGGCGGCGTTATGGCTTCGTCACACGTAGGCGGTTTGTCGGGCGCATTTATTCCCGTATCCGAAGATGCAGGTATGATAAGCGCGGCGGCAACAGGCGCATTAACTCTTGAAAAGCTTGAAGCTATGACGGCTGTATGCTCTGTTGGTCTTGATATGATAGCGATCCCAGGTGATACACCCGAAGAGGTTATCTGTGGTATTATTGCAGACGAAATATCAATAGGCGTTGCTAATACGAAGACGACTGCAGTAAGAGTAATCCCCGCCTATGGCAAGAAAGAGGGAGATAGCGTTGTATTTGGCGGACTTCTCGGAGAAGCGCCCATAATGCACGTAAACACACATTCCCCCGCAGTGTTTATAAACCGCGGCGGTCGTGTTCCCGCACCTATCCATAGTTTGAAGAACTAACAACAAAAAAGCACCTTTTTAGGTGCTTTTTTTGATGGGTAACGGGCAGTCAGGAGCGTCGCTCCCGAACCCACACCAAAGGGGCTTTTTGGAAAAAGCCCCTTTGGAAACCGCAAAAACTTTAATAAAACAATAGTTAGTGCCTTTATTCAAAGTTTTTGGGATTCTTAAGACCTTTTTTCAAAAAGGTCTTAAGGGAAAAAACAAAAAGCACCTTTTTAGGTGCTTTTTTTGATGAGTAACAGGCAGTCAGGGCGTTCCGCCCCGAACCCCTGACAAAAGGCCGCTTTTTGAAAAAAGCGCCTCTTGACTCCACCAAAAACTTTTAAAAAACATTAGTATGTGCGTTAATTTAAAGTTTTTGGGATTCTTAAGACCTTTTTTCAAAAAGGTCTTAAGGTATTTATTTATTTATTTTCTGTTTTTCAAGAAAGCCGCGAGTTCTGCGGTAAAGTCTGTCTGAATAATATCAAAGCCCATATCAACGAGTTTACCCCAACCGTATTCGCCGCCTTTAAGCAGAGATATATCATCTGTAAGACCGCCCGAAAGCTCAATCTTGTAGTTATACACAATAGCGTTTGCCCAAAGGAGCAGTCCTCTGTCGTGATATTCCTTTATCGCCTTGGGACTAACAATCCTGTCCTCAAGCGTGGGGAAAATAACCTCGAGCGCCTGAAGATTTATCTTATATTCATCAAGAGTCTTCATCTGGTCATAATCCTTAAGGAGTGCCATATAGGGAATATCGGGTGCATATTCTTCCATTTGTGAAAGAAATTCGGGTTTTACGTTTGACTTCATAATAACCTGTTCGGTCATATTATGTCTGCGTACTGCCTCTGCAACTTGAGGAATCTTTGACCAAGTCTTGTCGAGGTTAATAATACATCTGTCTTTAAAATGTTCAAGCAAATTGTCAAGAGTTTCTACGCAATATGGACTTTCATGTCCGTGAGAATGATATTGCGGAAGCGTCTTGAGTTCGTCATAAGTCATCTCTTTTATTTTCTTATCGGTACGGAGCAACTGCTTTTCAAAGCCCTCGTGGAAAAGAACAAGTTTATTATCGGCAGTTAAAGCAACGTCGGTTTCAATCATATCGGCGCCATTGGCGAGAGCCGCTTCAAAAGAAGCTATGGTATTTCTTACAAACGCACCGCAAAACAGGCCGCTATGAGATACTATGAGAGTTTTTTTGTTCATAATAATTATCTCCAAATAAAAGAATTAAAAAAATTCACACCTATAGTAAATAAGGTGCTTAATTTTTAAATGTAATCAAGAGGATATGGGCTTTGCCCATATCCTCTCTGATTTAATATGTCATAGAGTGTACAGCGTTGAAAGTCTTTCCGGGGGCAAGCTTCTGAATACCAACCTTTGTTTCAAAGATATAATCGGTATCATCAAAATCGGGGAAACCAAACCAAGGTTCAACGCAGATATAAGAAGCGCCGGGAACCATCCAAAGAAGGAGGTTTTCAAATCCCTTGAAGTCTATCTTAACATTGTGTTCTCCGTCGTTTCTCTTAATTGTAAGACCGTCGAAGTCAATATCTTTGAATACGAGTGCGTCAACCTTGAAGTAGTCGTTCTTGAGGGGGAGAATGTTGGAATTTTCAAGAATTCTTGTTGTTTCGTGGTTGATGATAGGACCAACAACGGTGTAAGAATCGAGAGTAACCTTCTTATCAAATTCGATGTAGAAGTTTTCAATACCGCCTTCGCAAACGTAGCTTTCGTGACCGCCTACGGAGAAGTACATATCGTAGTCATTCTTATTTGTAACTACGTACTCAACGTTGATGGTTCTGCCAACAAGTTCGTATATAACCTTAAATTCAAAAGCGAAGGGATAGTTTTTCAAAGTTTCTTCTGTTTCGGTAAGAGTGAATACAGCAGAAGTTTCGCTAAGTTTTTCAGCCTTGTATTCCATAAGCTTTGCAAAGCCGTGGCTTCCGAGAGAATATTCCTTACCGTTGTAAAGATACTTGTTGTCGCGGAGTCTGCCGCAGATGGGGAAAAGGTGAGGACCTCTGCCTTTCCAGAATGTAGGATCGCCCTGCCATGTGCATTCTCTGCCTTCTTTTGTGATAACGGACTGAACTTCAGCACCGAGTTCTTTTATTTGAACCTTAAGTTCTTCATTTTGCAAATATACCATAATGATATACCTCTCTTTGTAATGTATTTTTGTTTGATACAATTATATCACGAAAATTTACGTTTGTCCACGAAATTGTAAATTTTATTGCCAATTTATTGAAATAATAATACAAAAAGTAGTATAATAAGCAGGATAAATATTTTACACAAAGGTGAATATATGAAAAGAAGAGTTTTATTTTTGGTTTTAACGGCAATAGCCTTAATAATTACTATGTCTTCTTGCGGTGAAAAGAGTGATTTTTCTTATGAAAGCGTTGAGGGCGGAATATCGATAACAGGGTATTCGGGCGAAGAAATGAACGTTGTTATCCCTGATACCATAAACGAAAAAAAGGTTGTTGAAATAGGCGAGGCGGCATTTGATGCAACCTTGATTGAGAGTGTTGTTGTACCCGAAAGCGTAACAAAAATAGGCAGATACGCATTCAGACGTTGCGGAAAACTGACTGACGTTACAATAAAGGGAAATGTTGAAACAATTGAAGCGGGAACGTTTAATTTTTGCAGTGTGCTAAAAAACGTAACACTCCCCGACACAGTTAAAACCATTGAAGACAACGCATTTGGCGTGTCGGCTATTGCTGAATTAACCTTGCCGGATTCACTTGTAACTTTGGGAGATATGGTTTTCTATGATTGCCGTTCGTTGAAGTCGGTAAAATGCGGTAAAGGACTTGAAGCTATAGGCGGAGCGTGTTTTTCGGGGTGTACTTCATTAAGTGAAATCACTTTTAACGAAGCCTTGAAATCTATAGGAGAAATGGCGTTTGCGGGTTGTTCATTTACGAGTTTAGATATTCCGAACGGTGTTGAAGTATTGGAATCGACCGTATTTGCGGCTTGTACGTTTACGGAATATACGGTATCGTCAGGTATAAAGACTATTAAACGCCAAGCCTTTGCCGATTGCAAGTCTTTGAAAAAGATATATATTCCCGAAAACGTACAGACAATAGAAGTTGAGGCATTTTCGGGAACGAAAGACCTTGTTATATGCGGCGTAAGAGATTCAGAAGCCGAGATATTTGCCGATACCTACGGCTTCAAATTTGAAGAATACAATTTTGGATAAAGTCAAGACCACCGGTTTAATGAACCGGTGGTCTTGATTTTCAATAGATAAACAAAAATGTTTACAATCATTTTTTAATAATGGTATTGCTATTATTCGAGTTTTAGAATATAATATTATACAAGTACGAACTCAATGTATTCAGGAGGTTGTTATGGTATACATGTCTGCAAGGGAAGCCGCTGATAAGTGGGGAATTTCTCAAAGAAGAGTGGCTGTTCTTTGCTCGGAACAAAGAATTGCCGAAGCAACTATGGTGGGTAATATGTGGATTATACCTACTTCGGCAGAAAAACCGATAGATGCAAGAAGTACACGATACAATAAATCTGAAGAAAAAGCAGTAAAACCTTTCTTGAAATGGGCGGGAGGCAAAGGTCAGCTCCTTAAAGAGATTGAACGCTATTATCCTTTTGCTGACGGTCGTATTACAAAATATGCTGAGCCATTCGTTGGCGGAGGCGCTGTTTTATTTGATATACTCAGCAAATACGATTTAGAAGAAGTTTATATCAGTGACATTAATGCAGAACTTATCAATACTTACCGCATTATTCGTGATGATATTGATGCTTTGATTGAGATGCTTTATGCTATGCAGAACGATTTTATTCCGTTGGATGCAGATAATCGTAAAGTATATTATGTGGAAAAGCGTGAGCGTTTTAATGATTTGAAGGTCAACGGAAATGAGAACATTAATATTGAAAAAGCAGCATTGATGATTTTTTTAAATAAAACTTGTTTCAATGGTCTGTTCCGAGTAAATAAAAAAGGTCTGTTTAATGTTCCTATGGGAGCATATAAGAATCCTATGATTTGTGATGAAAAAAACCTCAGAGCAGTATCAGAGAAGTTGAGGAGAGTTAATATTGTATGCGGAGATTACAGAGAGTCGGCTGACTTTATTGATGAAAATTCCTTTGTTTATTTTGATCCCCCATACAGACCTATCACAGATACAGCAAGTTTTACCGCATATACCGAGAACTTGTTTAATGATGAAGAACAGATTGAACTTGCACACTTTGTTGATGATATGCATAAAAAAGGGGCAAAGGTTGTAATTAGTAATTCCGATCCGAAGAACGCAAATACAGAAGATGATTTCTTTGATAATATTTACTCGGCTCATAAAATCAAACGAGTTGAAGCAACACGTATGATTAACTGTAATAGTGATGCAAGAGGAAAAATAAAAGAATTGCTTATCAGTAATTTTTAAACTATAGGAGGAACAAATTTATGATTTGCAAAAAAGACCACCGTTATTTGAATGAATACAATTCACTTCCAGAAGCACAAGATAACCAGCACGGGGATCGTCACATTTGTGCAGGTTGTGCGTATGAAGATGGATTGCGTGATGGTATGGCAGGAAATGTTAGAAAAACCGATCTTTCACATTTGCCGTATAGTCAAGCAGGAACTGTACGCCATAAAGATGCTAAAGAAGCATATGATGAAGGATATAATGAAGGTAGAAAAAGAAGTTCATAATTTTATTGGAGTGTGTAAAAATGCGAGATTTTAGTAAATGGTTAGCAGGCTTTCGAGATAGTATTGCAGACTATGGCTATTACATAGATTTCGAAAAAGTTCATCGTAATGTAGATAACATTAAGGTTGAACTTAATATCTTAAATTCGCTCATCGGCTCTAAGAATATTGAGGCTGATTTTGAGAGTTTAATGAGAAAATATCCTGAAGTATTGAAGTGTATCCCTTTGCTTTTAGCAGTTAGAGCTAATGAAATATACTGTCAGGATGAAAATGGCGGTCATTTATTTCAATTCGATTTTGGCAAGTATTCGCCTAACAGTCATGCTCATTACGAAAGATACAAATATTTTATGCGTGAAACAGGATTGTTTGATTTGTTGGAAAATCATATCGTGAACAATTTGGTTGACTATGCAACGGGGGTTGAAACAGGTCTTGATTCCAATGGTCGTAAAAATCGTGGCGGTCACCTTATGGAAGATTTGGTTGAGAGCTTTATTCAAAAAGCAGGTTTCATAAAAGGTGTTAATTATTTCAAAGAAATGTATATTCACCAAATTACAGACAAATGGAACATAGACTTGTCAGCTATTTCCAACCAAGGCAAGATGGAAAAACGCTTTGATTTTGTAGTTAAGACATTGAATATGATTTATGGTATCGAAACGAACTTTTACGGAAGTGGTGGTAGTAAACTAAACGAAACCGCGCGTAGTTATAAAACACTTGCGTGGGAAACTGAAGAAATCGACGGTTTTACTTTTGTTTGGTTTACTGATGGAAAAGGTTGGACAAGCGCACGAAACAATCTTGAAGAAACTTTTGATGTTATGCAGCACATCTACAGCATAAAAGATTTGGAAGATGGTGTAATCAGTGAGGTTTTTAAATAATGGCAAAGATAATAACAAAATGGGAGCCGGAAGATTTTGAATTGGAAATGACTACCCATTGGTCTTTCCCGAAACGTGGCGATTGGGCAACACACGATGCAAAATGGCGCGGTAATTGGTCGCCATATATTCCTCGTAACATTCTGCTCCGATATTCAAAAGAACACGATTTGGTTCTCGATCAGTTTGCGGGTGGTGGTACTACCCTTGTAGAAGCAAAATTATTAAACAGAAACATTATTGGTGTTGATGTAAATGATGATGCTCTTGCTCGTTGCAAAGAAAAAATTGCATTTGAACACGAAGGTGCAAACGGGAAAGTATATTTACACAAAGGTGATGCAAGGAATCTTGATTTTGTACCCAATCACAGTATTGATTTGATTTGTACACATCCGCCGTATGCTGATATTATTCAGTATAGTGAGAATATACCTGAAGATTTATCTTTGTTAAAGGTCAAGGATTTTCTTGAGGAAATGAAAAAAGTTGCATCAGAAAGTTATCGTGTTTTGAAAAAGGACAAATTTTGTGCTGTTCTTATGGGGGATACACGTCAAAAAGGGCATATGATTCCTATGTCGTTTGAGGTTATGCGAATATTTGAAAATTCGGGGTTTAAACTTAAAGAGCTGATTATCAAAGAACAACATAATTGTAAGGCAACGGGGTATTGGAAAAACAATAGTGTAAAATATAACTTTTTGTTAATAGCACACGAATATTTATTTGTGTTTAGAAAACAGTAAAATTTCGAAAAAAGACCTTATTATATGCGGCGTAAGAGATTCAGAAGCCGAGATATTTGCAGACACCTACGGCTTCAAATTTGAAGAATACAATTTTGGATAAAACACAACAGGGGCTTAAGTTATCAACTTAGCCCCTGTTTGTTACTTAAAATGTTATATAAGATGAGATTACATAATAAATAAAAAAAAATTTGTTTTTACGACCTCATCCGTCGCACCGCATAAAGATTAGTAAAAAACTATTATTTATTGGCGGTACGACACCTTCTCCCACCGGAGAAGGTACAATGTTCAATCTTTTCCCTAAGTCTAAAAAAAGTTTTTTCATACAATATATATTTTAAACTCTGTACAAACAAAGACCTTCTCCGGTGGGAGAAGGTGTCGAGGCAGAGTACAGACTTCATCCATACGATTACTTTGCTGCCGAGACAGATGAGGTCGTCTATATTAATTGCTTATATTTATCGGTTTCTAATTTATTTTGTCAATCTTTGAATGTTTGATAATATAAGCGACATATCGTCGGAATTTAACTTTTTCAATTCAGTTATTATAGTTTGTAGTAAAATAGGGTTGTCTGTTTCCGTATCGAAAAATTGCGAGGGAGTTATTTCAAAGTATTTGCAGATTTCCAAAAATTCTTTCATTGGCGGTAAAGCTTTACCCGATGAAATGTTATTGATATAACTCTTGCTGTGTCCAAGGTCATAACTCATTTTATATTCCGATACACCTTTTTTTATTCTTAATTCGGTTATTCTGTTTCTTATAAATGTTTCGTTCATAACATCACACCTCTTTGGTATTATTTTATTACAAAAAAGGTTATGGTTATACCAAAAATATATGTCGTATAATCTTGAAATTACATAAAATGTATGTTATAATCAAGAAAATATGTCTAATGTGGTATGAATGACTATTTATTTAGGGAGAAAGTACAGAGGTGTTAGGAATGTTCTGTGAGAACAAGCTATGTATTTACTGGGAAGAAGACCGGTGCATTTTAGAGGAAGTTGAACTTGATTTTCAAGGAAAATGCACACAATGTATTTATATTGACATTGATGATGAAGAGCTGGAGAAGTATAGAAAGAAGACTCTTTCAAAACTGGGTTGAAATTGATTTAAGTGAAAAATGTATGGCGGGGCGCCGTTTGGCGCCCCGCCATAATGTTTTTTATTAAAGTTTTTGAAGATTTTTAAGAAACTTTTTTCAAAAAGTTTCTTAAAGCGTTCTTTAAGGGCGGAAGCCCTTTTTTTATCCTATTTCTATTTCCTTAACTAAACTGTGAATTATAAAGCGTACTGTAGAATCCGCCTTGTTTTATAAGCTCGTCGTGGGTACCTTGTTCTGTAATGATACCGTTTTGGAGAACCAGAATACAGTCGGCGTTTTTGATAGTTGAAAGTCTGTGGGCGATTATAAAGCAGGTTCTGCCTTTCATAAGCTCGGACAGGGCTTCTTGAATTTTAATTTCCGTACGAGAGTCGACGTTTGAAGTAGCCTCGTCAAGAATAAGCATAGGGGCATCTGACAAAATAGCTCTTGCAATAGTAATAAGCTGTTTTTGACCTTTAGAGATATTAACGCCGTCATCTGAAAGGCGTGTCATATATCCGTCAGGCAAACTTTCTATATATTTATCAATTTTAGCCGCTTTAGCCGCTGCCTCTACTTCTTCTTGTGTTGCATTTTCTTTGCCGTAAACTATATTGTCGAATATAGTTCCGTTAAACAGCCAAGTATCCTGCAAAACCATAGTGAAGGCTTTTCTGAGGTCATAACGTTTAATATCTGCTATATTAACGCCGTCGAGCTTAATTTCGCCCGAATTAACGTCATAGAAACGCATAAGCAGATTGATTATAGTAGTTTTACCGGCACCTGTAGGGCCAACTATAGCGATAGTCTTACCTTGTTCCGCCTTAACGGACACTTCGTGAAGTATTTGTTTTTTCTCGGTATAACCGAAACAAACGTTTTCAAAATCAACATTGCCTTTTACGTCTTCAAGAGTAACAGCGTCTTTGGCATCTGCGGGTTCGGAGGGTTCGTCAAGAACTCTGAAGACTCTTTCAGCCGCCGAGAAAGCCGATTGGAATTCGTGCAAGATATTTGCAAATTCGTTTATAGGACCTGCAAATTTTCTTGAATATTGAACGAACTTTGCCACGCTTCCAAGGGAGACGAAAAATAATGTTCCTGCGGCAACGGTACCGTTTTGAGAGAACATATAGAGAATACCGCCGAGAATGGTTACGAGCGAGATTGACAGATTGTTTATAAAGTTTACCGTAGGACCGAGTGCGGCGCCGTAATAATCCGCCTTATAGTAAGCATCCATAGTATCGGTATTTCTTTCGTTAAATCTATCGCAAATAACGTTTTCTTTTCCGTATGCACGAATGGTACGGCAGCCAGACAGCATTTCTTCGGCATATCCGTTCAACTCACCGAGTTTTCTTGAACGAGCTTGAAAGAGGGGGCGCACCTTTTGCGAACGGTATTTTGTAAACAAAATTGATGTGGGAACAGTTATTGCAAATACGAGAAGCATCGGCTTTGAGATGTTCCACATAAAGATAAGCGAACCGACGACGGTATAGATACTTGCCATAACCTGAACCATATCGTGAGAGAGGGTACTGTTTATGGTATCGATATCGTAGGATATACGGCTGACTATATCTCCCGCCGCTGTCATATCAAAATATGTAACGGGCAGGGTATTCAGCTTTTCAAAGAGCTGTTTACGCATAGTGTATACGATTCTTTGGCTGAGGTTAATCATAATAACCGCAAGACCGTATGAAAGTATAGCCGATACGACGTAACAGAGAATCATTTTTATTACGTTAGAGTAAACGATATCGAAATTGACACCGTTGGGGTTAGCGATAGCATCGATAGCATCGCCCGAGTAAGAGGGGCCCATAAGTGCCAAGTGGTTCGACAGTAAAGTACAGATAATAGCCGCAAGGAATAAGGGCCAATATTTGAACACGTATCCGCCAAGTCTTATGAGAATCGAGCGTTGAGTTTTTTTGTCAAGCTTTTTTGTATTTTTTGCATTATACTGATATCTATTCAACGAAAGCACCTCCCATCTGGGAATCGCTTATTTCTTTGTATTCGGGGCAGGTGTCAAGCAGTTCTTCGTGAGTACCTCTGCCGATAATTTTGCCGTGGTCGAGGACGAGAATAAGGTCGCAATGCTTAATCGAGCTTACTCTTTGCGCTATTGTGATAACCGTTGTATTGCTTAAATTTTCTTTTAATGCTTGTCTTAAATTAGCGTCGGTTTTGTAGTCGAGTGCGGACGAGCTGTCGTCAAGGATAAGTATTTCCGGCGAAGCCGCAAGTGAACGTGAAAGCAGGATTCTCTGTTTCTGACCGCCCGAAACGTTGGTTGCTTTTGAAGACAACTGGTGTTCGTAACCGTCGGCAAATGAAGATATAAAATCGTTTGCCTGTGCAATTTTTGCCGCATTTACAACCTGCTCGTGAGTAAGGTTTCTGCCGAATTTTATATTCTCTTCAATTGTGTCGGCGTAGAGAAAGTCGTTTTGAAGAACAAGTCCGAACATACCGGTAAGTTCATTTTTGGGTATAGTTTTTATGTTTTCACCGTTTATAAGAATTTCGCCGTTTGAAACGTCGTAGAAACGGAGCAAGAGTTTTGCTAATGTAGACTTACCGCTACCCGTAGCGCCGATAATACCGAGGGCTCCACCTTTTTGAAGTGTAAAGCTTATATCTTCAAGCTGATTCTTTTTGCCGAAATATGAAAAGCTAACATCCTTAAATTCAATATGCGGATAATCTTTATTTTCGGTTTGTTCGTCGGGCAAAACCGTAATTTCTGCGGGTGTGAGAAGAACTTCTTCGATTCTGTTTGCGGAAGCGGCGCATTTTGTGTACATAACGAATATGCGGGAAACCGACATCATCGCCATTGAGATAAGTGTAAAGTACTGCATAAATGCAATAACGGTTTCTGGGGCGGACAAACCTTTTGATACTCTTGCGGCACTCATTGCGACGACTGCGGTTATACCGAAGTTCATAAGCAAGGTCATAACGGGGTTAACGACACCCATAATCGTACCCGTTTTTCTTTCGGCTTTTGATAGTTTAAGGTTGACCTTATCGTATCTGCGGTTTTCGTAGTCGTTCTTTGAAAGGGCTTTTATAACTCTGATGCCTTGTGCATCTTCTCTTACGACACGTACCATATCGTCAACCAAGTGTTGTACGTTTGAATAAAGCTTCGTACCGTTTCTTGAGATGAAATATACTGTTACGAATATAAAGGGAAGAATAGCAATCATAACCAGAGCCAAGAAGCTATCCATAATAAGCGTTATCATAATACCGCCCATAAGCAGAATAGGCGCTCTGACACCCATACGCTGCATCATACTTACGAAGTTGTGTACGTGGTAGGTGTCGGTAGTAATTCTTGATTCAAGAGAGGGGATAGAGAATTTGTCGGTTTGGGCGGCAGAAAGCATAAGCGTATGCTCAAACAAGTCTTTTCTTACCTTTTCTGTAAAGTTTCTCGAAACTTTAGCAGCCATACGGTTTGCTGTAATATTGAGAATACAAGCAGAACCGGCACAGATTATCATAAGTACGCCCCAGGTCAAAATTTTTCCTACGTTTTGAGAGGAGACGACGTTTTTGAGAATGTGGCTCAATATGTAAGGTAGCATCAACTCGAGGAGTGTTGCCGTAACCTTTATCATAAGCCCGAACGACATTCTGCCACGAAAAGGCTTCAGATACTTTAATAAAGTTTTCATTTCTTGATTATCCTATCATCTACATTAATATATTGATACGAAAATATTATACAACCCTTTTTCTCGTATGACAATAAAAAATGCTAAAAAAAGTAAAATTATGCTAAAAAAGATTTGACTATGTATATCATTTTAATTCAAAAAGCCGCGACTTCATAAAATATTAACAATATTATCCATTTTAGCACTTGACAATTGAGAGTGATAAGTGTAAACTCTATATACAGTTTAGCACTTGTTTGTTTTGAGTGCTAAATGTGAAGAGGGAAAGGAGATGTGTTTTTGTATGTACGGTAATGACGGCGGTTTGAGCGAACGCAAAAAGATGATACTACGCGCTATCATTGACGCGCACATAGACAAGGGTGAGCCGGTAGGCTCGAAGTACCTTACGCAAAACAACAACATCGCATATTCCTCGGCAACCATAAGAAACGAAATGGCAGAGCTTGAAGAATTGGGATACCTTGAACAGCCGCACACGTCGGCGGGGCGAGTTCCGTCGGAACTGGGTTACAGATTTTACGTCGATTCTCTTATGGACAAATACCGCTTGACAAGAGATGAGCTTGAACAGCTCGACACTTTGAAGAAATCAAAGGAAGAAGAACTTGACAGAATAATTGAGCAGGCGGGCAGACTGTTCTCACGAATAACAAATTATACGGCTATTACGGTAAAGCCGAGAGCTATGCAGGTCGTCATAACGGCATTTAACGTTGTGTACGTTGACAATAGAAACTTCGCGCTCGTTATGGTATCGAATACGGGAGTTGTAAAAACGAAGCTTATCCGCACTTCCGAAGCAATAAACACAAGAGTAACCGAACGCTTGTCGGAGCTTCTTAATAAGTTTATTGCGGGAAAGCCTATAAACGAGTTGGCTTATGCTTCGGTAGTTGAAATAAAGAATAACTTGTTTGGATATGAAGAACTTGTTGATCCTATTATAAAATGTATTTACGATTCGGTAAACGAGATAGACAGGGGCGACGTAAAGGTCGAGCAGGTAAACAGACTGCTTGAATTTCCTGAATATTCAAATCTTTCACAGCTCAGCGGACTTATCGGTATGCTTGAGAAGAAAGATGATATAATAAATATTATAAGCAATTCCGAAAAGGATACGACGAATATAATTATAGGAAAAGAAAATGCGGTTGACATAATGAGTAACTCGACTCTGATATTCAGAAATATTACTGTTAACGACAGAGTGGTTGGTGCTATAGGCGTTATAGGCCCGTGCAGAATGGATTATTCAAAGGTCGTAACGACACTCGACCTATTATCTGAAAATATAAGAAACTTGTTCGGCGAAAAGGAAAATTTGCTGACAGACGGAAATGACGGAGGAGAAAATGGCTGAAGAAAAGATTGTAAACCCCGAAGAAACAGCTTCGGAGGATACGGAAGTTAAAACAGAAAACACAGAGAAGACAGAGAAGACAGAAAAGAAAGAAAAGAAGTCTTCGAAAAAAGAAATCGATGCTTTGAAAAAAGAAGTCGAAGAGCTGAAAAAGACGGTTGAAGAAAAGAATGAAATGTTCTTAAGAATTGCGGCTGAATATGAAAATTACAGAAAACGTACCGCAAAAGAAAAAGAAGGACTTTACGGCGATGCATATATCGATGCCGTAACACAGCTTTTGCCCATACTTGATAACCTTGAAAGAGCAGTTGCTTTTTCAGAAAGCGGCAATCTTGCAGAGGGTGTAAACCTTACTTTGAATATGTTTAAAGAAACGTTCACGAAGATGGGCGTTGAAGAGATAGTAACCGAAAATGCAGAATTTGATCCCAATTTGCACAATGCGGTTATGCACGTTGATGACGAGTCCGTCGGAGAAAATATGATCGTCGAAACTTTCAGTAAGGGATATAAAAGAGGCGACAAGGTCATAAGATATGCAATGGTAAAGGTTGCAAACTAAAATTAGATTTAAAATATTACTTAACATAAATCGAAAGGAAAAATTATTATGGGAAAGATTATTGGTATTGACTTAGGAACAACAAACTCTTGTGTAGCAGTATATGAAGGCGGCGAGCCTATCGTTATACCCAACCCCGAAGGCGCGAGAACTACTCCTTCGGTAGTTGCATTCTCAAAGACCGGCGAAAGAATGGTTGGTCAGGTTGCAAAGCGTCAGGGTATCACCAACCCCGACAGAACAATTATGTCTATTAAGCGTGAAATGGGTACTGATTATAAAGTAAACGTAGACGACAAGTCTTACAATCCCCAGGAAATTTCCGCTATGATTCTTCAGAAGCTTAAGGCTGATGCAGAAGCATATCTCGGTACAGCAGTAACTGAAGCTGTTATTACCGTTCCTGCATACTTCTCCGATGCACAGCGTCAGGCAACAAAGGATGCAGGTAAGATTGCAGGTCTTGAAGTTAAGAGAATTATCAACGAGCCTACGGCTGCAGCTCTTGCATACGGTCTTGAAAAGGAAGAAGAACAGAGAGTACTCGTATTCGACCTTGGCGGCGGTACTTTCGACGTATCTCTTCTTGAAATCTGCGACGGCTTCTTTGAAGTTAAGGCTACCGCAGGTAACAATAAGCTCGGCGGCGACGACTTCGATAAGAGAGTTATTGACTGGATTGCAGATACTTTCCAGAAAGAAAACGGTATAGATCTCCGTCAGGACAAGATGGCGCTTCAGAGACTTAAGGAAGCTGCAGAAAAGGCTAAAATCGAGCTTTCGGGCGTTGCTTCTTCAAACATCAACTTGCCCTTTATTACTGCAGATGCGACAGGCCCCAAGCATTTTGACGGCACTTTGACAAGAGCTAAATTTAACGAACTCACAGCAGACCTCGTTGAAGCTACAATGGCTCCCACAAGAAGAGTTCTTTCCGATGCAGGCGTAACACCCGCACAGGTTGACAAGGTTCTTTTGGTAGGCGGTTCTACAAGAATTCCCGCAGTTCAGGATGCAGTTAAGAACTTTATAGGCAAAGAGCCCTTTAAGGGTATCAACCCCGACGAATGCGTTGCTCTCGGTGCGGCTATTCAGGGCGGCGTATTAAGTCAGGATGCAAACCTCAACGGCGTTGTACTTCTCGACGTAACACCCCTTTCACTCGGTATCGAGACATTGGGCGGCGTATTCAACAGAATTATTGACAGAAATACAGCTATTCCTACAAAGAAGAGCCAGATTTACTCTACTGCTGCAGATAACCAGACATCCGTTGAAATTCACGTTCTTCAGGGTGAAAGAGATATGGCGAAGGGTAATACAACTCTCGGCAGATTTATACTTGACGGTATTCCCGCAGCTCCCAGAGGTATTCCTCAGATTGAAGTTACATTCGATATTGACTCAAACGGTATCGTTAACGTAACTGCTACAGATAAGGGTACAGGCAAGGAACAGCATATTACTATTACGTCTTCTACAAATATGAGCCAGGATGATATTGATAAGGCTGTTAAGGATGCAGAAAAGTATGCTGAAGAAGATAAGAAGCAGAAAGAAGCAGTTGAAGTTAAGAACCAGGCTGAAAGCCTTATCTTCCAGTCCGAAAAGACACTCACCGAAATCGGCGACAAGCTTCCCGAAGCTGACAAGGCTGACGTTAAGGCGGCAGTTGAAAAGCTTAAGGAAACCGTTAAGGGCGACAACACAGAAAGCATTAAGGCTGATACAGAAGCTCTCCAGCAGGCATTCTACAAGCTCAGCGAAAAGCTTTACGCACAGCAGGCACCTCAGGGTGATGCAGGCGCGCAGGGCGGCGCACAGGGCGGCGCGCAGAACGGCGACTTCTACGACGGCGAATATGAGGATAAGACAAATAACTGATAAATAAAAATAGTATCTTGAATACAATTGAGAGAATATGGGGGAACCCCATATCCTCTCTAATTGTTTACATAGATAAAAAGAGGTAATATATGGCGGATAATAAACGGGATTACTATGAGGTGCTGGGAATAGACAAAAGCGCTGATGAACAGACGATAAAAAAAGCATATAGAAAACTTGCGAAACAGCATCACCCCGACGTCAATCCCGACGATCCAAAGGCTGAAGAGAAGTTTAAGGAAATAAACGAAGCTTACGAGGTTTTGAGCGACGCTGACAAGAAGTCGAGATATGACCAATACGGACATGCCGGTGTTGATCCCAATATGGGAGGCGGCGGATTTGGCGGATTCGGCGATTTTGGGGGCGGATTCGGCGGCTTTGACTTCGGTGATATATTCGGCAGCTTTTTCGGCGGTGGCGGCGGTCAGTCTTCTGCGAGAAGAAATATGCCGCAGCAGGGCGAGGACTTGCGAGCTCACATAACGATATCGTTTGAAGAAGCGGCATTTGGCTGTAAGAAAGAAATATCATACAACCGAGTAGAGCTTTGTGATGAATGTAAGGGAAGCGGTGCGCAGAAGGGAACTTCTGCCGAGACCTGTAAGACCTGCGGCGGAAGCGGTCAGGTAAGAGTAACCCAGAGAACACCCCTCGGTATGTTCCAGACAACAAAGACGTGCGAGACCTGCGGCGGACGAGGAAAGACCATAAAGAATCCTTGTACGAACTGTCGCGGTACGGGCTACGTAAGAATAAAGAAGACTCTTGACGTAACTATTCCTGCAGGTATCGACGACGGACAGAGAGTTATTTTGCAAGGTCAGGGAAATGCCGGCAGAAACGGCGGCGGATACGGCGACCTCTACGTTTCGGTATCGGTTAGACCTCACCCAGTATTTGAGCGCGACGGATATAACATTTACTGCGACGTGCCGATTACTTTTGTGGAAGCGGCTTTGGGAGCAGAAATAGATATACCTACACTTGAGGGTAAGGTTAAGTATACTATCCCCGAGGGAACGCAGACGGATACAAGATTTACGCTTCGTGGAAAGGGTATACAGATACCGCGTTCGAAGAATAAAGGCGACCTTATATTCAGAGTTATAGTTGAAGTACCGAAAGGACTTTCGGGAACGCAAAAAGATGCTTTGAAGAAATTTGCAGAGCTTTGCGGAAACTCCAACTACTCGAAAAAAGAATCCTTTATGAAAAAGATTTTCGGAAAAGATAAATAATAATGCATTATTAAGAGCTGAATCATAGTTTGATTCGGCTCTTTTTTGTGTTTGAGTAAGTTTATTAATGTTATAAGGATATTCTTTCTGTATATAGGTAGTTTCTATCTGTTATTCCGTTCCGTCGGCGAGGGAACAAAAAAATAGCCACACCACTATGGACTTATGCTAAGTTAGAACATACTTTATCTCACCTCCATCTGAGGAGGGAGGTGGCACGCGAAGCGTGACGGAGGGAGAGAAAAGCATTAAGGTTTGCTATTAAAACCAAGAGGCACATATACAACCAAGTATTAATTCTTATCTGTGTATAGAGATAAAGATACCGAGATT
>JAZRUG010000034.1:0-2064 GCA_045652425.1 Eubacteriales bacterium
TCCAAAATGAATGAACTCCTTGTATGCCTCAAAGCCACCTATCACATCGAGTTTCTCCTTTATAAAATACTCTACGGCCTTAACGTCGTGATTGGTAACCTTCTCAATCTCCTTTATGCGGCGCGCATCGTCGGCCGTAAACTCCTTATATATTGCGCGAAGCTGCGGGAAAACACTTGCGTCCACCTGCGCAAGCTGCGGCAAAGGAATCTCGCAAAGCGTGATGAAATACTCTATTTCCACAAGTACACGGTACTTCATAAGCGCATACTCCGAGAAATATTCGGCCAAAGAGGCGGTTTTTCCCCTATAACGACCGTCTATAGGAGAAATTGCAGTAAGAATGTCAAGTTCCATTTTTTATCTATAAGAAACTGTTTATATAAAGGATTGTTATCTCATTCATTTTTTGCAGCATCTGCAAAGCTCTAAAATACTCCCTTCAAGCCCACCATAGCAGCGCCACAACAAACGCCGTATTTACCACAACAACGCAAGAGGAAGCAGCAATGTTCAATGAAATATCAAAAAGCCCTCGCCCGCAAAAGCAAGAGTCCATCGCACACGTTCCAATATACATCTGTCGTAAACAAAAAAAACCTGCTTACGCAGGCTACTTCTTCGGTGGGCGTTGACGGATTCGAACCGCCGACCCTCTGCTTGTAAGGCAGATGCTCTGAACCAGCTGAGCTAAACGCCCGATGTCTCTTGTTTCAAAAGCGATGCAAAGGTACGGATTTTTTTTGAACCTGCAAATATTTTCGGAAGAATTTTGCAAATAAAGTGTATTTTCGATGAAAAACGCCTCTTTTTTCGGTTGGAATCGGGGGTAATGGGCAAAATATTACTCAAAACCGGTGAAAATAATTGCCGAAATACTTGACAGGACTTTTTTGAAAAGATGAAGAACTTTTTGAAAAACCTCTTGATGTTTTGATGAAAACTCTTTGACGAATTTGCCAACGCGCCTTGATGCATTTGCAAGTTCGTCAAGACGCGTTTTTTGTCTTTTTATATACATGGAAGTATGGTGAATAGGGTGAAGGGGTCGGGAGCAAACTTTTATGTATATATAGCCGAATCCTAGAATTTAATGATGATTATTTTTGGATTACTCCTGTAATGTTCTTAAATTTGTACAAGAGATAGACATTATTGACTGATTAAAAATGAAGTGTTATGAAACGATTTTTATTATTCATGGCAATTGCTTTATTTGCAATAAATGTAACATATGCAAGTAATGGGAACCAGCAGAACTCTTCTAATGAGATTTCTTATGAACAGGCATTGAAAGCATTGGAGGAAAGGCAATTCATTATCAGATTTAATACTCTGGATTATAGAGGACAAAGAAGAAAACATCTTGATAATGAAACTAATTTCCTTATTTTGGAAGGTGATTCTGCGTCATATCAGTATGATGATGGTCGTAGAGAATATCTTCATGTAGGAGGAGGCGGAACATTCTATATGTTTCCCGATATCGAAAAAGGTAAAGCTTCTAACATAACAATTAAAAAGGATAAAAAAAATAATAGGGTATTGTCAATGGCGGTAAAATTAAAATCTATGCATTCCTCTTTTACTGTCAAGATTGTTCTTGAGGAAGGAACCAATAATTGTACCGCTACACTGAAAAATTACTGGGGTAATTCTTATTATAAAGGGGTGTTGTATCCGATAGGGACTACAACGGTTTTAAATGCTAACTAATTAGAACCTTATATTGGTGGTTTTTAGATTACTCCTGTAATGTCCCTGATATTGTATCAAAACGAAATACCTTATAGAATAAAGATTCCCTCCTTTTATGCCCATGCTTTAAAAGGAGGGAATCTTTATTTTCTACTTTCGTTTTATTCTTGAGCGAAACGCTTTGCCTGTTCGGCAATCAAATCGGCATCGTCAAAGTAGTTGATTTTCATGGCGCGACGAACTTCGTCGAGGGTAGCAGATGCTGTTTCGCGAGCCACTTCACAACCCTTGCGGAGCATTTCGTATACGGCAGGGATGTCCTTTTCGAATTCCTTGCGTCGTTCGCGGATAGGGCCGAGTTCTTCC
>JAZRUG010000035.1:0-78231 GCA_045652425.1 Eubacteriales bacterium
TGGTGGATGAAATCGCGTTTGCGATGAAATCCTGCTTCGCAGGGTTGTATTTAGACGGATTTGATTTCATCCGAGGACTTGTCCTTGGATTTCATCTGAACGAAGTGAAGATTTCATCGTTGCCGCGCAACGATTTCATTAAACCAACAGAAAAAGAGATAACATTTCGGCTACGAACCGATTTGTTATCTCTTTCTGTCGTTATAAGGGTTTGGGATTAGCCCATATTTGCGTTTGACTAGTCAAATGCGATGCTTGCACTTTGCTCAAAGCATAAATTCTCCGCTAAGAACATCACCCATTAGCGGGGATGTCTTATATTTGTTTTCTTGCTCTGCCGTATTCATCGTCAAGCTGAAAATACGGGCAATTATTATAATTGCCTGTCAAAAATCTCAACATCTCATCTTCGTCAAGATTCTTTACACATTCGTAACATTCGTCTTCTTCGTCGTATATGTAATATACGCATAAGTCGCATGATGCTTGTATCTTTTTTTCGTTCATAAATAGACTATACCTCAGTTTTTATATATTGTGTAGCTAGTCCGCCTTCGGATGTTTCGCGGTATTTACTGAGCAGATCTATACCTGTCTTATACATCGTCGCAACAACCGTATCAAAGGATATCTTTCTCGTATGCGTTAAAAAGTTTGCAAGTTGCAGAGCATTTATCGCTCTCATTGCCGCTACGGCGTTTCTTTCGATGCATGGAATCTGTACAAGTCCGCAAATAGGATCACACGTTAGCCCCAGATGGTGCTCGAGGGCAACCTCTGCCGCATATTCAATCTGGTCAAGCTCCATTTCGTGCAGCTGTGCCAGTGCTGCCGCCGCCATAGAGCAAGCAGAGCCTACCTCTGCCTGACAGCCGCATTCCGCACCGCTTATCGAGGCATTTGTCTTTATAACGTTACCGATAATACCTGCAGTAGCAAGTGCCTTTAATATATCGGAGTCTGAAAAGCCTTTCTTCTCCTGCATATAAAGCAATACGGCAGGTATAATTCCGCAAGAACCGCAGGTGGGAGCTGTTACTATTGTACCTCCCGCCGCATTCTCTTCACTTGCCGCAAAAGCGCAAGCGCACACAATACGGCTTTCGCTCGTCTCGGGACTTTCGTCAATATGCTTCTGTCTATAAAGCAGTTTCGCTTTTCTTTGAACGTCAAGACCGCCGCCGAGTACGCCCTCTGCATCAAGTCCGGTTGCAACGCAAAGGCGCATCGTCTCCCATACTTCGCTCAAAAATCCCCAAATCTCTCTGCCTTCAAATTTTTCAACATATCTGTAGATTGGCATTTTATTTTCAATGCAATACTGTTTAATCTCTTCAAAAGTTTTATGAGGATAAACTTTGGGTGGTGCTATGGATTCTTCGCCCTCAATAACTATCTTTCCGCCACCTACGCTGAAAATTCTGCTGAAGCCTATCTCTTCCTTATCCTTATAAGCGCGTAGCTCCATTGTGTTCGGGTGTATCGGCGTAGGCGTCGATTCGTCCCATATAATCTCGCATTTCGTGGGTGCTAACGCAGTCAAAACCGCTTCATCAGTCAAGTGACCTTTGCCCGTTTTTGCGAGTGAGCCCATAAGTGTTACAGTATATTTGTCTGCATTGGGATATTTCTTTTTGAAAAACTTTGCTCCGTTATTTGGCCCCATAGTATGAGAGCTTGAAGGCCCTTTGCCTATTCGGTACAGTTCTTTCAATGATTCCATTTTCGTAAAATTCTCCATTATCGTTGTAATAATCAATCTAATATTGCAATGTCTGCAGTTTCTGCCCTTATTAAATCCATTAAATCTTTTGGATTTACTTCAACCTGATAGCCTCTTTTACCTGCGCTGAACGTTATCTTTTCAAAATCCGTTGCAGTATTGTGCAAAAACGTACGAAACTGCTTTTTCATACCTATAGGTGAACAGCCGCCGTGTACATATCCCGTAAGTGGTAAGAGGTCCTTTTGTTTTATCATCTCTATAGACTTAACACCCGCTGCTTTTGCAGCTTTTTTTAAATCAAGCGAACAGTTTACCGGAACTACGAAAACATAATAAGTTTTGGTATTGGCTACTGTTACAAGTGTTTTAAATGTTGATTCCGCGGGTTTGCCAACAAGTGCCGCGACGTTTTCGCCTATCGTCTCATCGGGGTTATATTCATAAGCGTTATATTCAATTTTCTTCTGCAACAAAATTCGCATTACGTTTGTCTTTTCCATTGTTTGCATTCTCTCTGTTTAATTATTAAAGTTTTTTTTGAAATTAAATCACCATACCGCCGTTTGATGCAATAACCTGACCTGTAATATTCTTCGCCTTATCCGATGCAAGAAACAAAGCCAAATCGGCAATATCTTGCGGTGTACCAAATCGATTCAAGGGTATTTCTTCTTTTATCATATCAAGCTCTTCGTTTGAAAAACCTTTCATCATATCGGTCATAATAACACCGGGGGCTATGCAATTTACTCGGATTCCCGACAGTCCCATTTCTTTTGCAAGGGCTTTCGTCATACCGATAACGCCTGCCTTTACTGCCGAATAATGTACTTCGCAAGATGCTCCGGTTTGTCCCCACATCGACGAAATATTGATTATATTTCCGCTATGTTGTTTTATCATTTCTTTTATGGCGTTTTGCGTACAATTAAATACCCCCGTGAGGTTTGTATGTACCATATTATTCCATTCATCAGGGGTTATATCGGTAAAGAGCTTTATTTGACTAATACCCGCATTATTTACCAAAACGTCAATATTTCCGTATTTTTCTATACAAAAATCAATAAGAGCTTTTGATTCGATGTGGTTGCCGATGTCGGCTTTAAATGTTTCACAATTAAAGCCGTTTTCGGTTAATTCTTTTTTGAGTTCAAGGGCTTTTTCTTCGCTTTTGCTGTAGTTTATTACGACGTTATATCCATTTTCGGCAAAAGTCTTTGCAATACATCTGCCGATTCCTCTTGAGGCGCCCGTAACTATAGCGGTTAAGTTTTTCATACTTTTCTCCTATTTACTAAAGAGGTTTCTTGTAAACCTTTTCAAAAATCTCTTTCTTAACTTTTGCAGTATCAAACAACTGTCCATTTTTGTGATACATAATTCTTAACGGTATTCTTTTACCTGACTCTTGAAAATTCGGTTGGTCATAACATATATCTGTCAAAACAAAGCCTAATCGCTTATAAAAGCCTATTCTTCTCTGTGAAATACTGTCTGAAAGATTTTCAACTTCAAGAACTAGCGGTATTCGAATTAAATCTAAATATTTTTTTAAAAATTCAGAGCCTATCCCGCGGTTGCGCATTTGTTTTGATACTGCAAGGTGTTCGGCAAAGTAAAAACCGTCCAGTTTCCACGTCGCAATAAAGGCGCATATTTCGTTGTTGTCCGTTAAAACGTACGCGTTGTAATTTGAATCGTCAAGTATTGCGTACTGTTTTTCTTTCGGTCTGTATTCTTCGGGAGGGAAAGCTTCTTGCATCAGTTCAAAAAAACTTTCAAAATCTTTCTTTTCTAATTTTGTTATATTCAAAATGGTGTTTCCTTTGTTTGATTGTATTTGTAATTATATTATACCAAGAAAATCGAGGCTATCGTTAATGCTACGGTTATTGTGATAAATAGGACTATACCTATATTCATATAAACAGTATTGGCAACCTCAAGGGATGGAAGCTGTGAGTCTGCAACTGTCCAGCTTATGTTCTTTTTCTTGATAATATACAGTACAAATCCTGCAACCGACAAGCCGAAGCTGACGGCATAATATGCAAGGAGCATCATTATGCCCGGCATTATCGGCATCATTATTTCCATCAGTTCTTCTGCCGGTACGCTGTTTGGATCCATTGTTGATAATTTTTCTATCGTGTCCATATCGATTTTTGATATTATATAAGGAGCAACAACAGAACCGCAGAAGTTTATTATTCCATGAATTAAAACGGGATAACGCAGTTTACCTGTGCGTACATATACGTAAGCGAACAATACTCCTACCAAAAACGCGTAAAAGAATTGGAACATATTTGTGTGGAAAAGGCCAAAGAGGAGTCCCGATAAAATTACGGCAGTCTTTTCGCCGTATATTTTTGTTCTGTCGATAATCTGTTTTCTAAAAATATATTCTTCGAGCAGTGGGGCTAAAATAACCATAACTAATATTTTTAGAGGGTTAGTGTCCATTGCAAACGTATCCAGGGCGTTTTCTGCAGTTCCTTGCGAAAGAAACATTGACAAAAATACGCCGATGTAGTTACCTATGTTCATCAAAAAGAATGCAATACATACGTAAATAATAAAGCATCCTGCCGTTATATCCTTCTTTTCGGGGGTGTTATGTGGAATGGAACGCAGCATAAGCAAACCCGCAGGAAAAGCAAAAACGTACATTGGGACCATTGATGTTAGCCACATTCCCGCAGAAGTTTCGAGAAATGCTTCTTTTTTTAATAAAACTAAAACAACAGATATGGCTATCTGTGTTATATATACAACGAGAATCATCGTACATAAGGCAAGACCTATTTTGGAAAAAACTTTTTTGGCTTTCTTCAGGTCAACTTGTCTTTCGTTGTTTTGTTGCTCTGTATTAAAATCGTTGTTAAAATAGTTCATAATAAACTCCGTTTTTTTGAAATAAATTAATCTTCAAATACCTTTTTTATGCCTAATGCAGTTAGCTTGTTGTTATATTCAATAATTCTTTCGGGCAGATAGTCCTCTACTTTGTGACCGTCAAAACCGATGCTTAACCTTACACCAGACCTTTTTACAATTTCCTGTTGCTCTTTATTGTTGAAAAACTCGAGGAAATATTGATGTTCACGATAGCGGTGAGTGCTGTCAAACGTTATATTCATTTCCCAGAATATGTTTTGTTCAGCCATTCTTTTAAAGTATTTTAAAGGCTCTTCGCCTCTTTCTTTTATGAATGCAAACAGGTTTGTGTGCGCAACGCCGACCTTCGCGCATCCGCAACGTTCAGCGTACTTAAAAAGGTCACCTCGGGTTATTGAACCTTCATAATTCAGATGCTCGATGAGACAGTAGTCAAAATATGAAATATCTTCGTTTTCGGGAAGAACTATTTTTAAGGGATTAAGGGTGTTTGTTGCCAGTTCGATTCCGCGAAGAAGGGTTATCTTGTCGGCATATTTTTCCTTGAGCAAAGTTAAGTGGTCAAAATATTTTCTTAAAGAATAAGGATTATATTCGTTGGGGACAACGTCGGGGGAGGCTGCTCTTGCCGCTTTGTTTCCAAATCCTATGCCGTTATTGTGGTCGGTTATTCCAAAAAGCTCTATGCCGCCGTCAATTGCGGCCTTTATAAGTGTTTCGGGATTATCCCGTCCACACAGAGAATAGTACGAGTGTGAATGAAGGTCTTGTATCATTTTTTATCCTTTCGTTTGGCAGTCTTCTTAAAGCTGACCTATATATTCGTCGGCTTCTTCTCTTGATTTGAAAATGATAATATTTTTATCCTTGCCATAATTTTCTATGGATTTGTATATTTTCGGTAGCTGTTCTTTGGGGAAATCCAATATCCATTGTTTGAATTCTTCGTCAAATACTTCTTCTATCCAGGGCATATCCGGTCTTTCTTTGCCGATTCGTTCTTCTGCGCCCTTTAAACACAACTCAATCGGGAAGTCAAGCAGAAAAACGGTGTCGCAATTTCTTATCCTTGTTTCGCAGGTTCGAGAATAGTTGCCGTCGATTATCCATTCATCTGAAGACATTATATTCTGAAGCTTTTCGTCAAACTCTTCTCTTGTTATAGTAGTTCTGTCGGGTTTGTGCCATATCATATCAAGGTGATATAAAGGTAATTCTGTAACAGCTTGAAGCTTTCTTGCAAAGGTGGTTTTACCCGCGCCCGGACTGCCGATTATTATTACTTTTTTCATATAAGCTTTCAGCCTCTTTTTTTTATAACCTTTGCAGGTGTACCTACTGCAACGGAGTAAGGCGGAATCGGATGTACAACCGTTGAGCCTGCGCCTATAACAGAGCCTTCGCCTATGTTGCCTGAATACATTATACATACGCCCATACCTATGTATACATCTCTGCCTATGGTTACCTTTTCGCAGTGTCCGCCCTGTTTTATAATAACTGTGTCGGGATCATCATAAATGTGTGAATATGGCGTTAGGGTTATATTCTGCGCCATAAGCACGTACTCGCCTATTTCAAGTCCTACGTGACCGAAGAGGGTAGTGCCTGTTCCTATATAGGTTTCGTCTCCTATATGTATATATCCTGTTTTTCTTTCGGTGTCGAGGTATACTCTCTGTTGAATACGCACGTGGTTTCCTATCGTAATTTCACTTCCCGCGCGTGCAATTATCGTTGTGTCGTCGCCGATTACAACGTTGTCGCCGATAGAAATAAGCTCGGGATTAACAATCTTTACTCCCGCACCGATGCGAACGTTATCGCCCATGTGCTTTAATACAGATTTATAATACTCTTGTCTTTTTATTCTTGCATATTCCGACGTGTCATTTAAAAATACCGTCTTGTAAAAGCTTTCTTTTGCATCTTCCGGCATATTTTCAAATGCTTCGGTGAAAAAATTCATAAGTTTACCTCTTTTTTGTGGATTATCGCTTTGCTTTTTTGCTGTTCTTTGCTTTTTCTATATCTTCTCGGTCTATCCATTCTTCCGTAAATCCGCAGGTACAGCAAATGTATCTGTTTACGTTTATCGCCGAAAATATTGTATTGCCTACCATTAAGTTATTGCCTGAACCGTAGGGGCCCGAGTAGCCGTCGAATCTTATTATATCGGTACTGCCGCATTTGGGGCATATTTTTGTGTTTTTCATAAACGTGACCTCTTTTTTGAATTTTATTCTGTGGGGTTCGTATTGCGCCAGAGTCGTACGATGTTTTCTATATGCCCTGTGCGAGGAAACATATCAAAGGGGGTAGCTTCTTCGCAGGTGTATCCTAATTCTTTAAACCATTTTATATCTCTTGCTAACGTGTCTGGAGAACAAGATACATATACTATATTTTCTACGCCGCTTTCGGCTATCTTGTTTGCAAGTTCTTCCGTTATGCCTTTTCTCGGCGGGTCGAGAATAACAACGTCGCTGTTTTTTAGTATTCCGTTTTGTGTATCCGTACTGTCGGCACATATAAATTCTGCATTTTCGATATTATTTATTTGTGCGTTTATCTTTGCGTTTTCAATAGCTTCGGGAACTATTTCCACACCTGTCAGTTTGCAGTCTTTAAGTCTGCCTGCTACACACAGTCCTATGGTGCCTGTACCGCAGTAGAGGTCGGTTACTCTGTCGCATTTAGCCTTTGTTACAAGCTCGTACACTTTATTATAAAGCAACTCTGCACAATCGTGGTTGACTTGATAGAATGAGGCGGGAGATATTCTGAACTTAAATCCGCACAGCTCGTCCTCTATATAGTCTTTGCCGAAGAGGGTTACGTACTTTTCGCCGAGAATAACGTTGGTGTTTTTTGTGTTTACGTTAATGCAGATACTTACTATATCTTTTATCTTTGTTAACTCGTTAATGAGCGCATCGGAATGGGGAAGTGTATTGCCGTTTATAACGAGGCATACCTGTATTTCGCCGGTAACTCTACCTTGACGGATATATATATGACGTAAAAGTCCTTCGCCGTTTTCTTCGTTGTATCCTTTTACGCCGTAATTATCCAAATATTGTTTTACTGTTTTTGTAATCTGACCGAATATTTCGGGCTGCAGAGAACAATCGGCGTTTTCGCAGACTTCGTGTGTCTTTTCAGCGTAAAAGCCTATTTTGTTTTCTGAATTTACCGGATATTGTGCCTTGTTTCTGTAACGCACCGTTGCACCCGCAGATACTACGTCATTAACCTTTATATCAAGTTTAGCCTTTTTGAACTCTGCTTCAACAAAGGATTTTTTCAGTTCAAGCTCGTGTTCGTACGTTATGTGTCTGAAGCAACAGCCGCCACACCTTTTGTATACGGGGCAGGTCTGTTCCTTTCGGTGCTTTGAGGGGATGATTATTTTCTCAACTCTGCCTATGCAGTAGTTTTTGTTGACTTTTATAACTTTTACCTCAAGTTCGTCTCCCGTTACTCCGCCTTTTACGAAACATACCATACCGTCTATGCGGCACACTCCGTAGCCGAGGTGGTTTATTGTATCTATGTTAACGCTGTATACTTTGTTCTTTATGGGCATATCATTTATCTCCAGAAATGTTATTCTCTAACAATATATAATTCTTCTAAATATATTATATACTAATCCTGTCAAGTTGTAAATACGTATGTAAAAAAATAGAAAAAAGGTGTTGACAAAAGGGAAGGGACATGCTATAATGAATCTACCTCTGCGGAGAGGTCTTTTTTTTGTCGCGTATTTCTTCGTGTGAGGGAGATAAAATTTTAGGAATACGTATGTATTCTGTTATCGGGAGGTGTCTCTGAATGGCTCAGGGAAATAGAGTTAGAATTACACTGGCATGCAGCGAATGCAAGCAGAGAAACTACGACACTATGAAGAACAAGAAGAATGATCCTGACAGACTTGAGATGAACAAGTACTGCCGTTTCTGTCGTAAGCACACTCTTCATAGAGAAACTAAGTAAGGAGGTAGCATAATGGCAGAGCTTGAAAAGAATCAGTCCGAAACAACTGTTGAAGTTGCAGAGGAAGTAAAAGAGACCGAAAAGACTGTTGGCAAAAAGGAAAAGTCCAAGAAAGCTACCCCGAAGAAAAACAAGATCGGTCTCGGTCAAAGAATTTCAAAGTTTTTCAAAGATTACAAGAGCGAACTCAAGAAGATCGTTTGGTTGTCTCCTAAAACTACTTTCCAATATACAGGTCTTGTACTTGTTATGATGGTAATAGTAAGCGCGTTCATCTTTGCGCTTGACACAGTATTTGGTCAGCTTTTGTTGCTTGTAAGTAAGTTGGTTTAATTATGAGTGATCTTAATGATATCAGCCGTGAGGCGTGTTGGTACGTAGTACACACCTATTCGGGCTATGAAAACAAGGTTAAAGCCAACTTGGAAAAGATCGTAGAAAACCGTGGACTTCAGCATCTTATTTTCGATTCCATTATCCCTGTTGAAACAGTGAAGGATGGCGAAGAGGAGGATGCAAAGGAAGTTGAAAATAAAATCTTCCCCAGCTATGTTCTTATTAAGATGATTATGTCTGACGAGAGCTGGCACGTGGTTAGAAATATTCGCGGTGTTACGGGCTTTGTAGGTCCCGGTTCAAAACCGGTTCCGTTAACTGACGAAGAAGTTGCAAGCATCGGTATTGAAACCGTTGCTAAAACTCTTGATTATAACGTAGGCGACAGCGTTAAGATTAAGAGCGGTACACTTGTAGGCTTCATCGGAAGAGTAGAAGAAATTTCCGAAGATAAGAAAAAAATCAAGGTTATGGCGACCATTTTCGGAAGAGAAACGCCTGTTGAGCTTGACTCTGACAGCGTTGAAATTTTAGAGGTTTAATTTTAAAAGAAAATCTCGTCCTTTGCTTAACACGTAAAAAATTACGTGCATCGTGGGAGGGAGAAAATTTTTACTTTACTTTAATTCTCCCGCATTAGAACCACATTCGGAGGTGTATAGAAATGGCAAAGAAAATTCAAGGTTATATCAAACTTCAGATTCCCGCCGGAAAAGCTACCCCTCAGCCCCCTATCGGTCCTGCTTTGGGTCAGTACGGTGTAAGTATTCCTAACTTTACAAAGGAATTCAACGAAAGAACAAAGAATGATATGGGTCTCATTATCCCTGTAATTATCACAGTATATGCAGACCGTTCGTTCTCATTCATTACAAAGACTCCCCCCGCACCCGTTCTTATTAAGAAGGCTTGCGGAATTGAAACAGCATCTGCAGCACCTAACAAGACTAAAGTTGCTAAGCTCACAAAAGAGCAGGTTCAGAAGATTGCTGAACAGAAGATGCCCGACCTTAATGCAGCTTCTCTTGAAGCAGCAATGAGCATGATCGCCGGTACTGCACGCAGTATGGGTATCACAGTTGAGGAATAAGGAGGGTTTTTACAATGAAAATGGGAAAGAAATATAGCGACAGCACAAAGCTGCTCGAAAGAACAAAGCTTTATGATGCAAACGAAGCAATTTCTCTCGTTTGCCAGACAGCAAAAGCAAAATTTGATGAAACAATCGAACTTCACATCCGTCTCGGTGTTGACTCTCGTCATGCTGACCAGCAGGTAAGAGGCGCAATCGTTCTCCCCAACGGTACAGGTAAGACTGTTAAGGTTCTTGTATTTGCTAAGGGCGACAAGGTTCAGGCTGCTCTCGATGCAGGCGCTGACTATGCAGGTGCTGAAGAATACGTAGAAAAGATTCAGAAAGAAAACTGGTTCGACTTCGACGTTATCATAGCTTCTCCCGATATGATGGGCTTGGTAGGTCGTCTCGGTAAGGTACTCGGTCCTAAGGGACTTATGCCTAACCCCAAGGCCGGAACAGTTACTCCCGACGTTGCTAAGGCTGTTAAAGAAGCTAAGGCAGGTAAGATTGAATATCGTCTTGATAAGACAAACATTATTCACTGCCCCATCGGTAAGGCTTCCTTCGGAGCTGAAAAGCTTCAGGAAAACTTTGATGCTCTCGTTGGCGCTGTTATCAAGGCTAGACCTGCAGCTGCTAAAGGTCAGTACATTAAGAGCTGCGTTATCGCATCTACAATGGGCCCCGGCATCAAGATTAACTACGCTAAACTCGGTTAATTTTAACTGAAAAATAAAAGGTATACGATTTCGTATACCTTTATTTTTTGTAAAATAGTCAGGAGGATATGGGGTGCCATATCCTTTTTTGATTGAAAAATAGAATACTCGGGCAACGCCCGAGTATTATTTAAAATATTGCAGTTGCTAAAGTGTTGGGCATCATTTCGATATACCACCACTTGCCGTCGTGGAAATACTGAATCTGCTCTTTTTTGTCCGAGGGGTTTACAAGAAGAAGTATTGTCTTGCCGTCCTTGGACGTTGCAACGCAGCCTTCGGTATATCTTGTTTGTTTGGGGAAAGCGAAAACGGACAATTCCGGACGCTCAAATTTCAAGGGAGAGATTTCCCAAGTTTCGTCAATCATCGCAAAGTGTCTGAATGCTTTTGACTGACCGCTGTATGAAAGGCTTCCGTCAAGGCTGTTTCTTGTGACGAGACCGCCGCAGAAGTAAGGACCAACGTTGGGACCGCCTTGTTCGTCAAGCATAAGGTTCCAACCGGTGAGAGAAGAGTATCCGTTTTGGAATACCTTTGTCAACATAACGCCCCACTTGCACCAGTCTGTGGCGTAATTGTCGTAAAGTCGGGGACCGCCTTCGGTAAAGTGGAGGGGTAATTCGGGGAACATTTCTCTCAAAATAGCCGTCTGCTCAATGTTGCCGTGGTAGTAGTGGAATGCTACGCCTGCGCTGTCGCGACGTAATTCGGGGTATTCTTCAAGAGACCATTTAACTCTGTTTATATGAATAAAGTTGTGGTCAAAGAACCAAATCTTTGTATCAATGCCGTTGTCGTCAAATCTCTTTCTCAAGATGCTGACAAACTTTGCTTCGGATTCCGGATGCCATCTGCATGCGGGCATTTTACCGTCCTGATGTGTTGTGGGCTCGTTCTGAGAGGTTACGGCAAAAATGTTTATGCCTTCTGCCTGATATGCCTTGATGTATTTTACAAAATAGTCTGCGTATACGTCAAGATACTTATCTCTCATATAACCGCCGCCGAGCATACCGCCTGTCTTCATCCATCCTGGAGGAGACCAAGGAGATGCAAAAAGCTTCAAGTCGGGTTTTATTTCCAAGATTTCTTTAATCATAGGAATAATGTAGTTCTTGTCTCTTTCGATAGAGAAGTGCTTTAATTCAACGTCATTTTCAACGTCGTCATAAGAATATACTTCTGCCGAATAGTCACTTGAGCCAATGGAAAGTCTACCGATTTTCATATCCAAGCCTTTGGGAGTGTAAAGATATTCCAAAAGCTCACGTCTTTTTTCTTTATCCATTTTGCTGAGGTTGTAGCAAGATGCGCCCGTAATTGCCGCTCCGCAACCCATAAAGCCTTTGTTTACAAAGGTATCATCTTTTTTTGCTGTTGTTATACCGCAAAGGGTAGTGCCGGCAAAAAATGAATCCTCAATAAACTCTCCGTATTCATTTGTTGTAAATATTTTAGCTTCCATAAAAAGACTCCTTTTTATAAAAAATTGTACTTTTTATTTATTATATAGTATTAATTAAAAAGATTAAATGTATATTTTGAGTAAAATATTGTATTTTTTAGTAATATGCTATATAATTGTAGTAGAGGAGTGGTCAGTTCTTATGTATAACTTTTTGAATAATAGTAACGAATATATATTAAAAATGGCAATGCGGCAGTCTTGGCGTAACCAAAAATACAGCTACAAAAATACTGCAAGACGTGACTACGGTTTTTTGTATCTTTTAAGCGGCCGCGCTGTCTATAACTTTGACGGCAAAAGTATAGAGCTTCATACGGGTGATATTATCTGTTTGCCTAAAGGAAGTTATTACGAGGCGGAGTTTGATGTGAGCCTTGGCAAAGTAAAAAATTATCTGATAAATTTTGATATTTTAAACGACGAGATTTCTACAAATGTAATTAATCCGTTTCTTTATCACAGTGATGGGCATAACGTCATATCAAGTTATTTTAAAGACCTTGTAGATGCATTTAACAGCGAGGGAAATTCACTTTTGACAAAGTCTTTGTTCTATAGGTTGCTTTATACGTTGGCTTCGGTAAATCCCGCCAATAGTAAGACGGATATTGACAGTGATATTGATAAAGGCGCAGTGCTTTTAAAGGAAAGGCTTGATTTGTCGGTTGAAGATATTGCAAAAAAACTACATTTGAGCAGAAGTGCATTTCAAAAGCGTTTTAAAGACGTCTTTGGGGTTGCTCCTGTAAAATACAGAACATTGAATAAACTCGAAAAATCTAAAATATATCTTGATACTACCGATATGCCTATAAAGGAAATTGCGGAAAAGCTTGAGTTCTATGATTTGTCCTATTTTTACAAGGTTTTTGAAAAGCATTATTCCGTTACGCCTAAAAAGTACCGCGACAATTTGAAAAAATATTTGTGAAGTATGGTTTTAAACGATTTTTTTCAAATATATAGACAATCTTTTGTCTTTGTGATAAAATCAAGGCATATATAATAAAATGATATAAAACGAAATGGAGATATTAAATATGAAAGTACTTATGCTGAACGGAAGTCCGAGAAATAACAGCAATACATCTATTGCTTTGAATGAGGTGAAAAATATCCTTGTGCAAGAGGGAATAGAGGTTGAGATTATTCAGGTTGGTAATATGGAAATAAAGGGCTGTAAAGGTTGTCAGTATTGCAAAAAGAATGGAAAATGTGTTATGGACGACTTTGTTAATGAGTTTGCAGTTAAGCTTGAGGCGGCTGACGGTCTTGTTGTGGGAAGTCCTGTTTATTATGCTTCGGCAAACGGTACTCTCGTGTGTTTGCTTGACAGACTTTTCTATAGCACTGCTTTTGATAAGACTATGAAGGTAGGCGCATCCGTTGCGGTTGCGAGACGCGGCGGCTGTTCTGCTACTTTTGATGAATTAAATAAATATTTTACCATAAGCGGTATGCCTATTGTTTCCAGCCAGTATTGGAACAGCGTTCACGGCAGAGCGCCCGGAGATGCACCTAAAGATGAAGAGGGAATGCAGACTATGCGTACTCTTGGCAGAAATATGGCTTTCCTTATTAAGAGTATTGCTCTCGGTAAAGAAAAGTACGGTATTCCCGAAAAAGAACCGGGCGTTATGACAAGTTTTATAAGATAAAAAGAAAAAGCACCGAAACGGTGCTTTTTGTTGTAAGTAACGGGCAGTCAGGGCGTTGCCCTGAAACCCACCAAAGGCGCTTTTTGAAAAAAGCACCTTTGGAATCCGCAAAAACTTTTATACTGACGTTAGTTAGTATAAAACAAATAATTGTGGCACAATCCCATATTTAAAAGGTTCTTTGCTTACTTTCTTCCTTAAAGAAAGTAAGCCTTAAAGAAAGTAAGCCTTAAAGAAAGTAGGTTATTTAATAGCCGAACCTTTTGTATATACGCCGTATTCTTTCCAAACTTCAGTATACTTATCGTAACGTTTCTTATCCTCGGTAATGTCGTAGAAGCTTTCGCCGTGTTCGCCGAAGAAGTGTCTATAGAGCTTATCGGATCTGCCCGACATACTTTCAAGCGTTTCTTTTGCGCCTTCAACACCGAGAGTGTATTCGCGCATCATAATGCCTTCTGCTCTGCAAAGAACTTTTGTTCTTTCAAAGTAGTTTTCGAGAAGGAATCTTGTGTACATAGCAAGTCTGAAATCGCCCTGTACTCTGTATTCGTGGTTGGATTCGCTGTCCTTAACGATATGAAGTACGGGAGATGTCATACCCGATTTAATAGCTTCGAATATGCTGTCTCTTGTATTGTCTTTTGCAAAAACAATAGTGTAGATGTTACCGAAACGAATCTTGGGATCGTTAAACGTCTTGTGAGCATCACTGCTTGATACGAGAGGCATTCTGAAGCCTTCTGCGCGAAGCTGATTAAAATATGAGATAGAAAGGTCGTTTCCGTTGTCAGTCATACCGCCGTTTATCTCGTATGCATCAAACCAACCGCTCTTGAACAGCTTTTCAAGAAGGGGAAGTGTAACGTTATAAGTAAGGTTCTCTGATACCTGAAGCCAGAACGGGTGGGGGAGAATTGCAAGACCGCCGTCTTCATGGATTCTTGTTGTAGCCCATTTTGCCATAGCAAGACGTCTTGCGTCTACACCTGCATCTGCAAATTCTTTTTCGAGTTCGTCTACTTCTTTTTCATATTCTTCTGTGTGGTGGCAATAGAATTCGTCAATCCCCTTACCTTTGCAGAGGTGAACTATATGCAACGTATTTCCGGGAGTGTGTACTTCTTCGCCGTTCATAATGTTAAGGTCAATCTTTATGTCTTTGAATTCGTCTTGAACCTCTTCAGAAGAGAAGTAGCGGTTGTGGTCTGTTACAAAGATGAAATCAAAGCCTTCATGACGGAAGTTTGATACAAGTTCTCCGGAATAGTCGTCGCCGTCTGAACGGGGAGTGTGTACGTGTAAGTCGCCTTTGAGGGGACGAAGACAGTACAAATCCTCTTCCAATGCATATACAGATGTGTGGTTATAGGGCTTGTCCGCAGATTCTTTAAAACGAATCTCATATTCGCATTCGTGTTCGAATTCATATTCGAAAGTGAGCTTTCCGCCTTCTGCTACAACTGTAAAATCAGGCTCTGTCTTCGGGAACTTACGGTTATAGCACATAGGCACCATAAATACCAAGTATTCCTTGCCATCTTCAAAGTAAAGCTGACCTTTCAAGGGAATAACAGAAACTTTTGATTTTTTGCCTATAGGGAAGATTACCGGTTGTGCGATATATCTTGTCATAACGTCTTTCATAGTATTTTTGCCTTTCTTTGTTTTGAGTAGAAATAAATTGGATTTTAAAAGATAGCAATAATGCTGTGCGCTTTTTAGCTCACAGCATTATAAAATTTATCTGTTAAGAATAAGCTTTGTGAGTTCTACGGGTTCAACAATCTTGCCGTCTTTGTATACACGCATATTGCCGGATGCAATTTCGTCAATAAGGATAACTTCGCCGTTGTTGTAGCCAAATTCAAACTTAATATCCCAAAGGTCAAGTCCGATTGTCTTGAGGTCGTCAGCAACTATCTTTGTAATCTTGAGAGTCTGTTCCTTCATAGATTTAAAGAGTTCTTCGCTCATAACGCCAAGAGCTGCAAGTCCTTCGGAAGTAACCAACGGATCGCCCTTTTCGTCATTCTTGAACGTACATTCAACGTATCCACCTTCAAGAACTGTTCCGTCTGCAATATATTCACCATAACGGCGGATAAAGCTTCCTGTTGCAACAAGTCTGCAAATTACTTCAAGACCGTGTCCGAATACTTTGCCGGGAAGTACTTCCATTGTAGCATTTTCAATATCAGCAGAAACGTAGTGAGTCTTGATACCTGCCTTCTGGAGCATTTCAAAGTAGTATACAGAGGTACGGAGGTTAGCCTTGCCGATACCTTCGATAGTAAGACCTACGGAGTTTTCTCCGGGATCAAATACGCCGTCTTTGCCTGTGCAGTCGTCCTTGAACTTGAGCATTACATTGCCGTTGTCAAGTGCGTAAACATCTTTCGTTTTTCCTGTGTAGGTTAATTTCATTGAAAATTCCTTCTTTCAAATAAATATATAAAACTTTTATTAATTACTTCTGTTCAGCTTTAATCTTTGTAACGAAGATTTCCATCTTTTCAAGAGCCTTCTTAATGTGCTCAACGGAGTAAGCATAAGAAATTCTTGCAAAGCCTTCGCCGCATTCGCCGAATGCTGTACCGGGAACGATAGCAACGCCTTCTTCGCGCAAAAGTCTCTGGCAGAATTCATCACTTGTCAAACCAAACTTGCCGATGTTGGGGAATACATAGAATGCGCCTTCTGCTTCAAAGCAGTCAATGCCGATTTTGTTAAGGCCTTCAATAATAGCAACACGGCGTCTGTTGTATTCTTCAGCCATCATCTTAACGTCTTCGTCGCCGTTCTTAATAGCTTCAATAGCTGCGTACTGGCTGGTTGTAGGTGCGCACATAATCGCATACTGGTGGAGCTTCAAAATCTGCGCTGTAATAGGTGCGGGAGCTGCAATGTAACCCATTCTCCAACCTGTCATAGCGTAAGCCTTTGAGAAGCCGCTTGCGATAATAGTTCTTTCCCACATGCCGGGAAGACTTGCGAATGAGCAGTGCTGGCGTCCGTATGTGAGTTCGCCGTAAATTTCATCTGAAAGAACGAGAATGTTTGTGTCGCGGAGAATTTCAGCGATAGGCTCGAGGTCTTCCTTAGTCATAATAGCGCCTGTGGGGTTGTTGGGGTAAGGAAGTATAAGCATCTTTGTCTTAGGAGTAATAGCTGCCTTCAATGCTTCGGGGGTGAGCTTGAACTTATCTTTTTCTGTTGTGTTGATGATAACAGGAGTACCGCCTGCAAGTTCAACCAACGGAGGATAGCATACGAATGCGGGAAGGGGAATGATAACTTCGTCGCCGGGGTTAACGCAAGCTCTGATCGCATTGTCGATAGCTTCTGAACCACCAACTGTAACGATGATTTCTTTCAAAGCTTCGTACTTGGTGTTGAAACGTCTGTCAAGGTAATTTGCAATTTCCTGACGAAGTTCTGTCATACCGCTGTTTGATGTGTATTTTGTAGCGCCGTCTTCAAGGCTCTTAATTGCAACGTCACGAATGTGTTTAGGTGTAACGAAATCGGGTTCGCCTACTGTAAGCGATACAACGTCTTTCATTTCCGCTGCAATGTCAAAGAACTTTCTGATACCGGAAGGCTGAATCTTTTGGACTTTTTTTGAGAGTATGTTTTGGTAATCCATTTTGTTTATGCTCCTTTCAAGCACGTTAATTTCAAATCACAGATATTATAACATTTTTTGCCGTCATTTGTCTATAGGTATTTTATAAAAATAAGAAAAAATTTTCCATAAATTTTTTTATAATAAAAGAGAAAAGTGTAAAATGTTGCGGAATTGTAAACATATTAAATTTTGGGTTTATTTTTTTGGTAATATGTGCTATTATAATGATTATAGTCTGGCGAAACGCTTCTCGGCGTTTCGACAAGCCGATTTTATCGGCTTTGTAAAATTGAATTATTGAAAATTCAATTTTACACTATACTCATTTCAATGGTTATAGTCGAATTTTCGGAGAAAATTCGACATCAAATCAAAGATTTGATGTCGAAACAGTAAATGTAATTACTGCTTCGACTAACTAGAACCTTTATAATATTTAATATTTGATTGATTCAAAGGAGTCTGAAAACAATGAAAAAACTCATTTTATTTGCAATGCTTATTCTTGCTTTGACTGTTGTTCTTTGCAGTTGCGGCAAGAACAAAACACCTTATGACTACGATCTTAAGGAATATTTGACAATCGGAGAATTTCCCAATGTGGAAATTGACAAGGACAAGCTTCAGGAACGTTTGGAGGAAGAAGTTTCAAATATTACTTCCGAATTCTCAACTACTGCTGAAGTAACGGACAGAGCTGTTAAAGACGGCGATATTGTAAACATTGACTACGTTGGTAAAATCGACGGCAAAGAGTTCGAAGGCGGTTCTGCAAAGGGTTCTGACCTTACAATCGGTTCAAACACTTTTATTGCCGGTTTTGAAAAGGGACTTATCGACAAGAAGATAGGCGAAGAAGTTACTCTTAACCTTGTTTTTCCTGAAGACTATGGTAAAGAAGACCTTAACGGAAAGGACGTTGTATTTACTGTAACAATAAATACAATTAAAGAGAAAACATCTCCCGATATTTCCGATAAGATGATTGAAGATAAGACCGACTATGCTACGGTTAAAGAGTTCTGCGATGCAAAAACCAAGGAAATTGCAAGAGAACTTGTTTGGGAGAAGTATATTTCTTCCGCTAAAGTTAACAAGTATCCCAAAGATGAAACAAAGGATATTTATGATCAGCTTATAAACTACTATAAGCAGTTGGCTGTATATAATGGCGTTACTCTTGAAACGTTGGTTGCATCTTTTGGCGGTTACAAGAGTGCTGACGATTTCTTTGCTTATGCTTTGACTTCAGCTAAATCTACAGTAAAAGAAGAAATGGTTGTTTATCTTACGGCAAGAGAAAACAACATTGAACTCTCTGAAGAAGAATACAAGAAGCAGGGAGAAGAACTTGCAAAAGAATATGGATATGAAAACCTTAAAGACTACGAAAACGCTAACGGCAGAAGTGCTATTGAGGTTAACGTTTATAAAGAGTTGATGATTGACAAGATGCTTGGTGAAGATGCTGTTGAATATGAGATGCCCGAAACTTCCGTTGAAACAGAAGCAGCTACACCCGAAACTGAAGAACCCGCAGAAACAAATGATGCTTCTGCAGAAACAGCTGCATAAGTTGATATAAGCTTTATCTAACCGTGTGTTTATAAAATGCACGGTTATTTTTTTGTCTTTTTTGATGTTAAAAAATTTTTTTGAAAAAATTTCCATAAAACTATTGACAAAAGCTCCTTATTAGGATATAATATCATCAAGGAAAACGCAAAGGGGTGAACGGTGTGAAAAAAGAACGTAATACTTATCAAAAATCTTTGATTAAAGAAATAGTATTGAATTCATGTACTCATCCGTCTGCCGATGCTGTGTATGACAAGGTTAAGGAAAATTGTCCAAACGTCAGCAAAGCAACTGTTTACAGAGTGCTTAGTGACCTTGCAGATAAAGGTGAGGTTTTTAGAGTGAAGGTTCTTGACGGGCCGGATAGATTTGACAAGACTCTGCATAAACATTATCATGTTAAGTGTTCGGTTTGCGGCAAGGTTGTTGATACCGGATATGCTTGTAACGAGACAATAGAAAAGATTGCAGAAAAAAACTGTGATTTTAAGATTACCGGTCATGAAATAATCTTTGAGGGAATATGTCCCGATTGCGCTGTTAATAATAATTAAAATAATATATATTTAAAGGAGAACTACTATGAACTTGAAGGGTACAAAAACAGAAGCTAATTTGCAGGCTGCATTTGCAGGCGAATCTCAGGCAAGAAACAAATACACATACTTTGCATCTAAAGCAAAGAAGGAAGGTTACGTTCAGATTGCTGCTATCTTTGAAGAAACAGCAAAAAATGAAATGGAACACGCAAAAATTTGGTATAAGCTCCTCCACGACGGTGTAGGTACAACATCCGAAAACCTTCTCGACGCTGCTATGGGTGAAAACTATGAGTGGACTGATATGTACGCTACTTTCGCTAAAGAAGCTAAAGAAGAAGGCTTCGACAGAATCGCTTACCTCTTTGAAGCTGTTGGCAGAATTGAAAAGGAACATGAAAACCGTTACAGAAAGCTCCTCGAAAGAGTTAACGGCGAAGTTGTATTCTCCAGAGACGGCGAAACAATCTGGCAGTGCTCTAACTGCGGTCATATCCACATCGGTAAGAAAGCTCCCGAAATGTGCCCCGTTTGTGAGCATCCCAAGGCTTATTTCCAGGTTAAAGCTGAAAACTATTAATGATTTTAAAAGGAACTCGAAAGAGTTCCTTTTTTACCCCTTTTGCAAAAAGGGGTAAAACCCCAAAAAGCTTTATATGAACCTTTTTTACTTACTTTCTTTTAAGGAAAGAAAGTAAGCAAAGAAACCTTGTTTCTCTGGTTTATGCTATTACTTTTTATTTATAAGGCGCGGAGAGGAACCTCTCCGCTTTTCAAAGTTTTTGGGGGAGTTGAAGAGGGGACTTTTTTTAAAAAGTCCCCTCTTTACAATTGCAATTGTTTTTTATTTGTGGTACAATATTAATATAATAATGCAAATGCGAGGTAATATATATGAAAATAACCGTACTTGATTCGGATGCTTTGGGAAGAGATTTAGACCTTACGCCATTAAACAGTGTTGGAGAGGTTACAGTTTACAATTACAGTAGTCCCGAAGAGGTAAAGGAAAGAATTGCCGATTGTGATGTCGTTATATTAAATAAAATAAAATTAAATGAAAGTAATTTGGGGTATGCAAAAAATTTAAAGCTTATTTGCATTGCGGCTACGGGATTTGATAACGTTGACGTTGCGTTTTGCCGTGAACGCGGTATTGCTGTATGTAATGTCGTTGGATATTCAACCAATAGCGTTGCTTTGATAACTATGTCTTTGGCGTTAGGCTTGGTGAGCCACCTGCGTGAATATAATGATTACGTAATTTCGGGCGAATATACAAAAAGCGGTATTCCCAACAGACTTGAACCTACGTTCCACGAGCTTGACGGTATGACTTGGGGGATAATCGGACTTGGTACTATTGGTAAAAAGGTAGCCGGTATAGCACAAGCTATGGGGTGCAAGGTTATAGCCAATAAGAGAACCAAGATTGATGGGTATGATATTGTATCGGTAGATGAAATAATGGAAAAGTCCGACATCATATCAATTCACACTCCTTTAAACGAAGGTACGAAAGGGCTTATATCTGCAGAGAAAATTGCAAAAATGAAGAAAAACGCTATTCTTATAAACGTAGCGAGGGGCGCTGTATGTGATGAAAAAGCACTTGCTGAAGCTGTAAAGAATGACAAGATCGGCGGTATCGGCGTTGACGTTTATTCCGTTGAGCCTTTTGGCGTTGACCACCCATTCTATGAAATTAGAGATAACAAAAAAGTTCTTCTTACTCCCCACAATGCCTGGGGCGCCTATGAAGCGAGAGAAACCCTCCTTGCCGGTATTGTCGAAAACATAAGAGCTTTCCAAAACGGCGAAAAAAGATGCAGAGTTGATATATAATAAATCTGTTGACAATAAAGATATTTAGTGATATAATATTTAGAGTTAACAAAGGCGTTTGATGGAAAGAGTAGTTTTATTTCAGCCTTACAGAGAGGAAAGCAAATTGGTGGAAGCTTTCTATGGTGGGTAAAATGAAGACCGTTCCGGAGCCTCGGTGCTGAAAATTTTATTAGGCAGCGACGTATCTCTGCGTTAAAGAGTTGTTTTGTGAGTGAAAAATCAAGGTGGAACCGTGCGATATTAAGAAAAGACGCACCCTTGACGGTCATTGGCTTTTTGCCTTTTTCCGTTAAGGGTGCTTTTGTTTTTCTTAATGAATAATGAATAGTGAAAAATGAATAATGAATAATTTAGGTGCGAATTTGTCTTTGTTAAAAAGACAAATTCGTTTAAATTAAAAATAAAAAATATTAAAAATATAGGTGATATTATGAAAGTTATTTACAATGACGGCAGAGTTGACGTATGTCCTCCCGAAGAGGAACTCCACGTTTTACGTCATTCCGCAGCACACATTTTGGCGCAGGCGGTAAAAAGACTTTACCCCGAAGCTATCTTTGCTTACGGTCCTGCAAATGAAAAGGGTTTCTATTACGACGTTGACCTTGGCGAAACCAAGCTCGTTGAAGAAGATCTCCAGAAAATCGAGCAGGAAATGAAGAAGATCGTTAAAGAAAATCTTCCCATTAAGCCATTTGTTCTCCCAAGAGATGAAGCTATCGCGCTTATGGAGAGCCGTGGCGAAAAATACAAAGTTGAACATATCGGCGACCTTCCCGAAGATGCTGTAATCAGCTTCTTTCAGCAGGGTGACTATATTGATATGTGCGTTGGTCCTCATATTTGCTATACAAAAGCTCTTAAGGCATTTAAGATTATGGACCAGTCGGGCGCATATTGGAAGAATGACAAAAACAACAAGATGCTTACAAGAATAAAGGGTACTGCATTCCCCTCACAGCCTGAACTTGAAGAACACCTCAAGGCTCTTGAAGAGGCTGAAAAGAGAGATCACAATAAGCTCGGTCGTGAGCTTGGTTACTTTACGACCGTTGAAGAAATCGGTCAGGGACTTCCTATCCTTTTGCCTAAAGGTACTCGTGTTATCCAGCTTCTTCAGCGTTGGGTTGAAGATATTGAGCAGGAGCATAACTATCTCCTTACAAAGACTCCTCTTATGGCAAAGCGCGACCTCTATAAAATTTCGGGACACTGGGACCACTACCGTGACGGTATGTTCGTTATGGGCGATCCCGACGACGAAGAAAAAGAATGTCTTGCTCTCCGTCCTATGACTTGTCCTTTCCAGTATCAAGTATATCTCAATCAGGCAAGAAGCTATAGAGATCTTCCTATGCGTCTTGGTGAAACTTCTACACTCTTCCGTAACGAAGATTCGGGTGAAATGCACGGTCTTATAAGAGTTCGTCAGTTTACTATTTCCGAAGGTCACTTGGTGCTTCGCCCCGATCAGCTCGAAGCTGAATTTGAAGATTGCCTTAACCTCTGTAAATACTTCCTCGGTACTGTAGGTCTTCTTGAAGACTGCTCATTCAGATTCTCACAGTGGGATCCTAACAATACAAAGAAATACGAAGGTACTGCTGAACAGTGGGAAACTGCTCAGGCTACTATGGAAAAGATTCTTAATAACCTCGGCGTTAAATATGAAGTTGGTATTGATGAAGCCGCATTCTACGGACCTAAACTCGATATTCAGTATAAGAACGTTTTTGGTAAAGAAGATACTATCGTTACTATCCAGATCGATATGCTCCTCGCTGAAAAGTTCGGTATGTACTATATAGACAGCGACGGTCAGAAGAAGCTTCCCTATATTATTCACAGGACTTCTTTGGGCTGCTATGAAAGAACTCTTGCATACCTTATTGAAAAGTATGCGGGCGCTCTTCCTACTTGGATGGCTCCCGAACAGGTTAGAATTCTTACAATCACCGACAGAGCGCTTGATTATGCTAAACAGATTGAGGCTGAATTGTCAAAAGCTAAATATAGAGTTACTCTTGACGATAGCCAGAATACTTTGAAGTATAAGATTAGAAATGCTCAAATGGAAAAGGTTCCCTATATGATTATTCTTGGCGATAAGGATATTGAGAATAATACTATTTCCGTTAGACATAGATCGGGTGAAGACCTCGGCGCTATTTCTCTCGATGAGTTTAAGACACTCCTCGCAGACGTTGTAGGTAATAAACTTAAAAAGTAGAATATAAAGGGAACTTTTTGAAAAAAGTTCCCTTTACCCTCAAAAACTTTGAATAAAAGGGCTGTGATACTTAAAAAAGTATGCACAGCCCCCTTTGTTATGTTTATATACGGTGATTAACCTTTTTGGTTGTAGTCAGAGCAGAGAAGGTTCATAGCCTTGAGAAATTTGTGTGTGTAAACCAAAGGTCCGATTCCTATAAGTGAACCGATAACTCCCCAACCCCAGAACGTAGTTGCGCTAAAGTTGTAAGCAATGCCTCTTCTTTTAAGTTCGTTGCCAATTCTGTTGGAAATCTTGTGTGTCCAAACAATACCGCCAATACCTAATGTAATGGGAGTTATTATGAATGCCATAAGAAGGTAGTGCATAGTCTTTTTTCCGTCATAACGGCTTGCGATAAGGTTAATATCCGATGAAATTACCGAATATAAAACAAGTGGGTAAATGCCAAAGGTGATTATACTCAAAAGTATTGTTTTGAGCAAACCGCGAGATGTGTTAAGCTTAACTGCGGGAGCAGTATACATTTGATTCATAAAACTGAACCTCCTTATAAAGATTAACATAATGGTAACACATTATGTCAAAATAGTCAATAAAATGTTGGAAAATAATTGAAATTTGTTGATTTTTTATGAAAAAGTGGTATAATTGTGTATATAAAATAGCGGACGGATGAAAATGAAAAAAATCAGTTATTTGAAAATAAAAATATTTGCAACTATATCATATATTGTTTTGCTCTTTGTTGCCGCAAAATTAGGTTTTTCTTGCATATTCAGAATTTGTTTCGGAATAGAATGTCCTGGTTGTGGTATGACAAGAGCCTTTCGTGCATTGACAGAGTTTGATATTGTATCGGCGTTTAAATACCACCCAATGTTTTGGTCTATTCCTATTGTGTATATCTATATTTTATTTGATCATCCGGTCATTACCAAGAAAATTGACCACTGGGTTTTGGTGATTGTTTTAATAGGTTTTATAATAAACTGGTTATTTAGAATTATTTAAATGATTGTCGAAACTGCAGAAAATATGTTGACAAGGTGCGAAAATTATGTTATACTTTAACAAATAATTCTTATTTGTTAGGAGAATAATTATGTTTTGTAAAAATTGCGGTCAGCCTATGAATGACAATCAAGCTATTTGTTTGAAGTGCGGTGTGAAAACCGGTGACGGAAATGCTTTCTGCCAGAATTGCGGAAATCCCGTTGCTCCCAACGCAGACGTTTGTCTTAGTTGCGGTGTTGCTGTAAAGAATACAGCAAACGGTCAGTATCTTGGCGGAAAAGATAAAATCACAATGGCGCTCATTTGCTTCTTCTTGGGTGGAATAGGCATTCATAACTTCATGATGGGTGAAACTAAAAAAGGAATTGTGAAGATCGTTGCATGTTTGTGTTTTGGAATTAGCGGTATTTTGGCATTGATTGACTTTATTAAGATTCTTTGCGATAAGTATGTTGTTGACCCTAATGGTTTGTTCTAATACATAAAAATGAATCTAAAAATTCCTTCGATTACATTCGGGGGAATTTTGTTTCTTGTATTTATATGATAGGGAGGGGTTTATAATGTTTTGTCCAAATTGTGGAAATCAAGTTGACGATAAAGCGGTAGTATGTGTTAATTGCGGTCAACCATTGAGAGATTTTAACAGCGGAGCCAAAGATTCAAAAAGTGTTGGTTGGTGGTGGCTTGGATTTTTTGTTCCGTTAGCTGGTTTTTTGGTATGGCTTTTGACATCGGGGACTACGCCTATTAAAGCTAAAAGAGCAGGAATCGGTGCAATCGTTGGAGTAATCACCGGTATAGTGCTTTATATAGCATATATTGTGTTAGTGATTGTTCTTTCGGTTAGTTTTGCATCCTCATCTTTGCCGGCATATTATGTATAATAAAAAAGAGGCTTTTATAAAAGTCTCTTTTTTTGTTTTAGTAAATCAAAAGGATATGGAAAAATCCATATCCTTTTAGTTTACGCCAATGTTGCCGCCATAATAGCTTTTATTGTGTGCATACGGTTTTCTGCTTCGTCGAATACGATAGATTGTTCGCTTTCGAATACTTCGTCGGTTACTTCCATACAGTCAATTCCGTATCTGTTGAACAGAGAACGTCCTACCGATGTCTTGAGGTCATGGAATGAGGGGAGGCAGTGCATAAATCTGCACTGAGGACCTGCAATTTCCATAAGTTCTTTTGTTACTCTGTAATCAACGAGGTCATTAATTCTCTTTGCCCATACTTCGTCGGGTTCGCCCATCGATACCCAAACGTCTGTGTAAAGAACGTCTGCATTCTTTACTGCTTCCTTGGGGTCTTCGATAAACTCAAGAATAGCGCCTGTTTCTTTTGCAATCTCTCGGCATTTTTCAATAAGGTTGGAAACGGGGAAGTATTCTTTGGGAGAGCATGCAACGTAATGCATACCCATTTTTGCGCATCCTACCATAAGTGAGTCGCCCATATTGTAACGAGCGTCGCCGAGATATACAAGCTTCTTGCCCTTGAGTGAGCCGAAGTGTTCCTTGATTGTAAGGAAGTCAGCCAATATCTGTGTGGGGTGGAACTCGTTTGTAAGTCCGTTCCATACAGGAACACCTGCATACTGTGCAAGTTCTTCAACGAGGTCTTGACCAAATCCTCTGTATTCAATACCGTCAAACATTCTGCCGAGAACGCGTGCGGTGTCTGCGATACTTTCCTTTTTGCCTATCTGTGAGCCTGTAGAGTCAAGATATACAGGGTGCATTCCCAAATCAGCCGCAGCTACTTCAAATGCGCAACGTGTTCTTGTACTGGTCTTTTCGAATATCAATGCGATGTTCTTACCTTCGCAAAGTCTGTGGGGTATACCCGCCTTTTTCTGCGCCTTTAATTCAGCCGCATAATCTATAAGATAGTTGATTTCTTCAGGTGTGAAATCGAGAAGCTTGAGAAAATGTCTGTTTTTGAAATTCATAATAATCTCCTTGTGTATTTTGTCTAAGGAACTTTTTGTATCCGAGGGGGAAAACCATCTCAAACGCCGAAGTTTTTCCCCCTCGGGCTCCCCTAATCCTTGGCTGGCATGTAGGGGAAATGGGGCTAAAGAACTTTTTGAAAAAAGTTCCTTAGGATCCTCAAAAACTTTGAATAATGGGTTTTTATATAACTTCATTATTTAGTACAAACCCGAGAGGCAAAGTTTTTGGATTCTTAAACCTTTTTTCAAAAAGGTTTAAGGTGGATTTTTGGGTTCATAACCCTTTTTTTCAAAAAGGGTTATGCCAATATTGCGTCTTTGATAATTTTAACTGCTTTTTCGAGTGCTTCCATAGGAATATTAAGCGCGGGGAGGAGTCTGATCTTATCTTTCGCTGTAAGGCAGAGCACGCCGTTTTCCATACAAACTTTAAGAACGTCTGCTGCGGTCTTGTTTGTAGGTTTTATACCAATCATAAGACCGAGACCGCTTACGGACTCAACTTCGGGCATAGCTTTAAATGCATCAAACACATATTCGCTCTTCTTCTTAACGTCTGCGAGGAGCTTTTCGTCAATTCTTTCGATAATACTGATAGCGCCCGCGCAGCTAATGGGGTTACCGCCAAAAGTCGAACCGTGGTCGCCGAAGCCGAGAACGTTCTGCACCTTTTCACCGAGCATAGTAGCACCCAAGGGAAGTCCTCCGCCTATACCTTTTGCTGTAGAAACAACGTCGGGTTCAATACCGTAGTTCATATAGGCATAAAGCTCACCTGTTCTGCCATTACCTGTCTGAACTTCGTCTATCATAAGAACTATATCGTTCTCTTTCGCGTATTTCGCAACGCCCTTTACAAACTCACCGTCGAGGGGAAGAACACCGCCTTCGCCCTGAATAATCTCCATCATAATACCTGCAACCTTGTTCGCTTCAACGGTCTTAATAAGCGCGTCGAGGTCATTTGCGGGAGTATGAACAAATCCGGGAGTAAGGGGTTGGAAAAGTTCGTGATAGTGGTCTTGACCTGTTGCCGAGAGGGTTGTCAACGTTCTGCCGTGGAAGCTATTTACGAGGGTTACTATAGTCGAATATTCAGCGCCCTTTTTCTCTGCGGCATACTTTCTTGCAACCTTAATCGAACATTCATTTGATTCTGCGCCCGAGTTACTGAAAAATACCTTTTTCATACCTGTCTTTTCGCAGAGCATCTTTGCGAGTTCAGCGCAAGGCTGTGTATAATAGAGGTTAGACATATGCTGAACCTTATCGAGCTGTTCTGTTACAGCCTTTTTCCAAGCATCATCGGAAATACCAAAGCTGGTAACACCGATACCTGAACCCATATCAATATATTCTTTTCCGTTTTCGTCATATACGTAAGAGCCTTTTCCCGATACTATTTCAACGGGGAAGCGGTTATACGTACCTGCAACGTATTCTTTATCAATAATCTTTGTATCTGTCATCGTTAATCACCTACTACCATAGTTCCGATACCCTCATCGGTCAAAATTTCAACGAGAATAGAATGTGGAACACGTCCGTCCAAAATAACAACTTTCTTTACGCCTTCAATAATAGCTTCGATACAGCAGTCAACCTTAGGAATCATACCGCCCGAAATAACCCCTTCTTCATAAAGCTTTTTCGCTTCACTTACAGTTACCTTTGTTATAAGTGTTGAAGGATCGTTAACGTCGCGTAAGAGACCGAGAATGTCTGTCGTCATTATAAGGTTTTCAGCCTGCAACGCACCTGCGATATACGCTGCTGCGGTATCTCCGTTAATGTTATAGCTGTTGCCCTGGTTGTCGCAGCCTATTGTAGAAACAACGGGAATATAACCGAGATTCAAGAGGTCCATAATGGGTTCAACATTTACCTTTGTAATCTCGCCAACGTAACCGAGAGCTTCGTTCTTTATCTTCGCTTCGATGAGTCTGCCGTCCATACCCGAAATACCGATAGCCTTTGCCCCCAAAGTGCCGAGAAGGTTTACGAGGTTCTTGTTAACCTTACCTGCAAGTACCATCTGCGCAATATCCATAGTCTCTTTGTCTGTAACGCGTAGACCGTTTACGAATTCTGCCTTCTTACCCACCTTGTTCATCATTTCGCTGATTTCGGGGCCGCCGCCGTGAACGAGGACGATCTTTATACCGATTGTTGAGAGAAGCGCGATATCTTCCATAACCTGCTTCTTTAAATCGTCATTTATCATAGCGTTGCCGCCATATTTGATTACAACGATCTTTCCGTTATAGCGTTTTATGTAGGGAAGAGCTTGTGTAAGTATCGTGGCTCTGTCTAAATTTGTAATTTTGTTTTCCATCATTCTTACCGCCTATATTTTTATTAAGTACGATAGTCGCCGTTTATCTTTACGTAATCGTAAGTAAGGTCGCAACCCCAAGCTTGTGCTTTGCCTTCGCCGTCGTCTGCAGTAACGAGTATTTCAATCTCTTTTTCGAGGAGAATCTCTTTTGCTTTTTCTTCGGAGAATTCAACTCCCGCACCGTTCTTACAAACGTCGAGTGTGCCTTTGGTTGAACGGAATGAAACATCAATCTTGTTTATATCAACGTCAGCTCCGCTATAACCGATAGCGCAGAGAACACGTCCCCAGTTTGCGTCTGCACCGAACATTGCCGCTTTGAAGAGGCTTGAGCAGATAACACTCTTTGCAATAATCTTTGCATTCTTCTCATCTTTTGCGCCGCATACTGAACATTCGAGAAGTTTTGTAGCTCCTTCGCCGTCACCTGCAATCATTCGGCTGAGATATACGTTTACTGTGTTGAGAGCTTTCATAAACGTATCAAAATCTTCGCCTTCGGTTGTTATTTCTTTGTTTCCTGCCATACCGTTTGCAAGGACTGTTACCATATCGTTTGTGGAAGTGTCGCCGTCAACACTAACCATATTAAACGTATTCTTTATATCTGTAGAAAGTGCCTTTTGGAGCATTTCTGCAGATATTGCCGTATCTGTAGTAATAAATACGAGCATAGTCGCCATATTAGGATGAATCATACCGCTACCCTTTGCGATACCGCCCATACGGCAAACCTTGCCGTTTATTTCAAACTCAACTGCAATCTCTTTCTTTACAGTGTCGGTCGTCATAATACCCTCAGCCGCATCGTCGCCGCCGTTTTCGGAAAGAGCTTCAACGAGGGGCTTTACACCTGCTTCGATTGGTTCAAGGGGGAGTGGTTGACCGATAACGCCGGTAGAAGCAACTACAATGTCGCTTGCCTTAACGTTAAGTTCCTTTGCAAGAAGCTCACACATCTTTTCTGCAACTTCTATACCGTTTGCGTTGCAGGTGTTTGCGTTACCGCTGTTGCAAATAACAGCCTGTGCTTTGCCGTCTGCTATATGATTCTTCGTAACCGTTAAGGGCGCACCTTTAACGAGATTTGTAGTATATGTTGCTGCCGCATTTGCAACGGTTTCGCTATAAATAAGCGCTAAATCTTTTTTAGTGCGGTTCTTGCGAATTCCGCAATGAACACCGCTTGCTTTAAATCCTTTTGCTGCACATACGCCGCCACTGATCGTCTTCATGATTTATTTAATCTCCTTTGAAAGTTTAAGTCCTGTCGTTTCATCAATACCCATGAGGATATTCATATTCTGTATCGCGCTTCCCGATGCGCCTTTGCCGAGGTTATCAAATCTTGATACGAGAAGTATTCTTTCGTCGTTGCCCTTAACGCTTATCTGCATATCGTCGCAACCCTCAAGATATGTGGCTGACATAAAGCCGCCTTCCTCTTCTTCATCATAGTGAATAATAGATGTGTTATAAATGTGCTTGTAAATGTTTTTTATGTCGTTTATATTTCCGTTAAGGTCATCTGCAAACAGCGGTATCGTAACTTCCATTCCGCTGTAAAAGTCGCCAACGATGGGGCAGAAAGCGGGGGCGTTATCGAGTCCGCATATAGCAACCATTTCTTTGAGGTGTTTATGTTGTTGTGTCAACGCATATTGACGGGGACCTTTAAGAAGAGGGGAGCGTTCTGCTGATTCATAGTCGGCAATCATCTTCTTGCCACCGCCGGAATAACCGGTAAGTGAAAATGCAGAAAGCTTTGCATCACTATTAATTATACCTGCATTAACGAGGGGCTGAACCAATGCAACAAAGCCGCTTGCGTGGCATCCGGGATTTGCAACTCTTTTTGATTTTGCAATTCTCTCTCTGAAGTTTCCTATTTCGGGGAAACCATAGTCCCAACCGTCATTCGTTCTGTGTGCCGTTGACGTATCAATAATCGCGGTGTTGGGGTTGTCGATAAGTGTTATCGCCTCTCTTGCCGCATCGTCGGGCAAACAGAGAAATGCGATATCGCAACTGTTTAATGCTTCTTTTCTGTATTTATTGTCTTTTCTTTTGTCGTCATCAAGTATAATAAGTTCTATATCTTTTCTAGTGGAAAGTCTGTCGTAAATACGGAGTCCCGTTGTACCCGCGCTCCCGTCTATAAATACCTTCTTCATTTCTTCAGCACTTCCTTTACGTATTTTATCTGCGCTTCAACCGAGCCTACGGATGTTCCGCCTTCGCTGATTCTCTTTTCTACGCAGGTTTTAAGGTCGATTTCTGTATATAGATCTTCTTCAAATATTTCGCTGTGTTTTTTGTATTCTTCAATAGGATACGTTTCAAGCACAAGCTCTTTCTTTATGCAATCGGCTACAATGCTTCCTGAAATCTTGTATGCCTGTCTGAAAGGCATACCTTTTTTTACGAGATAGTCTGCAAGGTCGGTAGCGTTTATAAAGCCTTTTTGCGCCGCCTTCAACATATTGTCGGGCAATGCTTTCATCGTTTCTATCATGCCTTTGGTTATGTCAAGGCACATGATTACAGTCTCAACCGAGTCGAATACACATTCTTTATCTTCCTGCATATCTTTGTTGTATGCAAGGGGAAGTCCTTTGAGGGAGGTGAGAAGTGTCATCAAATCGCCGTAAACTCTGCCCGTCTTTCCTCTTACAAGCTCTGCCATATCGGGATTCTTCTTCTGGGGCATTATTGATGAGCCGGTTGTATAGGAGTCGGATAATTCAACAAACTTGAATTCCCAACTCGACCAGAGTATCAGCTCTTCAGAAAAGCGTGATAAGTGCATCATCATTAAAGCAATATCACTCATTAATTCCACGCTGAAATCTCTGTCGGATACACCGTCAAGACTGTTTAACGTTATGCCGTCGAAACCGAGAAGTTCAGCTTCGTATCTTCTGTCTGTGTTGTAGGTTGTACCTGCAAGTGCGCAACAACCTATGGGAGATACATTCATTCTCTTTCTGCAATCGGTCAATCTGTCTACGTCGCGTAAAAGCATCATAGCGTATGACATAAGATGATGACCGAATGTAATGGGCTGCGCTCTTTGCAGATGTGTGTAGCCCGGCATAATAGCGCTTTTGTATTCTTCTGCTTTATTCGTAAAGGCTTCAATAAGATTATTAGTTTTTTCTATTATCGTATCAGTTTGCGCCCGGAGATACATACGTATATCAAGAGCAACTTGGTCGTTTCTGCTTCTTGCTGTGTGAAGTTTCTTGCCTACATCCCCTATTCTTTCGGTGAGTACTTGCTCAACGAACATGTGTATATCTTCACAGTCGGGATCAAAGTCAAGATTACCGTTATCTATATCGGATAAAATACCTTCAAGTCCTGCAACAAGCGCATCTTTGTCGCTTTCTTCAATTATTCCGCACTTGGAAAGCATCTTTGCGTGTGCTATACTGCCTGTAATATCCTCGCGGTACATCTTGCAGTCAAATCTTATTGATGAGTTGAAGTCGTCAGCCAGCTTTTCTGTTATGCCGCCTGTTCTTCCTGCCCACATTTTTGCCATAGAGAATTGTTCACTCCTTGTAAAATTTCCTTGTAATTTAAAAGGCTATAAGGGACTGCTTGTTTTCGACAGCCCCTTATTAATTATTTTGTCCTAATTATTATTTCTCGTTGTTCTTCTTGTTAACAAGTGCCTGAATTGTAACGGGAAGACCGTAAAGGTTGATAAATCCGTCTGCATCCTTCTGGTTGTAGTCGCTTTCACCAAAGGTTGCGATTTCTTCGCTGTACAATGTGTAAGGAGACCAAACACCTGCGTTTATCATATTGCCCTTGTAGAGCTTGAGTTTTACTTTACCTGTAACCTTTTCCTGTGTCTTGTCAACGAATGCGCTCATAGCTTCGCGGAGAGGTGTGAACCACTGACCGTTGTAAACGAGCTCTGCAAATGTAATTGACATTCTCTGCTTTTCGTGAAGTGTCATCTTGTCAAGGCAGATGCTTTCGAGTACGCTGTGTGCCTTGTAAAGAATTGTACCACCGGGAGTTTCATATACGCCACGGCACTTCATACCTACGAGACGGTTTTCTACAATGTCAATAATACCGATACCGTTTGCACCGCCGATTTCATTGAGTTTTAAAATGATATTCTTTGCAGACATCTTTTCACCGTCAAGAGCTACCGGAACACCCTGTTCAAAATCAAGTGTAACGTACGTGGGGGCATCGGGAGCATTGATGGGGGATACGCTCATTTCAAGGAAGCCGGGCTTTTCATATTGAGGTTCGTTGCCTGTATCTTCAAGATCCATACCTTCGTGTGAAAGGTGCCAGAGGTTCTTGTCCTTGGAATAGTTTGTTTCTCTGTTTATCTTAAGAGGAATGTTGTGGGCTTCTGCGTAATCAATTTCTTCTTCACGAGATTTGATGTCCCATTCTCTCCAAGGAGCGATAATAGCTAAATCGGGTGCAAAATGCTTGATCGCAAGTTCGAAACGAACCTGGTCGTTACCTTTGCCTGTGCAACCGTGGCAAACAGCGTCTGCACCTTCTTTGAGTGCAATTTCTACAAGACCTTTTGCTATGCAGGGACGTGCATGGCTTGTACCGAGGAGATATTCTTCGTAAACAGCGCCTGCCTTAACGCAGGGGATTATATAATCGTCAACATATTCATCTGTGAGGTCAAGAACATAGAGTTTTGATGCGCCTGTCTTGAGAGCTTTCTCTTCAAGACCTTCAAGCTCGTCAGCCTGACCAACGTTACCGGAAACTGCGATAACTTCACAGTTGTTGTAGTTTTCTTTCAACCACGGAATAATAATTGATGTATCAAGGCCTCCGGAATATGCAAGAACGACTTTTTTAATGTTTTCTTTATTCATAATATATAACTCCTTTTATGTGGTGAATAAATATTCACGCGTTTTCTTGAATATGCATACATTATACGCACATTATGCAATTTTGTCAAGGGTTAAAACAGCATATTTTTTGATTTCATAATTTGTTTACAATTACATCGATTTGAAGTCGTTTTTTGACTAAAAAAAATGGTTTGCCAAGCCTGTTTTTGTGCATTTTTGCATCTGTGGCGGATGTTGGCGTTATTATTAATAAAAAAACACGGGAAAGAAAAAATGTATGAATGTGTATTTATGCATAAATGGTGTATATTTCATTTTGCGGAAAATAGAAAGCTAATGAAAAAATCATCATACGAACAATCGTATATTTTTCTCAATTCAGCAAAAAGAAAATGCCGATAAAAAACAATGGTTTGCTTTTTATCGGCAAGTAAAATTTTTATAGGTGAATCGGTTTTATTTCATATCGTGCTTTTCAAAATAGAGGTCTTGAAGTCTCTTTACAAGCTCGGGGTTCTTTCCGCCGACAGCTTTGCCGTCGATTTCACATGCCGCCAGAAGAACGGAGGTTGTGCTTCCCATAAGTACTTCATCTGCATTAAACAATTCGTCAAGAGTGTATTCTCTTTCTTCGTAGGGAATACCGTATTCACGGCATATCTCGAGTACGTGCTTTCTTGTGATACTGGGAAGAATAAGATTGTCAAGAGGGTGAGTTATAACAACGCCGTCCTTTATAATAAAGTTAGCGGTATGAGAACCCTCTGTAACTATATTTCCTCTGTGGAAAATAGCTTCATCGCAGCCTGCCTGTTTTGCGGCTTCGCTTGCAAGGCAGTTGGGAATAAGGTTAATCGTCTTTATATTGCAGAAATAGAAACGGTTGTCTTCCTGTGTGAGAAGCTTAACTCTCCTCGTCTGATCGCCTATCTTCTTGGGGGTGATATATGCAAAGAGGGACGGTTTTTTACAATCGGGGAATATGTGGTTTCTCGGTGCCGTTCCTCTTGACATCTGCCAATAGAGAATAAAATCTTTCTCATCTTTGTCTGCCTTTTCTATAAGAGACATAAAGATTTCTTCCATTTCTTCTCTTGTTTTGTCTATTTCTATTTTAAGAAGTTTACAACTGTTGTAAAATCTGTCAAGGTGGTCATCGAGATCAACGGGCTTTCTGTTGTGTATAAAAGCAACGTCATATACGCCGTCTCCAAAATATACTGCTCTGTCAAGCGCTGATACCTTCAAATCTTCAAGCGCCGCAATCTCACCGTTGTAATAACCGACATTCTTCATAGTATTTATCTCCTTTTTGAGTAGTAATGTGCATACCGCCGTATGCAAGTTAATTATATAGCTATTAGATTAGTTTGTCAATTGAGTTTTGTTGATAACAGTCGTTAGTTTTTACGAAAAATATTTTCTGTCAAGGGAACGAAGCTGTATAGCTTCCGCTATATGCTTGACTTGAATCTTATCGCTGTTGTCGAGGTCGGCAATGGTTAAAGCAACGCGTAAAATTCTATCGTAGCCACGTGCTGACATTCCCATTTTTTCAAACGCCGCGCGTAATAAATTGTGCGCATCGCTGTCGAGTGCGCAATATTTTCTTATCTGGCTCGTTGTCATATCTGCGTTTGAATATATCGGCTTGCCTGCGTACGTTGTTTCGTTTTTGAAACGCTCAACGGCTCTCGCTCTTGCCGCGTCAACTCTTTCGCGTATCTTGTCGGAGCTTTCTGCGGGTTTGGTGTCCGATAATTCGTTATACGAAAGGGAAGATACCTCAAGCTGTATATCTATTCTGTCAATAAGCGGTCCGCTTATTTTGGATATGTATTTTCTTATATCTTCGGGTTTGCAAGTGCATTTTTTTGTCGGGTGTCCGTAATAGCCGCACTTACATGGGTTCATCGCGCATACGAGCATAAACGAAGAGGGGAAAGTAAAATGCCCTGCGGCTCTCGTAACCGTAATGCTGCCGTCTTCAAGGGGCTGACGCAATACTTCCGTTGCACTCTTGTTGAATTCGGGTAATTCATCGAGGAACAGTATGCCGTTATGCGCCAAGGATAGTTCGCCGGGCATGGGTATTCTGCCGCCGCCCGAAAGCGCTACCGACGACATAGTGTGGTGAGGTGAACGGAACGGTCTTTCGACGATGAGCGAGTCGGAGGGAAGTGTTCCCGCAATAGAGTGAATCTTTGTTGATTCAACAGCCTCATCAAAGGTTATTCTCGGTAAGATTGACGGAATACGCTTTGCAAGCATACTTTTTCCGGTTCCGGGGGGACCGATAAGTAAAACGTTATGGTTTCCGGCTGCCGCGATTTCAAGGGCTCTTTTTGCCTTTTCTTGTCCCTTAACGTCGGCAAAATCCATCTTTGTGTTTGCTCTTTGTCTTTCAAAAATATCCTTGTCAAATTCGACGGGGGATATTACTGTCTTGCCATTCAAATGCTCAACAAGCTCTCTTATGTTGCGTACGGGATACGCTTTTATTCCCGATACGACAGAAGCTTCTTTTGCGTTGTCGTATGGAACGTATATTTCTTTTCTGCCTTTAGCTTTTGCGCACAATGCCATCGACAAAACGCCTCGAACACTTCTGAAGTTACCCGACATTGACATTTCGCCTATAAAGCATTTGTCAGAAAGGTCGGTGGATTTTTTAATCGTGCCGCTGCTGTGCAAAATAGCGGTAAGGAGTGCCATATCGAACGTAGAGCCTTCTTTTTTCATATCTGCGGGAGCAAGGTTTATAACTATTGCCGAGTCGGGAAACATAAATCCGCTATTTTCCAAAGCTGCTTGAATTCGCTTTTCAGCCTCTTTTACTGCAGCATCGGGTAAACCTACTATTTCAAAGCAGGGAAGCTTATCCTGCATATTACATTCAACTGTTACTTCAAAGCCGTCAATGCCCATAACGCCTGACGAAAATACTGTTGATAGCACTCTAAATCACCTCTAACATCGATATGATATATTAACCTACATTATATCACAGCACGCTGTTTTTTGCAACAGATTTTCAACTTTCTTGGAAATAAGAAAGAATGAAAATCCCAAATGATTTAAAAATCATTACCTCTATGTATTTATAAGTACGTACAGACCAAGGAAGATTCCAAAGATTTCACCTCTGTGTATTGTACGTACAGTCAAGACAGGAAGATTCCAAAGAGGTCTCCTCTTTGGTCGTTTTGGGGGCATGGGGTTCAAAGGGGTGGGGGGATCGAAACCCCCAGCCCCTTTGTGCCTTCTTTGCAATACTTTCTTGGCATCAAGAAAGTATGAAAAAAAGAAAAATTAGAACTCTTTTAGAACAATATCTCTGTGATAATTGTAAGATTTATCTGAACAAATGTAATTATAAAAAGATACATTCTTTCAGTCTTTTATTCGTTACTTTCTTTCCGTAAAGAAAGTAACCAAAGAAGACGCAAGGGGGGCAAGGGTTTCGATTCCCCCGCCCCCTTGACCCCCTACCCCCAAAACGGCCAAAGGTTTTCCACCTTTGGAATCTTCCTTGGTTTGTGCGTTCTTTTATTAAATACATAGAGATGTTGTTTTTTATGGGTATAGTATTTTTTTGAAAAATACTATCAAAGTTGTTGCTTCTTTGGACTCTTCCTTGGTTTGTGCAAACTTTTTTATAAATACAAAGAGGTGTGGTTTTGGGAATTTTATTGTTCTAAATAGGATAGAGGGGAAGTTTTAAAAAATTATTTGTGGGGAGTTGTGCTTATTGACAAATTTAAAAACCCTTTCAGGCTGTTGCCTAAAAGGGTTTTAGATTGTTCAAAATAAAACGATCTTCTGTAATGTAAATTACTTGAACTTGCGCTTACGTGCCGCTTCGGATTTCTTCTTGCGTTTTACGCTGGGCTTTTCATAATGCTCTCTCTTACGGAGTTCAGCAAGAACGCCGGACTTAGCACACTGTCTCTTAAATCTACGAAGAGCACTGTCAAGAGATTCATTTTCTTTGACTTTAATTTCTGCCATTTTGTTTTCCCTCCCTCCATACTATGGAAAAGAGAATGTTACCATTCTTAAAGATTATTATACTCTTTTGCCTTTAATATGTCAATATTTTTTTAGCATTTTTTTGCAAAAAGTTGAAATTTTGATTATTTAACAACCAAGTTAACAAGCTTTTTGGGTACAAATATCTCTTTTATTATGGTCTTGCCTTCAATAAATGGCTTTATTCTCTCGTCATTCTTAACTGCTTCAAGAGCATCTTCCTTGGAAATTTCTGCAGGTATCATTATAGTACCGCGAAGTTTACCGTTAATTTGTACGGCAATCTCAACTGTGCTGTCAACTGTCTTCGCTTCATCGTAAGTAGGCCATTCAGCTAATGAGCAGAAGCCCTTTCCGCCGAGCGATTCCCAAATCTCTTCGCAGATATGGGGAGCAAAGGGGCAGAGAAGCTTAACAAACGTCATCATCTCGTCTTTTGTAAGACTACCTTTATCGTAAATCTCGTTAGTCAAGGTCATCATAGCAGCTATAGCTGTGTTAAACTTCAATTCTTCAATGTCGCTTGTAACTTTCTTTATCGTCTTATGGAACGCACTTTCAAGTTCCTTTGTAACGCCTTCGCTGTTAATAATCTCGGTCATTGACGCAACTCTGTCGAGGAATCTCTTACAACCCTTAACGCTGTTTTCTGACCAAGGAGCCGCACTTGCATAGTCGCCCATAAACAAAATGTATACACGAAGAACGTCTGCGCCGTATTCATCTACAACGTTGTTGGGATCTACTACGTTACCCTTGGATTTACTCATCTTGTCGCCGTCAGGTCCGAGAATAAGTCCCTGTGCAGTTCTCTTCGCATACGGTTCAGCCATAGGAACAGCGCCGATGTCGTAAAGGAACTGATGCCAGAATCTTGAGTAAATCATATGTCTGGTTACGTGTTCCATACCGCCGTTGTACCAGTCAACAGGCATCCAGTATTCGAGTTTTTCTTTATCTGCAAACGCCTTGTCGTTGTGAGGATCGATGTAACGGAGGAAGTACCAAGAAGAACCTGCCCACTGCGGCATTGTATCTGTCTCTCTCTTTGCGGGAGCGCCGCACTTGGGACAAGTGCAGTTTACATAAGAATCTATCTTCGCAAGAGGCGATTCGCCGCCTTCTCCGGGTTCAAAGTTAGATACTTCGGGAAGCTTCAAGGGAAGTTCATCGTAAGGTACGGGAACCATTCCGCATACAGGACAGTGAACTATCGGGATAGGTTCGCCCCAATATCTCTGACGGTTAAACGCCCAATCCTTCATTTTGTACTGTACGCCCTTTTCTCCAATTCCTTTTTCTTCTAAATATTCAAGTACCTTTGCAATAGAATCTTTCTTGTTGGTATATCCGTTAAGGAACTCGGAGTTAACCATTTCGCCGTCGCCTGCATAAGCCGCTTCTTCGATGTTTCCGCCCTTTATTACCTCAATAATATCAATACCAAACTTCTTCGCAAAGTCGTAGTCTCTTTCGTCGTGCGCGGGAACTGCCATAATAGCGCCTGTTCCGTATCCCATCATAACGTAGTCGGAAATGTATATCGGAATCTCTTTATTGTTAATGGGGTTAATAGCCGAAAGACCTTCAATACGTACGCCGGTCTTTTCCTTTACAAGCTGTGTACGTTCAAATTCTGTCTTCTTCGCGCATTCTTCTTTATATGCGTCAAGGTCAGCAATATTCTTAATTGATTCTCTGTATTTTTCGATTATCGGATGCTCGGGCGCAATAACCATAAATGTAACGCCAAAAAGGGTATCGGGACGGGTAGTGTATATACGGAGTGTATCTTCCTTATCGGTAATTTTAAAGTTAACGAATGCACCGGTAGACTTACCAATCCAGTTAACTTGCTGCATCTTAATGTTGGGAAGATAGTCTACTTCTTCAAGGCCCTGAAGGAGCTTGTCTGCATATTCTGTAATACGGAGATACCAAACGTCCTTCGATTTCTGTACTATATCTGTGTGACATATATCACACTTTCCGCCCTGTGAGTCTTCGTTTGAAAGAACAACCTTACAGTGAGGGCAGTAGTTTACAAGGGCTGTATCTCTGAATACAAGTCCGTTTTCAAACATCTTGAGGAATATCCACTGTGTCCACTTATAGTAATCCTCTTGTGTAGTATCAACGGTTTTTGACCAGTCAAAAGAAAAACCTACTCTCTTGAGCTGATCCGTAAATCTTACGATATTATCATCAGTAACCTTTCTGGGATGTATACCTGTCTTTATTGCATAGTTTTCGGTAGGCAAACCAAACGCGTCAAAGCCGATAGGGAAGAGTACGTTGTAGCCTTCCATTCTTCTTTTTCTTGAAATAACTTCAAGACCTGAATATGCTTTGATATGTCCTACGTGCATACCTGCACCGCTGGGGTAGGGGAATTCTACCAAGCCGTAAAATTTCTTTTTCGTTTTGTCAGAATCGTCAGCAATAAAGATTCTTTCATCTTCCCATCTTTTTTGCCATTTCTTCTCTGTTTCGGAAAAGTTATATTTCATAATCGCTGTCCTTACGCCTTTCAATAGTAGTCTTTATTTCAATGTTTTTTATATCAAAAGATCCGATATGTCAATGTTTTCCGCGTCGCTCCAAAGTTTTTCCAACTTGTAAAACTCTCTTGCTTCTCTGCAGAAAATGTGTACTATAACCGAACTGTAATCGAGAACTGTCCAGCTTGCTTCGTTGTAACCCTCAATATGATGGGGCTTAATTCCGTTTTCTTCGAGTTTCTCTTCAACTTCGCCCGCAAGTGCGCGTACTTGAGTATTGGAATTACCGCCGCATATTACAAAATAATCGGCAAGTACCGTCTTATCTTCAATTCTGATAAGTTTTATATCCTTTGCTTTCTTCGCATCAAGTGTTTTTATTATAAAATTTGCTACTTCACGAGAATTGTTTTCGTTTATTATGTTTTCTGTGTTCATACTAAACCTTTCTTTTTTAAACTCTTGGTATTGTAATACTGCCATGGTTAATATCGTCGGCACTTTGCTCGTTACCGCCGGTAACGTTTTCCGGTTCAGCATTATAATACGGTGTTAGATATGTCGCATATTTGTTACCGGAGAATAGTTTCTTTGCATCAAATATAGAATCTGTAATTTCAAAATCATAAATATTGAAGTGTTGATTTATCAGTTGGAGTGTTCCTTTGCGGTTAATTACAAAATACCATCCTCCGTTTTCGGGGGGGACCGGAGAAGATCCGGGCGCACTCATAAAGGTCATCTTTTCCATATCCACTTCAAGTAAATTTTTGCCGAAATATACCATATCGCTTAAATCTACGTCGGTTTTTACGTTCTTAAACACTTCATTCGTAAGTTTTACTACGTTGGTTGCATTGATATTGCTTTTCACCTTTTTCAAAAGTGCGCTCATAAATATCTTTTGAGCGTCCATTCTTCCTATATCTGCCTGAACGTAACCCATTCTGTAACGAACAAACATTTCTGCTTTTTCGCCGTTTAGAGTTTGTTTACCCTTTTTTAAGTTAATGTTAAGACCTTGATCTTTATCAACGTAGTACATATTTGCCGGAATATCTACTTCAACTCCGCCCAATATATCAACTATATTACGGAAACCGTTAAGGTTTACCATTGCATAATAATTAATTTTTACGCAAAGATTTTGTTCCAAAAGTGTTTTCAATTTATTGATTCCGTAATCTTCGGGATCTTTTTCTTTCTTTGAAACAGCCTCGTTATAGTAATGTCCGTATACTCCGTTTAGTTTGAAGCCTATATTGTTAACCAAAACGTAGGTATCTCGGGGAATTTGCATTATAGTTAACTTCTTTGACGTAACTTTGTAATTCATCAACATAATTACATCCGTGTTTAATGCAACTCTGTCTCTGCCGAGAATAAGGAAATTGAACATTTCTTCCTTTTCTTCAGGATCTTCATTAGCCTGTTCTTTCGTTTGTTCTGGATCCTTATCTTCTTCGTCTAAAACAGTTTCATCTGTTTCGTTCTTAAGTCCTTCTGTGTTGAAAACTACCTCGTCATTATTATTGTCGGGAGTGTGAAAAGATACCGTATAAACGGCAATTGCAGCTATTGCCGCGATAGCTGTCAATACAATGGCTAAAATTATTAATCCTATTTTTCTTCTTTTCTTTTTCGTACTCATTTTATTCTCCATTTTTTATACGTGTGGGATGTAAATTGAATCATTGTTAAGGTCGTTTGCATTGTGGGGATCAGATGTCGAAATATTTGGGTTTGTATATATGCTGTTAAAATGTGAAAAGTTTGCCGTGTTTGTAAATATGCGGTCTGTGTCAAATATGGAATCTGTTATTTCAAAATCATATATGTTGAAATAAGTATTTATCATTTCTCTCATATTTTTTCTGACCATAACGTAGTATGAAATTCCGTCGCCGCTCGTACTTCTGCCTACCATGGACATCATATTGATTTGTCCAAGGTTAACTTCAAGTAATTGTTTTCCGTAAAAAACAGCGTCTGCTAAATTCACGTCGGTTTTTACGTATTTAAACGCTATATCTACAAAATTGGTTATAGTTGATACTGTGAAATTTGATTTTAGTTTCTTTATAAATGCGCTGACAAAAAGTTTTTGTGCATCAATTCTGCCTATATCGGCTTGGGTATATATCGAACGGGTTCTTATAAAGTGTTCGGCTTTTATTCCGTCCAAATGTTGGAGTCCTGCGGGAACTGTTACAATTTGTTTTGTAGCTTCATCAATGTATTTGTAACTTACAGGTACTTTTACATCAACGCCGCCTATAGCATCTACTATGGCAACAACGCCGTTAAGGTTTATATGTCCTACGTTGTGTATCTTTATACACAAGCTTTGCTCTAAAGTATCTGCCATACTTCTTAATGCTTCAGGTGTCTTCTTGCCGTTTTTTATATAGTATTGAGCATATAGTCCGTTAAGTTTGCCCGAATATACTTTAGTGCGTATATAAGTATCTCTCGGTAATTGTAAGATATTTATTTTGTTTGTGGTCGTATTAAAGCTTATAAGCATTATAACGTCTGTATTTAATGCTACTCTGTCTTGCCCTACAAACAAGAAATTGTATATCTTTTGTTCGCTTCTTGGGAGACTACCGGGATCGGTTTCCGGAACGGTCTCGGGGGGGAGCGTTTCAACAGAAGTTTCGTTTTCAACAGTTTCTTCCGTTGTTTCCGGCGGTGTCGTTTCATCTAAACTACCTGTATCAAATGGGGGAGGCTCGTTTATGCCGGTATCGGGTTCGTGAAAATAAAACGTATATGCAACTACTCCGCCTACCGATATAAGTGCTATCAAAATTATCGCAAGAATAATCAAGCCTATTATTTTGCGTAATCTTTTTGGGGGGGATGTGTTTTGAGTAGGTGTTTCTGTTTTTTGCTTTTTGCGGTTGTTCATTTCAATCTCCTGTTTTCTTTACGAATGAGTTATAACATTCGATGGTTTTGGGGTGAATAAACTCACCCTTTTCCAGCAGATCCGATATAGTGTATTTTAGGGATAAAACTATTGTTTCGTTAAGTCTTTTGGTTATATCGCAGGTGTTGGTATAAAAATATTCGCGTAGTTTCTTACAGTCTTCAAACTTTCTTGTCGGTTCGATATAGTCGGCAAGATATAAAAGTTTTTCTGTTAAGGTCATATTGGCTCTGCCCGTCGTGTGATATCTTACTGCAGATATTATTTCTTTCTCTGCATACCGAGGAAAATCTCTCATTATCAGGGCAGGGGCTGTAAATGAATGGAGGGTTTTCGGTGAATTTAATGTATCTTCCTCCACCTCAATCTTCATTGTTTTGCACAGCAATAATTGGTTTTCAATCGGCATCTCTTTCGTTATATCGTGCAAATATGCCGCTGTTACCAGTTTTTCTTCGTTTACATCAAAAAGTTTTGCCAAACTTTTACACTCATTTACTACGGAAATAGTATGGTTATATCTGTATTCAGACATAGAGCTACGTATTTCTTTTTCAAGATCAAACATTATGTTCACCGTATAAATCGTACTTATCTATAAAAGTTCTTACGTCGGGAGGGAGAAGATAAAATGTATTTTCTCCTCGCTTTATCTTTTCTCTTATCTCGGTTGACGACAGTTCTATCGGTGCCATCGGCACGTCAATAATTCTTGCGCCGTATCTTTCTTTGAGTTTTTCTTTTGTTTCAAGTATTTCTTCCGATTCATCGTAAGTACCCGGTCTTACTATATGCGCAATCTTCGCGAGTTCAAAGATCCTTTCGGCATTTTTCCAATATTCAAGATTGAGAAAATTGTCCGTTCCGCATAACAGAGTCAAGTCTTTTGATATAAAACTGAAATGTTCTAAAGTCTTATAAGTATAGCTTATTTCTTGGTTGCGGATTTCAAAATCGGATACGATTATTTTATCGTTATAAAAGGGAAGAGGGCTGAAAGCTATCTTCAGCATCTGTAATCTCATCTGGGGATCATCACCCGCGCACAACATCTTGTGTGGGGGAAGGTAGTTCGGCATTATAAACAGTCTGTCAAGATCACATGCTGTCAAAAAGGCAAAAGCCGAGCGAATATGTCCCAGATGTACGGGGTCAAACGTGCCGCCGTATATACCAATCTTTACGTCACTCATACTCTTAAATAAGTTCTATTTTCTTGTTCTTCTTTGATTCGCGGTAAAGAACAAAACGTGTTCCTACCGTTTGTATAACATCTGCCGATACAATTTCCGCTATTTCGTCGGCAGCTTCTCTTGCGGTATATCCCGAATTATCAAGCACGCGAAGTTTTATTAACTCTCTTGCTTCAAGCGCATTTGAAATCTGTTCGGTCATATTTTCGTTTATTCCGCCTTTGCCTATCTGGAATATCGTATCTAAATGAACTGCGAGTGAGCGCAGGTATGCTCTTTGTTTTGATGTAAGCATTACTTCGTTCCTTTTTTTATTTCAAATTAAATTCTTTTGCTTTTTTCTCAAATTCAGCTTTGAAAGCGTCCATTGCCATCCCTCTGTGGCTGATTGAATTCTTTTCTTCGGCTGAAAGTTCGGCAAAAGTCTTGCCGAAAGGCTCATAGAAAAAGTAGGGATCATAGCCAAAGCCGTTCGTTCCTGCTGCCTTTTCTGTAATAAAACCTCCAACTTTACCGTTTGTCTTTATTTCATAATTTTGTTCGGGGAATATACATACAACGTTTGAAACAAAGCTTGCGCTTCTTTTTTCTTTTGGAAGTCCTTTTAATTTTTCTTGCAGCAGCCTATTGTTTTCATCATCTCCGCCGCCTGAAAATCTTGCAGAGTGAACACCCGGTGCACCGTTTAATGCATCTACGCAAAGTCCCGAATCGTCGGCAATCGTTATATAACCTAACTTTGCACCTACCGAGGCTTTTATTCTTGCGTTGTCTTCAAAAGTTTCTCCGTTTTCTTCTATATCGTCAAAAACGCCTATGTCGTCAAGCGAAAGTATTTTAACAGATACACCGTTTATTTGGGACATCATAGTTTGAAGTTCGGCTATCTTTTTCTTATTTCTTGATGCTAAAACTATTTCCATAAATCCACCCTTTATTCAAACAAAGCCTTTACAAAATCGTCTGCGGAGAAGGGTTGCAAATCGTCTATTTTTTCTCCTACGCCGATATATTTTACGGGGATATCAAGTTCATTTTTTATTGAGAACACAATACCGCCCTTTGCAGTTCCGTCAAGTTTTGTCAAAACAAGCCCCGTAATATCTGCGGAATTCTTGAATTCTTTTGCTTGTCTTACCGCATTTTGGCCTGTCGTCGAATCGAGTACGAGCAACGTTTCTCTTGAAGCATCGGGAAGTTCTCTTCCAATTACGCGGTTTATTTTCGCAAGTTCGTCCATAAGGTTCTTCTTGTTGTGAAGTCTGCCCGCCGTATCTATTATAAGTACATCGGCTTTTCTGCTCTTTGCTGCAGAAACTGCGTCAAATACAACTGCCGCGGGGTCAGAACCTTCTGAATTCTTTATTAAGTCTGCGCCTGCTCTGTCAGCCCATATCTGTAGCTGGTCAATCGCTGCCGCGCGGAACGTATCTCCTGCTGCAAGTACAACCTTTTTACCTGAAGATATAAGGTGGTGTGCTATCTTCGCAATTGAAGTCGTCTTTCCAACTCCGTTTACGCCGATAACAAGTATAACGGCAGGTGTGGTAGATAGGTCAAGCTGTTCACCTTCGCCTATCATTCCCTTTAATATTTCAATCAAGGCTGCTTTAGTTTCTTCGGCATCTGAAAGGCGTTCATCTTTTATTCTTTCGCGAAGTTTTTCTATAATCTCTTCGGTCGATTCAAAGCCTACGTCTGCAGCAATAAGCAGTTCTTCAAGCTCTTCAAGCAGGTCTTCATCAACCTTTACAAATGCTTTGAAAAGGTTGTTTACCTGCCCGAATATTGATGATTTTGTCTTTTCAAGACCGTTTTTCAGTTTTTCGAAAAATGACATATACTAAACCTTTCTGAATATCAAAATATGTACTATTCGAGTTTAACGCCGAGTTTATCTTCAATATCACGTACGTTAACTGCGAGTACTTTTGAAATACCCTTTTCGTACATGGTTACACCGTAGAGCGTATCTGCTGATTCCATCGTACCTCTTCTGTGGGTAATCATAATAAACTGGGTTGCATCTGAATATTTTCTTGCATATTCTGCAAATCTTACAACGTTAACTTCATCGAGCGCTGATTCTATTTCGTCGAAAATGCAGAACGGCGTGGGATTAACTTTCAGTATCGCAAAGAAAAGGGCAATAGCAACGAATGCTTGTTCGCCGCCCGAAAGAGAAACAAGGTTCTTAATTATCTTTCCGGGAGGAGCTACGTTGATATCGATACCACTTGTCAATACGTCATCGGGATTGGTGAGTATAAGTTCTGCCGTACCGCCGCCGAACAGTTCGCGGAATACAGTCTTAAAGTGCATATTAACGTCTTTCATCGTCTGTGAGAACTTGTCGCGCATTTCCGCTTCAAGTTTAACGATAATATCGGTAAGCTGTTTTTCTGCGTTTTCAAGGTCGGTTATCTGCGTGTGCATAAAGTCGTATCTTTCTTTTACTTCTTTATACTCGTCTATAGCGCTGACGTTAACGTGGCCGAGACCTTTAAGTTTACCCTTATATTCTGCCAGTTGTTTTGACAGTTCGCTTCTGTTTTCGTTCGTAACCTCGGGGAGCGGAAGTTCTGCTGCTGCTGAATAGGTGAGTTCATATTCTTCCCAAATGCGTTCGCTCGATTTGTCGAGGTCATTTTTCAGCTGCTGACAAAGTCCCTCAAGTTTTGTATAAGATCTGAATACAAGCTCTCTGTCGTTTGTCTTTTCTTTAATCTTTACGCGCAGGTCATTAATTTTTTTCTCGTATTCGTCGTTCTTTTCCGTATAATCTCCCTTTTCTTTTTCAAGGGCAGATATAGTGTTAAGAACTTCCGAAAGCGATTCTTCAGTAGTCGTAATCTTCGTTTCGGCAACCGTCTTCTTGTTTTCCAAAGATTCAAGCTCGTTTTTACCCAAAGAAATACGTTCTATAAGTGATACGTACAAAGCTTCGGTAGATTCAACGTTCTTCTGGAGGTTTTCCATATCTTTTCTGTCTTCTGTTAGACGGATAACCGAGTTGCTGTTTCTTTCGCGCAAAGTTTCAATTTCCGTATTCTTTGCCGCAATATCGTTCTTTATAATATTTTGTGTATTTTTTCCTGCTTCGATAAGGGCGTTGATTTCTTTTAATTCTTCGTCTATCTTCTGCTTCTTTTCGCGATAAAAATCATCTGCTCTTTCGAGTCTGTCAAGCTCACCCGATAATTCGGATAAGTTCTTTTCGTCAGCCGAAAGCTGTGATTTCAAAACTTCGTATTGAGTGTTTTCTGCATTAAGGAGTGAATTAAGCAGAGAAGAATTGCCTATGTGTGAATCGCGCTTTCTTATAAGCGCTTCTTTTTCCTTGTTGACGCCTTCTATTTCATTGTTAACTGCTTCTGCATCTTTGGCAAGTTTTTCGCAGTCTTTCTTCAATCTTTCAATCTCGGAAACACGGGTAAGCATACCGCTGTCCTTCTTTGAAGAACCGCCCGTATATGAACCGCCCGCATTTATAAGCTGACCGTCAAGCGTTACAAGTCTTACCTTATAATTCAACTGCTTTGCGGCAGTACTTGCGTTGTCGATAGTGTCAAAAACAACCGTTCTGCCAAGCAAGAATTCGCTTACTATGCGGAACTTGTCTTCGCAATCCGTAAGCTCGCTTGCAACTCCAATATAGCCTTTCATAGAAGATATAGTCTTTATATCAACATTCAGCTTCTGTACTTGGATAGAAGTTAACGGATAGAACGTAGCTCTGCCCGCATTTCTTTCTTTGAGAAGGGCAATAGCTTTCTTCGCAGAATCTTCGTCCTTTACAACTATATTCTGCAAATTGCCGCCCAATGCTGTTTCTATCGCAACGGTATATTGTCTGTTAACGTTTATAAGCTTTGATACGGGACCGTATACTCCGCCGAGAGTGCCTTTTGTGCTTTCGTTCATAACGAAACGAACGCTGTTTGCATAACCCTCAAAATGCTCTTCCATACGCGCCAATGCTTCTGCTCTCTGCTTCTTTGACGCCATATCGATATATAAAGAATTGAGCTTGTCGTTCAGTTCTTTGGTTTTTGTTTCAAGGGATTGAATAGCGGCCTCTGCCTCATCTGCATTCTCCTTGGCTTCATCGGCTTTTTGTTTATAGCCCAAAACAGTCTTTTCTGCCTTGCTTGCTCTGTCTTCAAGAAGTGCCATAGCTTCTTTCAGTTCTGCTATTTCAATTTTTAAGGATTCACATCTTTCATCTTCACTCTTCCTTGAACCCGAAAGGGAAGAAAGTTCGATTTGCTTGGCTACAACTTCATCTTCTTTTAGTCTGATTATAGCTTCTGCCTGTTCAAGCTTGTTTTCAAGCTCGACAAGTTCAAGCAAGCCCTTTTCAAGCATTTCATCGGCAGACGTTCTTTCTTCTTCCGAACGTGTAAGAGCGTTTTTCAGTTCTTCTAACTTAACTTTCGCTTCTTCTAAAGATTTTTCGGTATTATTCTTTTCTTCCGTGCGGAGAGTAAGTTCGTTTTCTGCTTGTAATTTTAACTGACCGATATGCTCGATGTCGTTCTTGAGAACCTTTAAGTTACTTTCAAGGCTGTATCTCTTGTCGTTTGCAAACTGAAGCTCGTTTGAGTTCTTTTCTGTCTTTATCTTATTTTCTTGGGAAGCCTGAAAAAGTCTTTCGTTTTGATTTTCCAAAGACTGTATCGTTTCGTCTGCTATTTCAAGTTCCTTTCCGGAAAGCACGTAATCGTTTTCAGCCTTGTTGAGTTTTTCTCTTAATTCTTTTGTATCGTAAAGCCAAAGGGCGATATCTGCGTTTTTCTTCTTGTCGTAAAATTCAAGATATCTCTTTGCTTTTTCTGCTTCTTTCTCGAGAGGTCCTATTCTGCCTTCAAGCTCGTACTTGATGTCGTTAAGGCGTACTAAATTGTCATTGGTCGAAGCGAGTTTGCGTTCTGCTTCGTTCTTCTTGTAACGGTATTTTGAAATACCTGCAGCCTCTTCGAAAATGTTTCTTCTTTCATCGCTCTTTTGAGATATTATTTCAGCCGCTTTACCCTGGCTGACTATGGAATATCCCGTCTTACCTACACCGGTGTTCATAAACATCTCGTGAATGTCTTTGAGTCTGGCGGGACGGCGGTTTATCATATATTCACTTTCGCCCGAACGGTAGTATCTTCTCGTAACTTCGACTTCGTCATAATCAATATCAATTCTGTTTCCGTCGCCCGTATTGTCTATAAGCAGAGAAACCTCAGCATAGCTCATAGGACTGCGCGAGGCCGAACCGCCGAATATAACGTCTTCCATCTTTGTTCCGCGTATGTTTTTGCTGGAAAGTTCTCCGAGAACCCAACGCATAGCATCCGATATGTTTGATTTACCGCTTCCGTTAGGGCCTACTATGACAGTCATACCGTCATCGAAGTTTATAGTTGTCTTGTCCGGAAAAGACTTGAACCCGTGTAATTCAAGTGATTTTAATCGCATTTTCGTCATTAGCCCCCTTTCGGTATTTTTTTCTAAATTATCCTAAAATAATCATAATATGTCTAATATAACATTATAACCCTTTATATCATTTTTTTCAACAATTTTCAGAGATTTTATATTATAATTTTTTGTTAACTTTATTTTGTTCGTTTTTTTCTGACCGACCACTTTTGAAGTGCAGCCTTTTGCGCAGTAAATCACAAGGTCTTTTCCGTCTGCTTCCTTGTTTTCAAGTTGTTCGCATATTCTTTTGTAATACACGTGATTTTCGGCTAATTCACCTATTGCTGGGTGGTAATCTCCGCCATATACAACATCGGGGTCATACAGCTCGTCGCCCGACTGCAGACCTATTCTTATTACAGGCTTTTTCGCACTGTCAAACACAAGCAAAACTTCGCCCGTTCTTTCTATCGTGTCTTCAAGTTTTAGCGGTATATATTCGCCTCGTTTCGCCATATTGCAAAGCTCGGTTTCCCTTAAAACAACGGTAGGGTAAACCCTTGCTCCGTCGCATAAATTTGCTATTGTTTCTGCGGTGTTTATTTCTTTTTCGAGGGTTGAACCGGGTAGTCCTATCATCATTTGACCTATCAAATTAAAGCCGTATTTTTTTATCAGTTTACAAGCGTTTATTGCCTGTTCGGCTGTGTGTCCGCGCTTGGTAAGCTTTAACACCTTTTCGTCCATTGACTGCAGACCGAGTTCAATATTTTTTACCTTGTAGGACTGCAAAATATCAAGTATTTCTTCGTCAATATAGTCGGGGCGAGTAGACAGTCTTATAGAAGAAACGAGCCCCATTTTGATATACTTGTAAGCAGTTTCAAGAAGGTATATCATATCGTTTCTGTCGATGCCCGTAAAGCTTCCGCCGAAGAATGCTATCTCGGTTTCGTGAGTTTCTGTATCAACGGTTGACAGAGCGTTTTTTATAATACTGTCAACGTCATTTTTATTAAAAGAAGACGTGCCCGAAATGCGTTTCTGGTTACAGAAAACACAGTCATTCGGGCAACCTAAATGCGGTATAAATACCGGTATGTTTACGTGTTTCAATGTTTTTCTCCGACGTGTTTTTTTCTTTGGATAAGTTGGGGTCAAGCTGCTCGTTTTCTCGGGACGTCGAGGCGCCGTCCCCTACCGGTTTGTGCGTGATATGTGGTTTCTGCAAGTTTTATATCACTTAATTAAAGAGCATAAACCGGAAAGGCAAAGTTTTGGAAGGTGCGGAAACTTTTTTCAAAAAGTTTCCGCGTTATCCTATGCTTGTCCAAACAAAGCAAGTGCTTCTTTTGGGGCAAACTGTTATTATTTTTGGAAAAAATAATAACTAACTTATGTTTGACCAAACAAAGCAAGTGCTTCTTTCGCCGCCATCTGTTCTGATTCGCGTTTGCTTCTGCCTATACCTTTTCCAATAACGTTGTTATTCAAATAAGCTTCGGTTTCAAACACTCTTTCGTGGGCGGGGCCGCTTTCGCTTACGAGTCTGTATTCAAGTACGTCCCCCTGCTCCTGCTGTATAAACTGCTGGAGCATAGATTTATAGTCTTTTGTGTTTCCTCTTGCTATAATCTGTTTTATCTCTTCGGTGGCAAAGGGGAGGAGAAATTCTTTAACGGGGGCTATTCCGCCGTCAATAAACATCGCTGCTAATACTGCTTCAAATGCATCTGCAAGTATTGACGGTCTTTCTCGTCCATGTGTTATCTCTTCGCCGTGGCCAAGAAAAAGATATTTACCGAGTTCTATTTCACGGGCAAATTTCGCAAGTGCTTTTTCGCACACCGTACCTGCTCTGACCTTTGAAAGTTCGCCTTCGGGCAGGTCGGGATAGTTTGTATAAAGATATTCACTTACGGTCAAAGACAAAACCGAGTCGCCGAAAAATTCAAGCCTTTCGTTACATTCTGCCTTTATATTTTTGGATTTAAGCTCATTTGCGAATGACGAGTGGGACAGCGCCTTTATCAAAAGGGGCTTATCCTTGAAAGTGTAATGTAACTTTCCTTCAAGTCCTTTTATTATTTCAATAAGCTCATTAATATCATTTACGTTCATTTATCTTCGCCTGTCTTTTCGGTTTCTTTCTTTGGTGTTTTTATTGTAAGCTGTGATGATTGACGCGCTATTTCAACTATTATTCCGGTGTTTACGTAATATATAGCTTGTTTAATCGCGTTCTTTACCGCCTTTGCATCAGACGAGCCGTGCGCTTTGATAACCGGCTTTGATATGCCGAGAAGGGGAGCGCCGCCGTATTCGGAAGCGTCAAATTTCTTCTTGAACGCCTTTAAAGCCGTTGTAAGAATCAATGCCGAAGCCTTGCTTACAATATTTGCCGTGAAGAGCGACTTTAGCTGGTCAATCATAAATTTGCCAAAACCTTCGGTGAGTTTTAATACAACGTTACCCGTAAAGCCGTCGGTAACTACTACGTCCGCCTTGGCAAAGGGAATATCTCTGCCTTCAATATTACCTATAAAGTTCATATCGGAGTCGGTCAACTTTTGATAAGTTTCTCTGTGAAGGTCTGTTCCTTTGGTAGCTTCAGCACCGTTGTTAAGAAGACCTACCGTGGGATTCTTTATTCCGTGCAAGCGTTCCATATATATTGAGCCCATTCTTGCAAACTGCTCTAAATTTTCGGGAGTTACGTTTATATTAGCGCCCGAGTCCACAAGCAAAACGGGTTTTGCAAGGGGGAGAATAGTACCTATTGCAGCTCTGAGTCCTCTTATTCTTCTTACGATAAAAGTAGCGCCTGCAAGAAGTGCGCCGGTATTTCCTGCGCTTACAAATGCATCGCCTTTACCTTCTGCAAGAAGCTTTAAACCATCGTGCATAGATGAGTTGTTCTTTTCTTTAACAACGCTCATAGGTGAGTCTTCCATAGTTATATAGTGGGGCACGTCAACTATCTCGATACGGTCAGTCGGGAGTTTCGTCTTTTCAAATGCCGCATATATATCTAATGCATCGCCGACAAGTGTTATATCACAGCCGTATTCTTTTGCCGCCATCAAGGCGCCCTCCACAAATACTTCAGGGGAGTTGTCGGCGCCCATTATATCAACGATAATTCTCATATATTTTCTCCTATATAATTTTAGGGGATTATATCTTATCTTTTATAGTGTTTATAAATTCTAAAGAACGGTTTGCCAATGCTTCGTTTCTGAAACGCTTGCCGCCCTTTACTTTTGTTTCAAGGTTTGCAACAAGTCCGAAATTCGCGTTCATAGGCTGAAAATTCACAACATTTTGGTCGCTTATGTAGTGCGCCAAAGCGCCTATTGCGGTAGTGTTGGGAAAGTCTATAAGTTCTTCGCCCTTTGCAAGTCTTGCTGCATTTACACCTGCCACAAAACCGCTTGATGTCGATTCAACGTAACCCTCAACTCCCGTCATCTGTCCTGCAAAAAATACGTTCGGTTTTGTTCTCATTGAATAAAAACAGTCTAAACAAGCAGGAGAATTAATAAACGTATTTCTGTGCATAACGCCGTAACGCAAAAAGGTTGCATTCTCAAGTCCCGGAATCAAGGAAAATACTCTCTTTTGTTCTCCAAAGGTTAAATGAGTCTGAAATCCAACCAGGTTATACATAGTTTTTTCGGCATTTTCCTGACGAAGCTGAATAACGGCGTAAGGTTCCTTACCGGTTTTGGGATCGGGGAGTCCTACAGGCTTCAACGGTCCGTAACGGAGTGTATCATAGCCTCTTCTTGCCATTACTTCAACAGGCATACACCCTTCAAAAACGTTAGGATTCTTCTGTGAATCGGAATCAAATTCTTTTAAGTGAGCTTCTTCTGCGTTAATAAGCTCGTTGTAAAATAAGTCGTATTCCTCTTTCGTCATAGGACAGTTAAGGTAAGATGCTTCACCCTTACCGTAACGTGATGCCGCGTATATCTTGTTCATATCAAGAGTAGAGTATTCAACTATAGGCGCTGATGCGTCAAAGAAAGATAAATGACTCTTGCCGAGATAGTCTTCGAGATATTCGGAAAAAGCGTCGGAGGTTAAAGGACCTGTGGCAACTACCGTTATCTCGTCCGCGGGAATTGAAGTTACTTCTTCTTCAATAAGGTTAATAAGAGGATTTTCTTTTATCGCTTTTGTGATATATTCGGAAAATTTATGTCTGTCTACAGCCAATGCCGAGCCTGCTTCAACCTGTGTAGCATAAGCCGCTTTCATTATAAGTGAATCCATAAGGTTCAGTTCTTCTTTAAGCAAACCTACGGCGTTAGTCAAAACATTGCTTCGGAGTGAGTTTGAGCATACAAGTTCAGCTAAATTATCCGACGTGTGCGCGGGAGTCTTTTTCTTGGGCTTCATCTCGTAAAGGTCAACTTTTACACCGCGTTTAGCTGCCTGATATGCCGCTTCGCAGCCTGCAAGCCCCGCGCCGAATATATTTATTTTATCAGTCTTCATTTTTTGCCTTTTTTTCTTCTTCGCGGCTGTATCCGCACTTTTCGTTTCTGCAATATACTAACTTCTTGCGTTTTTTCATAAGAAGGGCATCTCCGCATTGCGGACACTTCTCGCCCGTCGGCATATCCCATGACGAGAAATTACATTCGGGATACTTTTCGCAACTGTAGAAAGTAATGTGCTTCTTTCCGCCTTGCTTCGTTACAATCTTTGAGCCGCAGATGGGGCAGGCTATACCAATATCCTTGGTTATCTGCTTTGTGTTACGGCACTTCGGATAAGCCGAACATGCGTAGAAAGAACCGAATTTTCCCGAACGGATAACCATTTCAGAACCGCATTTTTCGCATATCATACCGGTTGATTCTGCTTCTTTCTTCTCTTTTTCTTTCTTGGGTTCTTTGGGCTTTCCGTCCTTGTCAAGAGGTTTTGTGTTCTTACATTCGGGATAGTTGGGACATGCGGCAAATTTGCCGTATCTGCCGTTCTTTACTATCATCTTCACACCGCAGTGTTCACAAATTATATCAGTTTCTTCGGGCGGAATGTCTATTTCGCCGTTCTTTGCCGCTTCTTCTGCCTTTGCAAGACTTACCTTAAAGCCTTCGTAAAATTCGGAAAGAATGTGGAGCATATCGTCGTTACCGTTTTCAACGGCGTCGAGCTTATCTTCCATTTGTGCTGTGAAAGTATAGTCAATAATCTCGGGGAAGTTTTCCATTATAAGTTTGGTCGTCATTTCTCCAAGATAAGTCGGTTTAAGTGATTTGCCCTCGCGGGTTACGTAGTCTCTTGCTATTATCGTCGTGATAATAGGTGTGTAGGTAGATGGTCTGCCTATACCTTTTTCTTCAAGTTGTTTCACAAGGGATGCTTCCGTATATCTGGGGGAGGGTTCTGTAAAATGCTGTTCGTGTAAAAGTTCTTTACAGTTAACCTTTTCGCCTTCGTTTATTTCAATGGGACTTGCTTGTTTTTCGGTATCTGCAAATTCGCCGTAATCTCCGGGATCGTATACTGACAAAAAGCCGGGGAACTTTACGTTGTAGCCACTTGAATGGAAAATATATCCGTTTGATTCTATTTCTGCGTTAACAGTGTTAAGCTGGGCTGATGCCATCTGTGATGCCAAAAATCTGTCCCAAATGAGTTTGTAGAGCTTATATTGGTCTGTAGAAAGATATTTCTTTATGTTTTCGGGTTCAAAATCAAGGGATGCGGGACGGATAGCTTCGTGCGCGTCTTGTGCCGTTGATTTTGATTTATAAAATCTTTTCTGCGCAGGGTAATATTCTTCACCAAACTTGCTCTTTATATAATTTTCAGCACTTGCCGACGCTTCCTGCGATATACGGAGTGAGTCTGTACGCATATAGGTTATAAGACCGTGAACGCCGCCGTTTTCGCTGCCTATGTTTATACCTTCGTAAAGCTCCTGCGCTATCTGCATTATCTTCTGTGAACGGAAGTTGAGCTTTCTTGAAGCCTCCTGCTGAAGCGTAGAAGTTGTAAAAGGAGGCGCGGGGTTACGGTGTTTAACAGCCTTTTTTACTGAACTTACAATAAAGGGACCGTTCTTTACAGCGTTATAAATCTTGTCTGCTTCTTCTTGGTTGTTAAGTTCCATCTTTCCGTTTTTGTCGCCGTAAAAGTTTGATTTGAACGTTTTTGCTTTTTCTGTCAAAAGCTGTGCTGTAATAGTCCAATATTCCGTGGGAACAAACGCTCTTATCTCTTCTTCACGCTCAACTATAAGACGTGTAGCAACGGACTGAACACGACCTGCAGAAAGTCCGCTTTTGAGTGTCTTCCAAAGAAACGGACTTGCCTTGTAACCAACTATTCTGTCAAGAATTCGTCTTGTCTGCTGTGAGTTTACAAGGTTCATATTTATAGGCTGGGGATTCTTTATAGCCGCTTTTACGGCTGATTTTGTAATCTCATTAAATGAAATTCTCTTGGCTTTTGAAGGATCAATGCCGAGAGCTGTCGCAAGATGCCACGAAATTGCCTCACCTTCACGGTCAGGGTCAGTTGCGAGAAAAACTTTATTCGCGTTCTTCGCTTCTTTTTTCAGTTCTGTGATAAGAGGACCTTTTCCTCTTATATTTATATAATGAGCCTCGAAGTTGTTTTCAATATCAACGCCGAGAGTGCTTTTCGGAAGATCTCTTACGTGGCCTTTTGAAGCCGTTACCTTGTATCCGCTTCCGAGATAGCCTTTTATGGTATTCGCTTTTGCAGGGGACTCAACTATTACGAGATTTGACATATATACACCTCAAAAAATGGGATTAATTTTCATATTTTTTACCGTGCCAACAGAAATCCTCCGCCTGGCACAGCATTTACTATACCTTGAATTTCCAAAATTGTCAATGCTGACATCGTGTCCGATACCGAATAATTTGTAATGTTTACAATTTCTTCAAGGGTAATCGGTTGCGTTTTGGATAAACACATACATATATTTTTTTGTTCTTCGGGAAGGTTTTTAAGATATTCTTTCGCTTCTTCAATAATAGGTTCATTTTCGGCGACAGAAAGCTCTTGTTGAGCCGAATTTGTGGTTGCAGAACCGCTTTTTTGACCTTTTACTATCGAATTGGGGTTGTTGTTTAAAGATGCGTAGGGGTTCTTTTTCTGCTTTTTATTTGTCTTTGACATCTTTATTTTATCGGGGAATAAAAATTCGTATTCACGCAAAATGTCGTCGGCTGAACTTACCGATTTTGCGCCCGACCTGATAAGAAGATTCGGGCCCATACTGTTTAATTCGCCTACTCTTCCCGGAACTGCAAACAAGTCTCTGTTTTGTTCTGCTGCCATTTGCGCCGTTATCATAGCTCCGCTTTTTTGTTGAGCTTCAATTATAAGCGTTCCCGAGGAAAGCCCGCTTATTATTCGGTTTCTCTGCGGGAAAGTGTAACGTGTAGCCGACGTTCCGGGGGAATATTCTGAAATAATCGTACTGTTTGCAGAAAGTCTGTTATATAAATCGGTATTTTCTTTCGGATAAATAATATCTATACCGCATCCCAATACCGCAACTGTTTTTCCTCCTGCATCAAGAGCAGCGCCGTGGCATATTGAATCTATACCTAATGCCATACCGCTTATAACGTACGCTCCGCTTAACGCGAGGTCAAACGCTATTTCATACGCGCATCGACAGCCGTAAGAAGAGGGATTTCTCGTTCCTACAGTTCCTATGCAAAGTTCTTTATCGAATTCGGGGAGTTTACCTCTATAATAAAGTAATGCCGGGGGATTCTTTATTGTTCGCAAACGAGTAGGGAAGAGTTCTTCAGAATATGGAAGAATACTTATATTGTTTTTCAAGCACTCGTTTAAAATCTCTTGCGCTCTGTTCGTTCTCTTGTCAAGTAGTGATTTTATTTTTGATTTTGGAAGCCCGTATATGTTCTTCAGTTCTTCTTCGGTGGATTCATATATTCTTTCAATAGAGCCGAAGTGGTGATAGAGAATACTGAAAATAGGGGTGTTCGGCGTACACTTCTCACTTAGCCATACCCAATAAAGTAAATTATTCATAGATTTTCACCTATATGCTTCCCAAAGTATAACCGATGCCGCCGACGAAACGTTGAGCGATTCCGCGTCCTTTTCCATAGGAATTATAACCGTTCCCGTGCAACTGTCTATTACCTCTTCGGAAAGTCCGTGTCCTTCATTTCCCATTACAAAGCAACAATTTTTTGGGTTCTTTACCGAGCTTAAAGGCAGAGCCTTTTCGGTGAGGGCTGTCGCATAAACTTCCTGACCTCTTTCGCTTATCTCTTTTATTGTCTTGCATAAGTCAGACGTTCTGTACGTTGTCGTTCTGAACATAGCACCCATAGATGCTCTTATTGTCTTTTGGTTATATATATCCGCGCAGTCGCTTGATAAAATAAGCGTCTTTTTGCCGAATGCCGCTGACGTTCTTGCAATCGTTCCTAAATTACCGGGATCTTGTATAGTCGAGAGAATAAGACAACTGTTTTTTAAATCTATCGTATCTGCTGACGTATATTCCTTGTGAAGATTGTCGAGATATTTTGCAGTACAAATAATGCCCTCGGGAGCGTTGTTTTCCGAAATCTTCGAGCAAACAGAGTCGCCTATAATAACGGCTTCTTTTCTGTCCGCTAAATCGGGGTATTTATCCGCGCACTTTTCTGTTAAGAAAATATGCGTAATTTCAACACCCTGCATTATCGCTTCTCTTGTTAACTTTATTCCTTCAAAAAGAAAGGTTCTCATTTTTTCACGGTATTTTCTATCTTTTAATTTTGCCGTTTCAACAATAAGACTGTTGTTTCGGCTTGTTATTATATCCAAAACAGTAACCTCCTTTTTTGAGAAAATAACATCTAATCTTGCTTTAATTGCTTTCTTTCGATAAAAAATAACATTGCCGATTGTAGCACAAAAACCCGGGAGAATCCGGGTTTTTGTAGTAATCGAACTTATTTAAGTGCTTCTTTAGCTTTTTCTACGATTGCAGCAAATGCTTCCTTGTCGGATACTGCAATTTCAGCGAGCATCTTTCTGTTGAGATTGATGCCAGCCAACTTAAGACCATGCATAAGCTGTGAGTAGTTGATTCCGTTTACCTTTGCCTGTGCGGAAATTCTGGTGATCCAGAGTGCACGGAAATCTCTCTTCTTCTGCTTTCTGCCGATGTATGCATAGTTGCCACTCTTCATTACGGCCTGTTTAGCCATCTTGAAGTGTTTACTCTTTGCGCCCCAGTAACCTTTAGCGAGCTTGAGTATTTTATTTCTTCTCTTACGAGTCATCATAGCGCCTTTAACTCTTGCCATTGTTTTTTCCTCCTGTTTTCAATCAATTTATCAATTATTTAATAAGTGTTCTAACTGTCGGTGCCATAGATTCGCTGAGGTAACCTGCTTTTCTGAGGCTTCTCTTACGCTTTGCGTTCTTAAGACCGAGGTTATGACGGTGATGCGAATGGTTAATCTTTACCTTGCCGCTCTTTGTGAGAGTAAATCTCTTGGCAGAGGCGCTGTGTGTTTTCATTTTTCCCATAGTAATGGACTCCTTTCGTATTTTATGCGGTATTCCGTATTTTTCGGTATCGCAATACTTTACTTGTTTGTTTTTTTACTTTGTGGCTTTTGCCGGAACTATCATCATTGACATAAATCTTCCTTCAAGTACGGGCGGCTTTTCTACAGTGCCAAGCTCATTACAAGCCTCTTTGAACTGTTCAAGCAACTGCTTTCCTATGTCGAGATGTGTCATCTGACGTCCCTTGAATTTTACGATAACTTTTACCTTGTTTCCGCTCTTCAAAAATCTGTGAGCATGGTTAACTTTGGTGTTGAAATCGTTTACGTCAATTCTGCACGAAAGCTGTATCTCTTTCGTTTCGATTGTCTGCTGTTTCTTTTTCGCTTCCTTCTCGCGCTTGTCACGGTCAAAACGGAATTTTCCGTAGTCCATAATCTTGCATACGGGGGGATCGGACTGTGCTGACATAAGTACCAAATCAAGATCCTCGTCATACGCCTTTTCCAATGCGTCGATAAAGCTCAGCATACCAAGCTGTTCGCCTTCGTTTGAAATTACTCTGAACATCTTTGAGTCGGAGCATTTAAGCTCTGCTTTAATATCCTCGTTTATGATGTTGTCCTTAGCGCTTGTGTTTTTTATTATAAAACACCTCCACAAAAATAAAAAATGCACGGAATTCAGTAACAACTCCGCACAATAAACGCATCCAAAGCCAAAATCAGCCTTGTCTGACAATCTATTAACCACATATAAGTCAACGCTTTATGGGTGAGAACGGAGTGTTCTGCTTCTTTTTTTACCTTGTGATTATATCACGCTTAATTCTTTTTGTCAAGTCCTTTTTTATAATTTTTACCACAGATGCAAAAAACGTATTTTTGTTGTAAGTAACAACATTTTGCAATTCTATTGCATTTTTTGGCTCTGTATGGTATAATATACAAATGATTAGGATGTTTATTGTATTGTGTACTGTGAGGTGAGATGCATTGGCAGCGAAGAGAGTTCCCGATATTTCTAAAGGCGATAACGGCAAAAAGGCTGACAAAACCGTTAACCCCAAACCAAGAATAAACAGAGCTCCGGATACGAATAAAGGGCAGAACTCCCCCAAGCGTCCCCCGGTTAACCGCGGTACGCGTATGAATATAAACGACCAAACTCCTTCAAGACGACGTTCGGCTAAAGAAGATAAAAGAATCAATCCCGATTCTCCTGAAATTAAGCGTGTTGCCAAGCGTTCTCAAGGATATAAAATAAAGAAAAAGCAGAAAGGCTTAAGCCGTCTTTTTATTGTGTGCGCCGTGCTTTTTGTTTTTGTCTTTTCTGCGGTTGCAGGTATTCTTTCCCTCGCTTTCTACATTAATCTTACGATAACAGATCCCGTTGCTTACGACGGACTTAAATTGAAAATGTGCCTTGAACATGAGGCTAAAGATCTGAAGGCGGTTAGCGTTGATACGGACAGATATGTCAGAGATGGAAGTCTTTACGTTAATATGACGGCTATATCCGAAAAGTTTGGCTTTATTATGACAGGTGACCGTAAATGGTTAAGATTCATTACTAATGAGAAAACCGGAGAGAGCGTTTGTTTTGAAGTCGGAACCCCCTTTGCAGAAATAAACGGAACCGAAGTCAGAATGAACGGAAATTCTGAAAAGTATGAAGATGCTTTGTTCGTACCGGTCGAATTCTTCGATGAATACGTGAACGGTATAGAGATTTCCCACGATGAAGACAAAAACGTATTGTCAATTTTACGGGACACTTCAAGAAACGAAGCAGGTCATTTTGATGAAGCTGAAATCGATTTTAAATTGAAATCTTCCGGACCTTGTACTTCTATATCGGAATTTGAGCTTTCTGAAGAAATTAAAGCAAAATGTTATTTTATACCCCTTATGAATACACCGACAGATACTACGATAAATGCCCCGATAACACAAGAATAAATTATTATGTGGGAGAAAATGTTATGGATGCAATTAAGTGCCTTCTTGAAAGAAGAAGTATACGAAGTTTTACAGATAAGAAAATTGCCAAGGAAGACCTTGAAGTTATTGTAAAGGCTGCATATCACGCACCGAGCGGTAGAAATAAACAACTTTGGCAGTTTACCGTTGTTCAAAATCCCGATATTATCGAAGCGCTTGCACAGTGTCTTCGTATAAAGCTTGGCAGAGATGAGGGATATTGTTTTTATAAGCCGAACGTTGTTATCCTTTGCTCTAACCCGAGAGATAACGAACATGCTGTTGAAGATTGCGCGGTTGCTATGGAAAATATTTTCCTTGCGGCTCATGCTCTTGGTATCGGCTCTGTCTGGATAAACCAATTTAAAGGTGTCTGCGATGACATGAACGTCAGAACAGAGCTAAACAAAATAGGCGTTCCCGCCGACCATTTGGTTTACGGTATGGCGGCTTTAGGATATGCTGCAGATGACGCCGTACGCAACTTTGAAAAGAACCCAAACGTTGTAAAATGGGTAATGTGATAATAAAAAATCCGCTGAAAAGCGGATTTTTTTGGTAGTCGCGCAGGGCTTTGACCTGAAACTTTGGCAAAAGGCCGCTTTTTGAAAAAAGCGCCTCTTGACTCCACCAAAAACTTTGAAAAGCGGAGGGATTCCCCTCCGCTGTAAATGTGTATGGTGTTTTTAAAATAGAGTTAATGTTTGCACAAATGATATTAAATAGCCCAAACCAAGCAATGCGAGGTTTCTTTGCCTACTTTCTTTCCTTAAAAGAAAGTAGGTTATCGACAATGTTTCTTCAAGTAATCAACAGCTTCTGTAATATTTGCTTTCGGGTCGGTACCTGCTTCTCTTTCAACCGTAAGGAAGCCTTTGTAGCCGATTTCTTCGAGGGCTGTCAGATATGCGGGGAAGTTTACTGCGCCCTCTCCTAAAGGTCTTTCTTCAAAGAACTTCATCGCCTTTACTTCGGGCGGAATCGGGTGGACAACTCTGTAAATAAATTCGGGGTTACCTTTTACCAGCATAACGCCGTCTTTTGCGTGGGTATGAACAATATATTTGGATAGGTTCTTTACGGCTGTTACGGGATCCTCATCTATAACCATTCTTAAATTTGCGGGGTCAAAGTTAATTGCAACTCCGTCGGAACCCAATGATTCTATAAATCGAAGCAAAGTAGTAGACTTTTCGGGACCTGTTTCTACTGCAAAGTATGAACCGTTAGAATGCGCGTATCTTGCCAACTCCGCACATGCTTCCTGCATAATCTTAAAGCGTTCGTGGTTTGTGTCTTCGGGTACAACGCCTATGTGAGCGGTAACAATATTCGTTCCCAAGTCATTTGCCAAATCGAGAATTGATTTAAGTTTTGCTATAAGCACGGGATTTCTTTCGGCATCGCCAAATCCCATACCCAGATCTCCGCAAATAGCTGAAAATACGAGTCCTGCGTCGCTTACTTGTTTCTTTAAAGCTTTTCTTGCTTCGCTATCCATATTTTCGGGGGCGGATATACCTTTCGTTGCAAACATCTGTATACCGTCAACACCTAAAGCTGCCGCCATTTCTATCGCGGTAGTTCTGTCGGTCTTAAATCCGTCTATAATTACACCGATAGGAAATCTATACATAACAACATTCCTTTCATTTACATATAAATATATGGGCTGAACGTCAGCCCATATATTGCGTTTTTTTATTAATGCTTGAAGTGTCTTTTGCCTGTGAATACCATCGCGATGCCGTACTTGTTACAAGCATCAATTGATTCCTGGTCACGAATACTTCCGCCGGGCTGAATGATAGCTGTTATGCCTGCCTTGTGGGCTGCTTCAACGCAGTCAGCGAAGGGGAAGAATGCGTCACTTGCCATAACGCTTCCGGGTACTTTTTCGCCGCCGTACTTAATAGCAAGTTCAAGTGCTGTAATTCTGTTTGTCTGACCGGGGCCTATACCTACTGTAGCTCCGTCTTTTGCAAGGGCAATACCGTTAGACTTGGTGTGTTTAACAACCTTCATAGCAAACTTCATATCGCGGAGTTGTTCTGCTGTAGGAGCCTTTTCGGTAACAACCTTAACGTCAGCATCGTCATACATTTCTGTGTTGAGTTCCTGAACGAGAAGACCGCCTGCAACCTTCTTCATATCGAACATTTCTTTTCTGTTGGGCTTTGCAATTTCGGGGAGACGGAGAACGCGAAGGTTCTTCTTTGTGCAGAGAATCTGGAGAGCTTCTGCATCGTATTCGGGAGCGATAATAATTTCAAGGAAAAGTTCAGCGAGTTTCTGCGCAGTCTTTGAATCAACGGTTCTGTTGAATGCAACGATACCGCCGAATATAGATACGGGGTCAGCTTCATAAGCTCTCATATATGCTTCGTAAACGGATTCTCCGATACCTACGCCGCAGGGGTTAGCGTGTTTAAGTGCAACGCAACAAATATCATCGCCGAATTCTTTGATAGTGTCAAGGGCGCCGTTGGCATCGTTAATATTATTATAGGAAAGTTCTTTTCCGTTAAGCTGTTCTGCAGCTGCCAAAGTGCCTTCAAAGCCCTTGCCGACTTCGCGGTAGAATGCTGCTGCCTGATGGGGATTTTCGCCGTAACGCATTTCGCTTACCTTTTCGTAAGTAAGAGAGAGCTTTTCGGGGAAGCAGGGCATACCACTTTCTTTTCTGAGATAGCCCGAAATAAGAGTATCGTAAGCCGCTGTATGTTCAAATACCTTGTAAGAAAGCTTAAGCTTTGTATCCTTTGATACTTCGCCGTTTGCTTCAAGTTCGCTTGTTACCGTGTCATAGTCAACGGGGTCAACGATAACTGCAACGTCCTGCCAGTTCTTTGCAGCCGCGCGGAGCATTGTAGGACCGCCGATGTCAATATTTTCAATAGCGTCTTCGCGTGTAACGTTGTCTTTGAGTATTGTTTCCTTGAAAGGATAGAGGTTGATAGCAACAACATCGATGGGGGTTACGCCGAGCTCTTCAATCTGCTTCATGTGTTCTTCGTTGCCTCTCATAGCAAGAATACCTGCATGAATCATCGGGTGAAGTGTCTTAACACGTCCGTCAAGACATTCGGGGAAGCCTGTAACGTCGGAAACGTTTGTAACTGCAATACCGTTGTCTGTCAAAGTCTTTGCAGTACCTCCGGTGGAAAGAATCTCATAGCCGAGCTTTTCGAGACGGCGAGCAAATTCAACAACGCCTGTCTTGTCTGATAAACTGATTATAGCGCGTTTTTTCATATTTTACCTCTCTTGTTTTATGGTTAATTTTTTATTTTTACTATATTGTTTTCAACTGAAAGTTTTTCGTTGCAAAGAAGGTCGAGCGCCTTTGGAAGTATCTCCCATTCCGCATTCTCCATAACTCTTTTTTGCAAAGTCTCGGGGGTATCGTCTTCTTCAATATAAACCGCCTTTTGCAAAATAATAGGTCCGCCGTCGGCTATCTCGTTTACAAAATGAACGGTAGCTCCCGTTACCTTAACGCCCTTCGCCAATGCGGCTTCATGTACGTGAAGTCCGTAAAATCCCTCTCCGCAGAAGCTGGGGATAAGCGCGGGGTGAACGTTAAGTATCTTGTTTGTATATTTTTCTATAATCTTTCCGCTGAGTATGTGCATAAAACCTGCAAGTACGATAATGTCAATCTCTTTTTCTTCGAGTTTTGCAAGAATAGCATCAGAAAATGCTTCTCTGTCAGCGCCTTTTTTGATAACACAGCATTCAATTCCGTTGTTTGCCGCTCTTTCGAGCGCATAAGCCTTTTCGTTGCTTGAAAGAACTAATGCGAGTTTTCCGTTTGTTATCTTACCTGCCTTGTACGCATCGATTATAGCCTGTAAATTGGTTCCGCCGCCCGAAACCAATACTGCAATATTCTTTACTTTCATATCAATTTTCTCCGGGGACTTTTACAGGATAGTTTCCGGTAAAGCAAGCATCGCAGTATTCGATGTTTGAATCCTTTACTACTTGTTTTAAGTCTTCTATTGCAAGATATGCGAGTGAGTCTGCGCCAATTTCTTTTCTTATCTCGTCAAGGGTAAGGCGGCAAGCAATAAGTTTATCTCTTGAGGCTATATCCGTACCAAAGTAACAAGGATTAAGGAAGGGAGGAGAAGAAATACGGAAGTGTACTTCTGTTGCCCCTGCGTGTCTGATTAGTTCAATAAGATGTGCGCAGGTAGTTCCTCTTACTATAGAGTCGTCAACAACTACAACTCTTTTGCCCTTGAGTACCGAGGGCATAGGATTGAGCTTCAGTCTTACGAGATTTTCTCTTTCGCCTTGACCTGTCTGTATAAACGTTCTGCCTATGTATCTGTTCTTGTTTAGTCCGATGCCGTAGGGAATTCCCGATTCTGCGGCATAACCCAAAGCCGCGTCAATACCGCTGTCGGGTACGCCGATAACTATGTCGGCAATGTCCTTATCATCTCTCTTTGCAAGGCATCTGCCTGCTTCCTGTCTTGCGAAATGTACGCTCTGTCCGTCAATAACGGAGTCAGGTCTTGCAAAATAAATATGTTCAAAAATACAGCTTGTCGTTTTCTCTCCGCATTTTTCAACGTAAGATTCAACGCCGTCTTTTGTTACTGCAACAACCTCGCCGGGCTGAATGTCGCGGATAAATTTACCGCCGATAGCATCAATAGCGCATGATTCTGAAGCGAATATAACGGCATCTCCAAGCGAACCCATACAAAGAGGACGGAACCCCTTGGGATCTCTTGCGGCAATAAGCTTGTTGGGAGTCATTATTACCACAGAGTATGCGCCTGTAAGTCTGTCCATAATGTTGATGAGAGCTTGTTCTGTCGAAACCGTCTTCATTCTTTCGCGGGATACCATATATGCAATTATCTCGGCGTCGGAGTTTGTATGGAACATAGCGCCTGCATCCTCAAGGCTTGTTCTTATTTCGTTTGCTCCTACCAATGAGCCGTTATAAGTTATCGCTATCTGACCTTTTGTGTATTTGGAAACGTAGGGGAGATTGTTTTCTCTGCCTTTGTTTTCTGAATTTGCATAACGTACGTGGCCTATTGCTATGTTACCCTTGAGATAATTGAGTATCATCTCGTTGAATACTTCGTTAAGCAAACCTTCGTCGTTATGGTTGTATATTCTGCCTTCGTTGTTAACCGCGATACCGCAGGATTGCTGACCTCTGTGCTGTAAAGCGTAAAGTCCTGAGTAAGTTGTTTGCGTTACGTTAATTTTTTTTGCGGGATCGAATATGCCGAATACGCCGCATTCTTCATGGATCTTTCCAAACATATATTATTTTTCCTCCGAAATCCTAACCGATAAAAACTTATATATTCTTGATTTCTTCTTGAATCTTTGCGTCTTTGGCTCTTACGCCTTCTGCCATCTTTATTTTTTCTGCTTCGAGTTTGGCTGCAAGTTCATCGTCGGAAAGGGCGATTATCTGCGCTGCCAAAATAGCCGCATTTGCGCAACCGTCAACTGCTACAGTCGCAACGGGTACGCCGGGAGGCATCATTATCGTAGAAAAAAGTGCATCCATTCCGTCGAAAGAAGCGCTCTTTACGGGAATTCCTATAACGGGAAGTGTGGTATATGCCGCAAGTACGCCACCGAGATGAGCCGCCATTCCTGCAGCACTTATAATAACTCCGAAGCCGTTAGCCTTTGCGTTCTTTGCAAAATTTGCCGCCTCGTCGGGTGTTCTGTGTGCCGAATATACGTGCGTTTCAAACGGAATACCAAAATACTTCAGCTTCTCGAGACAATTTTTTACCTTGGGGAAATCACTGTCGCTTCCCATAATTACAGCTACCTTTTTCATACGGTTGCCCTCCTGATTTATGTAAATATTAGTAAAAACAAAATACAAAAAGGACATTCTTGTGGTGAATGTCCTTTTATTTTTGCGCTGTTAAAGAGTCGCAGTTATTCTGCGCAGTTTTGCCGTAATGGGTGCAACAAGGCTGTGATGATGAGCAACTTGTATTCAATTTGCAACAGCACATACAATGTGTCATACCGCATCTTCCTCCGACAAAACAAAATACACCAATATTATACATAATATAATTAAACTTGTCAATCGGTATTGTAACAAATCTAAAGATAAATGTTATTATTTTTTTGTTGTATTTTTAATAACACTTTCCCTCTGTGCGGAAACATCGAATAAGTAGTTGCTATGTAAGCCCTTCCCACAGGAAAGGGCTTACAATGTGAGTACTTGCTTTTGGTTTCTGCACGGAGGAAATCTATGTAAGCAAACCGAAAATATGCACAAATTTGTAGGGGCGACACCCCGAAAAAAAGAATTTTAATGAGCTAAATTTATTACTTTTAAACCTTTACTGTACGCATAGTTTACGGTGTAAAAAGTTCCGCCTTTTTGTTTCTTTAAGTAACATAAACAAACACTGCTTGAATTAACAAGGTGCCTGTTTCTTTTGTGCATACACGAACTATCGTAGTTTTCGGATATATAAACGATTTTATCGCTTTTTTCTTTAATCTTTAAATATTTATTTTTGTCTTTTTTTGTCCAGTATTTTGTTTGGTCTTTGCAGGGATAAACCATTATCAGCTTTATGTGTGGTGTTTTTTTCTTTAAGCGAAGTATTTCTTCGGCGGCTATAGTGTCAAAACCGATAGCACCGCCACAACCGAAATATATTATGCCGTCGTCGATTAAAGAGATAAGCGTTTTTCGCAATTTTTTTCTTAAAAAAAACGCTTCTAAAAAAGTAAGATTTCTATGTCCGCTTATGCAACAAGTTTTTTCAACCAAAGTAGTCACTCCTTTTTTGTTTATAGACTAATACATTATATAATGCATTGGTCTATATGTAAAGTGGAAAAATAAGATACTATTTAAAAAAATATATAATGAGGAAGTATCTTATGATAAAGTTAAGGGTGTTGGATTTATTAAAACAAAACGGAAAGACAAAATATTGGCTGTATAAGCAGCTTGGAATGAGTTATCAGAATTTTAACAAAATGGTAAATAATGAAACGAAATCTATTCGTTATGAAAATATTGAGACTATGTGTTTGCTTTTTAACTGTACTCCAAATGATTTGTTTGATATTACGGAGGACTAATGTTTGTTAATATTTTTCTTAAATACTTTACAAATGGAAAAAGATGTGTATAATAGTATATGAAGAATAATGCTACGATCGGGAAAATGCCGTTGGATAGTGGTTATTAAAAGGGTTCAGAGAGTGCGTCGATTTGGTGTAAGATGCATACCCGCCGAGACGGAAGTGCGCCCGTGAGCAGATGCTAATCACATCCGCTTTGTCAGCGATAAATGACACGCAAGTTATAAACCGAAGTGGAACCGCGGAATGTGCCGCCTTTGAGTAAATCAAAGGCGGATTTTTGTTTTTTGGAAGGGAGACATTGTGTTATGAAAAAGTACTTGAAAAAAGACGTTTTTGATATTATTTCAGACGTTATAACGAGCGAACCCGTTAAGGTCGCAAAGCAGTATTATAAAAACAGTAGAATGGCAAAAATTGTAAATAATGTTAAAGATACCGTTGCCGAAGACGTTAAGACGGTTAAAGAGAGGGACCCCGCGGCTTCAAGTACCGCAGAAGTTCTTTTGCTTTATTCGGGACTTCACGCCGTTTGGGCGCATAGGCTTTCTCATAAGCTCTATAAAAATAACCATAAGTTTTCTGCGCGTCTTATAAGTCAGGGCGCGAAGGCGATTACCGGTATCGAAATCCACCCCGGCGCGACTATAGGTAAAAATTTGTTTATCGACCACGGATCCGGTGTTGTTATCGGTGAAACTACCGAAATCGGTGATAACTGCACTTTGTATCAAGGCGTTACTCTCGGTGGTACCGGTAAAGATACGGGGAAAAGACACCCGACTTTAGGTGATAACGTTATGGTTGGATCAGGCGCAAGAGTTCTCGGTCCTTTTAAGGTGGGCGATGGCTCAAAGATTGCCGCAAACGCCGTTGTTTTGACCGAGGTGCCCGAAAACTGTACCGCTGTCGGTATACCCGCTAAAGTTGTTAAACGTAATAACGTTAGAGTGGCAGACGACCTCGACCATATCCATATCCCAGACCCTGTGGCTCAACGTATGGCAGAGCTCGAAGCAAGAATTACAGAATTAGAAAATAAGAAATAAAGGGGCGCCGCCCCATACCCCGCAACCTTTTGAAAAAGGTTGACGAAAACTTTACCTCTCAAAAACTTTTTTGCAAAAGTTTTTGGGGATTCCAAAGGAACTTTTTTCAAAAAGGTCCTTTGGTAAACACTTAATTTGTATAATATTTACTTGAATAGGAGAGAATAGAAAAAATGAAACTTTACAACACGTTAACAAGAACCAAGGGCGAATTTGAGCCGCTTAACGGAAAAACCGTAAGAATATATTCGTGCGGACCTACCGTATACGGATATGCGCACATCGGTAACATGAGAACTTACATCTTCATGGACTTCTTGCGCAGAACTTTACAGTGGAACGGTTACGACCTTCTTCACGCAATGAACATAACCGACGTTGGACATCTTGTAAGCGACGGCGACGACGGCGAAGACAAAATGAACAAAACTGCTCGTGAGCAGAAAAAAACTCCTTGGGAAATCGCTGAATACTACACAAGTGTGTTTCTTCGCGATATTGACAGACTTAACATTCAGCGCCCCGAGCTTGTACCTAAGGCAACTATGCACATTCAGGAAATGATAGAATTCGTTCAGGGCTTACTTAAAACGGGTTATGCCTATGAAACGAGCGACGGTATTTATTACGACATCAAAAAGTTCAAGGATTACGGCAGACTTTCAAGAATGAACTTTGATGAAAATCAGGCGGGCGCCCGTGTTGAAGTAAACAGCGAAAAGCATCATCCTGCAGATTTCGCGCTTTGGAAAAAGGCTGATCCTACACACATTATGCAGTGGGAATCTCCTTGGGGTATGGGTTATCCCGGTTGGCATATTGAATGCTCGGCTATGGGACTTAAATATCTCGGCGAAGAGTTCGATATTCACACCGGTGGTGTTGACCATATTCCGATACACCACGAAAACGAAATCGCGCAGACTTGCGGTCTTCTCGGACACCCTGCGGCTAAATGGTGGATACACGGCGAATTTATGCTTGTTGACGGCGGAAAGATGTCAAAGAGTCTCGGTAATACCTATACTCTTGACCAACTTGAAGAAAAGGGCTATTCACCCATGGTGTTCAGATATTTCTGCTTGAATGCTCACTACGGTCAAAAGCTTAACTTCACGTTCGAGGGAATGGATTCTGCTAAAAAGTCTCTCAAGAATCTTAAAAATCAAATTAAGAAGCATAAGGGCGCTGACGGTGTTGTAAGCGAAGAAGAACTTGCAAAGCTTCTCAAAGAATTTGAAGATGCTATAAACGATGACCTTAATATTCCTAAAGCTCTCGGCGCTATATGGAATATGGCGAGATATGAAACAAAATCCAACGCTATATACGAGCTTATAATCCGTTGCGACTCTATCCTTGGCATCGACCTTGACAAAGAAGAGGTTGAAGAAGAACCCGTAAACGAGGTTGATAGCGAGCTTGATAAGGAAATCAAGGAGCAGATAGCTCTTCGTCTTGAAGCAAAGAAGGCTAAGAATTACGCTGAGGCTGACAGAATCAGAAATGAACTTGCTTCTCGCGGTATTATTCTTACCGATACAAAAGAGGGAACAACCTACACAATAAAATAATTGAAAAGAAGAGGAAAACACATGCTGAAAAAAATTGGTATATTTTTTCTTGTGATAATGCTGTGTCTTTGCAGCGCGACATCGTGTGTTATCGAAATAGATGATAGAACAGAGGGTGGAAGTCCTTCAACTGAAAAGGCTCCTGAAACGGAAAAGCCTTTTGAGTTTTTTCCGCCTATGGAAGACGTGCTTAAAACGTCAAAAGCTAATGCCAATAAAGCCTTGAGCGAGGTTTTTGCGGATAAAAATCTTGAGGGAATCGAACTCAACGTTGTTATTATCGAAGATCCGGAGCAGAAGTTTTCGGTAAACGGCGAAACTACTTACAGTAGGGCAGTGAAAGAAATGAGTTCGCTTATTTCCAAAAAGCTTGGCTGTAATCTTAATATCTTGGCAATTCCGTACGATACTTTTATAAAAGATGCTCAAAGCGCTCTTGAATCAGGTGCTTTCTATGCCGACCTTGTATGTGTACCGCAAAAAGCTGTTGGTTATATGAAAAACAACAATATGATTGCTGACTTGAACGCGCTTTACGGAGATGTGTTTGGCTATGAATGTTATAACGCGTCGGCTATAGCGCAGTTTTCGGGAAACAATAAGATATACGGCGTTGTTGGAAACGGTACCGTTTCACCCGATGCTTATTCTTGTGTATATCTTAATAAAGCCGTATCCGATGCTTACGGTTTTACTTCCGAAATATACGAGGCTGTGAATAACGGAACTTGGACACTTGACCTTATGCTCACTTACAAAGATAGATGTGCAGAAAACCATTCGGATATCGTATCAATTGGGGCAGAGAGTACAGATTCGTTTATAAAAACAGCTTTTGGCGCTTCCGGAATGAACTATATGACCACATCCTTGGGGGATTTGCCTGCTGTTGCAAATAACGGCGAAAGACTTGATAATTTGGTTGCAAAGCTTAAAACTCTTACTGCTGATGCTTTGGCGTTTATGGGAGCAGAAAACGCTCACGAGCTTTTTGCTCAAGAAAAGTTGCTTTTCCTTGTTGGTACTTTAGGTTCTTCTGTATCTCTTAACGGTAATTTTACCATTTTACCTATGCCTAAAGTTGATGCGGAGCAAGATAAATATTATACTCCCACGAATGAAAATGCTTACGCTTTCTGTGTGTTGACTTCTAACAACCGTACACAGTATGCTATTGACTTGATTCGCGCATTCAATGAGGCAGGCGGTATGCTTCACGACGGGTTGGTGAGAGATTATCTTGACCACGTTTTGAGAAATGAAGAATCATATAAATATGTAAAAGAGATTTTTAAATCTCCTGTTTACGATTTTGCATATATGTACGGTGATTCTTATGCAACTGTTGCTTCGTCAACATACGAGGCGTTGAAACAAGCTGTTACTACAAAAAATAAGTTTACCTATTACACTGGTAGACAAGCGTATGCTTTGAAAAAAGATTTGAACAAGATTTTTTCATAAAAAGGGAAAATGTAAACAAAATGTTAAATAATGCAAATCCCTTTACAAATTATTGGAAATGTGCTATATTAACAAGGTATGAAATCGTAGACTCGGTTTGCGGACAAAAAAGCGAATTGCTTTGCTTCACCAACCGCATTGCTTAGTCTTTACGAAATATTTTATGAGGTGAAAGATTATGTTGAAAGAACAGAAATTGCAGGTTATTGAAGCAAACAAGCTTCATGACGGAGACACAGGATCCCCCGAGGTACAGATTGCTATCCTTACAGATAGAATCAACAGCCTTACAGAGCATCTTAAGAAGAACCCTAACGACCACCACTCAAGACGCGGTTTGCTCAAGATGGTTGGACGTAGAAGAAATCTTCTCGGTTATCTTACAAAGAAGGATATCAACCGTTATCGTGCGATTATCGAAAAACTCGGTATCCGTAAATAAGACACGCTTAAATGGGGCAGAATTTTACGGTTCTGCCCTATAAGTTTATACAACAAACATTATTTTTTAAACCAAATGCGGCATAGCGGTTTAGCAATTAAACAGTTGCCCGAAGACTTTCGGACAGTTATTTAAGTGCTAAAACCTATGACCGTAAATGATGAAAAGAAGTAAAAGAAGAAAAGAAGAATTGAAAACGGAGGAAGAAAATGTTTGAGAATTTTAAGACATTCGAGTATGAATTGTCAGGAAGAAAGCTTGTAATCGAAACAGGCAAAATGGCAGGTCTTGCAAACGGCTCCTGCTTGGTTCGCTTTGGCGACACGGTTATTCTTGCAACCGCAACTGCAAGTGCAAAACCCAGAGATGGCATCGACTTTTTGCCCCTTTCGGTTGATTTTGAAGAAAGACTTTATGCTGTCGGAAGAATCCCCGGCGGTTATCTTAAGAGAGAAGGTAAGCCCTCTGAAAAGGCTATTCTTACCTCTCGTGTTATTGACAGACCTATCAGACCTTTGTTCCCGAAGGACCTTCGTAACGACGTTAACCTCAGCCTTACAGTGCTTTGCGTTGACAACGACAACAGCCCCGAAATTGCAGGTATGATCGGTGCGTCTATCGCCCTTTCTATTTCCGATATTCCGTGGAACGGTCCTATCGCAGGTGTATTCGTAGGCTTGGTTGACGGTCAGATCGTTCTTAACCCCACTGTTGAACAGAGAGAAAAGAGCGACCTCGAGCTTACCGTTGCAGGTAGCCTTAACAAAGTTGTTATGATCGAAGCAGGTGCTAAAGAAGTTGCGGATGACGTTATGTTTGATGCTATTATGACTGCTCACGAAGAAATCAAAAACATCTGTAACTTTATCAACTCTATCGTTGCAGAGGTTGGTAAGCCTAAATTTGACTATCCTTCTTGCGAATTTGACCACGATATGTTTGACAAGGTATTTGATTTCTGCGAAAAGGACGTTATGTTTGCTCTTGATACAGACGATAAGAACGTTCGTGATGAAAGAATGCAGCCTATAACAGATGCTATCGTTGAAAAGTTCAGCGAAGAATATCCTGAAATGCCCGACATTATCGGTGAACTTATTTACAAGATTCAGAAGAAGATCGTTCGTCGTTGGCTCCTTGAAGACGGCAAACGTGTTGACGGCAGAAGAATGGATCAGATCAGACCCCTTGCTGCTGAAGTTGGCTTGTTCAACAGAACACACGGTAGTGGTATGTTCACTCGTGGACAGACTCAGGTTATGACTATTGCAACTCTCGGCCCGATAGGCGACGCGCAGATGCTCGACGGTATCGATACCGAAGAAACAAAGAGATATATGCACCACTACAATATGCCCGGTTACTCCGTTGGTGAAGCTAAGTCTTCCAGAGGCCCCGGCAGACGTGAAATAGGCCACGGTGCTTTGGCTGAACGTTCTCTCGTTCCCGTACTTCCTTCAGTTGATGAATTCCCCTACGCTATCAGATGCGTATCCGAAGTTATCAGCTCAAACGGTTCAACATCTCAGGCTTCCGTTTGCGGTTCAACTCTCGCACTTATGGATGCAGGTGTTCCGATTAAAGCTCCCGTTGCAGGTATCTCATGCGGTCTTATTACTGAAGGCGAACGCTGGATGACGATGATAGATATTCAGGGACTTGAAGACTTCTACGGCGATATGGACTTTAAGGTTGCAGGTACTCACAAGGGTATTACTTCAATTCAGATGGACCTTAAGATTGACGGTCTTACTCCCGAAATTATTAAGAACGCTCTTGAAGTTACTCACAAGGGTAGAGATTATATCATCGATGAAATTCTCCTCAAGGCTATTCCCGAATCAAGAGAAGACGTTTCCGAATACGCTCCCAAGATGCTCACAATGCATATCGATCCCGATAAGATCAGAGAAGTTATCGGTTCCGGCGGTAAGGTTATTCAGAAGATCGTTGCTGATACCGGTGCTAAGATCGATATCGAAGATGACGGTACAATCTATATTTCCGCAGTTAACAGAGACAGCGCTTATGCTGCTAAGACTATAATCGACGGTATCGTATTTGAACCCGAGGTTGGCGCTATCTATACAGGTAAGGTTACAAGAGTTATTCCGATAGGCGCGTTCGTTGAGTTCGCTCCCGGTAAGGAAGGTCTTGTTCACATCAGCAAACTCGACTACAAGAGAGTTGAAAAGGTTGAAGACGTTTGCAATGAAGGCGACGTAATTACCGTTAAGTTTATGGGTACCGACGAAAAGGGCAGACTTAACCTCTCCAGAAAGGACGCTATGCCCAAGCCCGAAGGCTATGAGGAAAGAGAAAGACGCCCCCAGAACAATAATAACAACAGACCCCGCAACAATAACGGCGGCGATAAGTTTAGAGAAAATCCCAACAGACGCCCCTATAACAGAGATGAGCAGAAAGTAGAAGCTCCTAAAGTAGAAGAAGCTCCCAAGGTTGAAGAACCTAAGGTTGAAGCTCCCGCAGAAGCTGAAAGCAAGGGTCTTTTCGGATTCTTTAAAAAGAAATAAGGTATAAATAGAAAATGCCCGTGAAAACGGGCATTTTTTGTTGTCTTTTTCCTTAAACCCTTTTTGGAAAAAGGGTTTAAGAATCCCAAAAACTTTAATAAAAGGAGCGTTAAAAAACGCTCCTTAATTGTTTTGATTATTATATTTAGTGGGCTGATGTAAGTTTTTTGAGGGTTCGGGAAGCTTTTTTTCAAAAAAGTTCCCGAGTCTTACGTTAGAACTCTAATATAATATCTTCGATGGGGCAGCTTCTGTAGCCTTTATCGTAAACGTGCTTAATAGCTTTAAGTACGCGCTCGCCGCAGTCGGGGATATAGTTTTTATAGTCGGAATAGTAGTACTCTTCGTGAATCATAAGTCCAAAAATACCGCTGTCGGGACGGAGTGCCATATACGTATCCATCCAGGATTCAATGTTTTCGGTCGGGATACCCTTATTGTTATTCAAAACCATATCGGTGTGGCAGTAGTAGATATCTTCTTTATTATCTCTCCAAACGTCTCTGCCTTGGCTGCCTTCTTCTGCATCAGATTTGTTGTTATAAGCATCAAGTCCTGCGCCTCTTAAGTATGCGGGGAGACCGTCTCTGCCGTAATATGAAAGATATGCTTCGTCATTGTCTATCTGTCTGAATGAACCGAACTGGATAAGATAACCGCCCTCGCGGAAAGCTCTCAAAGGTTCAATATATCCGTTGCCCCAGTGTGCTGTCGTCGCGGGAATGAGTGATTTCGGTCCTGCGAAACGGAGAATTTCTTTATGTACCTTACGCATAGAATCTGCGATAAAGTCGCCGCTTAAATGCTTGTTGGGCATATCGGGATAGTTTGCGTGAGCGTGGTAAGAAAGTGTAAGCCAGTCTGCGTTTTCTTCCCATTCCTTGCGATAACGGTCGGTCATCATAGTAAGGTTAAAGTATTCCTTGTGTTCATCAAAGTCTGCGGCAGATTCGTCGTTAAACTCATAATAAAGATTAAGATGAACGTGTGCGCCGTAAAGCTCGTGTGCCTTCTTAAATGGAGCTAAAAAGTGGTGGTCGAAAAGGGAAGGATACTTTTCGGGGGATTTGGTAAGCTCGTACAAGAATACAACGCAGTCGTCAACTGTGAAATAGAACTTGTCAGCAGCATTCTTTAACCAATAGATAACGATTTCTGCGCGATAGCCGTTTTTTGTATCAATAGCGCAAAGAGTGTTTCTGTAGTTATAGAGTGGGATTTCTGCTGAATATGTGTGTTCGGATTCGTCGTATTTTGCTTCCTTGCCGTTAATCGTAATAACAGCGTTATCTGCAGCCTTTACCTTTGCGGTAATGTAAAGTGCGTCTCCGTCGAGTCTGCCCTCTTTGTTGTTTAAGCAGTCGCCGTCAATGTGTGATACGAAGAATACCGGGTCGTAATTGTGGAAAAAATCGCGCATTGTCTTTTTACCTCTTGTTAGAATATTATTTACTTATCACAGTATAACACATAAAATTCCCAATATCAAGGAGTTTGGGCAGAATTTTGTTTTTAACTTAAATAAAAAAGAGCAGTAAAACGGTGCGTAATCGCGCTGTTCGATAAATTGGAATTTACTTATCTTTTTTGATTTTGCTGACAATCCATTTGATTAGCAAAATTCCACCTGCAATTGCAGCAACCTTAATCAGAGAAACTAAAACTGTTGTGGCAATAAGCGGAATAACCTGTTCCTTGGGCATAGTAGTATAAATACTTACAATATCATTTTTTACCCACATAAATGCTATAAATAATACGGATATGATAAAGACAACAATTCTCCATGGTTCTTTTTGCTTTTTATTCTCGTTGCTCATATAATAGCCTCCGCCAAATTTTTATTTATTATCTTTATCTTGTTTGGACACCAGAATGATTGAACCAACAAGCAAGGCAACGCCAAGTGTGAAAAACACACATCCAACTACTGTATTCAACTGATCTGCAAAGAAACCAATCATTCCACTGCCTGCCGCACAACATATCACATGAAATGCCTTTTTCATAGCATCGTTCCTCCAAATTCTTATTTATCAAACTGATTATACCACAAAACTATAATTTTTTTCAAGTGAATAGAAAAAAATCTCTTGTCTTGGTAGACAAAAGATAAATGAAATCCTTGCTTTCGCAAGGATGAAATCAGCTAACGCTGATGAAATCTTCGGCTGCGCATCAGATGAAATTAAATCCACCCATCCGCCGTCGAGGCGGATTTCATCCAACGAAGTTGGATTTCATCGTCGAAGACGATTTCACCCACCCGAAAGGGTGGATTTAGTTGAAAAAAGCAAGTCAAAAGACTTGCTTTTTTCTGGCCTGCCCGACAGGATTCGAACCTGCGACCTTCAGAGTCGGAGTCTGACGCGCTATCCAGCTGTGCCACGGGCAGAAGTTGAAGTAATAGGTAATAGGGAAGATGTAATAGACTTGTGCGCAATATAAGTTTGTGCAAAAACTATACCTCTATGGTCATTTCGAGTGGAGCGACCGAAGGAAGCGGAATCGAGAAATCCCATAATTATTGTGCACAGATAATGGGATCCTTCGACTTCGGCAGTTA
>JAZRUG010000036.1:0-42109 GCA_045652425.1 Eubacteriales bacterium
ACTTGGGAAGTTGAGGACTTAATCGACAACCTTGTAAAAGAAATGGTTGGTGATGAATGATGGGGATAGAGATAGATAGAAGCAAGTGTGGAAGTCAATATTCCTTGTGTAAAAAATGTAAACACGAAGAAGAATACGGAACTGAAAGATGTAGGTATTGTACACGAGTGGTTAACATAGGCTATTCGATGATTTTATGTGGAATCCCCATAGGTTCAGGGATTACTTGGTTGCATCAGAATTATGAATACAAAGGAGAGTGATTCAGAATGACAGACAGGGAAAGATTGGTTGAGCGAATACAAATTTCTGTTCCACCAAATGTAAGTCATTGGGCAGAGGTTATTGCTGACGAACTTCTTGCCGATGGTTGGATGATACCGCCTTGCAAGGTTGGAACAACAGTATTTCAAATCGTTCATCTTAAAGACAAGACAGGGTTTATTGTTGAACGCAAGGTTGTCGGTTTTCATATAGGAGAATTTCCTGATATTCGTGGACATAAAAGAGGTCAATACCTGATAGTACATCACGATGCGTCCAATACTTTAACTCACATAGATATTAAGCAGATTGGCAAAACAGTTTTCTTATCAAGAGAAGAAGCAGAAAAAGCTTTGAAAGGCGGTGGCAATGGGTGAAAGCTTGGCTTGTGAGAGAAAAAGATGAATTTCCAGCCACAGTTGTATTTGCCGAAACAAGAGGAAAGGCAAGAGCATTGGCAATGCACACAGAGGTTTGTGAAGATGTCAGGTTTTGCGACATTGAGGTAAGAAGAAAGCCACAAATGGATAAATACTATACTGATGGCAAAAAGGAAATGGATTGGTTTGTTTCCGAAGACCGAATTGCACTTGTTAAGGATTGTGGCTTTGAGTGTTGCGAAGATTATATAGACCGAGAAGATTGCGAAGAGTGTCCTGCAAAAGAATATTGCGACAACTATCAAGACTACTTAATTGCTATCAAGGAAGAAGGTGCGGAGTGATGTGGGATTGGTATCCGTATTACCGAGCAGGAATGTTCAGCAAAGAATCAAAAGCAAATGCCGTGTTCATTCCCAAAAGGTCACAGAAAATAAAAAATAAAAGGTTTAGAACGCAAAATAAGAAAGGACGTGGCAAGTGATGGCATATTATGACGAAGGATTGATTAAAGAGAATTTTGCAAAAAGGCTGAATCAGGTTGATGGGATAATGATAACAACTGCCGATGCATCAGTATTATTAAGCTTATCAATGTATGATACACCCAAAGCCGATGTGGTGGAAGTGAATCACGGGTATTGGAAGGATAGATATGGGAACAAGTATGATAATCACCTATACGAATGTTCCATATGCGGCAAGGATGCACTTGGTGAGTCGTACTGCGATGAATTAGGGCAATCCCGAATAAGACAAGCATTAACACCTATTTGTCCTCGTTGCGGTGCAATAATGGACGGAAAGGAAGAAAAACATGAATAAAGCAATACTTATCGGAAGATTAACAAAATCGCCGGAGCTAAAAAGCACGGCAAACGGTGTGAGCGTGACGAGCTTCACTATAGCCGTTAACAGAAGATTCAAGAATGCGGACGGTAATTATGATGCAGACTTCATCAACTGTGTAGCATGGAGACAGCAGGCAGAATTCTTATGCAGGTTCTTCGACAAAGGTTCACAGATAGGGATTGTCGGAAGTATTCAGACAAGAAATTATGAAGGCACTGACGGAAAGACGGTTTATGTTACAGAAGTTGCTTGTGACGAGATTCATTTTGTTGGGGCGAAAAGAGAAAGTCAACCGGAGATGCCGACTCTCCCGGATACCCCCGGATTTGTGCCGATGCCCGGTGAAGAATTACCGTATTAAGGAGGAATAATAATGCAAGACATTCATATTATATTCGCACAGCCCGTTAAGAGGCAAGACCTTGCGTTAGTGCTTGGGTGTGAATCTGATCGGGAAGCAAGGCGTATTCTTTCAGAGCTTCAGAAGAGCTACAACATAATTAATCTGCAAGACGGAAAAGGCTACTACCTTGCAGATGATGAGACGGTAATGAAGTACGCCATGCAAGAGAGAAGCAGGGCGCTTAAGTCATTGCAGAAGGCGAACAATATGATAAGAAGGTGCAGAAGCGGCGAAGGATATGCCGTTCCGGTAAGAGCTCACATGAGAAGGATAGGCAGACGGTCACCTATGGTTGAAGGTCAGATTGTTTTTGAGTTTGGGAGTGATGCTGATGAATGTTGAGGCATACCTCAAGGAACTGAAAAAAGAGAATAAATATCATGCGATCAAAACTGAAGTTGACGGCATAAAATTCGATTCAAGGGCAGAGGCTACACGCTATTGCGAATTGAAGCTAATGCAGAAGGCAAGAAAAATAAAAAACCTTAAGCTACAGCCGAAGTACATACTTCAAGAAGCGTTTGATTGCAACGGCAAGAAAATAAGAGCAATAACCTACACTGCTGACTTCGCTTACTTCGAATGTTCAACAGAGAAGTCTGTGGTGGAAGATGTCAAGGGCATAGAGACGGAAGTGTTTAAGATGAAAAAGAAACTCTTCCTGCATCAATTCCCTTGGTTGGACTTAAGAATAATTAAGTAAGGAGATGATTAACGTGTACATCGGACAACACATTGCCGTGAACATACGGCGTGAATCACGTGTGGGAATTGAGCGGACAAGCTGTGAAGTAATTCAGACTTATCCAACATTCTGCGTACTATCTTACAAGGGCAAGTATAATTTTTGTGCCTTCTATGGTGATCTTAAGCGCCGTGAGGCAATAACCGTGTAGGTGATTAATATGGGATATCTGGATTCAGAAGCGGTGTGCCCTTACTATCGAAGTGAACGCAAGGGTGTGATTTATTGCGAGGGGGGAACGATTAAGACCAAGGACAAGCTAATGAAGGCTGAATTAGGCTACGGCAGGTGCGGCGGAGAATGGAAATGCTGTCAGATGAAGCTTGCACTTGACCATTATTATGAACGCGAAGAAAAAAAAGAGAACCATTAACGGCTCTCTTTTTCTTTTTTTATACGGACGATGACAAACATAAAAAAGCATGGCATTCACTGACATTGAGGGGTGTCTGCCTTGTATAATATAAGTATGAATTGAAAAAAACGAGGTGAAGAAATGGTTGAGATAATAATTGATGTAAGCGTGAACAAGGTTACTCTACCCGAGGGCATTGCCGCAGGGGACGTTGGAAGCGTGAACATTAGATTGATTAACACGCCTGCCGAATGGTCAGACAAGAAGGTCTATGCCATGATTAGTCAGCACGGAGAGTCGGAAGTGTATGCGTTTATCGCTGATGGTGGTAAATGGATGATGAAAGTTCCTGCACAGCATCTTAAGGTGAGAGGCTCATTCGCAGTGGTGGCGTTTGCGACTTCAATTGAATCTGCATACAGAGACGTAATTCCCACCGTGTGGGTGGAAGTTCAAGAAGGACTTCCGATTCATGCAGATATCTTGCCTGCTGATGATGAAGTGGGAAGATTAACAGCCATGATTGAATTAGCCGAGACGTACGCAAGTCAGCTTGGTGATATGGAAGCGATTAAGAAGAAGGTTGACGGCATCGAAGAAGGTGCTGAGGTCAACGTTCAGGCAGACTGGGCAGAGACGGACCCCGAATCGGATGCCTTCATCCCGAACAAACCCAAGATTGACGCTATGCTTGACCCATCAAGTGATAATGCCGTAGCCAATAGTGCTGTTGCTGTCAGTATAACAGCCATTGGTGATGCTTTGGGAAACGTGAGGCAGAATTTGGGGTTGCTTGAATCTGAAGTCAGTAAGATAGGCAAGATTGAGGCTGATATTGGTAATCTACTGTTGGGTATCGAGCCCGTTGTTGACAGCATAAATACCTTGGCGGCGGAGAATACCATGCAGGGGGCGGAACTCAAGAGATTAGACACGGCGAAGGCGAATAAGGCAGAGCTCAAGGCGGTAGCCACAAGCGGAAGCTACGCAGACCTATCGGCGGTTCCCGTAGAGAATGTGGGCGAGGTTGAAAGCATTTCCGTCTTTGACGAGACAAAATATCGCGAAAAATCGGCAATCTACAGTGGTGTGTATGGCTCGGGAATTACGTTCATTCTTCACGTAGCCAAACTGGGTGTCGGTGCCATTCAGATGCTGTTATGTGGTTCGGTCTCAGAACCTGTGCGTGTGAGGCAATTCATTAATATTACCGGCAAGTGGACGAAATGGGACGTACCTATATCTCGATACGATTATGAAGGCGAAGTTATTCACGAGACCTACGCAAGGAAGGATGAACTTCGCCCCGAGCCGGTTCGAATATTACCCGCCACGTTAAAGGCTAACACGCCTTATAATTTTGAAACGATTAATCCGCTTACCCTGTCTTTCCCAACCACCGCAAAAGACGGAGATGTAATCTATATTACATTTCTATGTATTGATGATGCTACGAATCTTACGATAGACACTTCGAACACTACTGATATTGACTTAATTCCTGAGCCGTACATGATGTACGAAATCTATGCGAAGTTTAATGCCTCTATGCAAATGTGGTTTCTCAATTATTCTGAACACAAAATACCGGAGGTGTGACATGGAGACCTTAAGAGATTATGTCAATTGGGGGCTTACCCACTGCGACAAAACAGGCAGTGTCGAAGGTGTTCCTCTTGTTATGGAAAACTGTGTTAAGAACAAGAAGATGAAACAGCTTGAAATATACGGAAACAGTGTGCAAAACGGCACACCATCCCCCGAAGCTCCCGTTGAGGTTGAGAGTGTTGGGGAGAAATGCACGAAGAATTTGTTTGATGTTGAGGAATTTGAAACACAGCTTCGCACCAGGTATATCCTTAACGATAGCGGAGCAGAAGTGGCTGATGCAGTTTCATCATATTCAACATACAAAATTCCGATTCGCAGTGGCGAAACAATATATATAAACGGATGGTTTCAGCGGTACTATATTTATGATGCCAATGGGGTTTTATTACATCGCAGTAGTGCAGTGCAACATGGTTCAAGGATGAAAACACCATATACACCAACGGCAGATGGTTATATCGGTTTTCAAATTTACAATTCTAATTGGCAAAACAACAAAGGAACTGAACAGGTTGAAAAAGGCTCTGTTGCAACAGAATACGAACCCTACGGCAGATACAAAGTGCCTATTGTGGTGAAGGGGAAGAATTTAGTTGACCATTCCGTAGCATATGCAAACAACTATTCCGAATACAGTGTTTTGGGTACAAGCTACACCATAAGAGGCAATGTAGGAACAAACTCGACTGATGCTCCTGCCGGTCAGCTTATGTTTCCGGCTCTATCGAAAATAGCAGAATCGGGAATTGATGTACAAAAGGGCAAAACATACACATTGTCTTTTGACTATCTGCTTATGGAACAGGGTGTCTATAGTAACCGTATGGGATTGCTTGTTTACGGCACATCTAATGTCGTCAGACATCAGAATCTACGTGTCTCCGGCACTATGGGAGAAACTATATCGTGTAATTTTTCTTTCACATCAGGATATGACGAAAAAATTGTTGTATGTTTCCGTATCAATAATAACTATGTCACTATTTCGAATATTCAGTTCGAGGAAGGTGCTACCGCCACAGAATATGAACCCTACACCGAACCCGTCACAACAAATCTGTATCTCAATGAACCGCTTCGTAAGATTGGCGATTATGCGGATGTGCTTGATTTTAAAAATAAAAAGGTATTAAGGAAAATTCATGAGCCTGTATTTGACGGAAGTGAAGATTGGAAACACGAGAAATTACATGGTGGTTTGAATAACTTTTATTTAAGAATTGACGGTGGGATACCCTCTCAAAGTGTTCCTGTTATGTGTAACATAGGACGATATTATGACGGTGGGACTCTTACCGTAAATTATGCGTGTGCATTAAGGGCATCGAGGAACTTCAATTTTTTATGCAATGAATATTCCGACACTTCGTCATTCAAAAGCAAGTTATCGGAACTAAACGCTAACGGAACACCTATGACAGTTGATTTTGTGCTTCAAGGTTCTACAGAAGAACCCATCGAATGCGAACTTCCTACACTTACTGCAAAGACAAGCATTGTTGAAATCGGAACAACTGTTTCACCTTCAAATATAAAAGGCAAATATATTAAAAGATAAGGAGAGATTTTATGTTTTATAAAGTAGAAAATGAGCAGTTAATTTCTGCTCCCGAAAAAGGGATAAAAGTTTTTATCGCAAATCCAACAGCGGAGCAATATGCTCTTGTGGGATACACGGACAAGGTTATTGAAGATGAGATGCCCGAAGAGGCAGAGGGCAAGATGATTGAAAGCTATTATGAACAGACGGACGGAATCATATATCACAGATTCAGGCTCGTTGATGTTCCCGTAGAAGAGGAAGTGGTTGAATGAAGCTGTACGATATAATTCGCAGAGCCGAGACCATGAGACCGGGCAATGATTGGGACAGCGAAATAGTAGTTGAGTGGATAAGAGAGGTTGATGCTATTATTCAGATGAGGGCTTGTCTTCGTCCTATGTCGCTTATTTTCCCGCTTATTCCCGATGAATATGACGAAGCTAAGACCTATGCAAATGGTGAGCTTGTGTCCCAGAAGATTGGCGGTGAATGGCATAAGTACATAGTTAAGAATGGCGAATTGTGCGAAATTCCGCTTGAGACCTATGTGGTTCATCCTTACGATAAGCTATATGTCGAATACATCATCGCTATGATGGACTATGCGAACCAAGAATACGATAAGTATGCTAATGATTACGCTGTTTATAATGCTACGGTGGAAGACTTTGCTAAGTGGTGGCAGAAGACTTACCGTAATGATATCGAGGTAACTGACGATGAATACTTTAAGACTGGACATCCCTATCTATGTTAACGATGCTTCACAAGGCGAAACAGCGAAACTATGGTTGGCGATAAAGAAGATTGCCGATGAATACAACAATTCGGTTAATTCGGGCATTGACTACGATAACCTCTCCGAGAGGTTGATTAATGTGCTGTCGAATATCGCTCAGAATACTGACAGAATAGCCGAGCTTGAGAACACAGTAGCAGACCTCAAGGCAAAGATTGAAGCATTGGGGTGATTAAATGAATGTAATATGGACACCACAGCCAAGGCAAGCTGAATTCATGCGAAGGGCTGAAGATGAAGCTCTGTACGGTGGTGCGGCAGGTGGAGGAAAGACAGACACTGCAATCATGGAAGGGCTGAGACAAGTCGAAATTCCTCATTATCAAGGTCTAATCTTGCGTAAGACCTACCCACAGTTGGCAGACATTATAACCCGAAGTGGTGAACTTTACAAGAAAATATATCCAAAGGCAAAGTACAACGATTCTAAACACGTGTGGACCTTCCCAAGCGGAGCAAAAATTTATTTCGGTGCGATGCAACACTCGAAGGATAGGTTGAACTATCAAGGTAAGCGATACGATTTTATAGATTTTGATGAGCTTACACAGTTCACTTGGGAAGAATATTCGTATCTTTTTTCTCGAAACAGACCGAATGGCAAGGGTACACGATGTTACATCAGAGCACAAGCAAACCCCGGTGGCATTGGTCACGGTTGGGTGAAGGAAAGATTCATTACGCCGTGTCCTCCCGGGCAGACCATGTGGGATAAGCTTGAAATAACCTCTCCCAAGGGTGAGAAGCTAAGTAAGTGGATGTCTCGTGTGTTTATTCCGTCAACTGTATTTGATAACCAAGCGCTATTGAGTAACGACCCTGATTATGTAATGAAGCTTGCGGCACTTCCCGAAGCTGAACGCAAGGCTCTTTTATACGGCGATTGGGATTCATTCAGTGGTCAGGTGTTCATGGAGTGGAGAAACGACCCTACGCACTATGAAGACAGAGTAAACACTCATGTGATAGCACCATTCAAGGTCCCGAACACATGGAGAATAATAAGAAGCTTCGACTGGGGATTTACAAAGCCGTTTTCTGTCGGTTGGTATGCCGTAGACCATGATAACAGAATCTACAGAATTCGTGAGCTGTACGGATGTATGGGGACTCCCGATGTGGGTGTTCAATGGAATCCTGCGAAAATTGCGGAAGAAATAAAAAGAATTGAAGCGGATGACCCTAACCTTAAGGGCAAGCAAATTCTTGGCATTTGTGATCCTGCCGTATTTCAGCGTAATGGCGGTGACAGCCAAGCAGAAATTATGGCAAAATATCAAGTCTATTGGACGAAGGCTGATAATTCGAGGATATCGGGCAAGATGCAGATGCACTACCGAATGGCGATGGATGGCGAACAGAGACCAATGCTGTACGTATTCAGCACCTGCAAGCATTGTATAAGAACCTTGCCGTCTCTTGTGTACTCTGAAACAGATGTTGAGGATGTTGACACTACGCAGGAAGACCATATCTACGATGAGCTCAGATATGTGTGCATGGCTAACCCTGTTAATCCTCCTGTTGCAGAAGAAGCACCTCCGAAGCAGTTCGACCCATTATCCACAGAGGCATACAACGAATACAACTGGCAAATGAAATACTTATAAGGGAGTGAATTTATGGCGGCAGGCGTACCGCTGACCGAAGCGGAAAAAGAAAAAATCTTGTCGATGCATGCAAGCGGAATGTCTTACAGTGCCATAGGCAAGGCAATTGGCTTGTCAAAATCGGCAGTCGGTGAAAGAATCAAGAAGTACAAAGGCGAATCGCCCGACAGTTGGGAAGAAATAAGAGACAATGTCCGAAGAAAAATCGTTGAGGACACATGGGAGGCCGTTAAAGGTCTTACCAAGATTCTGAACAAGCGAATCGACATTATTCTTAAGCATGAGGACAATCTCGACAAGATTCTAACAACCATTGTTAAGTCGGAAGAGATTAACGAACCAACAAAAAAACAGATTATAAAGCTTATTAATGACAATGTATCGCCCAAGCTTGTGGAGATAACCACTGCAATGGGAACTGCATGGGATAAGGCGGACAAGAGTCAGAGTGCGGTTGACGAGGGCGAGGAAAGCGGTGTAGTAATTATGCCGCCGATTGAACCGTTAGAACCGCCGAAGGAGGAAGAAGAATGATACTCCCACATATGAGGTATCAAAGCAAGATGCACAAGTTAGAACAATTTCAGTTCTCCGGCATAAATCGCAACAAAGCAAGCGGGGATGGAAGTGTGTTCGACCTTTTAAATGTAAGAACAGACGATTTCCCATTTCTTACATCAGCCAAAAAACGAAAGCGTATCAAGACTTATGAAGATGCATGGTATTACGGCATTGAAGATAAGGAAGTCGTAATTCAGAGCAAAATTAACCCCAATAGAGTAATTTCATCTTGGGAATCGGGCAAGACATATGAGGCCGAAACAAAGGTGGTATACAAAAGCAAAACATATAAGTGCACTGAAAAAGTGTATGGCTCCAATTCCGAAGGCAAAGTGTCACCTGATGTGAGCACAGATTATTGGACAACTTATCTTGACGGTACATCATTCAGCTTTGAGGGCGAATTAACATCGAATTCCGAACCGAGCATCAACAGTGTGTGGCATTACGGCGAGAGATTCTATCGTAATATAAGCGGTCAAATAAGCCTTAACGAAGGAGCTTTGGTTCCGCCTAATGAGGATAGCGTGAACTGGGAAGAGTATTCCTATGCTAAGCTTGTGTACGACGGAAAAGAAGTTGAAGGTCTTGAGCTTCTTCCAAGCGGTGGAAAAGAGATTGCGATGCTTAACGGTGTGCTTGTTATTCTTCCCGATCTATGCTATTACGATTCGCTTAATGATGAATTTGGCAGTCTTAAAGGTAAGACATTCAGAGCGGACGATACACAAGGTTTTTATTACAATAAGAAATTTTTCAATTATAGACTGCGTTTGTTTCTCGAAAACGGAAAAGATGCATCAAAAAACGTGTTAAGGCTATATTGGATTTCCAACAACAATATCCTATCCAAATTTGGTTCAGAATACGCAAACTTTACCCTTCTTGATTATTTCAAAGCAGGAGATGTTGTGACAGTAACACAAAATTCAAAATCATGGGCAACGCTTGTTAATGGTGACTATATTATTCAAGACGTTACCGAAGACTCTTTAGTGTTTGAAGACGGAGCTTTTTCAGCTTCTGACATCAATGATGAGCGCGACAATTGGTCAGATGTTGCGAGCGAACCCGCATGGCGACTTGATGGCGTTACTCTTTCAACCGGTGTTCCCGAACTCGAACACATTTGTGTCTCGGGGAATAGAATGTGGGGATGCTCCGGAGATGAAATTCGTGCAACATATCTTGGAGATGCCTTGGGATGGAATAAATTTGACGGAACAGATGCGGCGGCATGGTCTACCGACACGGGAACCGTGGGAGAATTTACTGCTTGTTTTGAGTATGGAGGTACGCCGTTATTCTTTAAGGAAAATTCAATTTATGCAATAAACGGAAAATATACGTCATATTATGCGGCACAAAAAATAGCTGACATAGGATGCCGAAAAGACAGCCACAAGTCAGTTGCAAACGTTAATTCAATTCTTATGTGGCTATCAAATGACGGTGTTTGTGCGTATACCGGCGGTGTTCCTGCGATTATAAGTACACCGTTGCAATGCAGGCTGTCCGATGCAATTTCTGCTACAGACGGGTACATATTTTATATTTCAGCTTATGATGGAAATATGAGGCGGTTATTTACCTATGATACAAGATATAATGCATGGTCAAGTCAGACTATGGATTTTAAGCCTTTAGGTTTTGACAGAGACTTTGTTTCGCTTAATTATATGGATGCAAACGGTGATGTTATTGCATTGTCGGAGTTTGGCGAAGTTGAGGGCGAAGAAACGGAGCTCGACACTTCTATAATTGAATTTGGAGACATATATGAGGCTACAATGAATTCGAAGGATGTTGGCAGAGTGATTATAAGAGCTTCGGTTAATCCGATGTTTGGCGGAATGACTGCAAGTGTAATGTATGATTCGGACGGTGTTTGGCACAAGGTTGGCAGGATTTACAATCAGACCAACACAAAAAAGGTTACACAATTTGGGTTTTTCCCAAGAAGATGTGACCATTGGCGACTTAAATTAGAATGCAGGGGAGAATTTACGCTGTACGGCGTAGGAAGGCAGGTAAGAACATGAGATTATTTGGAAGGAAACCCGATGAGGAATATATGAATCCTCAACCGGGCAACGAAGTTCAGACCCTCTCCCTCGGAGAAGAAATGAACGAGGAACTGATTGCGGCAGAGGCTAACACTATCAACAATGACAGAGGTTTTGGCATTTATAACGGTGAAATGCTTCGCAAGCCAAGTCAAGTTATCGGCAAGGAAGAAATAAAAAAAGCTTTTGAAATCCTTCAGAAATACAAAGACGGCAAAGAACTTTTGAATGCTCGAATCGTAGATGAAGAGGATTTCTATATGCTTCAATACTACAAGAGAGCAAAAAAGAAAGACACCGACCAAGAGACACCCATGTCGGGATGGACATTCAACGCAATTCACACCAAGCATGCCGACATGATGGACAACTATCCCGAGGCTATCTGCTTGCCGAGAGAACAATCTGACGAAGAAGAAGCAAAAACTCTTACAAGTATTCTCCCCGTAATCATGGAGCGGAATCAATTCGAGCAAGCTTATTCCGATGCATCGTGGTACAAACTAAAACATGGCGTGAGTTGTTACTCCGTGCTTTGGGATTCAACTGCAGAAAATGGACTTGGAGATATTGTGGTAGGAACTCCCGATATTCTTAATCTATATTGGGCACCGGGTGTGACGAATATCCAGAACAGCCCTCACTTCTTTTCTGTTGATGTGGTTGACAATGACCTTCTCGAAAAAGAATTTCCACAGCTTGAGGGCACGCTTGGTGGTACGACATTCGATTACAAACAATATGCCCACAGCACTGTGGATTTAAGCGAAAAAACTCTTGTAATTGACTGGTATTATAAAAAGAAAAGCGGAGGCAGGGAAGTATTACATTACTGCAAGTTCATTGAAAACGAAGTTCTGTATGCTTCCGAAAACGACAGCAAATATGCAAGAGACGGATATTATGCTCACGGGAAATATCCCTTTGTGTTCGATGTTTTGTTCCCCGAAGCAGGAACACCGGTTGGATTTGGCATTATAGCCATAATAAGAGATCCGCAAGTTATTGTGGATATTCACAACAAAAACATTCTTGAAGCGGCAAAAAAATCTTCTAAAGTAAGATACATGGCAAGAGAGGGCGCAGGCATCGACGAAAAAGAATGGAACGACTGGGATAAACCAATCGTCCATGTACAAGGTGCGAGCATCCCCGAAGAAGCCTTTAAGCAGATTGAGCCGCCTAATCTCCCTGCTTATGTTATAAACGAAAGAGATGCAAAAATCGATGAAATCAAGCAGACAAGCGCAAATCTCGATTTCTCGCAGGGAACAACCACTGCAGGCGTTACATCGGGTGCGGCTATTGCTACGCTTCAGGAAGCAGGCAACAAAACAACAAGAGACATGATTAAGGCTTCTTACCGCAAGTTCGTAGAATTGAGCAGACTTGAAATTGAACTTATTCGGCAGTTCTATACAGAAGAAAGAACATTTCGAATCAAAGCACCGAACGGAATCGGTTATGAATTTGTGGCTTACCAAAACAGTGGTCTTCAGCCTCAAATGCAAACTATGAATGTTAACGGCATGGAAGTTCCCATGACTGACGAGATGGGTGCACAAATGGTGAGAATACCCATTATTGACATAGATGTGAAAGCGCAGAAACAAAGTCCGTTTACTACAATGGCACAGAATGAGACTGCAATGAATCTGTATAACGCAGGTTTCTTCGAACCCGAAAGAGCGCAACAGTCAATGGTTGCGCTTGAAATGATGGACTTTGAAGGCAAAGAAAAAGTCACGGAATATGTTCTTGAAGGACAGACTTTACTTAACCAAGTACAGATGCTGTCTCAACAGCTTGTTGAAGCTAATGAATTAATTTCACAGCTGACCGGGATAGTACCGGTTGGAGGAACACCGACACCTAACGGCGGTAATCCGAATCTTCAGCAAGGCAACGCCAAAGGAATAATGCCCGACCCTGCACAGCCCGTGCAGACACCGTACATGGATACTCTTAGACAGAAAGCGAGACCTCAAATATGATTGACGTTGTTATAAAAGCCAAAAAGAAAGACGGAAAAGTATATAAGATTGATGTTGAAGCTATTGGTCATGCAAATTTTAACCCCGGCAACGACATTGTATGCAGTGCGGTTTCGACTTTGTTTTATGCTCTCGGGAATTATGTGCTTCAAAAGGACATGGACCCAAAATGTGTGTTCGAAAAGGGATACTCAAAGATTCAAGCAGAGGGAAATCTTCATGAAGCTTATGAGATGTTTGAGGGCGGGCTTCGCCTTATTAAAGATAAATATCCCGAATGCATAGACATTCACTGACATTCTATTTTTAAAGGTTGTATAATTAAAATTGCCAATTATCCTATGAACCTCCGGTCTGATTGCCCTCCCCATCCCCCTGTAAAGAAAAAAGGGGAGGGCGGTCTTGGGAGGAAGGCTGACACTTCGGAAAGACGATGACCGACACTTCGGAAAGACGATGGAAAGGAGCAGTAATATGCTTAATAACAAAATAATGCTTCGCCTTGATATATTTGACGGAGCCGCTTCCGGTGAGGGAGCAGGAGAAGGTGCGGCGGCACCGGACACAAAAGGACAATTTGACAATGTGGTGTTTGGGAAACAGCCCGAAACAGAGCCGGCAAAAGAGGGAAACGAACCTGCCACAGAGCCAAGAGATTTTGATGCGGAGTTTAGCGACTTAATCAAAGGCGACTACAAGGATGCTTATAAAAAAGCAATTCAGAAAGCACTTGATAAACGAATTGCAAAACACAAAGAAACCGAAAATAAACTCAGATCAGCTGAGAGCGCACTTGGAGTTTTAGCTGAAAAATACGGCGAATATAACGTGGAAAAGCTCGCTGAACGCATCAACAACGATTCGAGCTTGTTCGAAAAGGAAGCCTACGAAAACGGGTCCTCAGCGGAACAAGAACTCGAAATCAGAAGAATGAGAGCAATTATTAATTCGCAGAATGCCGCACAAAGACGGATGGAAGCGGAGATGAATGCTAACAATCAATACGCTCAATGGGTAGAGCAAGCAAAGGAACTGCAAACCAAGTTCCCCGAATTTAATCTTGAAACAGAAGCACAAAACGAAGCGTTTGTTAAGCTTCTCGAAAACAATATTCCTATGGAACACGCATATTTTGTTATTCACAAAGATGAGATAATGAATAATGCAGTTCAGGAAGCCATGCAGAAAAGTGCAAAGGCTACCGCGCAGAACATTGCCGCGAGAGGTTCAAGACCAGCAGAAAACGGCGCAAGGGCAAACACTGCGTTGGTTTATCAGAATGATGTTTCAAAGCTTACTCCCCAAATGCGTGAAGAAATTGCAAGAAGAGTTGCAAGAGGAGAGATAATCTCCTTCTAAAAACAAATAAGGAGAAAAGAAAATGAAAGATATTTTGAAAATTAATCTCAGAATGTTTGACGGCAATCTGAACACAAATGTTACTACAGACACCTCGCTTAGCGTTGAGATGAAGACCTACTATTCGGATTATCTCATTGACAATGCGAAGCCAAACCTTGTTCATGACCAGTTTGGTCAGAAGCATCCCATTCCCCAAAACGGCGGTAAAACCATTGAATTCAGAAAATTTATTCCGTTTTCCAAAGCAACATCGCCTTTGGTGGAAGGCGTAACACCTGATGGTGGAAGCCTTTCGGTAACCAGACTTACTGCGGAAATTAAGCAGTATGGTTATTATGTTACCATTTCTGATATTCTCAAACTTACTGCGGTTGACAACACACTTGTTGAAACCACAAAGCTTCTCGGTGCTCAGGCAGGTGTCACAATGGACACTGTCACAAGAGAAGTTATTAACGGCGGTACAAGTGTAATGTATTCAGGCGGAGTTGAAGCAAGAGAAGAGCTTACCGCTGATTGTAAGCTTACCGTTGACGATATTTATAAAGCCGCAAGATTCCTTAAAACCCAAAATGCTCCTAAAATCAATGGAAGCTATGTTGCAATCATTCATCCCGATGTTGCTTATGATCTTATGCGTAATGAGGAATGGATTGATGTTCATAAGTACAGTGCAACATCGGAAATCTTTGAAGGCGAAATCGGTAAGATTGCAGGCGTGAGATTTGTCGAAACAACTGAAGCAAAAATATTCGGCTCAAGCGGTGCAGAATTAAGAGACGTGTATTCAACACTTGTTCTCGGTGCAAACGCCTACGGCGTAACCGAGGTCACCGGTGGAGGACTTCAGCACATTGTAAAACAGCTTGGTTCTGCCGGAACTGCAGACCCCCTCAATCAGAGAGCAACTGCAGGTTGGAAAGCCATCAAGACTGCCGAAAGACTTGTTGAAGCCTACATGATAAGAATTGAAAGTGCTTCAAGCTTTGAAAGCGGCGAAAATTAATAGGAGGGATTAAAATGGCTAAAGCATCTGTAAATGCAGAAAAGAACAAAGGATATTATAACGAGCTTGTCACTGTTCAACTTTTCAAAGACAACGGCAAATATAAAGACGATGTGTTTGTTGCCGTAAATGGGAAAGGCATGATTGTTCCAAGGGGTGTCGAAGTTGAAATCCCTCGAAAATATGCCATTGCACTCAGAAACAGTATGGCGCAGGATTCGTCAGCCGTATCGATTACGGAAAAATACGAAAAGATGGCGGAATCCAAAGAACTTAATTAAGCACACAAAACGTGCAGGCGGCACGGATGGAATATGTACGACATTCCGTCTGTGTCGTCTTTTTTTAGAAAGGAGAAAGATAATGCTTACATACAGTGACAAAGGCAAGAAGAAAAAATGGGAAGAAACCCAAGATTATTTTCAGGACAAATATAACAATATCACGTTAGATACGCCTTTTTTTAAAAAGGAAACTACGCAAAGTACTGTCCCGAGTGGGACAACACCGCCAAACATGGGACCTGCAATTGCAAAAGACAGCAAGCCTATTGTTCAGTACGGCAACTATTATATTGACCCTAATACAGATTACAAGGCACTTCAAATCGAAGCAGAAAAAAACGGTGATTATAATCTTGCGGCATATTATGAAAGAATGCGAAATGCCAAGATTGATGCAGGGTATGGCGGAGTTTACCAAAAGACATATGATTTAAACTACAACAATCAGTATGCAGACCAAATAGCGGACTTAAGAGACCAATATGCAAATTTTAGAGAGTTTGAGTATGACCCGTTGGAAGATGAGAATTATCTTGCGCTATCTCGGGTATACAACAAAAACGCAGGAAAAGCAAGTGCTGATGCAATGGCAAGAGCTTCGGCGGCAAACGGCGGAAGAGTAAGCTCGGGTGTGGCATCGGCAATGACAAATGCATACATGGACAAAATGTCACAGCTTGAAGCTCAGATTCCCGCACTTCAGCAGGCGGCATACAATATGTATATGAATGAAAAGAATGATTTGAGAACACGGATGGGCGACCTTATGAATCAGGAAGCAATTGACTATTCAAGGTGGTCTGATAATTATCAAAGACGATACGGTCAGTCAAATGATTTGTATAACAGACAGCGCACAGATGCACAAGATGTAATGACAGCAAAGCTTAATGAGGCTCAATTGAGAAGCATTGAGGCTTCGATTGAATCGGGAAAATTTAATGATGCATTAAATGAAGCAAACCAAATGGGATACGTTACACCTTCACTCTCGGCAATAACGGGTCTTGCAGAGGGAACCCCGATGGCAAGCACTACTCAGTATTGGAATAATCTCCGAGCAAGCGTACTTTCAGATGTGGGTAAATATTCCCCCGAATTTGTTGAGAGCATCGGTCTTATGGCATCGGATGCCGGAAACACTGTTTCGAGAGATTCAATGCTTGCAGACACTGCAGTTGCAAACAGAAAGATAGATGCCGAAATTTCAGGCAGTGGGTATGGAGGATACCCCACAGGCGGAGCCACATTTGGTGCGCCTCCCGAAACTTCCGGATATACAATTGATGATGCAAGAGCGGCATATGAAAGCGGAGATGTTGACACATTTGCTATGGTTTTGGATATGCTTGGCGATGAAGAAAGAGACAAGCTTCTCCAAGAATATGGATTGACGAATACTTATTAATATTAAGGCGGGTTTAATATCCGCCTTATAAATTAGGAGGAAACATGAAAATTATTCCAAATATTGTTAAAAAAGTAAAAAAAGAATCAAAAAAGTCAACACCGCCCGCCGGTTATACGTTTGACGGCAAACCTATTTCTCAAACAGCTGCAGCTGGAAATGCAGCAGGAAAAGCATTGGGGAAAATATTTTCTGATAAAGTTATACCAAAAGCCAACAGCCAAATTGTTAGGCATTTAGAAAACAAGGAGAGAGAACTTGACAACGCCATTAAGCGTGAAAAACTTACTGTGGGTGAGGTTGATAAGATTGAAATTAATCGTCTTCAAGCCCGGAAAAATAAAATACATTCTCAAATTGCACGGTATAATTACCAAACCTTAAACATTATCGGTGACAAAAACATAGGTGTTGCCACAAGGATTCAAAACGGAACGGCTTCTGATCTTGACAAAGCAGTATTTCCGCATGTCCAAAAAAATGCACAGAAAAGAATGCAAAAGTATATGGACGAAGCGAATCAAAAAACTCAAGAAACTTATTCATGGATAAACAACTTTTATTCAAATATGGGAGATCAGTATATTTCGCCGACTGATCTCAAAGAATATAACGAAAAAATTAATGATTTGTATTCGTATTATTCTGCGATGGAAGAATACATCAACATGTTTGGAGGGAGCGAAGAATCACTGCAATTTATTCGCCAAGAGGTTGACAGTCTTCTGCAAACTCAGTCAATGGTAGATTTTGTTTCTGAGCAAATGAAAGCTTACGGTCATCAAAGTTCATTTGATATTGCAAAAAGAATGCAATCGTATAAAAATATTAATGATTATAAAAAAGCAATGAAAGAACTGCCAATAAGAAATGCGTTCTACAGAGCTACCGACAAGAGTTTTGAAGAATCCGACAGCAAACGTAATTATGAATTCTTGCAACAGGGGGTTCTTGGTCTACCCGGAATAGAAAAAAATTTGTCTGATAATGATTGGACCGAGTTAGGACTTAACGAATTAACCGGAATAGATACTAAAGACGAATATTTTGCATTTGCTAAAGCAAGCAATTTGAAGTCAAATTCCGACATTGAAAAATTCAAAACTACACTTGAGAACGAAGCAAAAAACAACGCACACGATATCACCTATTATCATTCTTTGCGTAAGCAAATAGACTCTCTTGACAATGTTTTTGCAACCCCGGAAGGTATAGCCTTTATAAATGATGAAGCGGTTAAAAATCTTATAAAAACCTATAGACCGTACACGCTTAATCCTGATTATGCTCAATACGCAAGACCGATTGATTCAGAAAACAAATCTAACATGTATCAAGAAATAGAAAGCCCAAGTCTTCGTGCGGATTCGCCGAAAAAAGGCGGACTGCCTGCCGGTTTTAAAGTTGGAGAAGATACTGAATATTTGCTTAATTTGGATAAATCAGAGAAGGAAATGTATTTTTATCTTTATAACACAAGGGGAGAAGCTGAAGCAAACGAATTTATAGACAAAATCATGCCCATTCTTGAGAATCGAGAAAAGATTAAAGAATACCAAAAGCTTTACAATTTTGGTAAGAATCATCCGATTTTGGCTTTAGGGCTTAATACTGCACTTTCGGTGGGAGATGCAATTATATCTCCGCTTGAAAGCGGATTTGCCTATGTTAGTGGCACTCCTGTTTCGGACGATGGTTATACTGCAACTTCTGAGTTTTTTAAAAATGCAACTGTTCAAGGTGCTGTAAGTAATAGTGATTCAGAAGTGGGAAAATATTTTTACAAGGGACTTACCGAGGTGGCAGGTTTATACGCACAGTTTAAGACTGCACAATTTCTTGGTGCACCATTTACGGCAATGAAAGGAGCAGAGTATGGTCGCAAAGCTACTTCTATAATTAACGCCGCAATACAAGGTTCTCAAGTTGCAAATACCACCATGCTTCAGTACAAAAAAGAGGGCGCATCTGATAAAACAGCAATGGGCATGGGATTGATGAATGCTTTTATTGAAGGTATAACCGAGAAAATAGCTTGGAACAAAATTTTAAAAACTCCCAATATTATTTTAAATTCAGGCTCTAAAGAACTTGTTGCAAGCATAGCAAAAAAAATTGGGTATGATGCTTTTACGGAAGGAAGCGAAGAAGTTGTTTCATCATGGCTTCAAAGCCTTGCGGCATTTATCACCAAAAATAATCAACATGACGAATTGACGAAGGCGTTCGACAATTACACAAGCCAAGGAATGTCTGAAACAGAAGCGTTTTTGCGTGCTGTGTGGGACACGGCTCCCGAATATGCGGAGGAGTTTCTTGTTGCAGGGTTTGCAGGCGGTATGTTTTCTTCCACAAATACAATGCAATATAAAAAAACAGTCGATACTGTGCGAACAAGATCAAGCAACTTTTTTGCCGATTTTGGAGCATCAAAGAACGCAGTGCAATTATATTTGATGCAACAAGGTATAGAAAATCCTGAAGAGATTGCAAAGTATACAAATGCAATTATAGACACAAGTGATGGAAAAAAACTTGATGCCGACACAGAAAACGAAATAAGAGATAATCCTGTGTTTCAAGGCGTTATGTATGGTTATCTTGATGCAAGGGTTGAAGAGCTTGAAAAAGAAAAAGCTGTCAAAGAAAAACCTAAAATTACAGAAAAGACACCACGCCAACATTTGGCTGAAACCCTTTCAAATCTTAGCAATAAAAATGCAGAAACTGTTATTAATGATGCTTCATTGAAAGCGGAATTTGAAAACACGGTTGGCATAAAAATTGAAGGCACAAAATCAGAACAGAGGGCATTGGTCAAAGATAATGCTTCAAAGTTCTTGGAAGTGTATAATCCGACTGTTAAAGACAGTGGTACAACAAAAACCAATGCGGTTAGTGATTCGAATGTTGGAAGAATCGGAAACGAGGTTTATGTTGAATTTTCCGAATCTCTTACAAAGGATTTTGTTAACCAAGGACTTAGTGAAGATGTGGCAAAGCAACGGGCAAATACTGCATTTGATTTCATGTATAACCAAGGCAAAAATGGAATGAATAAAAATGTTGCAATTAATGCCGCATCGGAAATGTTTGGAGCTAAAAACAAGGCTACATACGAGCTTTTTTATACTGCAGGTGCGTATGATAATGCAAATGCTCTCAAAGGAAAAGAAGGTGCAAAGCTTGTTGTTAATGATACTTTGAAGAGAATGCGAAAAACAAACAAAGCTTTTTCCTATGGCACAGAGAGGGCAATCAATGCCATTGCAGGCAGACTTGGATTTGACATTGAATTTGTTGACGAAATAGAGGGCGGAGCTAATGCTTCATTTGACACGGCAACAGGTGTATTTAAAGTAAGCGCAAAATCAAAGAATCCGTTTTTAACAGCTGTAATTCACGAAGGTGTTCACGCAGGGCGAAGTGTTGATGCCAAGAGTTATAACAAGCTTGCAAATGTTGTGGCTGAAATTCTTGGTAAGGACACAAATGTCCTTGGCAAAGCGTTTTCAAACAGACTTTCGGTATACAAAAAAGAAGCAACAGGAGCAGACGGAAAGATAAATTCTGACCTTATCACCGAAGAAATGATTGCGGAGGTTGTTTCTCATGTTGTATCGGGAGATGCGGAATTTATCAATGCTCTTGCAAGCCAAGACAGGGGCATTGTTAAAAGAATTTTCGATGTCGTAAAAGACCTTTTTGAAAAGATAACAAAAAGATATACAGGCGAAGCAAAAGGCGAACTGTCACCCGAAATGAAATCCGCTGTGTATATGCTGAAAAAGGAGCAGGCAAAGGTTGTTAAAGCCTTTGAAAAAGTGCTTGACGCCACAGAGACAAAGCAAGGGAAAGAGGTTAAGGGGGCTGAAATTGGCAAGAAAAGTGTTGAAAAACATTCCGGCTTAATGTATAATAAAGATTATTGGAGAACCGACTTAAATAAGAATCAATTAAAAAGGGTTGAGCAATGGATAAGAAAAGCCGGATTTCCTGAATCAAAAAGAATTACTGATACCGCTTGTTGGTATAAAGGCAGAATAGATGGTGAAGATTTGTTTGTTATATACAGTACGGAAGACGCAAACAATCCAACTATTTTATATGAAATTAAAGGTCAGAATGCACAAAAAGAATTAGATATATTATATGATGTAATGGAGGTAGTGGAAAATGGCAAAAGTCATATCGGAATACAGAGAAACATTGATAGGCTATTTGGCGGCGATTGGTTGCAAGAAAAGCACAATTTGGCAAATAACAATGTTGGATCTCGAAAGCGAATACGCAATTCTGGATATGCTTCAGTTTTGCAAGGAGAATCATCCGAATTTATCGGAAGCCAAGCTTTTAGAAATGTCGTCAAAAATCTCTATGACATACAAGAAAAAACAGGAGTTTTAAAATCAAAACCCGAAATAGACACCGAATCCGAAGTCTCCAAAGCCTCAATAAGCATTCCTCCTGTTTTAAACCTCGATGCAGAGGTGCAGGCAAAGCTTAATGAGCTTGTTGAGAAGTATGGAAAGATTAACAAGTCATCCGATGTAAACATTCCTAAAGCTGTGTCCGATGAAAAGGCAGTGAGAAAACATGCTGCAACGGAGATAGAATCGGAAGTTGTTTCGAGAGAAGGTGCAAACACTCTTGCGGAAATGATTTTGCGAGGGGATAAAGCAGTTACATATCATCCTGTGTCCAATGATGAATTGCTTCGCAGAGCACAAGCAAATATTGATGCTGTAGGATATGAAAACGCAATAATAAGATGGCTTGCGTGGGCTGAATCTGATAAAAGAATTATGCCTATAAACATTGCAGAGGCAGATTTGCTTATTGTTGAAGCTCAAAAAAGAGGCGACACGGACAATTATATAAAGCTTATAACAACCTTGCCTATGATATCAACAAACCATGCACAGGTGCTTCAAGCATTTTCTATAATAAAGAAACTTCCGGGCGTGGATGCAAACAAAGTTGTTGATGATATGATTGGCAAAATGCAATTGATAAAAAATCGTCATGAGGGCAAACGTGGTAAGACCGCAAAAAGAATCGTAGTTGATGAAGAACTCAGAGAAGATTACATTAAGGCTAAAGACAAAGAGATAAAGGAATCTGAGGAACGAACTCGCAAAGCGAAAGACAAGGTTTCCGAAAAGCTTAAGAAGTTTGTACCCGATATGTCGCAAGAAGAAATCGACAACATGATTGACGAGGGTTGGAATGAAGTGGTAAGGTTTGCTTCTATTCAGGGAGAACCCGATTTAGACTTTGTACTTAAACAAAAACAGAAGAAAATATATACTCAATCTGAGATGGATAATCTTCAGAGTGAGTTTGACAAAGCATCGTCTGAATTGGAAGCTGAAATTGAAAAGCTTGACGATTCAAATTCTGAATTCAAAGAAATGAAGAAGCAAATCAAAAGCTTAAAGAATCGAACCGAGACCGCAAAAAGCAGACTTGAAAAAATTGAATCGGAATACGGCAATCTTGAAGACGAAATGCTCGAGGCAGAGGTTGCATATAACGAGGCAATGAATGAGTACAACGATGCTGTTCAGAGAAAAAAGGACGTTACCAAAGCTAAAAATCTTGCAAAAGCCGCAAAGGAAATGGCAGATAATGCTCAAAAGCGTGCCGCTATAGCTGAAGAAAAATTGAGTGAGTACAGAGAAGCATATGAAAAAGCACGCTTGGAATATATTGATTGGGTGAATCAAATTGATTCGCTAAAATCTCAAACCAAAATGTATAAAACGTATTACAAAGATAAGACTTCCAAATTGTCAAGTGCTCAAAACCGAGCGAAAAAATGGGCTGAAAAACTTAATGCGGCAATAGAAGACGCCAATAATGTAAAGGCTGACTTTTACACTGCATGGAATAATTATCTTGCCCGCAAAGCAAAACGAGAATCCACAGAAAAGCATGAGCCCAAAGGTGAAAAGGCTGCTAACCTTGAAATGGTTGGCTTAAAACGAGGCATCGAAAGAATGCAAGAAGTCGTCAACGAAAAGTTTGGCTTTAACAAAGACGGAACACCAAAGGTAAAAATTGATATTGATGTGAAAGTTATCGAGGAATACGGCGGTGCTATTCTTGACGAAACTCTTGGCAGAACCACAAAAACCGAATCACAGGTTATCCTTGAAAAGATTTCTCAACAGATTGCAGACCAAGTTCCTGCCACCATATGGGAAAAGGAAAGAGCATTCAGATATTTTGCAATGCTTTCAAATCCGAGAACACACATAAAAAATATGGCATCAAATGCGGCTATGGCACTTGTAACCATGCATAAAAACCTTATGGCTGTTATGACAGAGCAAACTCTCGGAAGAGCTGCAAAACATTTTGAACAACAGAAGCTTAAAGGACTTGATTCAAGAAGTAAAAATATTTCGTGGAGATTTAAAAGCTTGCGTAAAAAGAACAACAAGCTATATCAATTTGCCATGAAGGATGTTGAGGAATTAAGAAGCGCAATCCAAGGAAGCGGAAGTCTTGACGGCGGTTCGGGAGTTAATGTGATGTCGTCCCATGAGATACTCCGCAAAAGAAAAATCTTCTCACAGCATTGGTGGTCAAAGCTTTATAACAACAAAGTAAGCCGAGCGATTGCCGACGGAATGCTTGAATCAAAACGTGAATGGGTGCAAAGACTTGGTAAGCGTGTAGAAAATGTTATTAATAAGGGTGTTCTTGAATCTGCTTCAAAACTTAATTCAGCGCTCCTTGAAGCTGAAGACTGGATATTCAGCAAACGGCATTATAAGAACGCACTGACATCTTACCTTGCGGCAAACAATATAAATGTTGATACAATCAGCGAAGAAACTTTGCGTAAGGCAAGAGAGTATGCAATGTCAGAAGCACAGAGGGCAACGTTTCGCGAGAATGTAAAAGCGGCGGCGGCACTTAATCAAGTGAGCAAAATAAGCCCGCTGTTTGGATTTTTCACGGATGCACTTGTACCATTTAAGAAAACGCCTGTTAACATTCTTCGCAGAGGTATTGAGTATTCCCCATACAGTTTGATTAAAGGGTTGACTAAAGGTTTATACGATGTAAAAAACGGTAATATTTCCGTGGCTCAATGGTGTGACACTTTGGCACAAGGTTTTACAGGAACGCAAATCCTTCTTATTGGTATGCTTGGATTTGCAAAAGGATTTATTTCCGGCGGAAACGATGACGAAGAAACTGCACTTAAAAACAAACTGTTTGGGGAGCAGACATATTCTTTGAAGATTGGCGGCTTTACCTATACCATAGATTGGCTGTCCCCTGCTTCAATGCCATTGTTCATGGGTTATAATTTGGCAAAGGCTTTTGACGATGACGACCTTGAAATTTCGGATGCATTTGACTTTGTGGCTTCTCTTGCATCTGCAATGCCCGATATGCTCGGACCGTTGGTTGATATGTCCATGCTTCAAGGATTAACCAATGCATTCCAAGAAGCAAAGTATGCTGAGGATGATGTTGGAATGATATTGAATTTTGTTAAAGCTTTACCAAGGCAGTGGTTTGCACAATACATTCCGTCTGCTCTTAAGGCTTTTACAAAAACAATAGACCCAATAAAGCGTAATACTTATTACGTTGATAAAACAAGTAAGGTTCCCGAAGAATTCCAAAGATATCTTAATACATTTATGGCGGCAATGCCCGGACTTTCAGATAACCTCGAACCATCGGTTAACGTCAAAGGTGAAGTGATGAAAAACGCAGAAGGAAATATTTTTTCAAGAGCAATTCAAAACTTTATTTCTCCCGGATATTATAAATCCATTAAGTCAAGTGTGGTTGACGAAGAACTTGCAAGACTTTATGGAGTTTCGGACAAGGCTTCAAATATTATTCCGAGAAAGCAAAAACAATATATTCAAGCAAACGGCGAAAGAATTGATTTGTCGGCTGAACAGTACACAGAATACTCACAAATTGCAGGTCAGACATATTATGAGAAGCTTAAAGAGGTTATATCGTCCGATTATTACAAAGGACTTTCTGACGATGATAAAATATCATTGCTTTCCAAAGCAAGAGATTATGCCGAAGACAAAGCTAAAGAAAGCATAGTTGACGGATATCTTATGGATACCGGACTTAAAAACGGATTTGAAACGTCAGACGGATACAAGTATATGATCAAAGAAGCAAAAGCAGAAAGCTTTGGTGAAGATGATATTCCGAAAGATAATCGAAAACAATATAACGAAGACCGAATCAATCTTATCAATTCCATGCTTGATATTTACACGCCAAATTCAAATAATTATGAGTTTTCAACTACTTATATGGATTCGCTGTATGAATTTGCAAAATATGAAGCTATGGAAAAAAATTCTGACGGAGGATTTCTTATTGCGAACGATGCGCCGCAATGGGTGTATACTATGCAACAGCTTCAGCCGGAGCAGAGGGTGGAATATCTCAAAGGCAGGGGTATCATGGCAACAGAAAAAGATGCAAAAAAATCAAGACTTAAGCTTTTGGTTGATGATAATATTAGTGATGAGGTTAAAGTATATTTGATAGGAAACTCGACTGAAAAAAATTATGATGTTCACTTAAAGCATCATAATGTGCCTGCTTCAGTGTGGCTTGCCGTAAAAAACAAATATGACACGTTAAATCCAATCGAAAAGCCGGGTGCAGACATCACAAAAAAAGAGCAGGTATGTGACTACATTAATTCACTTAAACTCTCGAATGAACAAAAGTCGGCACTGTTTAGGGCGTGTGGATATAAGGATTATTCAGAATCACCTAAAGGCAAACCTCTTGAGTATGTTGATTGGAGTTATGTGTATGACGGAACAGTGATGCGAGGCAAATTGAGGGAGCGAACTGGAACAGTGATATCTAACGTGAAATCTGAAGGCTTTACAAGGGGCGGCACATTTAACAATGATGCTGATGCAGGTCAATGCGTATGGTATGCAAGAGGAAGAGCATATGAAATTGCAGGTGCTAATGTCCCTGCACTCGGAAATGCAAACCAAATTTATGCCAACGCTAAAGACAGTGCAAAGCTTGACCCCACTGTGGCTAATATCAGACAAGATATTTTTGTGTGCTATCAGGTCGGCACTTCGGCAACAGGTCAGACAGCAGGTCATGTAATCTACATTGAAGGTGTTGACGGTAACATTGTGTATTACACAGAAAACAAATCGGGCGGAATGCCTGCAGGTACACTCAAGTGGACAACTGCGGAAAATCTGCTTAAAGGCAAGAGCGGAAACGGAGCTACAATCGGCACTGATTGCATTGGATTTGTGGATGTAACTAAATATTAACTCACTGACATTTAATTATCCATCTATGCTATAATCTGCGTAGATGGATAATTAAATTAAAAACGTAAAGGAGAGGTAATAATGGGAATAATAAGTGATACAGGGATGCTCTGCGGTGTAATTATGGCTATTGCATTTATCGTTAGTCTAATAGTTCAGTTTACAAAAGGCTTCATTCCTTTGCCGACAAAGTTGTGGTGCATTATGGTATCGGCAATTGTAATGATTATGACATTGTTTACCGCAAGCTCTAACGGATATGTTGAGCTTAACGGAGCAAGCATATGCTTGTCGGTAGTAGGTTCTTTTGTTGTAGCATTTGTTGCAGAAAACGGATTTAACACCTTTAAAGATTTATGGCGCAGGTTTTCGGAAGGGGAGGATATTGATGAAGATAAATGAAATCAATTATAAGTGGAAAAACTCTCTTTCCAAGCGAACCCAAACCAAGTATATCATACTTCACCACATGGCAGGCAACGGAAGTGCTGAAGATATTCACCGCATCCATCTTTCAAACGGTTGGGCGGGCATAGGATATCACTTTGTTGTCCGCAAAAACGGTGAAGTGTTCAGAGGCAGACCAATTGATACGGCTGGAGCTCAGTGCACAAATTATAATTCCGTGAGTATTGGCGTTTGCTTTGAGGGCAACTTTGAAACAGAAACCATGAGCGAAAAGCAAAAAAATGCAGGCGCAGAGCTTGTTAATTATTTGGTGGAACAGTTTCCTGATGCAACGGTTAAAAAGCACAGAGACTTTAATTCTACGGCTTGCCCCGGCAAAAACTTTCCGTTTGGCGACATAACAGCCATTAGACGTAGTGAATTTGAGCACTCCCCTGAAATCGTGACCGAATTGTCAAAGAGAGGCATTTTGACAAATCATGGACTTTGGAATGTGAAATGCGTGTCTGACACAAACGCATACTGGCTTGCAAGAAAGATTGCAAACATGACGGTCAACAAAGAAAGAACGACAAAGCTTGAGACCGTAAACGACATTGTGTGGGAGCTTAACCACAGAGGAATCATGACAGATTCCAAATTATGGCTTACTCTCCTTGACAAAGACAAAGACCTTTATTGGCTTGCGTATAAGGCTTGTAATATGACGGTTAATAAGGAGGGAGTCTGATGATTACACATGAAGATATAACGGAACTCAAAAAGGTATTTGACGACCGATATGTTATGCAATCTGACTGTGACGCGACTCAACAGAGTATGCTTAAAAAGTTTGCGACTGATGATAAGCGAATTGAGCTTCTTGTAAGTTCACAGAAGATTAATAATTGGTTGACTTTGGCAATCGCGGGTGGCATTATAGCACTTGTGATTAAGGTATATTTGGGAGGATAACATGAAAACTTGTGACGGATGCAAATGCATCGGAGGAGGAGAAACGGAAAATATAGCGACTGATGTATTAAGAATAATAAAAAGAAGATTTATTTCAGTTATACTGATATTGTGCATCATAATTATATCCTTATTGGGATATATCGTGTATGATGCGGTAACGGATAAAGGAGATGTATGTTATGAAACGATTGAAGAAAAAGTTTCGTGCGAAAGGTCGTTAACCTCTGATGAACAGATTCGATTTTTCTCACGCGGAATACCAACACTTTTTGGAAGTGTGCCCTTTTACGGAGGAAGAACTCAAAGTTTTCGAACTCCGAAGACGAGGCAAAAGCGTGATACAAATATCAATAGAGCTATCTATGTCTGACCGAACTGTTTCAAGACGGTTAAAATCTATTGTCAACAAAATACTTAAAGAAATATAAAAATGGCGTTTATGTGGCGTAAATTTGTCACGTAAACGCTAATTTTTTATGCCATAATTAGGGTATAAAATTTCGAAGGTGAAGAAAATGTATAACGAGATAAATCCGAACCCACATAAAAAACTTGTAGGCGACTGCGTTATTCGAGCAATCTCGCAAGCTACAAACAAATCGTGGGGAGAAACGTTTTTGTGCTTGTGCATCCAAGGATATATGATGAGTGACTTGCCAAGCTCAAACCATGTGTGGGGAACGTACCTTAAAGGGCAAGGATTTGCAAGAGAAGTAATATCCGATGAATGTCCTGACTGCTATACGGTGAAGGATTTTTGCCGGGACCATCCGAGCGGAATATATGTTCTTGGAACAGGAACACACGCAGTGGCGGTTATTGACGGCAAATACTGTGATGCTTGGGACAGTGGAAATGAGCAACCTATATATTATTATACAAGGAGAGTTGAATGATGTATGCAAATAATTATTTTTCCCCTAATTATGGCCAAGGAGTTATTACTGATATGTTAAACGGGTACAAGCAACCATATCAGAATCAAATGCCTGTGCAAATGGGAAGACCAACAGGAGATATGATATGGGTGCAAGGTGAGGCAGGGGCTAAAGGATATCCTGTTGCTCCGAATTGTACGGTGGTTTTGTGGGATTCTGAAAGTTCAACTATATATGTAAAGACAGCGGACGGAACGGGAATCCCCACTATGCGTACTCTTGATTTTGTTGAGAGAACCGGTGCAAAGGAACATAAATGTAATTGTGGTGAAAATTTTGTTTCTAAGGCTCAGTTTGAAGAATTAACAGCCAAGGTTAATGCCTTGACTGAAAAAATTGAAAGTGAGGAATAATTATGAACCCTTTATATAATCAGACGGGAACAAATAATATGATGTCTCAACTTAAATCTCAAGCAATGGAGCTAAAAAACAGCATTGCGAATCCAAGAGAACAGGTGCAACAGCTTCTTAATTCCGGGCAGATGTCGCAGGAATGGCTAAACCAAAATCTTGGGTATGCTCAACAGATTGCAAATCAACTTTTTAAATAGGCTTTAACTGTGCGCACGGTTTAGCAATATATTAATTATAATAAGAAAGGAAGTGCTAATATGATGCACGAAGGTTCAACCTTATCTGCTGCAGATATTGCGGCAGTAACCGGCAACAACGGTAATGGTAATTTCTTCGGAAACGATTGGGCGTGGATAGTTCTCCTCATTTTGTTTGGATACGGGGGCAGAGGCTTTGGCGGTTTTGGCGGTCAGGGCGGATGCGGAGCTCCGTGTGCTACACAGGCAGATGTAAGAGCCGCTGTTGATCAGCAGACTTTGATTTCAAAGCTTGACCAACAGACATACGGTCTTGCTGACAGCACCTATGCTCTTAACAACACTATTAATCAGAATTTCAGAAGTCTTGATAATGCTATTTGCACACTTGGTTATCAAGGAGCACAGCACGCAAGTAATCTTTCGGCACAGCTTGCCGAATGTTGCTGTGATGTGAAGGGTGCAATTAAAGACGGCACTACACAGGGCATTATGAACACCAATCTTCTTGACAGAAGAATTTCAGATTGTTGCTGTGATATTGAAAAAATGAATATGCAGAGCAGATTTGATGCGCAGGCTTATAACTGCAATACGCTTCAGGCAATTGACAAGCTCGGTGACAGAATTATTGATTACATGAATAACGAGAAAACACAGACATTGCGTGATGAAAATCAGGCTCTTCGTCTTGCGGCTTCTCAGGCTAAACAGAATCAGTATCTTGTGAACGAGTTAAGACCTTGCCCTGTTCCTGCATACATTACCTGCAATCCATTTGCCGCATCCTACGGTGTGGGATGCAACAATGGGTGTGCCAATTTCTAATTAAATATTAGAACTACTTTCGCGCCTTGCGAATGTTCGGAGAAATCCGATAATGTTAACTAAGCGACAGGGTGCAATATCTCTGTCGCTTAAATTTTTTGTTAGAAAGGAAGATAATTATGCCGGCTGAATACAGCTATTCTACTGTGCAGACTGTTGCGGCAGACGAAAACGTGCTTTTTCTCAACGGCAACAGAGCTTGCAAAAAAGGATTAATATCCCATAATGACAGTTCCGGTATCTTCAGAATCAAAGGAACCGGATGTAAAGCAATTTATAAAGTGCATTTCAATGCGAACATCGCTATCGCTGAAGGTGGAACGGTCGAACCAATCTCCGTTTCGCTTGTTCAGAATGGCGAAGTTTTAAGAAATGCAGTTGCTGTGGCTACACCTGCGGCAATAGGTGATTTTTGGAATGTCGGATTTGAGACATTTATTGAGTTGCCTTGCGGATGTTGCGACACAATCTCTATCAGAAATACAAGTGCGACTACGGATATAGATGTGGTTAATGCCAACATCATAATTGACCGTGTGGCATAAGGAAGGAGATATATTATGGAATACATACATAAAATTAAAAAGCTTATGTGCGAAGAACTTAAAAGCTACGAGAATATAAGCAAAGTTAATGAGGACATTCTCAACGATGTGTGGAAACTTACCGACACGATCAAAAATCTCGACAAAATAAAAATGCTTGAAGAGGGCGGAAGCCACAACAGCTACGGTTCGTATGACTCTTATGACGAAGAAAACTCATACAGAAGAGGAAGAGGAGCCGGCGCAAGACGTGATTCAATGGGAAGATATTCCCGTGAAAGCGGATACTCTGAAGCAGAAGAACGCTCAAGAGATATGTCTTATATGATAAGTCATGACCAGTCGAAAGACCACATGATGAAACAGCTTGGCGAGATGATGAGAGTTGCTAACGATGGCGACAAACGCATTCTCGAACAGTGTATGCGAGAACTCGACCGAGCTTGACATCTTTTTGACATCTTTTTGACACCTTTTTTGGGTGTCAGAGAGTGCCAAAGAGTGCCACAAAATGATACAAAAAAACAAACAAAAACCGCTTGGCTACTGTATTTAGCAGTATTCAAGCGGTTTTTGTTTTAAGTCGGAGTGACAGGACTTGAACCTGATAAAAACGCAGTAATTAAGCATGTTACAAGTGTTTTGACACCTTTTTGACATCAAAAAGAAAACTCGTTCAACTTTTTGGCGGTCTGTTCTTTTCTCTCACTTCGAATATGAGTATAAATTTGTCGTGTAAGATTTATGTCTGCATGCCCCATAAGTTCCTGCGCATCTTTAACATCAACTCCTGCTTCGAAAAGCATGGTAGCATATCCGTGTCTAAGCTGATGTGCAGTAATCTTAATTTTATACTTGGTGCAGTACTTTGTCCATCGCTTATCAAACGCACATTTTGTGAGTGGTTTTTTTCCGTTTCCATCCATGCTAAAAAGGAATCCTTTAAAATTTCGAGGAAGAACTTGCAAGAGTCTGTCAAGAAGAATAATATCGCGTTCTGCGTTATCAGATTTTAAGACGGGTTCATACACCGGTTGATTTCCGTCATGTATTACATGGTTTCTTATTTTTATTATTTTTTTTTCGAAATCGATATCCTTATCTGTTATCGCTAATGCCTCTGACTTTCTGCACCCGGTATTCAAAATAAAAAATGGTAACAAGTCAAAGCCATCGTAATGAGAATTTACTTTTTTTAATTCGTCTGTTAAAGGTATTGTTCTTTTTTGTTTGGGAAGATTGGACGGAAGGCGCAAATCATGCAAAGGATTATAAGTTGCATAACCGTTTAGAATAGCAAATGAAAATATCATATTTAATATGCTTTTTTGTGTCGATATTGTTTTTTTCGAATATCCTTGAAGAATCAGTTTGTTAATATATAAATTAATATCTTGCACTGTAAGCTTTAAAATAGGCGTTTTACCAAATGCTTCAATAATTTTATCATATGATGCTTTTGTGGATTTTTTATAGTTTAAATCCGTTATTTTTTTTCTATATTCAGTATTCCATAAATCTGCAATCACAGCAAAATCATTTCCGTTTTCTTGAATAGTTTGAAATTTAATTAGCTGATTTGTGATATCTTTTTCAGCTTTTTTTGCCGTGTCTTCTTTAGAATAGAAATATTTCGTTTTTCCATCGGGCAGGGTTATTTTTTTTTGCCACCTGCCGTCTTTTCGTTGAGTTATGTTCATAATATTAACCTCTATGGATAGCATCGAGAGCAGGGTGTATATCCCGAATTTATTGCATCTTGTCTGAGCATATAAAAGACAGTGGAATTCAAATAATAACACCAGCTGCTGTGAAATTTCGAACCTGTTTTAGTAACATATACATATGATTCTGCACGTTGGTTGAGATGTTTTGTTGTTGTAGTACCATCATCATATACATATTGCCAATTAACATATTCAAGTGAAAAAACGCTTGCATCCTCATAACCGCAAGCACGGTATAACGCAGATTTTTCATCGTTGGATATCTTAAGACTGTTAATGTAATCGCACACTTGTTGCTTTTTGGTTATGTCAGCACCACCGGGAACCTCGATAGATTTAACCGTGTCATATTTGTTTTTTACGGAAAGCCACATTGAGGCAGGCACATTATGATGCTTTAAAAATATGGTGTACTTCTCGGCAGTGGATTCCGTTGCAAGCATGACCTTCACTTCATCGGATATCATATCATCCATAAGCATAGCTAATCTGGCTTTTTTTGCATCGTCAAATGTAGCCATTATGGATTTGCCACGAATGTAGTCGTCCCGATATTCCGGGTCAAGCATTTGAACTAAATTCATCCACTTCGCACCATCATTGGCAATGGTCCATTTACCGTTAGAATTTTTTTCTTTAGCCAAAGCATCGGCGAACTTATACACGTTTTCGTTATACTTTTCTGTGAAGTCGGGGTTTTTTCCGCTTGGCTTATGCTGTGCGAAAATTTCATTCATTATTTCATTGCGGTCATTGTTATACTTGGTCATATTATTTATGATTACATCGTCAACTTTTTCTTCTGCGGATTGATTGCTTGATAAGTCGGATTTCTCATTTAATTCTTTGGTTTTTGATGTACAAGAAGTTAACAATAGTAAAAATGTTAATACTAATGAAAGTATAAATTTAAGCTTTTTCATTATGTCTCCTTAAAAATTACTTGCCCTTTGTTCGATAAATTGAATGGAATCGAAATTATCGAAATCAAAGTTTTCTACAAGTTTAAGTTCGTGTTTTAGTGTGTCTTGCTGAATGTCAATCGGATATCGTGCGTTGATGAAGATGTTATATGTTCCATCGGAGTGCGGAACTGTCACACCTTTTACACAGATTGGCAAATCAATAATTCTGATTACGACATTATCCAATTGCGTATGCCTCATTTTCCAAGCAGTGCCTCAATTACGGCAACTGCTTTTTCTATTTCTTCTTTAGTAGCGTTTTTAGTTGTGTTGAACAGCCCAATATGGAGAACGCCATAATTAAAGATAATAAGAAGCTTAATAAATTTTTCATTTTTCTGTCTCTTTTGCAGGTTTTATTTTTTTTATTGCAAATGCAATCAATACGATAATTATTGTTGTTACGACAAATCCAAGTGCCGGAGCTGTCGAACCTTCTCCAAAGGTAAACCATCCGTGACCGGGTGTGGCGAACTCGATAAAGAAGAAAATCGTCAGCACAGCTACGACGCCAACTACTGCGGCAAGGCGAAACCACTTCTTGTCGAGCATTATCGTATCAATATGCTCGCGCTTATCGGTAAGTCGTCTTTCATATTGGGCTTCGATAACGGATATGTATTTTTCGTAGTGAGTTTCCTTCTCTTTAAGTTGACGCTCATAATGTTCACGCATATTGCTCATTTCTTTATCGTGAGCCTTAAGTTCTCTCTCATAATGTTCACGAATATTATTAATTTCTGTTGAATGAGCTTGGTTAAGGATTGAAATTTGAAACTCATACATTTCCTTAAGGTTATGCGCTGATGGATCCTCTTTGATAACCTTTGTTTCTATTTCTTTATTATTGGAAAATAAAACATCCTCAATCGGGATGCCAAGTTCTTCACATATTGGTGCGAGATTTTCAATTCCGGGGTTCCCTGTTTTACCGCCTACAATATTTTTGACAGTCTGTTCGGGAACGCCTTTCCTTCTTTCTATTTCTGCAGGGGTCAAATTTTTTTCTTGCATTAAGCGTTTTAAAAGTTCGTGATTTATGCCCATTTGCTGGGCTGTTTTGGTGAATGGCATAAAATTTTATTCTCCGTTATGTCATATTTTATTTTGTTTTTTCAGTCTTCACAAATCTGAATCTTGATAAATTAAATTTGTTATTATACTATTTCCCCATCAAACACAAAGGAGAAAAACTAATGAACAAATTATTAATTCAGGAAATAACAAGAATGCTTAAGGAATGTGGAGATGAAGAGTTAATTGAAATAATTTACCAATTACTTCTTAAAAGTAGTAATAAATAAATTAACTGCTTTCAGATCCTCGGGTGATAAGGTCCGAAGATTCTGAACCACATCAAGCAAATCAGAATTGCTTCTCAAATCAAGGATGATGTCCGTTAGGGTGTCAGCCTTTTTTTGTGTTTCTTCTCTACCAAGAAGATAATCTACCGATACATTAAGAAATTCGGATATTTGCGGAAGATATTTAATGTATGAGTTTGATTTCCCAGATTTCCAATCGGTAAAATTGTTTTTGGACAATCCAATATAATCGGTTAAATCTTTTTGTTTAAGTTTTTTTATTTTAAGTAAATTGCATATTATTGCTAATGTTTCCATAATTTAAACTCTCCTTTTTGGTTGTTGTTAACAAAAGTACGAAACACTCGTACTTTTATCGTTGACAAGTACGAATTATTCGTGCTATAATTTAACCAAGTTAAGGAACTGACTTAACTATAACACATTTACAAATAAAAGTCAAGAAAGGAAGATTATATGCTTAACACGGAAAAGCTTAAAAAACTCATGGACAAGCAGAGGCTTAACAACAGAAAACTTGCTGATGCAATCGGAGTTTCCGAACAATTTGTACATTATATGGTGAATGGTAAAAAACAGCCTTCACTTGCAGTGTATGCAGATATGTGCAATGTGCTTGGTGTTTCAAAAGATGAATTGGTGGGGTGATTGAATGAAAATAAAAAAGTTGTCAAACGAGCGGTTTCAAAAAACAATGGAACAAAGTGTTAGCCATATTGAATACAGTTGTCCGACATGTCATCAATATGTACCTTTAGAGGTTATTCTACCAATTTACGGAAGATCTTGTGTAAAACTTCATTGTAAAAAATGCAACATAATGATTTCAGCAGACATAAACACAACTATAATTAAACCCGAAGATGATGAAAATGGAATGATAGGAACACCGATTTTGCCTCACAATGTTGGCGAGGCGGTGTCTATATTAACAAAAGCTTGGAATTTCTATCGGGAGGGAGTGAAAGCGAATGCCAAGAGAAAAACCGAGTTACAGAGACAACCTTGAAAGGTTGAACGAAGCTTTCCCGAACCAAGAGCTTCTGAACAAGAGCGAGGTCGGGGTCTTTTTAGGGATTCACAGAAAAACAGCCGCAAAGTGGTTTAGCTTTAACGTTCACGGTATGGTGAGCAAGGCAACACTTGCGAGGGAGATGAGTTAGGAGGTGATGAAGTGAAAAAGGCTGATGATAGTTTTCTCTATCTGAAAACCGAGAATCCGCAAATAGAGATATGTCTTAGTTGCAGAAAACAAAAATGTACAGGAAATTGCGAAAATATGGTAACTCCGAAAGAGTATATAATCAGACGCGATAAGCAGTTACTTAACGGAGAAGTTAAGGTAAGTTATCTGCATTATATTACCAAAGAAAATAATGTTACGTACATTCGAGACGTGCACAAAGCACTTAAAAGAACATACAAAGGTGCATTAGCCAAGCTTAACGAATTAAAAAAATTAGGGACAAAGGGAGTGTTAGAAGTTGTTAAATATGAAGATGAAGTCGAAAAGATCACGAAAGAAAATCGTAAAACGTATAGAGGCAAGCCTCGGATTCACGTTGATGCTAACGGCAATATCCTTGGCAAGTAATATTGATAACGGTATGGGATACTTCGCCAGGCTTATGCTTATTATCCTTTGCATGTTAGGTGTAGCGGTGATGCAGTGCCTATACCAAAGCAAATGAAAAAAGCCCCTATGTGGTGGCATAAGGGACTTCTTTCGAATAAAAGTAGAATCAACACGTGCTTCAATTATAGCACACAAAAAATAAAAAGTCAAGTGAGGTTCTTATGGATAATGTAATTATACCCGGTTCGGCGGCAGATGTGGTTCAAAGGCAAAAGGAAACACGGATGCAACAGGCGGAACGGCAAATATATGAAATGACAGACTTTCCGGAGCTGAAAAGAAATTGGGATGCGCTGAAGGAGGAGAAAAATGCCTTACAAAAGTTTTAAACGATATGATGATGAGTGTGACCGTGCAGAGAGAGAAAGACCTGTTTGTGTATCGTGCGGTCAGCCTATTTGGGACGACCATGCATACGAAGTTGACGGTTGTTATTATTGCACTGATGACGGTTGCGAAGATGATTTTTTTGAACTCATAAGAAAAGAATATAAAAAATGTATTGCATAAAAAAGAAAGGATGTTGGAAATGCCTATTGCAATTAACGAAGCAGAATATAAAGTACTATGTGAATTGGAAGTGAGGTTTGGAATAATTCAGGATTTTATAAGAAAAGACAAATATTATTTGAGTGGTGAGCTTGATAGCCTTGGTCTTTCATCAGAAACCGCCCAAATTGTCTGCTCATTACTTGGAATACAAATTTCGGAAAAGGAGGAAAAATAATGTTATACTGGATATATTGGATGATAAGTACTTTGATTTATATAATTGGTGGTTTCGCCATTCACAATCTACACCGCAGAATCGAAAGATTTCAACAACTTCTGATTGAGAACCTTAAGTGTGCCATTAGGGCAATGGGCGGAGAGGTAACTGAGGAAGAAGAATATATTAGAATTCTATATAATAAAAGAGGCGAGGACGAATGATTGAATTTAGAGCTTTAAGAGCTGACGAGGTAAAAGTCAGAGTAAGTCAGATTAACGAGAAATACTGCGTACTTCTTCTTTACAAGGATTCCCGATGCGATATGAATATCCTTGATGAGTGTGTGGGACCCGACAGATGGCAAAGGAAGCACTATGAATGCAAGGGGAATCTTTACTGCTCAATAGGAATTCGAACTGATTCGGGAGAATGGGTGTGGAAAGACGACTGCGGAACTGAAGGGTACACGGAAAAAGAAAAGTCTGAAGCATCCGACTCCTTCAAGCGAGCAGGAACTAACTGGGGAATAGGAAGAGAACTGTACACTGCTCCTTTCCTTCGTGTTCCTGCCGACAAGGTAGGGGTATATTGCAAGAACACAGAAAAAAACCAATATGCAACAAATGCAACTTTTCATGTAATGAATTATGAAGTTACAGACGGTGTAATTACGGAATTGGAGATACAGTCAGCGTATTGGGGTAAGACGGCAGATGGCAAGTTAACTCTTGTTTCTAATTTACATGAGTTCAAGTGCAACAAGCCACCAGTTAAAGACGGTGTGGACACTAAGCATGGTTTTTATGGGAATCCGAGTGAGGTAAGAAATGATAGCCAAAATTGATGTAAGAAATCCCCGGTTAGAATTTGCGGACAATAAGTACAGTTTGAAATTTGATGTGATCGGAAGTCCTGTTAAGTCTCGGCAGATGATTTTGACGGTCAAGGAAAAACAGATTGACAAGCTGACCGTTGAGGTTGACAAGCCAAAGAGCAAAAGAAGTCTTCGAAGCAACGCCTTCATGTGGGAGATATGCGGGAGGATTGCAGAGCTAACCAAGGCTGACAAAAATGACATCTACAGAATGGCAATAAGAGAGACCGACAACTTTTATCAATTTGATATAAAGGACGAGGAAATCGATCATTTTAAGCAAATTTGGAAAGGTCACGGAGAAGGTTGGTTTGCCGATGTGATTGATTATTCAGAGGACAAGCCCGGGCATAAAAAGGTCTTTGGCTATTACGGTTCAAGTCAGTATGACACGGTTCAGATGGCAGACCTTATAGAAAGAGTTCTGCAAGGTGCAAAAGACCTTGGAATAGAGGTATTGTCAGAGAGAGAAAAGTCTCTACTTGAGATGGCATGAACAGATTAAAGGCGGTATCAATTCCGCAGGAAGTAAAAAAGAAAGTGGCTGAAAGGGATTCCTTCGATGGATGGAACTGTTGCATCTTGTGTGGGGATCCCAATGGACAGCCAAATGCCCATGTGATACCTCGGTCGGACAATGGCATGGGGATTGAGGAAAATATTGTAACACTGTGTTGTGATTGTCATCGGAGGTACGACAACACGGAAGAACGTATGAAGCTTCGGGAAGAGATTATATATTATTTGAAGCGGTTTTATCCCGATTGGAGCGAAGATAAGGTGAGATATAACAAATGGAAACGTGGCTGAAATTATACAGAAAATTTACCGAGTGGGAATGGTACTCGGACATTAACTGCAGGCTTGTATTTATGCATTTGTTGTTGACGGTTAATTGGCAAGCGAAGAAATGGCAAGGCAAAGTTATCGGAATTGGACAGACTATAACAAGTCTTGTCGGGCTTGCCTCTGAGGTTGGAATTTCGGTTCAACAATTGCGGACGGTTTTGAAAAAGTTATCTGCATCGGGAGAGGTTGAAATAAAAGCTTTTTCCAATCACACACTTATTACGTTGAATAAATTTTCGAAATATCAACAAACAAATAACACGGTTCAAAACCAAGTGGCACAAGGGCTTGAAGTGAACGGAGATTTGCCAATCAACAAACGAGCAACAAAAGAGCAACAAACGAGCAACAAACGAGCAACAACACCTATAGAATTAAAGAAAGATAGAAATATAGAATTATATAATACAGATGGTGGAGATTATATATATAATATTAATAATATATATAGCGAATCCGCTCCACCACCTGCCGACACAGAAGTAGGAAAAGTATTTTCTGTGTATCAACAAAACATTGGTGTGCTTTCGCCAATTGCTGTGAACATCCTAAAAGACCGCATAACTGCTCAAGGTGCCGCCCTTGTTTCGCTTGCCATAGTGGAAGCAGTTAAGAATAATGCGAAGTCGATAAGGTACATAGAGAAAATTCTTGATGCATGGGAGAGCGACAACATCAAGACCGTGGAAGATGCAAAGCTTCGGATATCGGAAAGACGACATAAGCAGGATAATTCGGGCAAACTTCCGAGTAATGTGGAGAAGTCTACTTTCAGGAATTATCCCGAGGATCCGAACAAGGTAAGTGAAGTTGAAAAACAGATGATTGATAAGATGATGAGGAGCTATGGATAATGCGTATAGGATTGATTGATGTTGACGGACATAATTTCCCGAATTTATCACTCATGAAAATTTCCGCTTGGCATAAGCAACAAGGAGATATCGTTGAATGGTGGTGGTCAGATTGGGAGCACTACGACATTGTATATAAGTCAAAGGTGTTTGACGATACATATTCGTGCGATATCCCCGACCCAATAAACTGCGATAAGCTTATCAAGGGTGGGACAGGTTATGGACTTGATAATACATTGCCTCACGAGGTAGAGCATATTTATCCGGATTACACCATATATTCTGAGTTGACCAAAGATACAGCATATGGATTCCTTACAAGAGGATGCCCAAGAAATTGCGAATTTTGTATTGTAGGTCAGAAAGAGGGGCTATGCTCAGTCAAAGTTGCTGACCTATCAGAGTTTTGGCAGGGACAAAGATACATAAAGCTTATGGACCCGAATATTACAGCTTGCAAAGATAGAATGGAGTTATTCGAACAGTTGGCACAAAGTCGAGCGTGGGTTGATTTTACGCAAGGATTGGATGCACGCTTGTTAAACCCAAATGTAATTAGAGCTCTGAATGCCATAAAAATTAAAACGATTCACTTTGCGTGGGATAGTATGGATAATAGACAGCAGGTGCTTCGTGGATTAGAACTATATGCACAACTTGGAAAAAAGAAAATGCGTGAACGCCGAGTTTATATGCTAACAAATTTCAATACCAATTTTTTTGAAGATATATTCAGAGTTTATACGCTTCGAGAAATGGACTTTGACCCATATGTCATGATTTATGACAAGCCGAATGCACCAAAGAGAACAAGGCTTTTGCAAAGATGGGTGAATAATAAGCGGATTTTTAGAATGTGTGAAAAATTTGAAGACTACGATCCGAAAATGGGATGACAAGATGATGAAGGGGACTACGGTATGAAATTTTTAAAAAGGATAAACTCTGATTCAAAAAAGATCATTCAAGACCTTCGTGATTTGAATGAATCTTTGATAGATGCTGTGTCAGAATATCAGCAGATAATCTTCGAACTGAGAGAAACAATTGAAATGCAGAGAGAAGAAATTGAGCGGTTGCAAAAGGAACTTGCGGAAAAGAACGATTTTAAGGAGTGAGAGTATGACACAAGAACAGAAAAAGAATATAAAACGCCTTATAAAATTAAGAAGAAAAGCCGGGGAAAAACTTATGAATTATGATAGCGAATTAGAAAAAGCCTTTAACGAAATTGGAGTTGATTTTGCTTCTTATGATTGGGGTTTAAATTCTGTATTTCTTATCACAGAGCCTAAATATTGCGAACGACAAGCGTTGAAATTACTTTGCGAAGTTGAGAAAGGGTGATATAAGAATGATTGTGCGAAAATTTAAAGTGTGGAAACGCAAACACTACACAGATTACAGAGGTTATTTATATATAAGAGCTGACAGTCCATATATAAAAGGCGCTGTTGGGCGAGACATTAAATTAACATTATGGCAACGAATACAAATTCTGTTTTGTGGCGGTATTTCAGTTGTGTTGCACGAATGTCAATAAAATCGCAATTCAAAGGAGGTATTAATATGACAGATAACGAGATTATAGAGGCGGCAGAATATTGCACCAATGGAAGATGTCTCGGATGCGTAAGAGAGCATAATATTTTTCGGTATGCTTCAGATTGTCGATATGACCTGATGAAAAGCTTACTCCTCATAGCTAACCGCCAAAAGGCAGAGATTGAGAGGTTGAAATCCGATAACGATATACTTTCGAAGGATTTACACAACTTATGTAAAGAACTTGATGCGGAAAAATTAAGAAACTTTTGAAAGGATGAAGCAAATGATTAAAGGATTTATTGAGGTACACAACAAACAAAACGATGGCAAACCTGTATTGATTAATGTTAGCCACATCAGGGATATATGGGGATGCGAAATCTATATTGGCGATGATGACACTAATTGTATTTGGTGTGTCGAACCATATGAAACAATCAAAAACAAAATCAAAGAAGCGGTGGGTGATTCTGATGCTTAAGTGCCATTATTGTGAATTCAGTCAAATGCAAAGAGGAGAAATACATTGCCCGTGTGACGGATGTGTGATGCCGAAAGCAGAAATAGAGAAGCTGAACGGATTGCACAAAAGTACAGATGACATTAATCGAATCAAATCCGAAGCAATAAGAGAGTTTGCGGAGAGAGCAAAATCCGAAGTGGTTACTATTGACGGAATTTTTGAAACTTGGGAAGTTGAGGACTTAATCGACAACCTTGTAAAAGAAATGGTTGGTGATGAATGATGGGGATAGAGATAGATAGAAGCAAGTGTGGAAGTCAATATTCCTTGTGTAAAAAATGTAAACACGAAGAAGAATACGGAA